>CAZBDZ010000016.1:0-25888 GCA_964490785.1 uncultured Phycisphaeraceae bacterium
CCACGCCCGCTCCGCGGGCTGTGAGGCACATCGAAGCGATAATGCGATCGCCCTGCCGGGTGACCAGGGCTGCGAGGACTTCTCGCCGGTCGTAGGACACGGGCGAACACGCCGGGGAGAGGTCTACGCCGTCTCAAGGCACACGGGCTGGAAAGCCCGTGCCACGCGCTCACATGTGCCTGACAATCTCCGTCCCAAACTCCGAGCACTTCATCTTCTTCACCTGTGTATCCCCTCGGCCTTCATCAGGCGTTCGAAGTCGTAGGTGACGGTTTTGGCGCTGATGGCGCCGTCCATGCCTTTGATGATGAGGTCGGCGGCTTCGGTCCAGCCCATGTAGCGGAGCATCATTTCGCCGCTGAGGATGACGGAGCCGGGATTGACCTGGTCGAGGTTGGCGTACTTGGGGGCGGTGCCGTGGGTGGCTTCGAAGATGGCGTGGCCCGTGACGTAGTTGATGTTCGCGCCCGGGGCGATGCCGATGCCGCCGACCTGGGCGGCGAGGGCGTCGGAGAGGTTTCATCGGCTTCAGGAAGCGTTGCCAGAAAAAACCCACGCAGATCGACCGACGCTCCCGGCCGAGCGAATGTGGCCCTGTGGCGAGTGATGTCAACGCTGACGACCTTAATCTCCGGATGACGTCTGCCTACGTAGGCTTCGGGATGCTCGTACATCCGCCTGATCGTCTCCATCGGGACAACGTAGGACGTTTCCGCAGAGCCACATATCCACACCTCCCAGTCGCAGGCAAGTGTTGCAGGGTTCACGTTGAAACTGAACGGACCAGTGGTCTTGAACCGCACGTGAATGCTGCGGGACTTTGATTGGAAAGCGCCCGAGGAGACTCGGCGGGCATCACGAGCTCCAATGCGTGAAAGCACCTCGCTCTTGAGGCTCTGGATCACGCCGCCTCCGCGTCGATGTACGTCGAGACCGCACTCGCCGGCGGGATGGGCTCGCCGTCCTCGCGCATACCGTCCAAATGGAAGCGGATCGCCTCGCGGATATTCGCCCGTGCTTCCTCCAGAGTGCTCCCGGTGGCAATGCAGCCGGGAAGGTCGGGGACATACGCCGAGAAGTTCGTGCCAGCGTTCTCGATCACCACGGCGTACCGCATCAGCGATTCTCCTTCAGCCCGGCCTGCTTCTGAATGCTATTCCAGGTGCCGGGCGCGAGATCGTCCCCCGGCTTTCCGGCGATGGTGACCCGGCCGGACTTGGTCGGGTGCTTGAACTGGCGATGGCTGCCACGGGTGGCGACCTGATGCCAACCGTCCGCTTCGATGGTTCGATTGGCGTCCCGGACTTTCATGAGGGGCTATCGCACTCCTTTGCTCACATGTGCCGCGCCACCTCGTTGCCGAACTCGGAGCACTTCACCTTGCGCACCTGCGTGTCGCCTTCGGCTTTCATGAGGCGTTCGAAGTCGTAGGTGACGGTTTTGGCGCTGATGGCGCCGTCCATGCCTTTGATGATGAGGTCGGCGGCTTCGGTCCAGCCCATGTAGCGGAGCATCATTTCGCCGCTGAGGATGACGGAGCCGGGATTGACCTGGTCGAGGTTGGCGTACTTGGGGGCGGTGCCGTGGGTGGCTTCGAAGATGGCGTGGCCCGTGACGTAGTTGATGTTCGCGCCCGGGGCGATGCCGATGCCGCCGACCTGGGCGGCCAGCGCATCGCTCAGGTAATCGCCGTTCAGGTTCAGCGTGGCGATGACGCTGAAGTCCCGCGGGCGGGTCAGCACCTGTTGGAGCGTGATGTCCGCGATGGCGTCTTTGACCAGCAGGAGGCTCTTCCACTTGCCCCCGCCGTGCGTCGGCCAGAGTTTCAGGGCGGTCTCGACCTCGGCGACGACGGCCTGCTTCTGGGCCGGCGTCATCATGTCGTAGCCCGGGTCGATCATCTTGGCGTTCGCCTCGGCGGAAAGGTCCGTGTTCGCCTCCTTGTTGCCGAGGATCCACGACTCGCGCTCGGTAACAATCTGGTTGCGAAAGAAGGATGTGGCGACGCGGTAGCCCCAATCCTTGAAGGCCCCCTCGGTGAACTTCATGATGTTGCCCTTGTGGACAAGGGTGACGCTCTTGCGCTTCTCCTTCAGGGCGTAGGCGATGGCGGAGTGGACGAGGCGCTCGGTGCCGAGGTAGGACACCGCCTTGAGGCCGATGCCGACCTCGACCTTCATGTCGCGGTGCGGGGCGCCGATGCCTTCGAGCATCGTCTGCCAGTCGGCGACGGCCTTGGCGGTGCCGAAGCGGACCTTGGCGAACTCCTTGGGGAAGTTCTGCTGCCAGAAGTCGAGGATTTTCTGCGACTCGGCCGAGCCGCCGACGTACTCGATGCCGGCATAGATGTCTTCCGTGTTCTCGCGGAAGATGACCATGTCGCAATCCTGAGGCCGCTTCACGGGCGAGGGCACGCCCTTGAACCACCGTACGGGGCGGAGGCAGACGTAGAGGTCGAGGAGTTGGCGCAGGGCGACGTTGAGGGATCGGATGCCGCCGCCGATGGGCGTGGTGAGCGGGCCCTTGATGCCGACGAGGCACTCGCGGAATGCGGTGAGGGTGTCGTCGGGGAGCCAGTTGCCGGTTTTGTTGAACGCTTTCTCGCCGGCGAGGACTTCCTGCCAGTGGATCTTGCGTTTCCCGCCGTAGGCTTTCTGCACCGCGGCGTCGAAGACGCGGACGGAGGATCGCCAGATGTCGGGGCCTGTGCCGTCGCCCTCGATGAAGGGGAGGATGGGCTCGTCGGGGACGTTGAGGCGGTCGGCGGTCTTGGTGATTTTGGTGGCGGGCATGGGTGGCTCCGGGGGAAAAGCGGAAAGCGGAAAACGAAAAGCGGAAATGAAGAGGCACTGCCGAGAAGCGGCCGATATGGCCGCCTTGCGGGGCTACGAAGATAGCAGGGCGACGGGGTCGGCCTGCTTCGGGAATCACCCGAGATTGTCGGAGGGGGCGCTCAGCGTCTGCGGCGAGTTGCCACGCCGATCGCAAGCCCCACAAGCGTTGCCGCCCCCGGCGTCGGCACCGCTCCCGCGATGCGGAAGACGAGGAACTCGTCGTGGTTGAAGCCCGGGGTGGTCGGGTCCGGATCGCCGTTGGCGGAATGCCAAATCCATCGGGCGTTAGCGCTGATTCCGCTACGGAAGCCCCAAGGTCCCACGCCGTTGACGCCGCCCGCGACGGGCTGGCCCCAGAGGTTGTTGTTCGTCGCGTAGTTGACGGCGGCATAGACCTGGGCCGCTGCGCGCCCCTCCGCTTCGCTGGCCGTGGCACCCGGCTGAAGCGCCATTCTCCTCCAAGCCCGCGAAGCGGGCAACTGCCGATTGCCACCGGCGCACGCCGGTGGGTAGGGTGGTTCCATTCCTCTCCCCCAATTCCGCGGCGCGGGCTTGGGGCAGAGGGTCGAAGGGGCGTCCACCACCGGCTGACGCCGGTGGCAAACGGCGAGGGCCCGCTTCGCGGGCGGAAACACCATCACAGAACGTCGACAGTCCCTCTCATCGCCCGCCGCGGCGAGCGACGAAACAGGTTTCGAGATGGATTCGGGAGGGTTGCCATCGAGGTTGATTCCATGCCCACTTGCGTTTCATGGCGCTCCCGCCGCCCGCTCGGTGCCCTGTTGCCTCCGGCCCCGTCGCCATCTACCTTCGTACACCTCGCCCGTTCGTCCTTCCTCACTCCATCATCCGCGCCGCCCGCCATGCCCCGGAACGCCTTCACGCTCATTGAGCTCCTCGTCGTCATCGCGATCATCGCGATCCTGATCGGCATTCTCCTCCCCGCGCTCGGGAAGGCGCGCGAATCCGGGCGTGCGGCGTCATGTTCCTCCAACCTGCGACAACTCGGCCAGGGTCTGACCGTCTACATCGCCGACTATTCCGACCGCTTGCCTCAGGTCCGCGTTGACGGCTTCGCCGGCACGCCGACACAGGGCGAGGCGGGACAGAACATCGGCTCTCTCTTCGGCGGGCGGCTCGGCACGCTCCCTTTCTTCGGCATC
Organism: uncultured Phycisphaeraceae bacterium; assembly: GCA_964490785.1. Taxonomy (GTDB): domain Bacteria; phylum Planctomycetota; class Phycisphaerae; order Phycisphaerales; family UBA1924; genus JAEUIV01. Next base: position 3,998 of record CAZBDZ010000016.1, read on the forward strand.
GACCGCATCGGCCCGCGAGGCCGGCCGCTGAACCGCTACGTCTGGGAGGGCGACTTCCCCAAGGACGACTCCCCCGCCGCCCAGTCGTACGAGATGCCGCTCTTCGAGGACCCCTCCGATCAGGGCACCGACGACCCGCTCATCCCGCCCGACTTCGAGAAGTCCAGTGTCTACCGCCTCGTCGGCACGTCATACAACCTCAACGACCATGCCCTCGACGACACGCCGGGCGATGAGACCATCTCAACCCTGATCCCCCGCCGAGGCGGTCGCATGCCTTCGATCGCCAACCCTGTGCGAACCTGGGTCCTCGGCGACCAGCCCATCTACAACTTCGACGACAACGGCGACCGGCAGCAGCGCTGGCACTTCGGCCAGGTCCGGGCCAACCTCCTCTTCGCCGACATGCACGTCGACGCAGGCCTCGCCGTCGAGAAGGGGATCGTCAACGACACCCCGGCCTACTCCTTCCTCCCCCGCCCCGATTGGATCGAGCGCCCCCCGCCAGAGTGGTGAGCGCAGCGTGGCACGCCCTTTCCAGGGCGTGCCCCCCGGGGCATTCGCATTTTCGTGGATGCCCCGGTCGTGCCGTCCGCAGCAAGGCCGGGACGCACTTGCAACCCCGCCCGGCCTCGCTGCAAAGCCAGCGAGACCGGGGCACCCGATTGATCTTGCAATTGCCTCGCCATGTCCCGCACCTCGCGTCATGGGCCTGGGGGGCGGCCCATACAATCATCGCGTGGAGATCATCGTCAACGGAAAACCCGAGACCCTGCCGGCGGACACGACGGTCGCCGCGTTGCTCGTGCATCGGGGGCTGTCGGCCTCGCCATGTGCCGTGGAGGTCAACAAGATTGTTGTTCCGAAGAGGCGGCACGACGAGACGCAACTCAAGGAACACGACAAGGTGGAGATCGTTACTCTCGTCGGCGGGGGCTGATCGACCGCCCCTCGTTCTCGACCCTGCCCAACTCCGATGCCAAGCGACTCATTCATCCTCGCGGGACGCGCGTTCACCAGCCGACTGATCGTCGGGACGGGCAAGTACCGCGACTTCGACACCATGCGCCTCGCCCTCGATGCGAGCGGGGCCGAGGTCGTCACCGTCGCCGTGCGGCGCGAGCGGCTGTACAACGACAAGGGCCAATCGCTCCTCGATTTCATCGACCTGAAGCGCTACACGATCCTGCCTAACACGGCGGGGTGCTTCACCGCGGAAGACGCGGTTCGGGTGGCGCGGCTGGGCAGGGAGATTCTCGACCAACTCGGGAATCCCGGCGCTTCATGGGTGAAACTCGAAGTCCTCGGCGACAAGAAAACGCTGCTACCCGACCCGGTGGGAACGCTCGACGCATGCCGAGAACTCGTCGGGGACGGGTTCGACGTGCTCTGCTACACCAGCGACGACCCGATCATGGCCATGCGGATCAGGGACGCAGGCGCGGCGAGCGTCATGCCCGCGGGATCGCCGATCGGCTCGGGACAGGGCGTCCTGAACCGCAACAACATCGCGATCATCCTTGAAATGCTGAAGTCGGAAGGCGGAGGACGGAAGGCTGAGGAGTATCCGATCATCGTGGACGCCGGCGTCGGCAACGCGTCGGACGTCTCGATCGCGATGGAACTCGGCGCGGACGGCGTGCTCCTGAACACCGCGATTGCTCACGCGAAAGACCCCGTCCTCATGGCAAGCGCCATGCGGCACGCCTGCATCGCGGGCCGGGAGTCATTCCTCGCGGGCCGAATCCCCAGACGGCTCTATGCGAGTGCGAGCAGCCCGTGGGAGGGAACGATCTCGCACATCCCGGGCGAATAGGCCGCGCTTTCAATCAGGGCGGCCACACCCTCTCGGATGCCCCGGTCTCGCTGGCTTTGCAGCGAGGCCGGGCGGGGTTGGCACACGCCCCGGCCTCGCTGCAAAGCCGGCGAGACCGGGGCATCCACGATGATGTGATTGCTCCACGCCCCGCGCCAGGGCAATCGCATTATCAAAAGGGTGCCCCGGTCTTGCCGTCTGCGGCAAGGCCGGGTCGCACTTGCAACGCCGCCCGGCCTCGCCGCAAAGCCGGCGAGACCGGGGCAGCCACAATAATGCGATTGCCCTGGGCCCCGCGCGGGCTGAAATGCCCATGCCGCCGATTCGCGATACACTTCCGGCCGGATTGGACTTTCGCTCGCCCCGGCGGGCTTCCATTCGCAGGATCGGCGACGCCCGGCCCGAGGGCGCCGCGCGATTCGGGATATCTGGGACTCGGGCGGGTTACACAACATGCGGCTTTACATCGGAAACCTCCCGTACAGCGTGAACGACGCGGAACTTCGGCAGATGTTCGAGCCTCACGGCGCGGTCGTGGGCACCTCGGTGGTCATCGACCGCGAGACAGGGAGGTCGCGCGGCTTCGGCTTCGTCGAGATGGGATCGCCCGAGGAAGGCAAAAAGGCCATCGAGGCGATGAACGGACAGAACATCGGCGGCCGCGCGCTCGTCGTCAACGAAGCCCGGCCGAAGGAAGATAAGCCCCGCGGCGGATGGGGCGGAGGGGGCGGCGGCGGACGGGGCGGACGCGGTGGCGGCGGCGGCGGACGCTGGTGATCCGGTCGCTTCAAACGCTCATTGATCCACCTGAATCATCACCCCACTCGCTCGGCCGAGTGGGTTTCGTTTTGCGCATCACACCTTGAGCGAGAACGGCGTGAAGTTCGTCCCCTCGTCGTAGAAGTCCTCGTTCTCAACTCGCTTCAGCCAGCCCACCACGCCATAGGTGATCGGCGTCATCACGGCCTCGATCCCGACCTTGAACCACCAGTTGAAGAGCGCGACCTTGAACAGCGTCGATCCCTCCCAGATACCCGCGAACGCGATCGGATAGAAGAGAAGGCTGTCCACGCCCTGTCCGACGATCGTGGAGCCGATCGTCCGCGCCCAGAGAAACCGCCCCCCGGTTGCGATCTTCATCTTCGCAAGTACATAAGAGTTGGCGAAGTCCCCGACCCAAAACGCGAGGATCGACGCGGCGACGATGCGCCATGTGTTTCCGAACACCGTCTCAAGCGCCGGCTGGATGACCTCGTTGTACTTCTCCCCAGGGTTCACAGGCAGCCGGATGACCACCCATCCCATGATGCTGGCGAAGATCATGGAGATGAATCCGGTCCAGATGACCTTGCGCGCCCGCGCGTAGCCGTAGACCTCGGTGAGCACGTCGCCGAAGATGTACGAGATGGGAAAGAAGATGTTGCCCGCGCCGAACACGACCGCGGACCCGATGATCGGCAGCGAGAACGGCAGATCGACAGCACAGGATTTGCCCGGCCCGATGAGGTTCGAGCAGAGAAGAACCGTCACGAACCCCGCCATGCACATGTCGTAGTAGCGATACTGTCGCGGGTTCGACGCGGGCATGAGAGGCAAGGGTACCACGGCCCCGCGCGGCCGCCTTCAGGCCGCGATCTGCTCGTATGAGAACTCAGGGCTTCCGGTCCGCCGGGAGGCGTGCTCGATGGTCATCGCACAGAGGTTGCCCTGCCCGTCAAGGTCGAGCGTCGTGGTCTCGTCGAGATCGCGTGTTTCAGCCACGTCCGCATCGCGAAACTCGAAGAGCAACGTGTCCGTGTCCGCAAAGTACTTCACTTTCATGGCTTGAATCCGCGATCAAAGAATGCGTTACGAACCGTCTCGCCGTCCGGCAGAAGCACGACTCGAAGCCATCGCCCTTCAGCCTCCCAGATGTTAGCCCGATCCGGGCGCGATCGCATGGCACGGTAGTATTGCGTGAACTCCACCGGCGCACTCAGATTCCATCTCGAAACCCGTTTCACTGCCCGCCGCGACGAGCGATGAGAAGGACTATCGAGGTTCTGAGATGGTCTTGCTCTGTTGAAATGGTCGCACATTGCGCGCGAGTTGCACCCCTTCAGGGTGCGGACAGAGGTTTTGAGGGTGCTTTTTCCGGGGGCGGCGCTCGAAGACTCGCTCTGCCCCCGGCTGTTGAGTATCAGCCTTTCAGGCTGAGGGCAGGGCATTTCAACAGAGCAAGATGGTCTCTCCGCCCGCAAAGCGGACGCCCGCGTTGCGGGCTCGGGGAAGAGGGATGAAATCACCCTTTCCACCGGCTGACGCCGGTGGCAAACAGCGGGCGCCCGCTTCGCGGGCTTGGAGGCAGACGGTGTCGCAACCGCGTTCCATCGGCTTGCGCGGGTGGCGAACAGGGATTGCCCGCTTCGGCGGGCGGTGACGCGGACCGTCGGAGTTTCGAGATGATCTTTCAATCCCGCCACGAACTCCTTTCCACGAGGACCCGGGGCAGGCGACCGCGCCCGATGCACCCGAGGCCTCGCGGACTCAGCCTCGGCGTCCACGGATCTTGCGCTTGCCCCCCGCACTCCTCCCCCGCCGCTCGCTATCCTCCCCGCATGGCCGAGACGTTGAACGCCCCCACGACGGAGTTTGAAAAGGCCGACCGCTGCGCCACCCTCGATCATCGCCCGCGCGTCCTGCTGGGCAAGATGGGGCTCGACGGGCACGACCGCGGCGTCAAGGTCATCGCGAGAGCCCTCCGGGACTCCGGCGTGCATGTGGTCTATTCGGGCCTGTGGCAGACGCCCCGCTCGCTCGCCGTTTCCGCCCGGGATGAGGACGCGGACCTGCTCGCGGCGTCGATGATGAGCAACTCGCATCTCGTCCTCGGCCCAAGGCTCGTCGAAGGATTGCGCGACATGGGCCGCGCGGATATCGCCGTTCACATGGGCGGCATCATCCCGCAGAACGACATCCAGACTCTCCTCAACGCCGGGATCAAGCGGTGCTTCACCACCGGCGTCGGCCTTCTTGAGATCGTGGAGGCCTGCAAGTCGGAGGTCAAGCCGCTCTCTCAGCGAGTCGATTCAGCGCACCCCATCGCCCAACTCGCGCGGGACATCTCCCTGGCGCACCTCGGGCGACCGTTCCGCGACGACGCGGCCAAGCGCCGACCACGGCGCGTCATCGGCGTCACCGGTTCGCCCGGCGCGGGAAAGAGCACGCTCGTCGCCGCCCTCGCCGCCGAGCACGCCCGCCGCGCTGAGGCGGACCCCTCGCTCGGCCGCGCCGCCGTGGTCGCATTCGACCCGATGTCGCCCATTTCGAGCGGCGCGCTCCTAGGCGACCGTCTGCGCGTGGACTTCAACCGCTTCGAGGAGAAGGTCTACTACCGCTCCCTCGCGATCAGCGGGGAGGACTACCACGCCCTCGACGACATCGTCCAACTCATCGGCGGGGCGTCGCCGGGGTCGCAGTTCGACCTCCTGTTCGTCGAGACGGTCGGCGCCGGGCAAAACGAGACCAGGATCCGCAAGCACGTCGATCGCACGGCGGTGGTCCTCGTCCCGGGGATGGGCGACGCCGTGCAGATGGACAAGGCCGGAATCCTCGAAATCGCCGACGTTTTCGTCTGCAACAAGGCCGACCACCACGGCCAGAACGAACTCCTCCGCGACCTCCGCGACATTTCGGGCAAACGCCCCGTCATTGAAACCGTGGCGACGCAGGGGAAGGGAATCGAGGAGTTGTACGAGTCGCTGGTGCGGTAGCGCGGGCTTGTTCGCAGCCATTCCCGAACAACTCCAGCACCTTCGTGACATCCGCGAACTCCACGACGCCGTCGTTGTTCGCATCCCCGACGGATGAACCCGCCGCGCACGTCTGCCCCCAGAGCGTGATGACCTTGGTCACGTCCGCGAAGTTCACAACCCCATTGCGGTCGGCGTCGCCCGGACACCCGACGGGACGAACCGCCGGCGCCGGCCCCGGCCCCACGACCGACACACGCGCCAAGGGATCTCCCACCGGGATCAACTGCCAACTCAGCACCGGCAGCGACGCGTACACCGCCTCGGCATAGGTCATATGGCTGAAAAAAAGCCCCGGCAGCAGGTCCTGCATGTCGGGGATGAAGTACGCGAACGGCTCCATCACCGACCCGACCGTGAACGACCCGCCTCGCGCGATGAAGTCGAGGCACTGCTGCTGATCCTCGCGCCCCGGGCCGCCTGTATAGATGCTCGTCCCGCTCCAACTCTCGTAAGCGACGAACACCGCGGCAGGATGAAACTCATAGGTGTTGACATACGACCCGTTGCCGGGCGGATTCTCGCCCCAGCCGAGGAAGTCGTGATTCTCGCCGTAGGTCCCCAGCGCGAGGACGCGGCGCGCCTGGTCCGCGAGTTCCGGGCCGGTGATGAAGTTGAACGTGTGGTCGTGGCGCGAGGCGATGCCGAACGCGTTGAGAAACGCCGAGGCATTCTCGAAGTCGGCCCGATCCGGGAACAGCGGGAAGAACTCCCCGTCGTCAAGGTCGAACCCCGCGGGCGGCGGCGGCGAGCCGTATTCATCGAAAAGCGCCTGCACGCCGCAGCGATCCACCACCAGATTCAGCGACCGCTGAATCAACGCGGCGGCGTTCTGCGCCGCGGAGTTCCCGGCGGGCGTCGGCGCCGCGTCGAGCCGACACACAAGATAGATGTCGCCGGGCGTCAGGTCAGTAACCTGCCAGACCTCCTCCGGGCCGGGAGGAATGAGGACGTTCACAAAGGGCCGCGGCGTCTTCACGGCGGCGCGCGTGAACGACGCGATCGGCGTGCCCGGCATACGCCAATAAGGATTGAACACGCATCCGCTGAAGCGGTTCGACAGATACGCGGAACCACCGGCCTCCAGGTCCTGCTGAAGCAGCGCCAGTTCCGATTCGACGCTCGACCAGCGCGAGTACAACTCAAACTCGTCGGCCCCGCCCGCGCTGCTCAGAATCCGCGCCGGCAGGCCCCGCGTCGTCGCGATCGCCATCACCTGCTGCGACACATCCGGCCCGGCGATGCCGTTGATGAAGTTGCGGATAGGGTTGCGGATTCGCGCGAGATAGTCGCTCCGCGACACCGAGCCGACCGGCATGCCCGGGTCGTTGAGGTCAAGTTGAAGAACGCCCGGCCGAGCGGCGACGTACGCTTCGCGGATCGCAAGCGACTCCGCATTCCGCGAGTTGTAAACCAGGAGGACGTTCCCCGGCTGCAGCCCGAACGCCGGCGCCGCCGAGAGCAGCAACCACGCCGCCGGGATCACGCAGCCGGGATGTCCTGGCGGTTTTCGGGCCACTCTCTCTCTCCAAGACATGCCCTCGGAAGAAGCCTATTCACTATGACCGCCCCGCGGCGGAAGGCAAACGCCTTGGACCGAATTCATGCCCCAAAGAGCGCCGAATTCGCCCCGCGGAGTCCTCGCGGCGGCGGCTCTGGCCCCGCGCAACGTGATTATCCGACGGCCTTGAGCGCCCTCGCCACATCCGACACGCCGAGGACGAGCATCGCCGGTCCCGAGTTCGGCGCGCTGCCGTAGACGTAGTTGACATTGACATTCGCCTTCGCGAGTTTCGCCGCGAGGCGTTCGAGGTCGCCCGGCTTATCGCCGACGCGCGCCGTAACTACCTGCGTGGCGCAGACCGTGTACCCGCCGCGCTCCAGGGCGACCCGCGCCTTCGCCGCGGGCGACGCGATCAGGCGAACCCACCCGCTCTCGGCGTTGTCCACCACCGACACCGCCTGAAGATTCACCCCCGCCTTGCGCAGCCGCGCGCACAGCAGGGCAAGAGTCCCGGCGGTGTTGTCGAGCGCGACGGAAAACTGGATCGCTTTGGGCATGGGCCGCTCCTTCATCCTCCAAGGTACCACGGCAAGTCCGCGATCCCGTCACGGGCACACGAGGTTGAAGTTCGTGAGGACACTGGTGATGTCAGCGAAGTTCACGGCCCCGTTGCCGTCGGCATCGCCGGAGCAGTGCGGAGCGGGAAGCCGGGCGAACCAAGGCTGGTACACCGGGTTGAACTCGTTGCCCGAGTAGTTCAGGCCGACGAGCGTCCGCCCGTCCGGTGAGATGCCCGTGCCGAGCAAGGTCAGGTATTCGACCTGCATGCCGGAATCAACCAGAAACGCCGCGATGGTCTGCGCCGGGCTGCCCACGCGCCACATCGCGGAATGGGTCGCGCTGAAGTAATACGGCTCGGGATAATAGAGGTACAACTCGCCGACGATCATCGAGCCGTCGCGGTTCATGTCCCGGATCGTCGGCGTCGCGGAGGGATCGAGGGCAAACGTCGGCAGGTCGAGAACGACGGGGGTCCACGCCGGCGCAATCCACTTCACCGGAACCAGGCCGCCGCCGACGCCGGCATTCGCCGTGCCCGCGATGACAGTGCCGTCGTCAGAGACCGCCTGCGCCGTGCCGGTCGTCGCGCCCGGCGGCAGCGCGAGCGGCACGAGGCCGGTCTCAAGCGTCCACATCGCGGGAGTCGTCGTGCTCAGGGTCGCGGCGATCACGGCGCCATCAGCGGATACGGCGGCGCACACCCCCGTCAAATGCCCTCCCGGCAGCGCGAGTTGCTCGAAGGCGCCATTGACCCATCGAGCCGGCTTCTGCCCGCCGGGGTTGAAGGAGCCGTAGCCCACGAGGATTGTCCCGTCCGCCGACGTATCGAGGCACCGCCCGCCGCGGTTGCCGCCGGGAAGTTGAACCACGCCTGTGGCAAGCGTCCATTGCGTCGGATAGTTCAATGACCCATCGACCTTCCAGCCGACAACGACCTGGCCGTTCGCGCTGATCGCTTCGGAGACCATCGTGAGTCCGGAGGTGTCCGAGGAGTAGAAGCCGCTGGTCGGGCGCCAGAGGTTGACGACATTCCCCTGTGTTCTATAGCCGACGTGCAGCCCAATCGCGCCGTGCTCGTCGAGCGCCGACCGCGCCCAGGGCGAGCCGTTGGCGCTCTGGAAGCCGTAGGGAATGATCTGAAAGATCGGCTGGGCACGTGCCCCGGTCGCGCCAAGACCGGCGAGGGCCAGCGCGCCAACAACTTCGACCGAGGTGATTCGCGGCATGCCGATCCTCCGATCCGTCATCCAATGTGCCGCCGGACCGGCGCACGGTCAAGTAAAACGCCCGAAAACCCTTGTCGGCACCCGAAATGAGCCGCCTACGCCGGCCGGTAACCCCGTTGCAGCATCATCACGCGCTCCGCCTGCTGCTTCCGAACCGAATCAAGCACCGGCCTCGGAATCCTCCACTTCTCCTGGTCTTCCGTCGCATTCGAGCAGTGCTCCTGGATGCACTGGTACAGCAGTTTGAACGCGTCCCGAGGCTGGTGCATCTGCTCCAGCGCATCGACAAGGTCCTGCCGGCCGACCTCGTCATCGAACAGGTCGGCCAGCGCAACAGGCGGCGCCTCGGGCGACCGGCAGGCGCGCATCCGGTCGTTGCAGAGGTCGTACAGCGAGGCCCCGCTCCACGCGAGACGCTCGACGAGATTCTGCTTGTCGAGCCGCGCCCCCTGAAAGAACGCGCTGGACTCGCGGAACAGTTCGTGCCGAAGTTCGATCGGCAGGAGAAGTTTCACGCCGATCCCCTCCTGCTGGAGAAACTTGTTGTTCAGCAACGGCCAGACGACCGCGCGCATCCGATCGGCGTCCCCGCTGACGACACCCGGCTCATCCACGCGGTCAACAACCACGATCATGCCCCCATACCCGAGCACGCGCCCGACGCGGCGCAACTTCGCAAGAAGCGCGTACCGCCGCTCCTCGCCGTCATCAACAGGGAGATTCGCGCTCGTCCGATCCTCGGGCGGCAGAAACTCGAGCGCCGCCGCGAGCAGCCCGCCCGATCGGCCCGCCATGCGCAGCCGCTTCGACACGCGCCTCGCCTTGCGCCGAACCACGAACACGCGCTCGAACACGAACCAGTTGAAAAGCAGCACTCCCCAAACGGCCAGCGCGATCCCCAACGCCCAAAGCCACAGCATCGGCCCGATCCACTCACGAGAAACCGTGAATGACAACACCCCCACCGCCACCGCCGGCAGCCATCCCCACACCGCCAGCCCTTTCCAGACAAGCCGATGGCGATTCAGCGGCACACGAATCCGCCGACGGAGCATCGCCGCCCGCGCCTCATAGCCGTCCTGCCGATCATAGAGCGCCTGAAGCAGTTGCAGGTCTCGTTTCTCCGACGCCTGCGCCCTTCGCACCGCGCGCCACCCCGGCTCGCCCCCCGATCGCCCTTCGAGAACTTCATCGACGATCGTCGGCACCGCGGCGCTCAGCATGCCGTCGAGATGATCCGCGAGTCTCAACGACTTCAGGCGACGGAGAATCTCCATGCCGTCCTTGTCGTCGTCGCGCGCGTCGGCGCAGAAGCGGTCAAGCCCCGGGTTCAGGTCGTCATACGGCACGAGCAGAATCCTCGCCGCGGGATTCACTTCGTTGTGCGCCGCGACGCGCTCCGCGATCTGCAGCCGAATGGCGGTCTTCCCGCTGCCTTTCTCGCCGAAGACGATCGCCGCCGAGGGCCGCGACAGATCGCCGACGATCTTCTCAAAGTCCGGGTGAGTCGTCGCGTCATGCAGCCGCGCGAAGACCGCGTCATGCCGCGCCTCCTCCGCCTTGAAGGGGTTCTCGCGGATCGACCAATGATCGAAGAACTTCGAGATATTCATGCCGCGCCTCCGCGTGGGGGGCGTTCACCACGGAGTCGAAGGCCCGCCGCGGCGGGGCGCGGAGCACATGAAGAGAATCTCCTGAAGAGAGTTCCTCTGACCGCCTTCCTTGGCGATGGGGCCTGACCTTGCATGGACAAGAGGATACTCGATCCCGCCCGCGCCATGCCGTCACGCGCGAGCGACCACCGGCGGCAACCCCCTCCGGGCTCGCTCCTCGCGCATCACGCGCGACGCCCGCCACGACAGCAGCCGCTCCGCCTTTTCGCAGTTCACAAAGGACTCCCGGCGCAGACACTCCTCCACGCCCGGCACGCCCGAATAGAACCGATCAACCAGTTGCGCCACCGTCTCGGGGATCCGCGGGTCAGGGGCCGCGCACCACACAACCTCATGCCCCGCGACCGACGCCTCGCACGCGCGCAGGACCGCCTCGGCCGCGTCCTCGCGCGCGATGTACGCGAAGCATTCACTCCCGCCCCAGAGAAAATCGGTCAGCACCATCTTCGTCGCGCTCATCTCGAAGCCCTTCGCATTCTGGATGTACGGCAGGCGGATGCTCACCGCCGACAACGCCCCCCCCGCGCGAGGGAACCGACCCGCGTCGCAGAGATGATCGAGTTGCTTCTCGCCCAGCACCTTCGACAGCCCGTACACGTTCGTCGGCGACGCGGGATACGTCTCGTCGATGGGCGCCCGCGCCGGCGGCCGCTGGTTCACCTGCCCATCCATCTCCGCACCGCCGAGCATCGCCTGCACGCTGCTGGCGAACACGATCCGCGGCACGCCCGCCTGCAACGCCCCGAGAAACACGCTCGTATTCATCGCCTGGTTCTCGCGCAGGACAACCTCCGCGGGCGCGACCAGCGAGTTCGTGTGGTTCGCAAGATGCACGACGGCGTCCGCCCCTCCCAGCAGGTCAAACCCGCGATGCACCGCGAAGGGATTCAGCAGCGTGTCAACGACGACGCGATGCGGCCGCCCGGAAACCGCCTGCGCATCAAGCCCCACAACCACGTGCCCCGCCGCAAGAAGCGTCTCGCACGCCGCCTGCCCCAGCCGACCGTTGCATCCCGTCACGAGGATTCTCATGCGGAAAGTGTAGGTTCTGAGCCGGCCGACCCGCCACACCAAGGAGCGCGCACGCGCAAGCACGCGAGCCGCCATGACGCCCCGCGTCGTCTCAGGCGGTTTCCACGCGCCCTCACGCCTGCTACCTTCCTTCCGCGCATGAAGACGCTCTATCTCATCGACGGGCACGCGCAGTTCTTCCGGGCGTTTCACGCCATCCGCACGCCGATGTCGTCCCCCATCACCAAGGAGCCGACGAACGCGACCTTCGGCTTCATCGGCATGCTCCTCAAACTCCTGCGCGAGTTGAAGCCCGACTACCTCGCCGTCGCCATCGATGTCAGCGGCGACAAGGAAACCTTCCGCTCCGAAATCTATCCCGAATACAAGGCCCATCGCGACGAGCCTCCCGAAGCCCTCCGGCCCCAGGTCGAACGCTGCGTCTCGCTCCTGAAAGAGATCGGCGTGCCCGTGCTCGGCATCGAGGGCTTCGAGGCCGACGACGTGCTGGCGACCGTTGTTACGCAAGTCATGCGGAAGGAGGGCGAACCGGTCGCCGTCCGCCTCGTCTCGAAGGACAAGGATCTTCAGCAACTCCTCGCCGAGGGACGCGTCGAGATGTACGACGTGCATACCGACGAGAAGATGGATGTCGCCCGTCTCAAGGTCGAAAAGGGAGTCGCCCCGGAGCAGGTGATCGACATGCTCACCCTCATGGGCGACACCGCCGACAACGTCCCGGGAGTCGAGGGCGTCGGCCCCAAAACCGCCGCGGAGTTGATCGCGCAATACTGCTCGCTCGAAAACCTCCTCGCCCACGCCGACGAGATCAAGGGAAAGCGCGGCGAGAAGTTGCGCGAGGCCGCCCCGAGGCTCGGCCTATCAAAGACACTTGTAACACTCCGCCACGACGCGCCGGTGGCGTTCTCGCTGGAGGATGCGAGCGTCTCGCGCCTTCACCTCGACCGCCTCGCGCCCATCCTGAAGGAACTCGGATTCAACAGGTATCAGGAGGAGTTGAAGACGCTGATGGGCGCCTCAACGAACCCCGAGCGTGAGCGAGGGGCCGCGCCCGTATCGTCGCTCACGCCGGCTCCCCAAAGCCGCGACCGTCAGGGAGCGCCGCCCGCCGGCATCATCGGCGGCCTCTTCGACCAATCGCCCCAAGCCACCCCCGCATTCCCCGCCGCCGGCGACTACCGCTGCATCCGCACCCGAAACCAACTCGACGACCTCGTCGCGCACCTCCGCGCCGCCGACGCCTTCGCCGTGGACACCGAAACAACCGCCCTCTCCCCAATGCGGGCCAAGTTGTGCGGCCTGTCGTTCGCGGTGAAGCCCGGCGAGGCGTGGTACGTGCCCGTTCGCTCGCCCGAACCCGAGAACCACCTCGACGAAAGAACCGTCCTCGACGCGCTCCGCCCTCTCCTCGAAGACCCCGCCCGCGCCAAGTGCGGCCACAACCTCAAGTACGACATGCTCATCCTCCGCAAGCACGGGGTGGAAATCCGCGGCGGGCCGGGCAACCTCTTCGATTCGATGACCGCGAGTTTCCTCATCGATTCCTCGCGCTCGAGCCACTCTCTCGACAACCTCTGCCTCGCGCTCCTGGGGCACAAGAACATCTCCATCACCGAACTCATCGGCACCGGCCGGGACCAGCGGACCTTCGACACCGTCCCGCTCGACGCCGCGACAATCTACGCCGCCGAGGACGCCGACATGTCGCTGCGCCTCCGCGAGATCATGCTCCCCCAACTCCGCGCCATGCAACTGATCGACCTCTTCGAAAAGGTCGAGATGCCCCTGGTCGAAGTCCTCGCCGAACTGGAATGGAACGGCATCACGGTCGATCCCGCCGAACTCGACCGCCAGGCCGCCCGCCTGAATCGCCGTATCGACGAACTCCGCCGGCAGATCAAAGACGCCTCGCCCTGGCCCTTCAACCCCGACTCGCCCAGGCAACTCGCGGACGTCCTGTTCAACGCCCCCGACGCCGACCCGCCCGGCCTCGGCATCAAGCCGATCAAGCGGACGAAGACCGGCTTTTCGACCGACGTCGAAGTGCTGGAGAAACTCGCCGCCGACCCCGGCATCGCGTCGCCCGTCCCCGCCCTGATCGTCGAGCACCGCCAACTCACGAAACTCGTCGGCACCTACCTCACCGCCCTCAAAGCCGAGATCAACCCGGAGACCGGCCGCGTCCATTCATCCTTCAACCAAACCGGCGCCGCGACCGGCCGCCTCTCCTCCAGCGATCCGAATCTCCAGAACATCCCGATCCGCACCGACATCGGAAAGGAAATCCGCAAGGCCTTCGTCGCCCCCCCGGGCCATGTGCTCATCTCCGCCGACTACTCGCAGATCGAGTTGCGCATCCTCGCCCACCTCTCCCGCGATCCCGCCCTCAACGAGGCCTTCCACCGCGGCGACGACATCCACACCGCCGTCGCCGCGCAAATCCACAACATCCCCATCGACAAGGTCACGAAAGAGCAACGCAACGGCGCGAAGATGGTCAACTTCGGGATCGTCTACGGCGTAACCCCCTTCGGCCTCGCACGCCGCCTCGGCATCACCAACGACGACGCCGCGGAGATCATCGACGGCTACAAGCGCCGCTTCGCCGGCATCACCACCTTCCTCGAAGAGTGCATCGCCCAGGCCAAACGCTTCGGCTACGTCGAGACGATGCTCAAGCGGCGCCGAATCATCAACGGCATTGAATCCAAGAACCCCGCCGAGCGAGCCCAGGCCGAACGCGCCGCCATCAACTCCGTCGCGCAAGGCTCCGCCGCGGACCTCATCAAGATCGCCATGGTCGATCTTCACGCAAGACTCAGCAACCACGCAGGCCACCGAAGATCGGACGCCGAGGTCGAAGAGTCGCCGTGGCGACATGAGTCCGCGAAGCCTCGGGTTCCAAACGGCGCTTCATTCCCCCCGCCCCAACTCCCCGGTACACGCATGCTCCTCCAGATCCACGACGAACTCGTCTTCGAGGCTCCCGAACAATCCGCCGAAGAAGCCAAACGCCTCATTGTGGACCGCATGGAGCATGCCATGACCCTCACCGTCCCCCTCGTCGCCCAAGCATCCATCGGCCACGACTGGTTCGAAGGAAAATAAGTGCCATGCCCTTTCCAGGGCATGCCCCCCGTGCCATGCCCTTTCCAGGGCATGCCCGAATCAGACGAATTCCCAATCGACTTCGTGTCGATTCACCACGGGATTCGCTACGCAGAGCCTTCGCTCATCCCGAGCGTGTGCGACAGGGGCGTCGATTCAAACCCCGACAGCCTCCCGCCTGCCGCAGCAGACCCGGGGCGACTCGTCCAAACGCCTATTCCCCGCCCGCGCTTGAATCCCCCGCCTCGCCACGATATCTTTCCCTCCCCCCGGCTCACCTCCGGGGACCGACATCGCCGGCAATCGGCCTGCGGCCCGCCGCAAACCCTTGCCCGGCAACAACTTGGGGCGGTAGCTCAATTGGTTAGAGTACCGGACTGTCGATCCGGTGGTTGCGGGTTCGAGTCCCGTCCGCCTCGCTTGCATAAGCCCTTGTCAGACAGGGGTTTATGTGTTTGATGGAGACGTATTCCAGGCGTTCCGAGGACCCGAGCTAGGCAGATCCTTCGGCAACATCGCGAAATAATCGCAGCGGAAGGCTTGCGCCCGCGTCATTGGGCTCCCCCCTTGGGCTCCCACCCCGGCAGCCTCGCCGCTTGTTTCACCCAGGCCGCGAACTGCGACTCGTCCACGCGATCGGTCTCGCGAATATCGATATACCGCGTGTTCTTGTCCTTGCTCATCCCCGGCGGCATCGGCCGGAGCGATGCGCCGCGGAAGAACGCCACCTTGACATACCGCGTGAAGACGTGGAACGACAGGAACCAACCGCGCCCATCGATTCCATAGAACGGCGAGTTCCACTTCACCGCCTTGCGGACCCCCGGTGCCGCGCGCTCGATGATCGCGTCGAGTCGGCGGCCAACGTCGCGCTTCCACCCCGGCATCGCCGCGATGTACGCCCGCACGGGCGCGTCGCCTTCGCCCTTCGCGATCTGCGGATTGCCGCCCGACAGCAGAACGCCCTTTTTGGCCGCCACGCGCCGCGTTGCCGCGCCAGGGCAATCGCAAGATCGGTGGATGCCGATGCTGAGGAGTCCGCGACGAAGCCTCGGAATCGTCGGCCCTGGGATCCGAGGCTTCGCGGACCCATGTCGCCACGGCGACTCTTCGACCTCGGCGTCCAAAGACCGGGATATTGCGATTGCCCTGGTTGCCGCTTTTGCCGGCCTCTTGACCTCAACGACCGATTCCCGCGCCTTGCGACGACCCGTTGCACTCGGCTTTGCCTTGGTCCGTGCCATCCGCCGCCCTCCTGGGAAATACCTCCGCGACCGCCGTAAGTATTTACCCTTGTACCTCTTCGAGCGTGTTTGAGAAGCCGATCAAGGTGCCGCGGCATGCTGCGGCCCATCGAGGATTCGTCCGCCTTTCCGCCCGCAGGGCGCACGGACGTTGCGAGTGGCGCGGCGAGGCTCGGCGAGCAAGCCACTCGTCGCAGGCCACTGAGATTCTTCCTGTCTTCCCCCCTCCCTTCGACGGGCGAAGGTCGCCGCGCCACTCGCGTCGTCCGAGCACCCAAGGGGCGAAAGGCCCTCGAGACCGGGCCACATCCCCTCGCCAGCCGTGCCCACCCACCGGAACGCTCCCGACCGGCTGAAATCCGCCATTCGCCCGTTAAGCCTGAGTCTGAGCCTATATTCGCGTATTGTTCGGTATATTTCGACCCGACTGAATCCCTATCTTCAAGCGTCCCAATGTTCCAGGACGCCCCTTTGAGCCGAAAAGGGGGTCGTGTCGCAGTTTGAATGTGGCACGCCCTTTCCAGGGCGTGCGCGGGGGACATGGGCTGGAAAGCCCATGCCACATTCAAACTGCGACACTACCGAAAAGGGCGTTCCCGCAACCCCGGCGTGTGGGGGGCGTACACTCCTCGGCTCGTCAATCCCTTTGGGGACCCCATGAACCGTCTTGAAGAACAGCGTCTGATCGAACTCGCCGCGCAGGGAGACCGCGCCGCCGCGGACGGTCTGATCCGCGCCCATCAGGCGTCGCTGTATTCCTACATGGTCAGGCTCTCAGGCCGCCCCGATATCGCGGAGGACATCGTTCAGGACGCCTTCGTGCGCATCCTGACGAACCTGAACCGCTTCGACCCGCGCTTCCGCTTCTCGACATGGCTCTTCACCATCGCCAAACGCCTCTACGTCAACGCGATGCAGAAGCACCGACCCGTGTACGACTCCGACGTGGTCGGCGCGGCCGGGGGCGGGTTCGGCGATCCGAGCACGCCCTCGATCAACGAAGAGGAACGCGCACGGGCACGCGAGTGTCTCGACGAGGCCCTCGCCGGCCTCAACGAAGAACAACGCCAGATCATGCTCCTGTTCCACCAGCAGGATTGGCCGATCTCGCAGATCGCGGCTTACATGAAAATGCCGGAGGGAACGATCAAGAGCCACCTGCACCGCGGGCGCAAGAAGATGCGCCTCCTTTACGAGCAGGCCGAGCAGGGAATCGACGCAACGATTGAAGCGGAGTTGTGATGTCGTTTGTGTTCCGCGACCATCCCGACGATCCGAACGCCCCGGAGCGCGAGCCCGCTCTGCCGCGCGAGGTCGAGGCCGACGCCCCGATTCCGGACGATCTCGTCGACCGCATGCTCGACGGCGACATCGACCCTCTGAAGGCGCGCGAAGTCTTCGGCTCAATCCGCTCGAACCGCGAAGCATCGCACCGTCTTGACGCGACAAAGCGCCTCCTGCGAACGCTGAAAGAAGCCGACCGCGGCCTGCCGTGCCCGGATTTCTCGCGCCGCGTCCTCGACGCCGTCGCCGCCCGCAACGGGCTTTTCTCGGCCTTCGGGTTCAGGCGGATGCTCACGTACCGCTACGCAGCGGCGGCGGGATTGCTCCTCACGGTGAGCGGCCTGTTCATCGGCCAGCGCCTCGCCCCCGACACCATGAGCCTCCAGCCGCGCCCCACGCCGCTATCCCGCGTCGTCCAGTCGATGCCGACTGAAACCGCCGGGATGTTCACCGGCGTTCGGTCGGTCTTCTCTTCAATCGCCGACGCCATGCCGACGCCCAGACCGTCGCCCATCGCCGTCCGCCGCGTGATGTCGCCCCAGGGAGGTTGGTCCGAGGAGTGGATCGGCGGCGTGAATCCGCCCGTCGCGCGAATCCTCTGGATCGACGAGGGCGCGAGGCCCGCGCGCCCCGTCTGCCGCCGGCGGGTCCCGATCGAGGAAGCCGGCACGGATCAATGGGCGATCATGAAATCGTCCCTCGGCGGGGTGTTGCTCGAAGGGCAGACTCTTCCAGAGGGCGAGGCGGGCGTTGTCTTTGTCTCGTCTCGCCGGTAAACACTGTTCATGCGGCCCCCTGTTCAACGCCTGATGATCCTGGCTTGTGTGTTGTTGTCGGGTTCACCGGCCGGGTTCGCCCGCGCCGGCGACGCCGCATCAGCCGCCTCGATCATCCCCGCCGAAGTGGACCTTTTCGTCGCGGTGGACGACGCCGCCAAGTGGCGTCGGGGGCCGGGCGGAGCACTTCTCGAAAAAGCAGCCGTCGGCCTCGCCGAAGCGGGAGACCTCGCGAACGCCTGGGCCGCCCTTTCCGCCGCACTCGACATGCCGGGAGAACAGGCGTTCGACGAACTCCTCGGACGGCGCGTCGTCTTCGCCCGGCGCAATGCCCCCGACGCGGGACAGCCCTCCCCCTGGATCATGGTCAGCCTCGTCTCCGCGGAGACGGAAGCACGCCTCCGCGAGATGCTGAAGCCCGCACCGCGCCGCGTCGAAAAGGGCCTGGTCATCCTCTCGCTCGAAGACGGGCGCTTCTGGCTCGCCGTGGCATCGGGCAAGGCCGCATCAACCGTGATGCTCGCCCCCGCGGACGCCCCGGCCTTGTTCGACGAGATGCTGGCGACCCTCGGGCGAAGCGCGGAGCGCAGCCTCGCCGGATCAAAACTCGGAGATGACCTGCGCACCATCCAGCGCGGCGCCGCGGCACTCCTCCTCGCAAAACGCCGGGACAAGGAAGGACGCCTCGCCATCGTCGGCGTGGGCGCCAAGCCGGCGCCGAACTCGATCGAACTCGCCCTCCTTCTGCGCTCGACTGTCGTCGCGGAGCAGATCGAAGCCGCATCGACAGGCACGCGTGCGGCGTACAACGCGCTCGCCCACGACGCCATCTTCGCCGCCGTGGAATGGAACATCCCGGACCTGCCCGCGACGCTCGGCCTCGAAACGCCGGGCTTCGGCCTGCCCGCATTCTTCAAGAACTTCGACGGCCGCGAGTGGATCGGCCCGGGACGCGCCTACCGCCTCGCCGCCGCGGAAACCGGTGGACTCGAACTCGCCGCCGCGATTGAAACCACCGACACCGCGCCCCTCGCCGCTTCCGGCGATCGCATGATTGCGTCGATGCTGCAAGGCCTTTGGCCCGAGAACCCAGATTCGCCGATCGACCCAGCGGTGCACGATTTCGAGGGAGCCTTCCCCGACGCCGTGCGCTCATTGAACCTCGCCGGGTCCGCGATCGGCGCGCCGATGGCGGCATGGCTCGGCACTCAATCGCTCGCCTGGATCTACGCCGCACGCGACGATGCGCCGCCGCCGCCAGCGCCCGCCCCCGGCTGGTGGATCATCGGCATCGGCGACGCCGCCGTGGACCGCCTTCGCATCGCACTCCTCGCGCCCCTCCCGGTGGATGAGCCGCCTGAAGCCTGGCTCAGCGTCGGCATCGTCCGCCCAGCGCTGCTCGCCGAAACACTGCACAAGATCGACGCCGCGCTCCCCCCGCCGATCGCCGACATTCTCGCCGACGCCCGCGCCATCGAATCGGCCGAGTGGACATTGAAGAAGGGCGACCGAGCATCAATCCGAGGCGAGGCAACAGTGCGGTTCATCCGGCCGTAGTGCTTGTGCCGTCGCACGGAGTCGCACGCGCCCGAAGGCGAGCCTGCGGCGCCCTCGGTTGCCCCGGTCTCGCCGGCTTTGCAGCGAGGCCGGGCGGGGTTGCAAGTGCGTCCCGGCCTTGCCGCGGACGGCAAGACCGGGGCACCCGATTGATCATGGATTGCCCGGGCCCCGCAATCCGCTCGCGTGCGCTCCCTCCCCGCCCCGCTATGATGTTCCCCCGCGCGGACGAACCTCTCGCCCGCCGGCGGGGCGTTTCGACCATTCAGGACCACTCCATGAACACGCAACTCCGAAACGTGGCGATCATCGCCCACGTTGACCACGGCAAAACCACACTCGTCGACCAACTGCTCAAGCAGTCCGGCATGTTCCGCGCGGGCGAACTCGACAAACTCGCCGGCGGGCAGCACAACCTCATCATGGACTCGAACCCCATCGAGCGCGAGCGCGGCATCACCATCCTCTCCAAAAACTGCGCCGTCACCTATCACCGCGAGAACGGCGAAGAGATCCGCATCAACATCGTCGATACCCCGGGCCACGCCGACTTCGGCGGCGAGGTCGAGCGCGTCCTCCGCATGGCCGACGGCTGCCTCCTCCTCGTCGACGCCGCCGAGGGGCCGATGCCGCAGACGCGCTTCGTCCTCAGCAAGGCCCTCGAAGCCGGCCTCAAGCCGCTCGTCGTCATCAACAAGTGCGACCGCAAGGACGCCCGCCCCGACGAAGTCATCAACGAAGTCTTCGACCTCCTCGTTGAACTCGGGGCCGAGGACGAAGCCCTGGACTTCAAGGTTGTCTACGCCGCCGGCCGCGACGGCTGGGCCTCCACCGACCTCGCCGTGAAGAAAACCGACATGCGCGACCTCTTCGAGGCCATCATCGAGCGCGTCCCCCCCGCGAAGGGCGACGAAGCCGCGCCGCTCCAGATGCTCGTAACAACCATCGACTACAACGACTACGTCGGACGCATCGGCATCGGCCGCGTTTTCAACGGCGTGATCCGCCGCGGGCAGCAGGTCGCCGTCCTCGACCGCCACGGGGAACGCCGAAACGCGAAAGTGGCGAAACTCATGGCGTTCAGCGGCCTCTCGCGCCTCGACGCTGAGGACGTCCGCGCAGGAGATATCTGCGCCGTCATCGGCATCGACAAGATCGACATCGGCGACACCCTCGCCGACCCCGCCGACCCGAAGCCTCTCCCGCCCGTGAAGGTCGATGAACCGACGCTCACCATGGTCTTCCGCGTGAACGACTCCCCCTTCGCCGGGCAGGAGGGCACCTTTGTAACCAGCCGACAGATCCGCGACCGCCTCCTCAAGGAGTGCGAGCACAACGTCGCCCTCCGCGTCGAGTTCGGCATGGGCGACGAGTTCCAGGTCTCAGGCCGCGGCCTGCTTCACCTCGGCGTCCTCATCGAGAACATGCGCCGCGAGGGCTTCGAACTCGCCGTCGGCAAGCCGCGAGTCATCACTCGCGAGATCCACGGCCAACTGCACGAGCCGATCGAGATCCTCGTCGTCGAGTGCCCCAACGGGCAGGTCGGCGCCGTCATGGAACTCGTCGGGCAGCGCGGCGGAATCGTCGAGACCATGGAGCCTCGCGGCGAGGCCGGGAACTACCTCGAGTTCGAGATCCCCTCCCGCGGGCTCATCGGCCTCCGCAGCCGACTCATGACCGCCACCGCCGGCGAAGCCATCATGCACCACGCCTTCGAGCGCTACGCCCCCGTCACCGGCGAACTCCCGGGCCGCGGACAAGGCGTCCTTCTCTCGCTCGAAACCGCCACCGTAACCGCCTACTCCCTCGAAGCCCTCTCCGACCGCGGCGTGATGTTCACCGTGCCGCAGGAGAAGGTCTACATGGGCCAGATCGTCGGCGAGCACAACCGCGAAAACGACCTCACCGTCAACATCACCCGCGCCAAACACCTCACGAACTTCCGCGAAGCCACAAAGGAAGCCTTCGTCAAACTCAAGGCCCCGCGCAAGATGGGCCTCGAAGCATGCCTCGAATACATCGAGGACGACGAACTCGTCGAAATCACACCAACCAGCGTCCGCATGCGCAAACGCCTCCTGAACGAAAGCGACCGCCGCAAAGCCGAACGAGCCGGCCGCGACCGCGAAAGAACAACGGTGTGACTCGGCAGCCGCATGAACCCCCCTGTGCCACTGGCGGCTCGTCCGCCAGTGCCGAGCGCCGATTGCGCCCGATCACACAACGCACGCCTCCGACACCCGCACTGGCCGGCAAGCAGCCAGTGGCACGCGATCACAGGCCCTGTGCCACTGGCGGCTCGTCCGCCAGTGCGAACGA
>CAZBDZ010000016.1:25988-59438 GCA_964490785.1 uncultured Phycisphaeraceae bacterium
CACAACGCACGCCTCCGACACCCGCACTGGCCGGCAAGCAGCCAGTGGCACGCGATCACAGGCCCTGTGCCACTGGCGGCTCGTCCGCCAGTGCCGAGCGCCGATTGCGCCCGATCACACAACGCACGCCTCCGACACCCGCACTGGCCGGCAAGCAGCCAGTGGCACGCGACGCGTTCGCTTGTTGGCGGACACCGCCGTTTTCGGCGCGCGTCTGGAATCGCCTATCCCGGCGAGAGCCTCGTCAACGATCATCATCCCCCGCCGGCTCCGCGCTCTCCGCCGGCCCCTTCTCCTCCTCCTGCATCCCGATCGGCGCCTCCGGCGCGTCGTGAACTTCAATGTTCATCCCCCGCAGCGCCCGCAGCCGCCCCTCACCGCTGACGCGAAGTTGCCCCGTGCGCTCCAGGTACTCGATGATCGCGATGCGCAGATCGCGGATCGCCTCGTCGAGCGCGTTCCGCGAATCCAGCAACTCGTTCTCCGCGTCAAGCCGCGTCTGCGCGTCCACCTCGGCACGCTTGATCTGGATCTCCTCAAGACGCAGCTCGTTGATCTTGACCGCCTGCTCCTGCAGGCGAACGGAGAACCGCGCCCGATCGATCTCGCGCACCGCCTGCCGCGCCTCAAGAACCAGAGTGTCGCGGAACTGATCCCGCTCGCGCGCCTGTCTCTCCAGTTCGATGAGCGCCTGCCTCAGTTGCAGCCGCTCGATCTCCCGGTCCAGCGGCAGCCCGAACGTGATGGAACCGGCATAATCCGTGTTGTCGTTCTTGAACGCCAGCCCCGACTCGGATTTGTTCTCGTCCGTGTTGAGCGTCGCCGACGCGGCGAGGTTCAGATCCGGCAGAAGTTGATTCCGCGCGATCTCGATCTGCCGCCGCGCATCGTCCACGCGGTCGCGCTCATTCTGGTAGTCCAGGCGGTATTGCAGCGCCAGTTCCGCCGCCTCCGTCGCCGAAACCTCCGGGTCCTGAAAGTCGATCGACATCGGAACGAGCACCACCGCCGTCTCGACCGCCACCCCCAGCCGAACCTTGAACTGATCGAGCGACAGCATGTACGCCTCCCGCGAGTTGATCAGATCATTCCGGCTCGTCAGCACGTTCTGCTCGACGTTCCGCGCCTGAAACGGCCGCTCGCGCCCCGCCTCGACCAGCGCCTTCGTCTGCTCGTAGAACTGCATCACGCTCGCCAGGCGCTTCTCCTGGTTCACGATCGCCGCCTGCTGGGCCAGCAGCGCGAAATAGTCCGACGCGATGTCCACGAAAAACCGTCGGCGGAAGTTCTCGAACTCACGCGCCGCGTACACAACGTCGCGCTCCGCCTGGACCAGATCCTCCTGCGCCACCAGCCCCGCGTTCCGAAGCAACGGCACCTCGGCGCTCAGCACCAGTTGCGACGATTGCGTGTACTGCTCCCCGGCGATCTGCGTCAACTGGTCCGCGGCCGTCGTGATCAGCCTCGCCTCGAGTTCGCCGCCGTAAGGCAGCCTCTGCGTCGCCCTTAGTTCGTTGATCACGTCCAGCGCCGTGTCATAGTCCCCCGAAACCGCGTCCGCGCCGATCGACGTCCTGAGGTCATCAAAGAACCGCGGCCCCCAGCGGTGCTGCTCGATCAGCAGCCGGATCGCGGCAAGGTAGTAATCCTCCTCCGCCGTGCGAAACTCGCGCGCCGAATCCTGAGAGACGCGCAGAACATCAGGCAGCGCCCAACGCACGCCCCCCGCCGAGGGAGCCGAGTACGAATCGAGCCGCGAGATCACATCACGATTCGGATCGGCCCCCCGATACGCAATGTCGTCCGGCCCGGGATTCGCGGACGCGGGCCTCTTCTCATACATGCTCGCGGACGCCTCCGCCTTGACCGACCGCAACGAAGGCGCAACCGCCCCGCCCGCCAGCGCATCCGTCCGCTCCCCCACCGTGCGCTCCAGCCGACGATCAATGTCGCGCATATCCGCGCACGCGGCAAGGGTCGTGATTGAAGCAACAAGCATCGCACGCGGAATCGCCATGACCGCGCCGAGTGTAGCGACAACGACGGCCCGGCGGCGGACGAGCCGAGCGCGCTGCAATCCGCTCAAGCGCATCACCGGCCGCGACGCGATTCCGCAGTTCGATCATGAATGCAGGCCCGATGGCGAGGATTGCTTCCAGGAACGCTGGGAGTACGAGTTCTCGTTCGGGGGCGCCGGATCGTCGTGCTGCGGCGGGTGGGGCTTCCCCACGGCGTACATCGACCCGCTTGGCAACCGGACGGAGTATGTCTACGACCCGGCAAACGGCAACCTGATCGAGACGCGATACCCGACGGTCAGCGGACAATGGACAATCGATCGGCAGCCGCAGGCCGCCACCAAGAAACGCTACTACAACACGCATGGCCAAACCGTCCGGATCGAGCATCCTGTCGTCGCGTCCGGCTCGCGCGTGGACACATTCACCTTTGCGAACACTCCGGGCGAGGTCGGCCACGGGTACCTGCAAGCGAAGACCGTTGGTTCGGAGTCTCTCGGCATCATCACGGCGTACGAGTACGACGCGGCAGGGAATATCGCGGCGATCATTGACCCGGCGGGCGAACGCTCGGAGTTCCTGTACAACCAGGCGAATCTCCTCGTCCGTGAGGACTCGCGCCCGACGGCGGCCGCGGGCGGCGTGCGCAACCGGCGCGATCTCTTCTATGACGCGGCCCTGAATCTTGTGCGCGTCGACGTTGAAAACCGCGACGCCGCAGGTGTTCTCGGTGCGAACGAGGACTTCACGACCACATATGAATACGACAGCATAGGCCGCTTGACACGCACGGTTCGTGAGGTCGACGCCTCCGCGTCCGTCGTCGAAGAGATGGTCTACGACGGCAACGACAAGGTCGTCCTCCTGAAGAAGGGCGCGGCGTTCGCAGGCCAGCCCGACAACATCGTGCAGCGCACCTATGACGAACGCGGACTGCTCCTCACGGAGAGAGTCGGCGGATCAGCGCCCGGGTCGGCCACACGCAGATTCTGGTACGCGTCCAACGGACGCATCGTGCCCAACGGACACGGCGCGGCCGTGGTGGATGCATACGGGACATCCGATGCCGCGGAGACGTTGTTCGAGTATGACCAGTATGACCGCCTCACATCAACAACCGATCCCATGGGCAACATCACCCGCAGGAAGTACGACCTGGCCGGGCGACTCGTGCGCCTGACCCTCGAGGGTCAGTTGGATGACGTCGCGCCCGGCATGGGCGGCCCAAACATCCTGCTCTCGGAAACAACCTTCGCGTACGATGAACGCGGGCGGCTGACCCTGAACTCGCGCCGCCTGTTTGATCCCGCCGCCGGACCGACCGCATCGGATTCATGGGCCCTCACACGCTTCTTCCACCGCGCCGATTCACTGCTTGCCAGAACGGCGGACCCGGATGGGACGGCGGCCGACCGCGTGTACGACCAGGCACAACGGCTGATTGCTGTCGTCGCGGGCGAGAACAACCGGACCATTTATTTCTACGACTTGCGTTCCAACGTCGTCCGAACGGATCGGTATGAAGCGCCTTCGGGAGGCGGGCCCGGATCGCCGGCCATCTATCGAACCGAGTTCGCCCATGACCCGCTGGACAGGCTTATCGAAACGGTCGAAGTCGCTCAGGGGGGCGGCATTCGCAACAGCCGCTCCTTCAGATACGACTCCCGCAACAACATCGTCGAAATGAGGAACGCGCGCGGAACCGCGACAACGGTCTTCTTTGACGGGTTGTCGCGCGAGACGCTCAGGGAAACCAAACTGGCGCCGACCGGCTCCGAGCGGGTGAGCCTTGCGCAGAAATGGGACGCATCGTCAAGGCTTATCGCTCGGACGGACGGCAATGGCAACACCACGCAGTACGCCTATGACCCGCTGGATCGGCTGATCGTGACGCGTTTCGCGGACGGCACGCTCGAACAGGTCGGCTCCGGCGCGGACTGGAGCAACCCGCAAGGGCCGGTCAACCTCGACGACTTCACGAGCGGCTACGATCGGCGCGGCAACGCCCGGGTCACGACTGACTCGCGCGGCAGCCGCGTGGATGCGGCCTTTGACGCCCTTGATCGAGTCGTCTCGCGCGTGGCGACGCCGGGCCAAGGCGTTGCGGGCGACCTCGAGGAATCGTTTACATACGACGGGCGATCGTTGCTCGTCGCGGCGGATGACCCCGATACTCACGTGGCGCGCTCGCACGACTCTCTCGGCCGGCTCCTTGCCGAGACGCAGAGCATTGTCAATGTCGCGGGGCTGTCATCCGCGCCCGCGGCCGTCGCATACACCTACGAGATCGACGGCGACCTGAAGCGCATCACATACCCGAACGGCCGGGTGATCGAGCGATCGTTCGATGCGCTCGACCGCCTCGTCGGGTTGTGGGGCGCGCCTGCGCCCGAGGCGTTGCCGAGCGGGTCTCTCGGGGACTACATGTGGCAAGGCCCGCGCGTGAAGGAGCGAGGTGTCTATCTCGCCCAGACCATCTTCTCTTATGACGGGGCGTATAACGGCGTGAACGGGCAAGGGGACCGCGGCATCGGGCTGCCGGCGCATGTGCTTCACCGTCGCTACGTCGGCGGGACCTTCGCCGCGTTTGATGCGTTGGGGCTGCTCCGCGACGCGAACGGAAACCCGTTCGAGACGCGGGATTATTCCTTCGTCATCTCCGGCGAGCCGACGACGCGCACATACGACCGCCTGGATCGGCTGGTCAACACCTTCCGCCTGCGGGCGGACTCCTCGTACGCCGACGCGGAGTACACGCTCGACAAGGCCCACAACCTCACGCTGCTCGACGAGGATTTCAACGGGATCGAGAGCCTCGGCGTACAGGCAGGCGAGTACGCGCGCACGTCGGGGACGCCGGCCTTCGACGCCGAAGTCCATCAGTATTCGTCCTCGCCGCGCGAGACGCTCGAATGGGACGAATCGGGGAACCTCGTCTCGATCCGGCCCACGGCAGCGATGCGAGGGGAGGGCGGCCCGCAAGGCGCCTCGCTCGGCGCGGTGCGCCGGCTGCTGGCGACGCTCCCGTGGGACGCGCGCGAACGGCTCATCGACGCCGCCGAGTGTGCCTCGGACGAGCCGCGCGCGCAAGCAAGCGGAGCGGAGCGCGAGGGCGCCCCCGAGCGCGAGGCGCTTGCCCTCGTGCTGGCCGCGCTCCGAGGGGGCGCGTCGGGCAGAAACGCCGACCTCACCTGGGACTGGCGGAACCGTCTCGTCGAGTACGTCGATCACGCCGGCGGGCAGCGACATCTTTACAGGTACGACGCGCTCGGCCGGCGCGTGCTCAAGGTCGTGGACGCGGACGCGCCGAACGCGCACGAGCGCACCACGCGCTTCCTCCACGGCGGCCCCCCGGAAGCCTCGCACTGGCAGGTCCTCGAGGAGCAGCGGCCGGATGCCGCCGGGAACTGGTCGACGGCCGCGTCGTTCACCTTCGGCGTGGGCATCGACGAAGCGCTCCACGTGTGGAAGGCCCCGGGGACCGCCGGGGGCGGCGCTTCCGGCGCCGATTACTACCTCTTCCAGGACCACCTCGGCAGCACCACGTCGGTCCTGCGCTTCGGCGTTGCGAACAATGTCTACGCCGCCACCATCATCGAACGCTACCGCTACGGCGACTACGGCTCCGTCGCCGTCCTGAACGAGGACGGAAGCATCCGCGGCGACGGCTCGATCGCGAACTCCGCCTTTGCCAACACACGCCTCTTCACCGGCCGCGAGTACGACGCCGAGACCGGCCTCTACCACTACCGCACGCGCAACCTCGACCCGTCCCTCGCGCGCTTCATCAGCCGCGACTCCATCGGCCTCTGGGGCGACCCCGCCAACCTCGGCAACCCGTTCGCCTACGTCGGCATGAGGCCGGGGAGGATGACGGATCCGATGGGGCTGCAGGCGCCCGACCACATCATGGACCAGCGCGCCGCCGCGATGCGCGAGTTCGCGCGCGACACAGGCCTCGATCGCGCAGTGACGGCGGGCTTTGTTGCCGGGGTCGCGTTTGCGGCCAGTGTTGTCCCCGGCGTCGGAGAGACCATGGACTCGGCGGTCCTGTTCGACCCCGATTCAACGCAGCTCGAAAAGAGCCTCGCCGGGGCGAGCATGGGGCTCGATGAGAGCCTTGAAGGCCTCGCGCCCAATCTTTCCGCGTTCATCTTTGCCGGAAGGATCCTCAAACGCGTCGAGTGTCCCAAGCCGGGCGGCCTCTCGGCCGTTGAGAAGGGACGCGCGGGCGAACGCCTGGCGGGCATCGACCCAACGAAGCCGAAGGAGAGGATCACTTCGGCTCTCGATCCAAAGCGCAAGCGTATCCCCGACGAGATCGACAAAACGAACAAACTGCTCAAGGAGTCGAAGAACGTAGAGCATCTGGACTGGACGAGACAACTCGAGGACTACGCGCAAATCGCTCAACGCGACGGCCTCACGATGCAACTTCACACACCTTCCGGAACCACGTTCTCGCGCGCGGCACTCCAGCAGATACAATCCGGCCGGATCACGCACGTTCCGTACCCATGAGAAGATGAAGCAACCAGCACACATGACTCCCGAGGAACGCGCGGCGTGGTACGCATCATTGCCGAAGAAGCCGCCGTGGCCGTTGCTGGATCAAGCCCGCCTCGACCATTACCACGGCGTGATCTTGAAGGCGCTGCACGACGCGGGCATCAACGTCGAGAGCATCAACGACCTCCTCCGCACGAAGGAGCCATATCCGCAGGCCGTTCCAGTGCTGCTCCGGCTCGCCACCGAGATGGGAATGTCATGCCGCGAGGAGCGGAGCATGCGCGACGCCGTGATCCGGGCGCTGGCGGTTCGCGAAGCACGCGGCATCGGCGCCGACGTGCTGCTTCCGATGTTCCGCGAGATCGCGCAGCGCGATCCTGATTTCGGATGGGTCATCGCGAATACCCTGACGATGGTCGCTGACGGCGAACACTTCGATCAAATACGGTCGCTGATCCACGACGAACGCTATGGTAATGCGCGCGTACCGCTTCCCGAGGCGCTGCGCGGCGTTGACCGCGCTACGCTGATCAAGACCCTCAAGCCTTTGCTCGGCCTCACAGTCCCGTACACATGGTCGGCGCTCGATGCCGTCAAGAACCATCGACTCTTTGAACTTCGAGAGCATATACGACGTGCCTACGAAGCGTGCAGAGGTGAACTCCGTCAGAAGGTAAAGGCCACTCTTAAAGTGCTCCACACGGCGGCTCGGAAGTGCGCTGACAAGTAGGCGCTTTTCAGACCTCATCCGGGACGGGCGGAACCGTCTCGTCGAGTACGTCGATCACGCCGGCGGGCAGCGACATCTTTACAGGTACGACGCGCTCGGCCGGCGCGTGCTCAAGGTCGTGGACGCGGACGCGCCGAACGCGCACGAGCGCACCACGCGCTTCCTCCACGGCGGCCCCCCGGAAGCCTCGCACTGGCAGGTCCTCGAGGAGCAGCGGCCGGATGCCGCCGGGAACTGGTCGACGGCCGCGTCGTTCACCTTCGGCGTGGGCATCGACGAAGCGATCCACGTGTGGAAGGCCCCGGGGACCGCCGGGGGCGGCGCTTCCGGCGCCGACTACTACCTCTTCCAGGACCACCTCGGCAGCACCACGTCGGTCCTGCGCTTCGGCACCGCCGGCGGGCAGTACAGCACCGAGATCATCGAACGCTACCGCTACGGCGACTCCGGCTCCGTCGCCGTCCCGCACTTCTCCCCCTGCTACTCTTCCTCCGTGCGCTTCACCAAGATGCAAGGCCTTGGGAACGATTACCTCTTCCTCGACGCCTTCGCCGAGCCGGGCATCGCTGCGCGGCGGGACCTGCACGATCTCGCCCGCGCCCTCTGCGACCGCCACCGCGGCGTCGGCGCCGACGGCGTCATCATCCTCTCTCACCACCCAGACCCCGCCGCCGACGTGCGAATGCGCATCCTCAACGCCGACGGGATCGACGGCGGAGTCTGCGGCAACGGCGCCCGCTGCGCCGCGAAGTTCGTCATCGACCGCGGCTATGTCGTGCCCGCAAGGGAAAAGCCCATCACCATCGACGCAGGCCCGCGTACCCTGAAGGCCGTCGTCCACACCAACCCCCGCGGCCTCGTCGACGCCGCGACCATCGACATGGGCAAGCCCATCTTCGACCTCGACCGCATCCCCGTGGACCGGGCCCAAGTGCGCGAGGCCGCCCCCGCCGACGACGCCAAGCCCGCCCTCTACAAGGTCGATCACCGAACCGCCTGCTTCGTCTCCGTCGGCAATCCGCACATGGTCGTCTTCATCGAGGAACCGGTGGACCTCGTCAACCTCGCCGACGAAGGGCCAAAGTTCGAGCGCCACCCCGCCTTCCCCCAACGCATCAACTACCACGTCGTCAACATCAAAGCCCGAGGCCACGTCGTCATGCGCCCCTGGGAGCGCGGCACCGGCATGACCCAGGCCTGCGCCACCGGCGCTTGCGCCGTCGCCGCCGCGGGAATCTCGCTCGGCTTCCTCGACCGCAAGGTCCGCGTCGAGATGCCAGGCGGCGGGCTCGGCGTCCGCTGGGACGACCAATCAGGCGACCTCTTCATGACGGGCGAAGCCGTCGAGGTGTTCACCGGCGAATGGAACGCGTAGGCCCGCCCATCGAAATCCTGCGCACCGAGCGCCTCGTGCTCCGGGCCGTCGAGCGCGCCGATGTCGAAACCATCACGCGCAACGCGAGCGATTTCGACGTCGTCCGCGACACGCTCACCATGCCCCACCCCTACCGCATCGAAGACGCCCACGCCTTCATCGACCGCGTCGAGAATGGGATGCAGGCCGGCGATTCCTACGTCTGGGCCATCTGCGACCACGCCGCCGACCACCTCGGCAGCATCGGCCTGCACTGCGACTGGAAGCACCTCCACGCCGAACTCGGCTACGTCCTCGGCAAACACCACTGGCGCCGGGGCTACGCCACGGAAGCCGTCCGCGCCGTCGTCCGCTTCGCCTTCGAGCGCACCCCCCTCGAACGCCTCCACGCCGGTTATTTCACCAGGAACCCGGCCTCAGGCCGAGTCCTCGAAAAGTGCGGCTTCGTGCCCGAAGGCCTCCGCCCAAGGATGTACCTCCGCTTCGGCGAATGGGCCGATCAGGCGCTCGTCAGACTCCTGAAATCAGAATGGACGCCGAACGCGAACACCACAACTTGACCCGCGCATCTCCGCAGCCGAACACCACCACCCACGCCGTCCGCAAGATCGGGTCCCCTCCGGCACGGGCTCGAAAGCCCGTGCCACAAATCACTTAAACGGCCCCCACTCCAATCTCTGCCGCTCCGGCGCCAAGAGCGGACGCTCGTCCATCCCCGCCGGGTCGTGCGTGAAGATCCGCCTGCGGTCCTCGCCGCCGAAGCCCACCGGCCTCAGCGCCACCCCCAGGCTCACCTCGTTCGTAACATTGTCCACGCCGATGCGAAAATCGACCGTCCATTGCGGAAAACGCCGCTCGAGCCTCGCGTTGATCTCCTGAAACTCCGACCGCTCCGCGTCAATCGTCCCCGACAGCGTCGCCGCGTATTTCCGCGTGAACTCGTACCGCGCCCCGAGGTCCACCAGCGTCGCCCGCGGCGAATCCAGGTACCGGTATTCCGCGAGCGAACTGAACCCGTACCCATGGTCGAAGATCGCCCCCGCCGTGATCCGCGCCAGCGATTGATTCTCGAAGTCGTACACGAGGTCGTTCGTCAGCGCCACCGCGTCGGTCAGCAGCAGCACCGCGTCGTTCGCGAGAAACCTCCCAAGGTTCGACTGCTCCGGCTGCGCCTCGATGAACCGCCCATAGGGCGACTCGATATCCGCGTCGTCCGACGACCACACGTAGTTGGTGTTCACGACGAGCCAATCGACGCTCCGCCACTCCCCGGCCCCGCCGCGCTGCGTCTGCCACGTATTCCGCACCCCCGCCCGCGCCGCCGTTCCCGTCCCGATGCTCTCCACGTCGTCGTCGTAGATCGGCAGGTCGTTCTGGCTCAGGTTCGCCCCAGCGGTCCACACCGTCGCGCTCGGCTCGATGATGTGCCGGATCCGGTGCAGATCGAGGAACGACGACTCCACCGCCTCATCCACCTTCACGATCGATGTCCCGATGCGCAGCCCCCCCGCGCCCCACAACCTGTACGGATCGTTCTCCTCCTGCCCGGAGAACTCGTCGAAGTTGTCGTCCCAGATCGTGCCGCGACCGCTCACGAAAGGAACGATGTTCACGTGCCCCCACCGCAGCGGCATCTCGATGTCATGCCGCGTATCGGCACGATAGGTCTCGTCCTCGTGCATCCCCCCCGCCCGCAGCGCGTCCCCGATCGAATCATCGGGACCCAGCCCGAACGCAGCCCGCGCCTTCGACGCCTCGCTGTACCCCATCTCCGCCGACGTCGGCTCGTTGAAGTTCAACTGCATCGCCGACAGCCGAGTGTCGCTCGAATACGACAGCAGCCCGCCGAAAAGTTCATCCCCCACGCGCGCATACCGCGCCTCCGGCAGTTTCTCCGTTGCGTACCCGAGACTCTGCAGCAGGTACTGGTTCGTCACGAAATCGTTAAGCGTCCCCCTCGTCTCGACCGAAAACAGGCTCGCATCATCGGCGTAACGCAGGTACGCCGACGTCGCATACTCTCGCCGGGTCTCCGCCTCCGATCGGAAAAACGCCGGTACGAACGTCTCGTCCGAAATGTAAGAACCCTCTAGGAACAGCGTCCAGTCGTTCGACAACGACCACACCTGCTCCCCCTCGACAATGCCGCGGAAATCGTCCTCGTGATTGATCTCGTCCCCCGACGGCAACTGGTCCGTCCCGCTGTCGTAGATCCCATACGCGAACGCCGACCCGATCAGCCCCGGCCTCCTCCAATCCAGGTCAACCCCACCCGCCGGCCCGCGGTTGAAATACCCGTCCAGCAGCAGCGTCGCCTCGTCCCCCTCCTCCGCATCAACCCCGGCGAGCGCGTACAGATCCCACGCCGTCCGCAGGATCGGGTCCCCCTGCTCGCTGTCGAGTGAAATGCTCCGCAAAACGCTCGGCTTGGCCTCTCCCTTCAGCCCAGGCAGGTACATCATCGGCGTCTCGCCGAAGCGGAACGTAACGCCCTCCGCGTCCACCATCGTCCGCACGCCGCGCGATTCGCCCCCCGGCCCCGGCTTCCGCGGCTCGTTCGTGATCGTGACGCTCGTCGCCCCGATCGAGAAATGAGGCTCCGCAAAGCCAACGTTCGCAAGCCTCACGTCCTTCGCCGTCCACTGCCGCAGCGATTCCTGCCGGATCGCGTCCGCGCGCAGGTACAGCGGCATGCCGCGCTCCTCGTCATACGTCCAAAACACCGCATCCATCACCACCGCCCGGTCCGTCCTCACGTCATAAAACACCCGCGACCCGCGCAGCGTGTACTGCCCCGTCGTCGCCACGACATCCCCTTCGAGATACACGCCGACGACGCTCCCCTCGTCGAACGAAGACTCCGCCCCCGTCGCGTCCGACTCTTTCGCCAGGAACACCGCCGCACGCTCGGCGGTCAGTTGCACCGTCTCCCCGCCGCGCCCCCGCGCCGGTACGTGCTGCACCGATACCCCGCCCGTCAGCAGCACCGCACGCTCCGACTCCGCCCCGCCGTCGACAATCTCGACATTCTCCGCATGAAAACTCACCAACCCGTCGCGCGCCTCCACAATCGCCGACCGCTCCGCCACCGATACCCCTTCGCGCCCATCAGCCGTCATCCACT
The DNA here is from genome assembly GCA_964490785.1 of uncultured Phycisphaeraceae bacterium. Lineage (GTDB taxonomy): Bacteria > Planctomycetota > Phycisphaerae > Phycisphaerales > UBA1924 > JAEUIV01. The sequence goes on from CAZBDZ010000016.1 coordinate 37,745, forward strand.
CCGGCAGCGGCGACGACCTCTCCCGCCAACGCCCCGGCCCACGCGACGCACGATCCACCCCCGCCGGCCCAGCCTCCGGCGGGTTCACCGTCTCTTCCAGAAAGCGCGCCAGCCGACCCTCTCCCTCCGCCACCAGCGCCGCCTCCGGCCGCACCTGCGTCAGCACATCCGCCCTCAACGTGTGCTCCCCCCGGTACACAATCGCCGTAACCAGCAGCCGCTCGCCCTGCTGCGACAAACCCACCGCCCCCGCGGGATTCGTCACCCGATCAAAGTACGCCGCCACCTGGTCCGCATCGCGCCCATCGATCCGCACCGGCTCAAGCCACAGCGTCGCCTTGCCCGCCCGGAACTGATACGTCCCGATGCTCACCACAACGTCGCGCTCCAGGTACACGCGCTCGGTGTTCTCCTCGCGCCACGTCCACGCACGCCGCGCCCCCATCGACACCGCCGCCTCCTGCGCCGGCGCCGGAAGGTTCACCTGCGAAAACGTCTTCCCGTCAAACCCCGTCCCTTCCCCGGCAACCCCGACAGCCGCAACCGCAAGCGCAACTAAAACCCCCGCCGCCCACGCCCGCGGCGAGCCCTTCCAAACCCACGTGTTGTCGCCGCAGGTCATCACGAGGGGCCGATGCTAAGGCCACGCTTCGCCCCCCACAAGCGCCCGCCTCCGATAACCACTCCACCGCCGCGCAATCCTCGCCGATCCACCCCCGGACAACGCACGGAATGACCCCAATCGATTCGACTCCGCATACCGCATGCCGATCTGTAAGAGTCCCGCATGACCTCCCCGCCCCAAACGTGGCATGGGCTTTCCAGCCCATGCCGCACGACGCACGCCCGGGAGCGGGCATGCCACCTCCGACTGCGATGCCGCCCGCATGACCACCCCGCCGCGCCAAACCGAACCATCGAAAGCCCTGGCCCCCCTCGGCCTCGAACGCAACCGCCGCTTCGAACGCACCCGCTGCCGCATCCCCGTCATCGGCACCATCCGCCGACAGATGAAAGTAGGCCCAGCCGCCGTAGGCGACCAGGTCAACTTCATCGCCGAGGACATCTCCCAAGGCGGCGCCCTCCTCGCCTGCCCCTGGCCTCTTTCGCAGAACGACCTCTTCTCCCTCTCCTTCATCAGACCCGACGGCACAACCTTCACCAAGCCCGCACGCGTCATCCGCGTCCGCCGAGGAGACGACGACCGCTGGCTCGCCGGCGTCTGCTTCCTCACCGAAGAAGAAGCCAAACGCATCCAGCATCGCCCCATCGAAACAGACTTCTTCCGCCCACAACAACCCAGACAATCACCTCCCCCGTCCCAGCAAAAGAAGGCCGCGTAACCGTACCTCCCGACGCAAACGGGGCCCAGTTGATCTCCCTGTGCCACTGGCGGCTTGCCCGCCAGTGTCCCCCGTGTTACCCAACACCCTGAACCGGAGTAAGAATCCATGTCGAAGCACACTTGGGATCCTGCTCTGTTGAAATGCCCCGTCCTCAGCCTGAAAGGCTGGTATTCAATAGCCGGGGGCAGAGCGAGTCTTCGAGCGCCGCCCCCGGAAAAAGCACCCTCAAAACCTCTGTCTGCACCCTGAAGGGGTGCAACTCGCGCGCAGTATGCGACCATTTCAACAGAGCATTGGGATCTCTGAAAAACCTGTGGCGCAGGCTTTCAGCCTGTCCGTAGCCTTCACAACTCCCACGAAACGCGCTGGCGCCATCGCGATGCGGGCCCCTGCATGTCGGTCATTCAGAGAGCCCACTTCCCCACCCGCCGGAGCGAGCAATCCCCGTTTGCCACCCGCGCAAGCCGATAGGCCCCAGTTGCATCACCATTCTCCTCTCAGCCCGCAAAGCGGGCGGTGATCCTGGTCTCGACATGCCTACCTGACCTCAACATACGCCCGAATCGCCTCGATCGTCCGCGCCCCGATGCCCTGAACGCGGTCCAGATCCTCGACCCGCGCGAACGCCCCATTCCGCTCCCTATCCTCGACGATCCGCGCCGCCAGCGCCGGCCCGATGCGAGGCAGCGCCTCCAACTGCCCCGGCGTCGCCGAGTTCAGATCAACCACCCCACGAACCGCCGCGGCCCTTGACCCCGCCGGCGACCGCGGCGACAACATCGCCGACACCAACGCCGCCGACGCGAAGACCAGAAGCGCCGCCGTCGCCGCATGCTTCGCCGCGCCCCCCAGCCCACGCGCCACGCGTCCGCCTTGCCCCGCGCTCACTCGGCCTCCACGGGCCCCAGCCCCGTCGGCGAACGCCCGGCCCGCAGCGCCGCGGAAACATCCCCGATCCGCTTCAGCCCGGGCTTGGGCCTCCCATCCGCCGTAATCACCCCACCAAGCCGCATCTCCGGCGTGGCCTCGGTGTCCCACAGCATCTGCCAGCACACGCTATGCACATAGGGCTTCGCCGCCGCGACCGCGACCGCCTGCGTGAGCCACTCCGCCTGCGTCGTCGGACTCCACGACGACCGCCACCAGCCCGGATCCGCGTACAACTCCGCGTACTTCGCCGACGCCGCCGGCGGCCTGAACGCCCCGCTCGGCGCGCCCACCGCCGTCACGTGAATCGGCTTGTCGAACGACGCCAGCGTGTCGAGGATCGCCGACAGTTGCATCAGGTCGCGCGACGCACGCCCCGGCTCGCCGTCGCCCATCTGCAAACGCACCCCGAACCCGTCGAACGAAATCCCGGACTCCTTCACGATCCCCGCGTACAGCACCGGCGCAAGCGCACGATCGATGTGCGTCGTGTGCTCGCCGAACGGATGGCTGATCTCGATCAGCATCGTCGCCTGGGGCTGCAACTTCCGCACCGTCAGCACCGCCAGCCGCGTCAGATCGACCATCTCCTCCATCCGCAGGTTCAACTCCATGTTCGTCTGAACCCCCGAAATCACCGTCCACCGCGGCACCGCCCGCCGATACCGCGTCACCACGACCTTCAAATGCTCATACGCCAACTCGCGCAGAGTCTTGTAGTCGTTCTCCCAGATGTGCAGCCACGAAGGCACGCCGCGCGACGACATGTCCAGCAACGGCCCCCCGCACACCGGCAACTTCGCCGTGCGCACCGCCCACTCAATCCAACGATCCGTCGCCACGAAGTTGCGATGACCCTCCTCACGCTCGATGTCGGACCAACGCACCGGCACCGACACGAAATCAAACGTCTTCGCAACCACCTTCTGCAACGGCTCGGAAAACTGGTCTGGATGAAGAATGCACCCCAGCGTCGGCTTCGGCGGGGGCTCGGGCTTCTCCTCCTCGGCATCGTTCACGATCGCAACCAGAGGCTTCCCCGACGCCTTCGCCGCCAACTCCCGCTCCGCCTGGAGCGCGGTCATCCGCTCCCCAGCCTCGATCCCCAGCAGCAGCGACTCCCGCGCCAACTCCGTCATCCGGCACGCCGACTCCGCCGTCCCGTCGTGGGGCGTCGCGATCGCCTGCGTGAACAGCCCACGCGCCTTCTCAAAGCCCGCCATCACCGGATGCTCCGCAGGCAACGCAACCAGCGCCCACTCCTCGAACTTGTTCAGCAGCAGCATCAGCCGATGCCGCGCCAACTCCACGAACAAGTTGTAAGGCTGCTCCCGGTCGGGCAACAGACACGTCTGCAGCACCAGCCGGCCGTTCGCCCCCGCGTCCACCTGCACCCCCAGCGCCGCCGCGTCCCCGCTGTGCTTCTTGCACGTAATGATCCCGCTCTCGAACCCGATCGCCCCGGAGACCGTCAGGTCCTCCTTCCCGATCAGGTGCGCGTGATGCAGCGGCCAATCCTTCGCGGGACCGCTCTTGTCATGGACGGCGAATCGAATCATCGCGAACCCGCGAAATCACCGCGCCCGCGCGGACCTCCCGCACGCGACGCGACCCCGCATTGTCCCGGAAAACCGCCCGCCCGCAAACTCCCCAGCCGCCGCGGGATTCCCCGCTATCCTGACCCGCGTGCTTCCGCTCCTCAGAACAGACCTCCCTCTCCAGAACCGCCGCGAAGGAAAGGTGCGCGACCTCTACGACCTCCCCCCAGACCCCGCGCACGACACCCCGAGAATCCTCATCGTCGCCACCGACCGAATCTCGGCCTTCGACGTCGTCATGCCCACACCCATCGTCGGCAAGGGCCGACTCCTCACCGAAATCTCGCTCCGCTGGTTCCGCTTCATCGAGGATCGAAACCTCGCAACCACCCACCTCCTCTCCACCGACCCGAAAACCCTCGTCGGCCTCGGCTCCCCACCCATCACCCACGATCAGGCCTCCGCTCTCGAAGGCCGAATCATGATCGCACGCCGCTGCCGCGTCGTCCCCATCGAGTGCGTCGCACGAGGCTACCTCGACGGTTCGGGATGGGCCGAGTACCAGAAAACCGGCAGGATCTGCGGCGTGCATCTCCCCGCAGGCCTCCGCCGCGGAGACAAACTCCCTCAACCCATCTTCACCCCCGCAACCAAGGAAGCCGTCGGTACCCACGACGAAAACATCGACTTCGACCGCGCCTGCACCATCGCCGGCCGCGATGTCATGGAGCAACTCCGCACGACCACCCTCGCCATCTACTCCGCCGCCCACGACTACGCCGCCGAGCGAGGCCTCATCCTCGCCGACACGAAGTTCGAATTCGGATTCCCCATTGAATCGGGTGCCACAACCGGCGAAGTCAACCATGGCGGCACGCCCCGCGCGGCCGTCCACCCCACCCCCATCCTCTGCGACGAAGCCCTCACCCCCGATTCTTCACGCTACTGGGACGCCTCCCATTGGAAACCCGGCGGCGAACAGCCCTCCTTCGACAAGCAGTACCTCCGCGAATACCTCAACGCCCTCACGTCCCAAGGAGAGTGGAACAAGCGCCCCCCAGGCCCCCCCCTCCCCACAAACGTCGTCGATGGAACTCAATCCCGCTACAACGAAGTCGCCCGCCGGTTGTTCGGAACTGAAGAACCAACCGAATAGCCCCCCTCCCCGCGCACCAATACTCACCCCATCACCCCATCACTTCATCACCCCACATCCGCTTTCCGCTTGCCTCCCCCCATTTGACCGATACCATTACCTGCCTCGCACAGCAGTCCGCCCCGTATCCCAGAGGGACCAAGGTGAGCGACATCGATATCTCAGCGTGGGAAGTCATCCGTAAGCACGCAGGCCCGTACCCGCCTGAAGCCTTCGCCTTCGTCCAGGAGGGCCTCCGCGCCACCGTCGAACGCATCGAGGAGCGAAAAGGCCGAGTCCCCGAACTTGAAGCCGACCGCCATATCTCCGGCCGGCAACTCTGCATCGGCCTCCGAGACTTCGCCATCGACCAGTTCGGCCTGCTCGCACGCACCGTCCTTGAACACTGGCGCATCCGACGAACCGAAGACTTCGGCCGGATCGTCTTCGCCCTCGTCGACGCAGGCCTCATGCGCAAAACAGACTCCGATTCCATCGACGACTTCGCCACCGTCTACGACTTCGACGAAGTCTTCGGCCGAACACTCGAGCGCTGCTGAGCCCCGCCATCGCGCCTGATCCTCCCGTGCCACTGGCGGCTCGCCCGCCAGTGCGAAGGACTATGGCATCCGCCTCACTCCCCGCCCCCCGAAACCCACCACGCCGCGCTCTCGCCCTCAACCCGCACCGGCCCGCCCGGCGCCGACTCGACAAGGCCCACCGTCGCATACGCCCGATCCTGCCGGTTGATCACCGCGACCACGCGAACGCCATTCAGCGCCCGCTCGAACGCGAAGACATTCGGCTCACCGCTGTCGAGGTGCCGCAACGACCCGAACCGCAGCGCCGCCCCGACCCGCTGATCCCGCCGAAGGTTGAACCACTTCGCATACTCCTTCCGCAACTCCCAGTTCGCTCTCTCGTCGGCGTTCTTCATCGCCCCGCCCGCCAGATCATCCCAAGGGAACGGCTTGCGATCGCTCGGATCATCCGCCCCCCACATCCCCACCTCGTCGCCGTAGTACACCATCGGCGCGCCCATGTACATCGCCTGCAACGCCACCCCGAGCAACGAACGCCGATACAACTCCCGCCCCGGCTTCACATCCCGGTACGGATAATCGTGATCCTGAGGCCGATTCCCCTGGTCATACTCGCGCCCCGGGTTCAGCAGCATCGACACGAACCGGTCCGTGTCGTGGCTCCCCAGCAGGTTCTGGTGAATCAGGTTCGTCTGCGGCAAATCATCAAACGCGCTCATCAACCCAGCCTCCAGCGCCCGCGCCGTCATCCCCGGCTTTACGCCCACCCAATCCGTGACCGGCCGCGCAAAGGGGTAGTTCATCTGCGTGTCGAATGTCTCCCCTGTGACATGCGGCGAGGCGTCGTCCCAGATCTCCGCAATGATCACCGCCTCCGGATTGATCCCCTTCACCAGCGCCCGCCAATCGCGCCAGAAGGGCTGACCGACATCCAGCGCCACATCAAGCCGCCACCCGTCGATCCCGTCCGCCGGGTTCCCGTCGCCGTTCGGATCCATCCACCGCCGCGTGATCCCGAAGATGTGCCGTTTCACCGGCTCAACAAGGTCCCCGTTCGCCGTCTGCCGCAACTTCGGCAACGCACCCGTGTTGAACCACGATTCCCACGACTTCAGCGCCCCGTTCTCATCGAACTTCACGAAAAACCAGTCCTTGTACGCGCTTGCCTCGCCGCGATCCTCGATGTCGCGGAACGCGAAGAACGGCCGCCCCGTGTGGTTGAACACACCATCCAGAACCACGCGCAGCCCCGCCTTCTTCGCCCCCGGCAGGAACTCCTCCACGAAATACCGATCCCCCGCGGTCCAACCCCACGTCTTCGGATCCTCACCCTCGCCCGCAGGCCCCGCCGCCGTCGCCCCCACGCGCCCGGCGCCCGCCGGCGTCGAGAGATTGTCGTCGATGTGCCGGTAGTCCGTCGCGTCGTACTTGTGCATCGACTCCGCCTCGAAGATCGGATTGAAGTAGATCGCGCCGACGCCCAGGTCGCGCAGATACTCGAACTTCTCCGCGACCCCCTGCAGATCCCCGCCGTACCTCCGATCCCAAACGACATTGAACAGCGGCCCACCCTTCCGCGCCGGCATCGGTTCGCCCATCGGCACCTTGTACCGCTCGCGCCACGCCTTCTCCTCCTCGGGCGTGATTGAGCGCCAATCGTCCGTCCAAGGCTTGTTGAACACCCCGGGCCCGGTCGGATCATTCAGCGGATTCCCGTTCCGGAACCGCTCCGGAAAAATCTGGTACCACACCGCCCCCATCGCCCACGCCGGCAACTCCAGCCCAGGCTCGATGCTCGCCGAGAACGGCCCGACCTTCACCGACTCCGTCCCGTCCGTCAGCGTGAACGAATACAACGCCATCGCCTCGCCCGTCATCACCCGCGCCGACCACCGATCGAATCCGCCCACCGCCGGCGAACGCACCATCGGAACCTCCGCCCGCGTCCGCCCCTCCGCCGACGCGATCTCCACCGTCATCACCACCCGCTGCACATCCCCAGGCAACGTCGTCAGCGAAACATCCGCCAGCCCCAGCGCCCTCGAAATCGCCGTGAAATCCAGCGCCGACGACGGATCATGCCGAACCCCCCGACGCTCGATCGCGTTCGCTTTCGCCGCCGGGAACTCATCAACCCCAGGCCCGACCATCACCACGCTCGCCGGACCGCCCCCCGGCCCAACGGCGCTCACCTGCGCCGACGGATCCAACCGCTCCATCGACCCATCCACGATGAACCGGTACCGCAACGCACCCATCGGCAGGTTCACAATCGTGAAGAACGACCCATCATTCCGCGCCGCCATCTCGATCGCCCCCGGCTGCCCAGCCACCGCCGCCCTGCGCGCCCATCCCGTGAAATCGCCCGTCAGGTGCACCGCATCCGCCGAATCCCTCGGCGTAAACACAAACGATCTCCACTCGCCCGGAATGAACATCATCGGGAACGACGGATCGCGCTGCGTAACCACCGCCCCATCACGCATCTCCACCGCATACAGCCCCGCCGGCACGCGCACGTTCTCCGTCCTCACCGCCTCGCCCAACCCCGCCGACACTTCGACCGCCGTCAACTCCGTATCCGACGCGAACGCCACCACCGCACGCCGAACACCCGCCCCGACCGGCTCCAGCACAACAGTCCGCACATTGTTCCGATCCCCCGCCGTCGCATACGACAGCCGAGCCTCCGCCTCAACATCGAGATCGAACGCCTTCTCAAAAACCTCTCCCGCGTCGCGCAGTCGAACCACCAGCCGCATCGGCCCAAGACCCGACACCACCGCCCGCAACTGCTTCCCCACGCGATCCACATATTGAATCCCAGAAATCCGCCCCGCAGGCGCGTCAAGCGTCAGCCGACCTCGGTCCCACCCGTCCACCGTCAGCGTCCGCGACGCATCAATCAAAACCGCCCGCCCATCGATCGCCGCCCCCTGCACGCGCACGTCCAGCACCGTTCGCTCGGCCTTGACCGCCAGCACGCTCCACGTCCGCGATTGCAGGTTCAGCGTAACCCGGTACACCCCCGCCCCCACCACGCGCAGCGTCAGGTTCCCCCCCGGCTGCTCCAGCCCCTCACCCGCCGCCGACGCCCCGAAATGTCCCTGCGCCCAATCCCCGTTCCTCACGAACTTGAACGCATGCACCCCCGCCGACATCGGCCTCTCCAGCACATGCAGCAGCCCGCTCTCCCCCTTCGCCTGCATCGCCCACCCATCATCATTCGCATTCCACCCATTAAACGACCCCGCCATCCGCCACACATCTCCAGCGCGCGCAACAACAGGAAACACTACCGCAAGCAGCACGGCGAAAGCCTTCATCAACTTCGAGTAGTACATCACACCGAGGATACCCGCCCCACGAAGACCACCGCGCGCCGCCGATCACCCACCCACTTTCCCGCACGACGCCCGCTCCACCAGCGACACAGGCATCTTCTGGCTCGCCGCACCGTTCGGCGACGCCCCTTCGATCTGGCTCAGCAATCGCCGGCACGCCTCCGCACCGACCTCGAAGAAATCCAGCCGGATCGTCGTCAAAGGCGGATCAATCAGCGCCGCCTGCGGAATGTCATCGCACCCCATCACCGACACATCAACCCCAGGCCGCAGCCCCTTCGCCCTCAGCGACTGATACGCCCCGATCGCCATCTTGTCGTTCGAGCAGAAGATCGCCGTCAACCCCGCCTCGCGCGCCAGCAGCTCATCGCACGCCGCCTTCGCCTGGTCGATCTGGTACTCGCCCGCGATCATCAGGTTCGTCGGCATCCCCACCCCCTTTTCCGCAAGCCGCGACACGAACGCATCCGTCAGATCCTTGCTCGTCGCCACCATCGCCGAAGGCCCCGTGATATGCCCGATGCGCCGGTGCCCCAGACCCGTCAGATGATCCGCCGCGATCCGACCCGCCGCCGAATAATCGCACTCCACCGTCCGCAGCAACCACTGCTTGAAATGGTTGTTCACGATCATCATCGGCCTGTCGGTCCCGTCAAACTCCGACAGCCACTTGTGCTCCTCCGTCGATCCGATGAACAGAATCCCGTCCACCGAGCAATCATCCAGCAGCGTCATGTACTCCCGCCGACGAACGTACTCCCGCCTCGCAACCTCCAGCAAAATCCGGTACCCGCGGTCCGCCGCCGCGTCGTAAATCCCGCTGATCACCTCCCCGAAATACACGTCCGCCAACGCATGCGAAAGCGCAGGCACCAGCACCGCCAGCGTGTTCGCCCTCCGATTCGGCAAGCCCCGCGCCAGCCGGCTCGGCGTGTACGCCAGCCGCTGCATCGCCTCCAGCACACGCTGCCGCGTCGTCTCCGAAATCCGGTGGTCGTTCTTGTTCAGAACAAGCGACACCGTCGTCAGGCTTACGCCCGACTCCCTCGCGACATCGCGGATGCTGGCACGAGACTTGGACATGGCTCAGATCATCACTTCCGATTCATCGCCGAACGATCGGCTTCTGTTCGGGCTTCCCGCCTCGATCAGGTAAAACATTTTACCTCCACTCCGCCCCCAAAGCCACCTCCACCGGCCCATTCGCCGGAATCCGCCCTCCGTGGCGATCTGGGAAACCAAAATCCTGCGAAAGTCGGAGACCGGGGGTTGATCGGTGCGTATAAAAGCCTATACAGTGGGCAGGTAAAACGTTTTTCCTGATCGCCGACAATAACCCTCCGGATGCGCCGATGAGCCGAGTCAACGATTCCCCCGCCCAAGGCCGCCCACGAGCGTTCACACTCATCGAACTCCTCGTCGTCGTCGCCATCATCGCCGTCCTCATCGGCATCCTCCTCCCCGCCATAGGCAAAGCCCGCGAATCCGCACGCCGAGGCGCATGCGCTTCGAACATTCGACAGCAGGCCTACGTCTTCACGCTCTACTCCGGCGACTACAAGCAGTGGTACCCCGTCATGGCCGGACTCACCGGCGCCGTAACAACCCCCGACATCCCCGCAAGCACCCTCTTCCGAAACCAGCACATCAACGGCGGATACGCCGGCTTCTACAGCCTCTATCAACGTGGCCCGCACACCGGCACCGCGACCACCGTTCGGGGCGCCTACGCCATACCACCCACAAACGCCGGAACCTCCTTCAGATGGAACGCAACCTCCGGACGATGGGCCCGAACGCCGTCGCGCCCCATCATGTCGAAATACATGGAGTCCGTCGGCGACTACCAGATGCTCCAATGCCCCTCGGACCGCCTCGACGGCGGCGAGAACACAACCTCACAGAACATCGTCGCCACCCCCTACACCATCGCCGGCGTCATCACCGAGCCTCGGCCCTCCAGCGGAGGTGTTTCCTACGCCGATAACGATCGATTCCTTGATGATGTCATCTGGTTCAATCTAAGTTACCTCTACGTCGCCGGCCTCAAACAGGACGACCCCTTCATCATCGCCATGATCGGCGACGAATCCAACGCCAACGACAACGGAAACGCCAACGATCCCCCACGCTACGGCACGCTGCGCCGCGACGCCCCCACCGCGCTCAAGGGATACCAAGCCCAGGACAACCACGGCTCAACCGGCGGAAACTGGGCCTTCAGCGACGCTCACATCGAGTGGATCCCCAACAAGAAAAGCCCCTACACCGCAGGTATCCCAGTCGACGTAGGCAACGGCCGATCGTTTACGCCCATGGGCCTCGACCCGCACGACAAGGTCTTCGAGACCATCGCCCGAGGCAAACGCGGCGGAACCAACGACGTCCAGACAATCGACTGATCCCCCCGACTGGGTGCCACGGCCAGCGCAGTCGGCCGTGGCGAACGTCGCTGGCGCACGACCACAGCCGACAGCGCTGGCCGTGGCACCTTTCCCCCAAACTCACTCCCCACGCGCCTCATTCCGCCTCAACCAATCTCGCATGCAGTTCCGATCCCGTTCGGAAACCGCGGCGTCTCCGTTCAAATCCGAAGGACCCGCCTCCGCCGCATACAGATCGTCCACGTCGATCGACCCGTCCCCATCAACATCCTGCGGGCACATCTCCACCGTCGGGTACGGCACGGCAAGCACCTCATCCAAAACCCCCGGCTGCATCAACTCCGCAAGCCCCAGCGCCCCGAGCACCACGTCCGGCAGCCCCGCCGAGTTCGGCGAATACGACCGATCCGTATCCGACCGCCGATACAGCATGTTCGCCCCCGTCTTGAACACCTGCCGCGCGCCCTTGCGATAGGCGTGATACGCCGCGAACGCCGCCGACTCCTCCCCGAACGCCGCAAGCCCCTCCAGCGACGTGAACGTCGCGATGTTGTACGGATGATTCGACAGCGAGTCCGCGTTATATCCCGACGGATTCGTCCCCGCCGAGAACACCGTCAGGTACTTCGGATTCGCGTCATCCGTGTACCCCGTGTTCGACCAATACACGTTCGCCACCTGCTCCCGCCACGCCGGGTCCGCCCGGTACGGCTCTGAAAGTAATGCCGGGTAGATACTTAAAAACGCCGCGTCGTATTGCCCCGCGCTCGCGCTCGTGATCGGTCGGCCCGAGACAAACGTCCCCGTCGGCCACAGCGCACGATCAAACCACCGCCCCGCCACCGCCTCCGCCGTCGAACCGCCGTACACCCACGCCTCCTCCGTGAAAATGATCCCCTCATTAAACGGCCGGCCCCACACGCTGTTCTCCGGCCCGCCCCCGGCAAGCCCGATGAACGCCAACGCATCCGTACCCGCCTGAAAATACGCATCCCAGTTCTTCGTCAGAAAAATAATCCGCGACGCCGCCCGCGCGATCACCGGATCATCCGGCCAATACGTCATCGCCCGCGCCGCGCCCGCAACGATCTTCATCGTGCTCAGCGTCGCGTACTCATCCCCCCAACCCGCCTTCGTATTTCCCGTGTACGGATCGAGCCAGTGCTTGATGATCCCGTCCGCCGATCGCATCGGCTTGATCCCGTCCGCCGCCAGCCCGCCGTACCTCGTCAGGATTTCCCGCGCCAAAGGCAGCGCCTGCGCATCGCCGTTCAACCGATCGCTCACGATCAAGTTGAACACCACCCACGCCGCCCCGTCCGGCGTCGCGGGGTGAAACCGGCTCCACGCCGGGATCACGTCCCCGTCGATCACCCATCCCTCCGGCTCGCCGTCCGGATCAATGAGCCCCTTGCTGAACGTCGTAACCTGCGCGAACTCGTCCGCAACCCACGCATCGAACCCCAGCCGCGCGTCCGTCGAATCCGTAACCCTCACCGCGTCCTCATCCGCCCCGATCAGCAGCGCCCCATCCCCAGTCGCCGCAAGATCGTGCCACTCCGCCGCCCCGCTCAAGTAAAGACTCGGCGTAACAATCGACCCGCCTTGAGCCTGCGCGATCGTCAGATACTCAATCTTCGCCGACCCCGGCCCCGTGCCGCTCAGGATGTACAGCCCGCTGTTCGCCGATCCGCCGAAATGCTCGCTCCACGCCAGAGCGCGGATATCCGACCCGTTCGCAACCTGAACCCACACCGGCTGCACGCTCGGCAGCGCCGGAATCGGCGCGCGAAAAACCGCGCTCTCGCTCGCCGCGTACATCGTCGTGTTCTCGCGGTCGATCGCAATCCCACGCACCGTCGTCCCGCCCCCCGGAAGGGGCCACGACCCCGCAAGCGTCCCGCCCACCGTCGCGTTCCGGTTCGCGTTCCACACGCGGATCGTCCCCGTCGAATCTCCGACGTACAGCCGACCTTTCACATGCGCCAGCGCCAAATGCGGAAAGGACGCCCCCGACCCGAACAAGTCATACCTCGCAAACAGCGTCAACTGCCCCGTCGAAACATCCAGCCTCAACACCCCGTCCGAAGGCTGCCCGTCCCCCGCGACCGTGTCGTCATGCACCGCGACAAACAGCATCCGCCCCGACGCGCTGAATCCCATCGCGCTCGGCCCATCAGGCCCGCCATCAAGACTCATCCAGGGCATAAGCCCCGTCATCTCCGCGCTCGTGATCGTCCGAACCAGGTTTCCGTGCCCGTCGCGCACCTCGACCCGATCCTCGAATGAATCCCCCGTCGCATGAAACCCCGAATATGCCGACGCCGCCACCGCCGCCGTGTCGTCCGCCCCATCCACCGGCCACACCACCTGCACAGGAGCCCCGCGCGCAACCTGGATCGCAAGCAAGGCCGATCCAACCCCAACAAAGGTGCCACGGCCGGCGGAGCGAGTCTTCGAGTCGAAGATCCGCCGTGGCGGACGAAGTCGGCCGTGGCGGGCGCCCCTGTCCGAATGCCCGGGCCCACGGCGCTGGCCTTGGCACCCGCCTTTTTCGGTTCTCACACAGGCCCTTAGGGAATCGGTGCCGTGCGCCCAACCCACCCCAAACTCTCTCCATGAAAACGCTTTCATCAGACCTCTATTATGCCAGCGCCGGCCCGCCCCGGCCACACCTCATTCCCCTTTTCTCCAACCATTTCCTGCCCAAACGATAGGGTGTCCCCCAATGCGTTGCCCAGCCTGCCAAGCCGACGCCCCAGAAAACGCCAGGTTCTGCCAAGCCTGTGGCCGCGCCATCGCCACGCACGCAAGCAACGACCCCACCATCGATTCCCGCTCCCAAGGCGCCGCCACTCGCGCCTTCATGCCCCCGGCTCAGGCGCCGCCGCCTCAACCTCCTTCGCCGCTCACTTCATCCTCATTCAATTCCTTCGACGGCGCTTTCGCCCCCGGCCAAATCCTCGTCTCCCGCTACCGCATCGTCTCGCTCCTCGGCAAGGGAGGCATGGGCGAGGTCTACCGCGCGGATGACCTCGCCCTCGGCGTGTCCTGCGCTCTCAAGTTCCTCCCCGCCTCCATCGCCGCCGACGCCGTGCGCCTCGACCGCTTCCGCGCCGAGGTTCGCACCACGCGCCAGATCAGCCACCCCAACGTCTGCCGCGTCTTCGACATCGGCGAGATCGAAGGCCGACCCTTCCTCTCCATGGAATACGTCGACGGCGAAGACCTCGCCTCCCTCCTCCGACGCATCGGACACCTCCCGCAGGACAAGTCCCTCCAGATCGCGCGCCAGGTCTGCGCCGGCCTCGCCATCGCCCACGACCTCGGCATCGTCCACCGCGACCTCAAGCCCGCCAACATCATGCTCGACGGGAGGGGCCAGGCTCGGCTCATGGACTTCGGCGTCGCCGGGCAGGTCGCCGAACTCGCCGCGCGAGGAGACGTCGCCGCCGGCACGCCCGTGTACATGGCCCCGGAACAACTCGCCGGCCACGCCGTAACGCACCGCAGCGACATCTACTCCCTCGGCCTCGTGCTCTACGAACTTTTCACCGGCAAACCCGCCTGGGCCGACCGCGCCACCTCCCTCGCCGAACTTCGCCGCCTTCATCAATCCTCGAAGCCGACCAGCGCCAGTTCCCTCGTCGCCGACCTCGACCCCGCCGTCGAGCGCGTCATCGAGCGCTGCCTCGATCCCGACCCGGCGAACCGTCCGAGTAACGCCATCGCAGTCGCCGCCGCCCTTCCGGGGGGCGACCCCCTCGCCGCCGCCCTCGCTGCGGGAGAAACGCCCTCGCCCGAAATGGTCGCCCAGGCCGGCCGCGTCGGCGCCATGCCCCCGCGCAAGGCGATCGCCTTCCTCGCCTCCGCCGCCATCGCACTCATCACGCTCCTCGCCCTGAACTCATCGACCAGCCTCCTCACCGCCATCCGCCCCGAAGTCCCGCCCGCCGTCATGGCCTCCAAGGCCCGCGACATCCTCAAATCCCTGGGCCACTCCGACAAGCCAAAGGACGAGTCCTTCGCATACTTCCAATCCTCACTCCTCCTCCAGCACCTTCGAGCCGACGCGTACACCTCCGGGCAGCCGAACTGGCCCGATCGCCTGAGCGATCCGCTCCTCCCCGCGCTGCAGTTCTTCTATCGCGCAAGCCCGACTCCGCTCCATCCGGATGAGATCTGGCAGCCGTTCGCCTCCTTCGACGATCCCGTCCAAACCTGGACGGGAAGCGCGCGGCTCCTCCTCGACTCGAAGGGGAGACTCATCCGCTTCGAGGCGATCCCGAAGCGCGTCCCCTCCGCGCCGCCCGAGAACGCCGCCCCGACAAAGCCCTTCGACTGGTCCACCTGTTTCACCCACGCGGGCCTTGACATGTCGGCCTTCACTCCCGCCGAGCCGCGATGGACACCGCTCATGGCCTCGGATCACAGGGCCGCATGGGAAGGAACGATCCCGACCGTCCCGCCCACCCCCGTGCGCATCGAGGCCGCCTCGGAGCGCGGCAGGCCGGTCTCCTTCTTCATCGTCTACCCATGGACACGCATGGACCGCGACCCGCCCGCCCAAGCAAGCCTCCCGGAACAGGTATTCGAATACGCCAACATCGGCCTCCTCCTCGCCGCCATGCTCGGCGGCGCGTTCCTCGCCTGGCGAAACATCCGCGCCGGACGCAACGACCGTCGCGGCGCCGCCGCCGTCGCACTCTTCATCCTGGTCGTCACCTGGATCGGCGTCGGCTTCGGACGCGACACCATCGCCACCGCCATCTCGCCGGAACTCGTCGGCAAGCCCCTCGCCCGCGCCCTCTGGCTCGCCATGGTCTGCTGGCTCTTCTACACCGCCCTTGAACCCGTCTTCCGCAGGCTCTGGCCCAAATCCATCATCTCCTGGACAAGGCTCCTCACAGGCCGATGCCGCGATCCGCTCGTCGGCGGCGACATCCTCATCGGCGTCGCGCTCGGACTCATCCTCAACCTCTGCCTCCGCGTGGGATTCGCCCTCCCGGGATGGCTCGGCGGCGTGCCCCCGATCGCGGGCCTCGGCGCCCTCGACGCCCTGCGCGGACCGCGCGCGACCATCTCAACCCTCTGCACGGGCGCCGGCGCCGCCATCGCCATCACCATGCTCCTCGCCATGCTCCTCATCGGCGCCCGAATCGTCCTCCGCCGAAACGCACTCGCCATCATCGCCGCCGCCATCGTCCTCTTCGGACTTCAGGCCGCCGCCTTCGAGTTCCATCGCACCACCCTCCCCCTCGCCGCGGGAATCGCCGCCCTCCTCACCTTCGTCATGCTCCGCGTAGGCCTGCTCACCCTCGCCGTCTGCCTCTTCACCTCCAACGCCATCGGAAACCTCCCCGTAACCACGGACCTCTCCCTCTGGTACGCCGGCCAAACCTTCACACAGATCGCCGCCGCCGCCGCGCTCGCCCTCTTCGGCTTCTTCACCGCCCTCGCCGGCCAAAACATCCTCGCCAACGATCCCTTCGCCGACCGATAGCCCCGCTCAACCGTTGACCCTCACCCGCGGCATGACCGCCTTCACAAAACCAACGCCCCGCTCCAACTCCGACCTCAGCCGCCTCGCCTCATTCACGATCGGCCCTTCGACGCGCAGCCCGCGCACCCGCTCCGCCGACCGTTCAAACGCCGCCGTGATCCGCACGCCGACAATCGCCCTTTCCGGCCGACCCTGATCCACCACCACCCAAACCGCCGCAACAATCATCCCCGCCACCACCAGCGCCGCGAGCCCGTGCCACCTCTCCTGCCACCGACCGCTGCTCTGAGCAATCGGTGCCGAAGACCCTCCCGGCTCCATCCGCCCCCTCACCCGCATCGCCACGCGCCCCGTCCCCGCATCGACCTCCCGATCGCACGTCGCGCGAAGCATCTCTTCAACTCGCTTGCCCTTCATGGTTCCGCTCCGATCTCCGCCGCGATCTTCTTCCGCGCCCGGTGAAGCATCACACGCACGCCCACGCTCGTCCTTCCCAGAACAATAGCAATCTCCCCCGGCTCAAGCCCCCCCGCATACCGCAGCCACACCGCGCTCATCGACTCCTCATCCAAAACCCGCTCCGCCGCCTTCCACGCCTCGCCGCGCCCTTCCCCGCCTTCTTCATGTCCACTGTCCACTTTCCACTGTCCGCTGCGTCTGCGCTCCCGCCTCCACGCCGACGCCGCCACACGCGCCGCCACCGTGAACATCCACACCGAAAACCGCCGCGACGGATCGAACGTCCCGATCTTCGACCACGCACGCAGAAACGCCTCCTGCGCCAGGTCCTCGGCGTCGTGCCGCGATCCCGTCCGCCGCGCAAGAAAACTGACAATCCGCCCCTCGAACCGCACCACCAGTTCGCCGAACGCCTCCGCCGCGACCGCACCGCCACAGACCTTCGCGCGCAGCGCCAGCGCCTCGTCAGCCTCCGCCGCCCCGCACCCGGCGGACCGCGCCGACACCACCGCCGCACCGCGCTCGGCCACGATCGTGCTCACTCAGCCTTCTTCTCGCCCCCGCGCGCTTTCTCGACCTTCTTCAACTCCTCACGAATCTCCTCCTCCTCTTCTTCCCCCTCCTCCAATCCCTGCCGATGCTCCTCATCGAGAATCTTGATCGTCTCGTGCAGCGCCGCCGCGTCGATCCGCACCGACACCGTCAGCGCCGACCCCTCCGTGCTCGCCCGGCACCCGTCGAAAAACTTCGATAACGGCGCAAGGTCCGGCTCGCTCCCCACCGCCATCCGCCCCAGCGCCATCAACCCCTGCACCACCTGCAGCATCGTCCCCGCTTCCTCCGCCCCCGCCGTCGTGATCCGCGCATCGCCGCGCAACTCGTTCCCCTGCTCGCCCACTTCGAGCGCCACCCCCTTCGCATGCCGCAGCAGCATCGCCGGCGGATCGTCCTCCCCCTTCACCAGATCCGGAATTTCACTCGCGGCAAAGAAGAAGAACGCGCCCGCCCCAGGCCGCCCACGCTCCAACGCCGGCGCCACCTCCGCCCCCCCCGTCTCCAGCCGCAGCATCCCCCGCCGCAACTCCTCGAAGTTCCCCGAGAACAACACCACGCGCTCCCCCGCGCCCCGCCCAGGCGCCGCGTACGCATACACCGTCTCGTCTTCCTCCTTCCACGTATGCACCACCCGAGCGCCCTCACGAATCTCCCGATACTCCTTCACAACCTCCGGCAGTTTCCCCAACGGCACATCGATCGCCTCGGTCGCGCTCACCAGCACCAGCGCTTCGCCCTCAATCTCCGAGTGCCCGAACACCGTAACCCCGCGAACATCCTTCAACGGGTCAATCCCCAGTTCCTCCATCGCATCCTCCGCGATGTCCGCGCGAATCTCCGCGCCGATGTGCGTCCCGAGCAACGTCCGGCAGATGTTCGACCCCGCGATCGCCTCCACATCCACATGCACCACCCACGTCGCATCAGGCAGCACCCGCTCCGCCATCAAAGGCCCGCCCAACGCCGACCCCGCGCACGCCATCAACACCGCCGCTGAAAGAGTCCGCCTCATCGCATCGCTCCTTGTCTCAATGACCATCTTCTTCGGAAGTCCGACCCCACGCCTTCCATACCCCCATCTACACCCCCGCCGCCACCCGCGTTACACCGTGCCATGGCCTTTCCAGGCCATGCACCCCACAAATGTTCAGGAGAATCGCATGACCGTTAGGCTGCCCCGGTCTTGCCGTCCGCGGCAAGGCCGGGACGAACTTGCAACCCGCCCGGCCTCGCTGCAAAGCCGGCGAGACCGGGACAACCACAATAAAGCGATTGCCCTGCACGGATGTTCGCCCCCCATCCGGTCCCCACCACAACCCCCGCTATCATCCCCCCCTCCCCCATTCCCCGCTTCTCGCTTTCCCCATGCCCATCCGCAACTTCTCCATCATCGCCCACATCGACCACGGCAAGTCCACACTCGCCGACCGACTCCTCCAATCCACCCACGCCGTCTCCGACCGCGAAGCCCGCGAACAAATCCTCGACTCCATGGACCTCGAACGCGAGCGCGGCATCACCATCAAGGCCTCCGCCGTAACCGTTCAGCACCGCCACAAGGGCGAGGACTACATGCTGAACTTCATCGACACCCCGGGACACGTCGACTTCTCCTACGAGGTCTCTCGCGCCCTCACCGCATGCGAGGGCGCCATCCTCGTCGTCGATTCAACCCAAGGCGTCGAGGCCCAGACCGTCGCCAACGCCTACATGGCCGTCGAAAACAACCTCGAACTCATCCCCGTCGTCAACAAAATCGACCTCCCCTCGGCGCAGCCCGAAAAAGTCGCCATGGAAATCGAGTCCGTCCTCGGCCTCGCCGCCGAAGACTGCATCATGGTCTCCGCCAAAACAGGCCACGGCATCGACGATCTCCTCGCCGCCATCTGCGAAAAACTCCCCGCGCCGCGACCCGAGAAGATGAAGCACACACGCGCCCTCATCTTCGATTCTCATTACGACGACTACCGCGGCGTCATCATCTACATCCGCGTCTTCGACGGCCGCCTCCGCCCCGGCGACAAAATCCGCATGATGGGCACCGGCCGCACCTGGATCATCACCGAACTCGGCAAGTACACACCCAAGCCCGTCAAGTGCGACCCTGCCGGCGGAGGCCTCGGCCCGGGCGAGACCGGCTACCTCGTCGCCAACATCAAAACACTCAAGGACGTCCGCGTCGGCGACACCATCACCATCGACAACGACCCCGCCCCCGAACCCCTCCCCGGATACAAAGAGCCGAGGCAGATGGTCTTCTGCGACTTCTACCCCACCTCCGGCTCCGAAGCCAAAGGAAATGACTTCGAAGAACTACGCGAGGCAATGCAGAAACTTTCACTCAACGACGCCTCCTTCACCTTCCACCCCGTCCACTCGGAAGCCCTCGGCTTCGGATTCCGCTGCGGATTCCTCGGCCTCCTGCACATGGACATCATCCAGGAACGCCTCGAACGCGAGGGCGGCGTCGAAATCATCCAGACCGCCCCCACCGTAACCTACGAACTCGAAACCACCGCAGGCGAAACCCTCGAAATTAATAACCCCTCCGAACTCCCGGACCCCTCAACCTGGAAGGAACTCCGCGAACCCATCGTCCGCCTCGAAATGATCATCCCCAAGGAACACATCGGCGACGTCATGGCCCTCTGCGGGAACCGCCGCGGCACCTACAAGAGCCAGACCGTCGTCAGCGAATCACGCCAGATCCTCGTCTACGAGATCCCCCTCGCCGAGATCATCTACGACTTCTTCGACAAGATGAAGTCCATGACCCGCGGCTACGGCACCATGGACTACCACCTCGTCGGCTTCCGACAGGACCGCCTCGCCAAGGTGGACATCCTCGTCAACGGCGACCCCGTCGAGGCCCTCTCACTCATCTGCCACCGCGACAACGCCGAGTACCGCGGCCGACAACTCCTCGTCCGCCTCAAAGAGGAAATCCCACGCCACCAGTTCGAAATCCCCCTCCAGGCCGCCATCGGCGGCAAGGTCGTCGCCCGCGAAACCATCAAGTCCATGGGCAAAAACGTAACCGCCAAATGCTACGGCGGCGACGTCTCGCGCAAGCGAAAACTCCTGGAGAAGCAGAAGGAAGGCAAGAAGCGCATGAAGGCGATCGGCTCCGTCGAAATCCCGCAAGAGGCCTTCATGGCCGTGCTGGATCAGGGGGAGTGAGGCCGTGACGCCAAGGGGAACAAAGCCGATCCGGCTCTCTGCGCACGCACGAGGCTACATCGAGTCGCGGGGATTCACGATCGATGAGGTTGAAAAGGCGATCCGACGCGCGCCGTGGGGGGCCGCTGAACTCGGCAAGTTCGAATGTCGCCTTGAGTTCCCTTTCGAAAGGCTCTGGAAGGGCAAAGCCTATCGGACGAACCAGGTCAGGCCGATTTTCGTTGATGAACAGGCAGAGATCGTCGTCGTCACCGTGTACACCTATTATTACTGATCGGAGATACTCCATGAGGCTCACATACGACCCCGAAGTAGATGCGCTCAGCATCGTGTTCCGCGAGGCCGAGGTGACGACCAAGCACCTCGACGAGGGTATCGCCGCGGACTACGACGCCGACGGCCGTCTGGCGGGATTGGAAATCCTCGACGCGGTTCGGCGGTTCGGCGACACATCGACGCTGCGCCAAGTCATCCTCCAGGGAATAGGCCCATCCGCGCCAGCGGCGTAAGAGTGCCTAACAGAATGACGACCAACTCTCGGTGGTGTGGGCCGGGTGCCACTACTTGACCCTCGCCCCCAAACCCCCGCCCTCCACAACCGTCCCGCGGGTCAGGGAGTGCCGAACACCCTGACCATCCGTTTCGTATTCGAACACCCCCGGCCCCCGCACTGATTGACAAGCGGCCAGTGGGCAGGTGCCCCCCAGGGCAATCGCAAGATCACTGCCGAGGACTTGGGCGGCTGGATTGGTACTCAGCCCGCAACGCGGGCGCCGGTTCC
>CAZBDZ010000017.1:0-107 GCA_964490785.1 uncultured Phycisphaeraceae bacterium
CGAAAGGTCGTCCGCACTGGCTGACAAGCAGCCAGTGGCACCCAACCCCTTGCCCTGTGCCACTGGCGGCTTGTCCGCCAGTGCCGAGCGCCGGAGTCGTCCATTTC
>CAZBDZ010000017.1:207-58896 GCA_964490785.1 uncultured Phycisphaeraceae bacterium
CGAAAGGTCGTCCGCACTGGCTGACAAGCAGCCAGTGGCACCCAACCCCTTGCCCCGTGCCACTGGCGGCTTGTCCGCCAGTGCCTCCCGGCGATACGCGGGACGCCTCAGGACTCCGTCGTCTCCCGCGGCTTTGACACCTTCCTCACCACGATCTCCGCGTTCGTCGGCGGCTCCTCGACAACCTCGTACTCATCGCCAAGAGTCTCCCCCTCCTCCAGCTCGACGTACTCGTATTCGTACTCGTCCTCCGCGGTGGACGCATCCACGGCGTCTGCCCCGACCTCGGCATTGCTCGAAGCCTCGTTTTCGACTGCCGGCGCCTCGGAGACGGCTTTGACTTCGGGTTCTTCGACTTCACGATCCCCTGCTACTGACCCAACATCGTCTTCAGGATCCGGAGAAGCCGCTTCTGAGCGAGTCTCCGAGCGAAGAGGCGGATGCTCCCGACCGGGAATCGACTGTAATCCGTACGAATCCTCGACCTCCGCTTCCACCTCGTCGTCGTCCTCGCCCGAAGAATCCAGCGGGCCGAAGGCGTCGCCTTCAGAGGGACGTGCTTCGCCTGATTCGCGGTCGCCGATCTCCTCCAGTTCCGCATCGGCCGCCGCCGCCTCCACCGCCGGATCCTCATCGTCCACGTCAAACGGCGCCTCCTCGACATCCGTCGCCGCGATTCCTTTGGCTTCGACCTCGGACTCCGGCGTCGGCTCGACCGCTGCCCGGACCTCGGCGATGTCCTTCGCCGTAACCGGCTCCTCGAACAACTTCGGCTGGTCGGCGGGCTTCGACTTCGCCTCCGCGTCGGCCTGGGCGATCTTCTTCATCGCCTGCCACTCCTCCAGCGTCATCACCACCTCGCGCGCCACCGAGCCCTTGTGCCCGCCGATGATCCCCGCCAGGCCCATCAACTCGATCAGTCGGCTGGCACGCGTGTACCCGATCGCCAGACGCCGCTGCAGCAGCGACACGCTCCCGCGCTGCGTCTCCAGCACGATCTCGACCGCCCGGTCGAACAGCGGGTCTTCCTGCGCCGACTCGATCATCCGCTGCTCGTGCTCCTCCGCCGACCCGAACTCCGCCACCCCCTCCGTCGAGCCGCCCTTCAACTGCACCAACTG
Source organism: uncultured Phycisphaeraceae bacterium (assembly GCA_964490785.1). Lineage (GTDB taxonomy): Bacteria > Planctomycetota > Phycisphaerae > Phycisphaerales > UBA1924 > JAEUIV01. The sequence goes on from CAZBDZ010000017.1 coordinate 1,329, forward strand.
CCGCTCGAACGAAGGACCGGACACCTGCCGCACGAACCGCACGACATTCCGGATCTCCGCGTCGTCCACCAGTGTCCCCTGCGCCCGCATCGGCGCCGAGGACCGCGGCGTGATGAACAGCATGTCGCCCTGCCCCAGCAGCAACTCGCCCCCCTTCTGATCCAGCACGATCCGCGAGTCCATCCCCGACGCAACCTTGAACGACATCCGCCCGGGCATGTTGCTCTTGATCAGCCCCGTCACCACGTTCGCCTGCGGCCGCTGCGTCGCCAGAATCAGGTGGATCCCCACCGCACGCGCCTTCTGCGCGATCCGCACGATCGACCCTTCCACCTCCTTGTTCGTCATCATCAGGTCCGCCAGTTCGTCGATCACGAACACCATGTACGGCAACTTCCGCGGAATCCGCGCCTCCTCGTTCTCCGTCTGCGGATTGAACCGCTCCTTCAACTCCTCCCACGCCAGGCTGTTGTACGCCGAGATGTCCCGGCACCCCGCCTCGGCCAGCAACTCGTACCGCTCGTCCATCTTGCCCATCGCCCATTCGAGGATCGCCGCCGCCTTGCTCATGTCCGTCACCACCGGACACATCAGGTGCGGGATGTCCTTGAACTGCGACAACTCGACAACCTTCGGATCCACCAGCACGAGTTTCAGATCGCTCGGCTTCTGCGTGTACAAGAACCCCATGATGATCGCGTTCATGCACACGCTCTTGCCCGACCCCGTCGTCCCCGCGATCAGAAGGTGGGGCAGCGTCGCAAGATCGAAGATCAACGGCCGGCCGCTCGCGTCCTTCCCAAGGAACAGCGGCAACTTCATCTTGCTCGTCGCGTCGGAACGCGTCATCAACTCCTTCAGCCGGACCTTCTCCTTCTTCCGGTTCGGAACCTCGATCCCCACCGTGTCCAGCCCCTCCGTGTTCGGAACCACCCGCACATTCACCGCCTTGAGCGTCCGCGCGATGTCCGACGACACCGACGTGATCGACGACACCTTCGTCCCCGGCGCCAGCCGCACTTGATACAGCGTGATCACCGGCCCGGACTCGATCCCCACCACCTCGCCCTTGATGTTGTACGTGTGCAGCGCCGTCTCCAGGGCCGTCGCCTGCTCGCGCACCCACGTCTCCAGTTCCTTCTCGTAACCCGCCTCCGGGTTAATCAGCAGATCAAGACCGGGGAACACGTAGTTCCGCTCGGCCTCCTCGTCCGTCAGACGCTGCGACCGCAGCAACTCCAGGTCTTCCGTCGTCGCCGCACGACGCTCCTGACCCGCGAACCGCACCGGCAGCCGCGAAATCTTCTCCCGCAACGCCGCCTCGTCGAACTCCTGCGCCTCCTCCTCACCACCAACCTCGCCCTCATCGACCGCCTCGGCGGACTCCGCCTCGTCATCCACCTCAGGCTCGTCTCCCTCGGCCTCAACCTCCTCACCCTCAATCGCCGCCTCCGCCACCACATCCTCCGCCTCGGCGACGGCCACCGCCGGCTCCTCCTTTACGGGGGCTTCGACTTCAACCGTCTCCTCGACCTTCACGGGAAGCACGCGCATCTTCTCGGCGACCTTCTTCAATCCGCGGTCGTCATCGATGTCATTCACCCGCGCCTCCGCCCGCGCGGGCAACGCGCGCCCGATCGCGCCCCCTACTCCCGCCAGTATCGGCCTCGCCTTCGCCAGCGCCTCGATCGGCTTCACCGCCAGCCGCGACACCGCCGCGAACCAGTCGTCGAACGCCACCGTCAGCCCGATCACCGCCATCAGCGCGATCCACAACGCCGCCCCCAACGCCCCGAACCGTGCCGAAAGTTCATGCACCCCGGCGATCGCCACCAGCCCGCCTCCACCCTCCGGAAACACGCTCCACCTCGGCACGAACAGCGCCTGAAACCCTGAAAACGCCAGCGCCACCATCACCACCCCCACCGCCCGCACCCCGACGTGCCCCACCGGCCCTCGATAGGCCACCGTCGCAAGAAAGACCCCCGCGCAGATCAACAGAATCCACAGCCCGGACCCGAGCATCTCGAACGCCAGATACGCCACCGTCGCCCCCGCGGGACCCATCCAGTTGACCACCGCCTCCGCCGGATTCAAGGGCGCCAGCGCATGCCCCGGCGAGTCCTTCGGGCTGAACGACAGCACGCTGGCCGCCAGCGCCGCCCACGCGAACAGACCCACCAGCCAGATCAGTCGGCGGAATGCCAACGCGCGAAAGTCCGAACCGGAACCAGACGCGCCCGACCGGCGCGTGGACGAAGTCTTCGTAGCCATGCCCTTCCTATCGGCCCCCGCCGCCTGAATAGCGGATTTTTCAACCCTGCCGCCGTTTCCCCGTCCGCAGGCAATCGGTCCCGAGCACCGCATTCGGTGGTAGTGTCGCAGTTGGAATGTGGCATGGGCTTTTCGGAGAGTCGCCGAGGCGACCCAGCCCATGTCCCCCGCGCCACGCCCTGGAAAGGGCGTGCCACATTCAAACTGCGACACGACCCATTCGGTCAAACCCCCACGATCCCACGGAACCGCCGCCCCCTTCCCCCTCTATAATCCTTTGATACGCCTGTTCTTGGGGTTGTTGCGCGCCCGCGGCCCGGTCCAACCCCCCGCACGACCGAATCAAAGCAAAGGAGACACGGGATGACCCGACCTGAACGCCCCGACACCCTGATCCGAAAGGTCGGCCTGCTCCTCGCCCTGGCCTCGCCTCTGTGGCTCGCCGGAGCCATGTCGGCCCTCGCCGCCGAGGAACCAAAGCCCGCTCCAAAGGAAACCCAAGCCGGCAACCCCGCCCCCGACCGCATCGTGCTCCGCTCCGGCCGCATCGTTGACGGCAAGATCCTGGATGAGACGGAGACCCAGATTACGATGAACGTGGTGATGAACGGCATCACCGCCAAAACCACGTTTCTGAAAACCGAGGTCCTCGAGATCAAGCGCGGCGTGAACACCTCCGCGCCCCCTACCGTCGCGGTCAAGTCGCCGCAGCCCGACCCGATCAAAAAGAAAGAAGTCCCCGCCAAGGAAGACAAAGAGCCGGACTCGGCCGCCAACGAAGACGATCCGGACCTCACACGCCTCTATCTCGTCGAGATCGAGGGTCGCTTCGGCTTCGACGTCTCCAAGACCGCCCTCGCCAACCTCTTCAAGGAGGCGGACAAGGAACTCGCCGACACCATCCCCGCCCCCGGCGACTCCGACAGGACCATCGTCGATCCCGCCAAGCGCGACCGCAACATCATCGTCATCAAGATGAACACCGGCTCCCAACCCGGCGACAACACCATCTTCGCCGCCGAGGACCTCGCCCCCGTGGTCAAGGAGCAGATCGTCGACCGCGGGCGGCGCGTCGTCTTCTGGATCGAACTCGCCGCGGGCGGCGCCGCCATCCTCCCCTTCGTCAGCCCGGACATCTACTTCACCCCCGAAGGCCGCCTCGGCGGCATCGCCGACCTCGACAAGTTCAACATCGGCGACCACATGGTCGACGAGAAGCAGATCTCCCTCCGCATCGGCCACGCCGAGGGATTCCTCATCAAGGGCGGCTACGGCGAACACATCCCCGCTCTCCACGCCATGCTCCGCAAGCAATACTGGCTCTTCGTCCGCTTCGAGGGCGGCAAGCCGATCTACCTCGAAAAGGAACCCGACGAGGGCGACCCCCATGAGTGGGTCCTCCTCAGCGACGACGGCGAGGGCGAAAACGCCGACGAAGCCGCCCTCATAGGCAACGACATGTTCCTCCTCGAACCCGATTGGGCCGAGAAACTCGGCATCTCCGACGGCACGGCCGAGACCATCGACGACCTCGCCTTCCGCCTGGGCGTCCAGCGGCACTACAAGGCCATCGAGAAGAACCGAGGCCAAAAGGCCCTCGACGCCTGGAAGACAGGCATCGACGACGCCATCAAAAACGTCCTGCCGGAGGAGACCGAAACCACTCGCCGGGGCAAACTCTGGCGCGAATACGACGACATCCCCCCAGGCGGCGACTTCACCGAGCGCAAGCGCTCCCGCGGCCGGAAGATCAACATCCTCCGACAGATCCGCGCCATCGTCGCCCAATACGCCGAGGTCCTCGACCCCGGCGGCACGTACCGGGCCGAGATCGACGTCGAAATCAGCAAACTGAAACTCGAAGCCGAGGTCGATGCACGACAGAACCGCCCCCAGGGCGGCGCAGGCCGCGACGGAGGCTGAGGCGCACCACTCACGGAATACCACGCCATGAACCCATTCAAAAACCTCCTCGCGTCATTCCTCGCCGCCGCGGCCATCGCCCTCGCCGCCGCCGCGCCCGCCTCCGCCCTCGACCGCATCACCCTCAAAAACGGCAAGGTCATCGAGGGCGAGATCACCAAGGAAGGCGACGGCTTCGTCTTCATCGACATCGTGATCGGCACGATGAAACGCAACGAAATCGTCACCACGGACCAGATCGCCAAGGTCGAGCGCGACGTCGACGCGAAGCCCGATACAACCGCCGCAACCACGGCCACGCCCCTCAAGCCCAAGGACAAGGAGCCCGAGCAGCCGAAACCGGCGGATCCCGCCCCACCCCCCGCCGAGGAGAAGCCCGCCGCCGAGACTCCGATCAGCGACAGCGCCACCCGCGTCTGCTTCATCTCCCTCGAGGAAATGGTCGGCCCCTACCTCAACGCCGACGCCCTGAAGCACTCCGTCGAACTCGTCAAGGATGAGAAACCCGAGATCATCGTCCTCGTCATCAACTCCGGCGGCGGCGCGCTCGCCGAAGTCGAACCCCTCTCTGACTACATCCACGAGGAAATGAAGAAGGACTACCGCGTCGTCACCTGGATCCAGTCCGCCATTTCCGCCGCCTCGCTCACCGCCTTCAACTGCGAGGAAATCTACATGATGAAAGAGGGCAATCTCGGCGGCACCGTCGCCTTCAGCATGACCGGCAACTCCGCCAAGGCCGCCTCCGGCGCGGACCTCGAACTTATCCTCAGGGCCGGCGAGGGAATCTCCAAGCGCGGCAAACGCAACCCGCTCATCATGCGGGCCATGCAGATCCTCATGGAACTCTCCGCCGACATCGACGAAAACGGCAACGTCACCTGGTACGAGGGATCCCAGGGCAAGTACCTCGTCAACCCCGAGGACCGCATCCTCACCTTCAACTCCGAAAACGCCAAGATGTTCGGCGTGTCCAAGGGCACCGCCGACACCAAGGACGAACTCCTCCACGTCATGGGCGTCAAGGAATGGACCGAGGTCGGCCCCAAGGCCGACGAATACCAGATCGAGTTCCGCGCCAACGTCGCCAAGTTTGAGGCCCTCGCCGGCAAAATCATCGCCGAGTACAACCTCGCCCTCAGCGCCGCCGGCGGTGGAGGCGGCGGCGACCAGAAAATCCGCAACATGTACATCGGCCGCGCACGCACCAAACTCCTCGAACTCCAGTCCGCCGTCCGCAGGGCGCCCTCCTACGAGAAGTACGGCCCATACAAGAAAGAGTGGTTCGAAGAGGAATTCGAACGCCTCCGCAAAATGACCAAGCCCGCGGCATGACATCAACCCCCGGGGCCGTTCCCGATCCCACATGATCCGCGCATGCGACGGACGCCGCTCCTGAGCCGGCCCAAGGGTCGTATACCCGGCGCGGCGGGCGAAGCAGCGGCCCTTCCCGCGCCTCTTTCATTCCGCCTCCCGCGCGCCCCGATTCCAGCCGATAATCCCTGCCATGCCCACCACGACCTTTGTCCCCGATCCGCTCGACGCCTCCCGCTGGGAGAACATCGAGCCGCTCGCCCGCGCCCTGCTCGAACGCCCGGTCGCCTCTGTCGCCGACTTCGAGCGCTGGCTTCTCGACCGCAGCGAACTCGACGCCGCCTGCTCCGAATCGCGCGTCCGCCTCTCCATCGCCATGACCTGCCAGACCGACGACCCCGACAAGTCCGGGTCCTACGGCCGGTACATCGAGGAGGTTCCGCCCAAGCTCCGCCCCGCCTCCTTTGAACTCGACAAGAAGCAGGCCTCGCTGCACGAGCAGTTCCCGCTCAACACGAAGCGTTACGAAGTGCTGCAACGGGCCGTGCGCGCGGACGTCGATCTCTTCCGCCGGGACAACGTCCCCCTGATGACCCGCCTGGAGCAACTCGCCCAGCAGTTCCAGACCATCACCGGGGCCATGACCGTCGTCTTCGACGGCGCCGAGCGCACGCTCCCCCAGATGGCGCCCTTCACGCTCTCGACCGACCGCACGACGCGGGAGGCCGCGTGGCGCGCCGTCGCCGAGCGCCGGCTCCGCGACAAGTCCGCCCTCGACGGCCTGTACGACGAGATGGTCGCCACGCGCGACGCCATCGCCCGCAACGCTGACCTCGCGGACTTCCGCGCCTACGTCTTCCGCGCCATGCACCGCTTCGACTACACGCCGAGGCACTGCGAGGATTACCACGCCGGTGTCGAGCGTCATGTCGTCCCCTTCCTCCGCCGCCTGAACACCCGCCGAAAGCGCAACCTCTCCCTCACCACCCTCCGCCCGTGGGACCTCGCCGTCGACGAGAAGGGGCGAGCGCCCCTCAAGCCCTTCGCCACCGGCGACGACCTCCTCCGCCGATCGCGCCGCGTCTTCGCCCGCCTCGACCCGGCCCTCAGCGAGATGTTCCGCTCCCTCGGCGACAACGGCACGCCGGGCGACTGCCTCGACCTCGACTCCCGCAAGGGCAAGGCCCCCGGCGGGTACCAGGAGATGCTCCACCGCGTCCGCCGACCTTTCATCTTCATGAACGCCGCCGGCGTGCAGCGCGACATGGAGACAATGGTCCACGAGGCCGGGCACGCCTTCCACGCCATGCTCTGCAAGGACGAGCCGCTCGTCGCCTACCGCGAGGCCCCCATCGAGTTCTGCGAAGTCGCCAGCATGGGCATGGAGATGCTCACCATGCCCATGTGGGACGAGTACTACCCCGACCCAGCCCACCGCGCCCGCGCCGTACGCGAACACATCGAGAACTCCGTCACCATCCTCGCGTGGATCGCCCAGATCGACGCCTTCCAGCACTGGGTCCACCTCAACCCGAAACACACCCGCGAGGAACGCAACGCCCACTGGGTCCACCTCGACGCACGCTTCGGCCCGGACGTCGACTGGACCGGCCTCGACGACGCCCGCGCCTGGCAGTGGCACCGGCAACTCCACCTCTTCGTCCACCCCTTCTACTACATCGAGTACGGCATCGCCCAACTCGGCGCGCTCGGCCTGTGGCTCCACGCCCTCGAAAAAGGCCCCGCCTCCGCCCTCGAACGCTACAAATCCTCCCTCCGCCTCGGCGGCTCGCGCCCCCTCCCCGAGTTGTTCGCCGCCGCAGGCCTGCCCTTCGACTTCGGCGAAGCCACCGTCGCGCGCCTCGTCGCCGCCGCCGAACGCGAACTCAACAAACTCGACGACTGAGGCCCCTGTGCCACCGGCTGCTCGCCAGCCAGTGCGAATGCCGAACGAGTCCGAACACGAACCGGTCGCCATCGTCCCCCGGGCACCAGGGCAATCGCATTGTCAATTGGGTGCCCCGGTCTTGCCGTCCGCGGCAAGGCCGGGACGCACGTGCAACCCCGCCCGGCCTCGCTGCAAAGCCAGCGAGACCGGGGCATCCGCGACAACGCGATTGCCCTACCGGGCACTGGCGGGCAAGCCGCCAGTGGCACACGAGCCGAATCGTTTCCGCTTTCCGCTTTCCGCTTTCCGCTTTTCCTCACACCCCCACCATCTGCCCCTTCACCAACTCCCGGTACACCCGGCACCGCTCCACCAGTTCCTCGTGCGTGCCGGTATCGACGATCCGCCCGGCGTCCATCACGACAATCCGCTTCGCGCTCCGCACCGTCGTCAGACGGTGCGCGACGATGAGGATCGTCCGCGAGCCCGCCATCTCCGCGACCGCCGCGGCGATGTTCGACTCGCTCTCGGAGTCGATCATGCTCGTCGCCTCGTCCATGATGAGGATCGCCGGGTCGCGCAGCAGGGCCCTCGCAATCGCAAGCCTCTGCCGCTGCCCGCCGCTGAGCGTCAGCCCCGCCTCGCCGACCGGCGTGTCGTAGCCCTGCGGCTGCTGCATGATGAATGCGTGCGCGTGGGCCCGCTTTGCCGCCTCCTCAATCTCCCGCCGCGTGGCCCCCGGCGAGCCGTAGGCGATGTTCGACGCGATCGTCCCCCGGAACAACACCGTCTCCTGCGATACGGCCCCGATCTGCCGCCGCAGACTCCGCAGGCCCACGCCCGCGATGTCCACGCCGTCGATCAGCACGCGCCCCGACCCGGACCCGAGCAGCCTCGGCACGAGCGACAGCAGCGTCGTCTTCCCGCAGCCGTTGGACCCGACAAACGCGACCGTCTCGCCGTGCGCGATCGTCAGGTCGATGCGATCCAGCGCCGGCGTGCTCGCCCCTTCGTAAGTGAAAGACACTCCCTCGAACACGATCGACCGCCGATGCCGCGCAAGCCTCGGCCGCCCGTCGCGCCGCCGCTCCTCGACCGGCAGGTCCATGAGTTCCTTCAGGCGTCCCGCCGCCGCATCCGCGATCTGCAGGTCCTGGATCACCGTGGTCAACGGCCGGAGCGCGGCCCCCGCCATCCCAAGCGACCCCAGCGACACGAGAAACTCCGTCGCCTCGAGTTTCCCGTCGATGATCGCCTTGGCCGCGACGAGCGCCAGGCCGCCGAGCGCGAAGATTGCGATCACCTCCAGCATCGGGCTGGCGAGCGCCTGCGCCGTCCGCGCCCGCAGAGTTTCGCGCAGCACCTCGCGGTTGTGCCGCGTGAACCGGCCCACCTCGGCGCGCTCGGCCGTGAAGACCTTCATCACGCGGAACCCGCGCGTGACCTCGCTCGCGTCCTCCAGCAGGCGGGCCTGGCTCTTCATCGCCCCGCGCGACCCCTTGCGGATCCGCTTGCCCGTCTTGCGGATCACGATCGCCAGAAGCGGCGCCACCAGCACCATCACCGCGCTCAACTTCCAGTTGATGAAGAACGCGACGATCAGCGCCGCCGCCCCGCGCGTCGCCTGCGCGACGGCCTTGCTCGTCAGCGCTTGCAGACCCCGCGCAAGCGTGTTCGTGTCGTTCACGATCCGGCTCGTCAGGTCCTGCCCGTGCCCGCCGACGATCACGCCCAGCGGCAGATGCACCAGCCTCTTGAACGCCGACCGCCGGACCTCGGCGGCGACGTGCGTCGTCAGCGTGAGTGAGACATACGAATGCAGGAAATTCGCCGTCGCGCCGACGAGCGCCATCGCCCCAAGCCCCAGCACGATCCACAGCACGGCGTCGAAACGACCCCCCGGCAGCGCGAGGATCCACGACTCCGGCACCCCGTCCGGGAGCAGCCATTTCGGCGCGTCGCCGTTCAGCCGCCGGGCCAGTTCGGGCAAGGTCGCCTTCTCTTCGCCGAGGATGTTGTTCAACACCGGCACAAGCCCGACCAGCCCCGCGCCGACGCCCGTCGCCGAGATGAACGCGAACGCCAGCGCCGCGGCCGCCATCGCGCGCCGCCTCGCCAAACGCCTCGCGAACATCCAGAACGGACCCATCACGGACAGTATCCGCGAAATCCTCGGCAGCGGCACCGATGAACGCGGAGGCGCGGCAATCGCAGGATCGGCGCCCGAGGATCGGGGTTTTGCGATTGCCCGGCGTGGAATCCGCGAAGTTTCGCCGACTGGTTCGAGCCTGTATCCTCGATGGAAGCAGATCAAGGAGATTTTCCATGCCCAAGGCCTCGGCCCGACACATCCTCGTCAAGACCGAAAAGGAAGCGAACGACCTGAAGTCCGAGATCGACGCCGGGGCCGACTTCGCCGCCCTCGCGAAGAAGCACTCCCAATGCCCCTCCGGCACCTCCGGCGGGGACCTCGGCGTCTTCGCCAAAGGCGACATGGTCCCGGAGTTCGACCGCGTCGTCTTCGGCAGCCTGCCCATCAACGAGACCTCCGCGCCCGTCAAGACCCAGTTCGGGTTCCACCTCATCCAGGTGACCAAACGCCTCCCTTGAGCGCGATCGCGCGCCGCATCGTCAAGGTCGGCCCGTTCGACGTGTCGATCGAATCGCCGACCGACGCGGATGGCATCGTGCGCGCGGAGGAGCGCGCGGGCGATGCGGAGCGCGGCTATTGGGCCCACGTCTGGCCCGCGGCGGCCACCTTGGCGGAATACGTCGCACACAGCGCCTTGATCGGCCCCGGCGTGCGCGTCCTGGAGATCGGCTGCGGCGTGGGGCTTGTGGGAATCGTGTGCGCTCTCCGAGGCTCGGAGGCCACTCTCACCGACGCCAGCGACGAAGCCGTCGCGCTCGCGGCTCGCAACGCGGCGCTCAACGGCGTGTGCGTGGCGACCGCGCGGTTCGATTGGCGCGACGCGCCGCCCGCCGGGTGGCGGCCGGGCGTCGTCGTGGGCGCGGACGTGCTGTATTCCCCGGACTCACACGCGCCGATCGCACGCCTGATCCGTCGGCTCGGATGCCCGGCCATCCTCGCCTACCCGAATCGCCCCGCCACGGCCGGCGCGGCCGACGCCTTCCGGGCCGCCGGCCTCCACGTCTGGGATACCCCGGCCATCGGGGGACGCCTCCTTCTGGCCCAGACCTCTCCGCCGCGCCGCTGATCATCCGCCCGTCGCGCTGTACGCTTACGCCCCATGATCCGGATCAGACCATTCGCGGCACTTCGGCCGAGGCCGGAGGATGCCGCCGGCGTCGCCTGCGTCCCCTACGACGTCGTGAACACGCACGAGGCCCGGGCCCTCGCCGCGGGGAATCCCCTCTCGTTCATGCACGCCATCCGCCCGGAGATCGACCTTCCGGATTCGACCGACCCCTACGACCCGATCGTCTACGCCCGCGGCAAGTCGGAGTTCGAGCGATTCGCCCGCGACATCTTCATACGGGAGCGCGAGCCTTCGGTCTACCTCTACCGTCAGGAGATGGACCTTCCGGGCAGGCGCGCCTCGCAGACCGGCATCGTCGCATGCTGCCATGTCGATGATTACGCGAACAATCTCATCAAGAAGCACGAGAAGACCCGGCAGGACAAGGAGGACGACCGCACACGCATGGTCCTCGCGCAGAGCGCCAATGCCGAGCCGGTCTTCTTCCTTTTCAAGGACCGCCCGGACCTGAACGCCCTGATCGACGAGGGAATCAGGACGACGCCGCTCTACGACTTCGTGGCCCCCGACGGCGTGCGCCACACCGTCTGGCGCGCCGGCGACCCCGGCCCGCATTGTCGCGCGTTCGAGGGGGTCCCGTGCATCTATGTCGCCGACGGGCACCATCGCACGGCGGCGGCGTCCCGCGCGGGCATGGACCGCCGAGCCGCGAACCCGCGCCATGCGGGCGACGAGGAGTACAACTGGTTTATGGCCGTCCTTTTCCCCGCCTCGCGGCTCACCATCCTGCCGTACCACAGGATCGTGAAGGATCTTCATGGCCTGTCCCCCGCCGATTTTCTCGCGCGCCTCGCTGCTGTCGGCATGCTCACCAAGAACGCGCCGCCCTCGCCGACGCGCCCGCACTGCGTTTCCATCTACATGCAAGGCCAGGGCTGGCACGGCCTGGAGTTTGCGCCCGCCTCAATCCCCGCGAACGACCCGATCAAGAGCCTCGACTACGAGATCCTCGCCGACCGCGTGCTCACCTCCATCCTCGGCATCGGCGATATCCGCAAGGACAAGCGCATCGACTTCGTCGGCGGCATCCGCGGGCCGGGCGAACTCGAGCGGCGCGTGAACTCCGGTGAGGCTGCCGTCGCGTTCAGCATGTTCCCGACGACGATCGACCAGTTGATCGCCATCGCGGACGCGGGGGCGATCATGCCGCCCAAGAGCACATGGTTCGAGCCGAAACTCCGCAGCGGGCTGCTGGTGCATACATTGGAGTAGTCGCGCCGAAATGCGCGCCGGAACAAAGGGGCGATCATGGCGGAAGCACCAAACTCTTCGGATGCCCGATCCACCATCGAACAGGCCCGCCGGGGCGTTCTGTGGGCCATGGTCGCGAGCCTCGCGCTCGGGGGACTCCTCGGCGCCGCGATGCTCCTCGGCGGCGTGGGCGACGCCACGGCGTGGCGCGTGGAATCGACCCTCTTCGGGCTCGCGCTGCACTGCGCGGGGTCGCTGGCTTTCCTCCGCGAACTTCGGGCCGGGACCCTCGCGTGGCGGGGCATCGTGCCCCTCGGGATTTGCGCGGCGAACTTCCTCATCCTCATCGTCGGCACATGGATCATCGACAAGCAGGAAGAAGCGTGGGGGACCACCGGCGTCCTGACCGGCTCGGCGGCACTGCTTTCGCCCGCGTGGACCCTGATCCGCAAACGCCTCCACGTTCCCCTCGTCGTCGCCGCCGTCTCGGCCGTGGCGATCGCTGCGGGACTCACCATCTTCGAGATATGGGCCGGCGGATTCTGGAGGTACAGGCCGACGTGGGAGAAAGTCCTCGGCTGCGCGTGGACCCTCGCCATCGGAGTCGCCCTCGCCTCGACCCTGTTCGCCTGGCGCTCGCAGCCGAGGCTCCGCTGGCTCCGCGTCCTGACCACGCTGCTCATCACGGGCGCCGCGGCGATGATTGTCGCCGGGATCATCGACGAGCGGCTCTGGGAGGGCGAGTTCTACCGGCGACTCACGGCGGTCCTCGCGATCTTGTCCATCTGCGGCGTGCTGATCCACGCGGTCCTGGCGCGTCTCCTGAAGCCCGAGGCTGCGGCGGGGCGTGCCGCGATCGACGTCGAGATGCGCTGCCCGAAGTGCCGCGAAGACCTCGTCCAGCCGACCGGCCTGTCGGCGTGTCCACATTGCGGGACGAAGTTCGAGATCCGCGTTCTGCCGTCGGCATGCCTGAAGTGTGGCTATGACCTCGCCGCCCTCCGCGAGCCGAAGTGCCCCGAGTGCGGCGCGGAGTATTGACGGGGGCTTGGCGGGTTTCCCCGGGTGCCACGGCCAGCGCAGTCGGCCGTGGCGGGGGGGCAACCGCGTGCGGCGACCGATGGGAGGCGGAGTGATACGGATGATCCTCGCCAGTCCGGCCACGGCCGACTGCGCTGCGCAGAGCCTTCGCTCCGCTGGCCGTGGCACCCGCGGGGGCGACGAAAAAAGCGGGACGGGCTGCCGACCCGTCCCGCTTCGTGTTGCTGCGTCAGATCACGGCGCGGAGCGCCGCCCTGACATCATGGGCAGGGCAAGTCGAAGAACGAGAGGGTGAAGGTGATGTCGTTGAAGTCGACGTCGCCGTCATCATCGCTGTCGCCAAGGCCGGTGCCCGGCGAGGGGAGGTAGTTCGCGCCGAAGAACGCAAGTTCGGTCGTGATGTCATTGAAGTCAACGTCGTTGTCGTCGTCGGCGTCGCCGGGGCACGGCGGGGGCGTGGTCGGCTGAACGACGCCCTTGATCATCACGTCGTCGATGTTCCAGCCGTGGTAGACCACCGATCCATCGGTCGTGCCGAGGTACCAGCGGATATAGACGGTCGCCTGGTTGTCGGCGATGGCGGAGATGTCGAAGGACTGGAGGGACCATGCGGTCTCGTTGAGCGATCCGCCCGTGTGCGTCCAGAGGGCCGACCATGTCGAGCCGTTGGTGGAGATTTCGATGCCCGCGTGGTCGTAGGTCGCGCTCTCGATGCCGAGCCAGCGGCGGAACTCCAGTGTCGTGAAGTACTTTCCGGTGAGGTTGAGGGCGGGTGTAGTCGTGTCGGAGCGCGGGGCGCTGTTGGCGTAGTCGCCATTCAGGTTGTAGCCGACGACGTTCGTTCCGGTGTAGCCGGAAGCGGGGTCTCCGCTGAGGCCGGCGGGCGTGCCGTAGGCCCAGTTGGCGCCATAGGTCCACCCTGGATCCGTGTCCATGTTCCACGAGACGATGGTCTGCGGGAGGCCGACCTTGACCGACGCCGTGCCGATGCCCGAGGGCAGCCCGTCGTTGCAGGAATAGGTGAAGGCGTCATTCCCGACGAAGAGGGCGTTGGGCCTGTAGTTCACGCTTCCGCCGCCGGCGGCGAGCGTGTAGGGGACGGTGCTGATGGGGACGTTCCCGGTCGGGTCGCGGAGCGTGCCGTTCGGCGGGAGCGATTCGATGGTGTAGGTGAGCGGCGCGTTTGTTGTGGAGGAGCCTTGGAGCGCGATCGGGGTGGTTACAGTGTCGGGAACGGTAACGGTGAAGTTGCTCGCGGTGGGCGGGCACGGGACGCCGCTCTGCGCGATCTTGAGTTTCCAGGTGTTGAGCGCGCCGACGTCGGCCCCGGCGTTGTCGGAGACGAGGAGCGTCCAGTTTCCGAGGGCGGACTGGCCGTTGAAATCGGTGAGCGCGCCGGGGCCGTCGGGATTGAGAACGCCCTGGTCGTAGGTGCGGACGAGGTTGTCGGCCGAGCCCCCGGTGCGGTTGTGGAGGCGGACGGTCGTTCCCTGCGGCGAGGTCAGTTCGACGATGAGGTCGCCGATGTAGGTGTGAGTGATGTCAACTTCGACGTCGACGTCGCCGATGCAGAACGCGTCGGGGATGGTGAGAGTGCTGGTGATGGTGCTGAGGTCGTTGATGGGGATGGGCGGGCCGGGGTAGGTGTAGGTGTAGCGGCCGACATCGAGGGCGACCGGCCGGGTCGTGCCGCCGGTGCCGCCGGAGTCGTTGGTGAAGTTGACCGTGCCGTTGTAGATGCCCGCGCCCAGCGAGTTGGCTGCGGCGGAGAACCCCGCGAGGACCACCCGCGAGTCGCCGACGCCCGACAGCGTGAAGGACGTTGACGCCACGCCGTCCACGCCGATCCACGCGGCGGAGCCGGAGACGGTTACGTTGACCGGCGCGGGCTTCGTGCTGGTGACGGTGTAGGCCTGCGTCGCCGAGAAGGGCCCGCCGACGGGGCCGCCGCCGAGGAGTCCCGTCGCCGGGGTGATGTCGATGTTGGTCGTGCCCGCATCGATCGTATGGACGCGATTGACCGTTACGCCGTTGGTCGTGTCGGTGAAGGCGACGGTGGTCGCGTAGATGCCGGTGGGCAGCGCGTTCGCCGCGGCGTCCACGGCGACGGTTACGGTGGTCGAGGCCATCGCGGAGAGCGTGCCGGCGACGGGGCCTGAGCCGCCGTCGAGAGTGATCGGCGCGGTCCCGCCTCCCACGATGGACACGGAGTAGTTGATCGAAGTCGGAGTCGGGTTCTGAAGGGTGTAGACGACGGAGGCGGGGGCGAACGGCCCGCCGACGAGGCCGAGGTGCGTCGTGTCGGTGGTTGGCGTTACGCTCATGCCCGGGCCAAGCGTGTCGATGTACATCGCGCCCGTATTGAGCGGATCAAGCCAATCCGAGAGCCGCGAGTCAGACGTCCCGTTGCCCGTCCACGACCGGCTGACCCGGCCGTAGCAATCGGAGCGGTTCACGCCTGATTGCGAGCACGACGAAGGACCGCCGTGCAACTGCCCGATGATGCGCTGGTTGTTGTCGTACAGCGGCGAGCCGGACGATCCCGGCTCGGTTACGCCGAGCGACCAGTAAACGCTGATGTGCGTGTTGTCGCCGGGGCCGGGAGGCGGGCTGCACCCCCACGACGAGCCGTGCGACGGCGCGTACGACCCGCCGTTGGTGTCGTAGAACGAAATCCGCTTCTCCGCGACCTGCGGGTGGTGGATGCAAGCCCCGCTCGCGGGATTCAGCCCCTCCCGGCTCCAACCCGCGAATGTCACGCCATAGGCCTGCGGCGGCGAGGTGTTCACCTGCAGAAGGCAGAAGTCCGAAACCGATGCGCGAGCGCGGAACGTCGTCCCGCTGGAGAACTGCGACAGCGAGCCGTCGCCCGGCCCGCCGGAATCGCCCGATCCGGGCACGCGGCAGTACGAGTTCTGGAAGTTCCAGTAGATCACCACTGACGCCGAGTTCGCCGCCGACACGCCGCAGTGATACGCGGTGAGGAAGTAAGGCGTGCGATCGCTCGCGGTGTTGTTGATCATCGACCCGGAGCAGGTGTCCGCCCCGCCGACCGTGTACGCCCCCGCGGCGTCGATCTCGTCCGCCCACGGGTTTCCTTCGGGACACGCCACATCGACGTTGCATGAGCCGGACGTCCCGCGTTCCTCCTCCGGCGGGAGGGTTACGCCGAAGCGCCGGAATCCCGCGCCGATCTGCCCAAGGCGCAGGCGAGTCTCGGCGATCCGCTTCTCATGGACGACCAACTCGATGACGACCTCGTCGCTGTTCAGGATCGGCGTCCACATCTGGTTGGCGGCGTTGTTGTCGCGCGCATCGAACGGGCGGATGACCTCGGTGCCGTCGGGCGTCAGGATGGTCAGGCTCGCCCCTTCGGGCATGAAGAAGTCGGTGAACCCGAGGTTGATGTTGAGCGCGCCGTCGGCCCCGACCCGCAGCCGCCACAGGCGCATGCCGTCCTTCAACTCCTCCCAGGTCCCCGCGTTGTCGAACGTCCAGTCGGACGGAACCGGGATCGCGAAGCGCAGCGGCAGGCCGAACGACAGGTTGCGCTCCGATTCCGCCATCGCGGCGGCGTAGTCGAGTTCGCCCGTCTCGACCCGATCGACATCCTTGAGGTCGCGGACCTCCTTGGTCAACGAGAGCGGCGCCGCCTCGGGGCTGACGCCCACGCTCGCGTAGTGCTCGTCCGCGGCCAGGGCCGGGGTCGAGCCGCAGAAAAGAATGACAGCCGCCGACGCCGACAGCGCGCCGCGGCACACGCGTTGAATCAGACTCATCGCATCACACTCCAGGCTCCCGGCGCGTCTTGGCCGCCGGGATGCATCCTCTTTCCTTCCTTCCGGGCGTCCAGACCGTCCGTCCGCCTCCCCGCGGAAAGCGCCTTCGCCCCGACGAGATGCCTTTAGTATGAAGCGGATTCCGGCGAATGCAAAGCGAAGAATGCCACTTTGCCTCATTGTGGATGACAATCGCCCTTGACGGGAGGGATAACCCTGCTCTCTGTGTCCACCAGGCGGTAGCAACAGGGCGATCGCAAAGCCATTTCCGAAGTCGTAGGGCGGCTGGATTGGATTCCAGCCCGCAACGCGGGCACCAGTGCATTGCCCCGGACAACGTCCGGGGTTCGCGGGCGCTGGGCCAGAGCCCCGGAGGGGCGAAGGAGGCGTGTTGCAGGCCGTTGTATGCCGGACTGCGATGCGACCGTCGCCCCGTCCGGGGCTTCCGAGGCGGCAACGGCCCGAATCCCCGGACTTCGACCGGGGCAAGGAGCCCACGCCGGCGACGCGGGCTATGAAGCACATCGAAACGAGAATGCGAATGCCCCGGCAGTTGCAAACACCCACCGCATTTTCCCAATCTCCTGCTCGGGCCGTCCTGTAGGCTTGCGCCCCGGCATGATTGGATTCGTTCAACTTCTGGCCGTGGGATTGGCCGCGGCCGTGGCGCTCTCGGTCGTCGCGGTCGTCCGCCGGATGCGGAATCCCCCGCGAAGGACCTACGCCTCCGCCCTCGCCCGCAAGACGCCGGGCGACCCTTCAGAGATTCCCCCTCCGATCGGGCCGAGGGAGTTCCGAGCCTTCTCCTTCAACGTCCCGGGCCGCGGCCTACACCTGCCCGCATGGGATATCCCGGGCGACAACTCGGCCGGCCCCGTCGTCGTCTGCTCCCCTGGATGGGGCGACTCGAAAACCGGCGTGCTCGTTCGCCTGAGCGCCCTTCTCCCCTGGACCTCGCGAGTCGTCGCCTGGGACCCGGAGGGGTTGGGCGATTCGCCCCCTCAGACGCGCTGCAACCTCGGGACGGAATGGGACGTCCGCGCTCTGTGCGAGTTGGTGAAGTCCCTCGGCGAGAGGCGCATCATCCTCATGGGCTGGTCGCTCGGCGCGGGCGTGTCGATCGTCGCTGCGGGACGCCTCGCCCATGCGGGACTCCGTCCGCTCGCCGTGATCGCCGAGGCGCCGTACCGGCTCGCCAGGACACCGGTCGAGAACTACCTCAAGGCTGTGGGGATGCCCTACCGCTTCGCCGTCCCCCCCGCGATGGCATTCCTCGGCGTGCGTCTGAACGGGACCATGCGCTGGACATCCTTCGACCGTGCCGCCCATGCCGCCGCGCTCCCCTGCCCGCTCCTGGTGATCCACGGCACGCTGGACGCCATTTGCCCCATCGACGACGGCCGACGCATCGCCGCCGCCGCTACGCGCAGCCTCTTCATCCCCATCGAGAACGCCGGACACAACGACCTTTGGTCCATTCCCGCCTACCGCACCCAGTGCGAGCGAGCGATCCATGATTTGATCGCGGCGCGGTCCCTCGACTCGACCGCGTAGCGCCGCCAACGGCCGATTGGAAATCCATCGTCCCGGCCCCATGCCGCCCGCCCGTCTCTATGCCTCCATCCTCGCCTTGATGCACGCCAGCGCGACCTTCACGGTGATCGGCACGACCAGCACCGCCATCAGCAGAGTCGGCACCACCCCGATCCACACGACGGCGTGCCCGGCCGGGTCCGCGGCCTCGCCCGCCGTGAACGCCCACTTGATCGCGCCGACGATCATCAACGCGACGTACACCTTCGCCGTTTCCCACGCCCAGACCGTGAAGAACATGCGCAGCACACCCTCAACTGTCGTCCCGCCGACGCGCCCGCTTGACCTCCTCCAGCCGCTGCCGGAGGAGTTGCTCCGCGCCGACATCCATCGGCCGGTAATACGACCGATCCACGCCCAGATATGACTGCCCCGTCACGCCGCCCACGGATGTGCGGACCTGCGAATCGTGGGCGTATTCGTACCCCTTGCCCTCCTCGGCGGAGCCTTCGCTCCGCGCCTTGGTCGGGTCGCGGAGGTAGATGGGCACCGGCTCCGTCCGCCGCGCGCGAACGTCCTGCATGGCCTCGTCGATCGCCAGGTACGCCGCGTTGCTCTTGGGCGCCAGCGCCAGGTACGTCGTCGCCTGCGACAGGATGATCCGGCACTCCGGCATCCCCACGCGCTCGACAAGCGACCACGTCGCCTCGGCGATCATGATCCCGCGCGGGTCCGCGTTGCCGACGTCCTCGCTCGCGAGAATCGCCAGCCGGCGCGCGATGAACCGCGGGTCCTCGCCCGCCTCCAGCATGACCGCGAGCCAGTACACCGCCGCATCGGGGTCGTTCCCGCGCACGCTCTTGATGAACGCGCTGATCGTGTCGTAATGCTCGTCGCCCGTGTGGTCGTAGGCGATCATCTTGCGCTGAATCGACCGCTCCGCGGCTCGGAGGTCGATCACGATCGACCCCTTCGCAACGGAGTCGGGCTCCGACAGGACCGCGACCTCGAGCGCATTCAGCGCCCGCCTGGCATCCCCCTCGCAGATCGTCGCCCAATGGTCGAGTGCGTCCTCCTCCACCCGCACGTCCAGTCTTCCGCACCCGCGCTCGGCGTCGCCGAGCGCCCGCCGGAGCACCGCCTTGACCGCTTCGGGCGGCAGCGGCTCCAACTGGAACACCGTGCTCCGGCTCACAAGCGCCGCGTTCACCGCGAACAGCGGATTCTCCGTCGTCGCGCCGATGAGCGAGATCAGCCCGCGCTCAACATCGTCCAGCAGCACGTCCTGCTGCGACCGCGTGAAACGGTGGATCTCGTCCAGGAACAGGATCGTCTTTGATCCCCCCGCTTCGATCCGCCGCGTCGCCTCGTCGATGATCTCGCGGATCCGCTTGACCGACACGTTCGCGGCGTTTTCCCTCACGAACTGGCGCTTCGTCTCCTGCGCGATCAGCCGCGCCAGCGTCGTCTTCCCCGTTCCCGGCGGGCCGTGAAGAATGATCGACGTCATCGTCCCCGATTCGATCATCCGCCGGAGCAGCGGCCGATCGCCTTCACCCGCCTTTCCCAGCAGATGCTCCTGCCCCGCGAACTCGCCCAGCGTCCGAGGCCGCATCCGCACCGCCAGCGGCTCAACCGCGGCTCGTGCCCTCTCTCGCGCCGGCGACCACAGATCGCTCATGTCCTCATGGTAGGAACTCGCCTCCGCTCCCGTGCCGCCGGCGGCTTGTCCGCCAGTGCCGCGACCCTGGATGTGCGCCCTCGGCATGGGCTGGAAAGCCCATGCCACGCTAATCCACTCGCTCCGCCGTCCTCCCCTTCAGCCGCTCCCGCGCCTGCGCCATCGTCATGGTCTCGCTCCCCTCGATGTAGATCAGGTCCTCCCGGCCCTCGTCGTTCGTGTCGAAATACGCCGCCCCGATCCTCACCGGCAGGTCAATCATGCTCCCCTTCCGCCACACCTTCAGCGCCACGACCGTCCCCGGCGGGCGGATGCTCACCAGCGACCGCAGCACGTCCCCATTCAGGCAAGGTTGCCCAACAACCTCCGCGACAATGTCGCCCGATCGGAGTCCCGCCTTCTCGGCCGGGCTTCCGCCGCGAACTTCGGTCACCACCGCCCCCACGCCGTCGTAGGTCCCCTCCGTCTTCACGTCGTGCGTCAACGGATAGTCCCGCAGGCCGATGCCGATGTACCCGCGGATCACCACCTTCGACTCCATCAACTGCGACACCACCGCCTCGATCGTCTCGATCGGAATCGCAAACCCGATCCCCGCGCTCTGGCCCTGCGGCGCGCGGTCGTTGAACGAGAACTCCACGTTGTTCGCGATCGCCGTGCTCATCCCCACCACGCGCCCGCGAACGTCGACCAGCGGCCCGCCGGAGTTCCCCGGGTTCATCGCCGCGTCCGTCTGAATGAAGTTCGTGTACCCCCCCCTCATCCCCACCAGGCTCGCCGCCTCGCTTCTTCCGAGGCCCGACACGATCCCCTGGCTCATCGAGAACTTGATCCCGAACGGCGAGCCGAACGCGAACACACGGTCCCCGACGTACAGCGCCTCACCCGTCGCCCGTCGGAGCGCGATGCTCTCCTTCAGCCCCTTCACACGGATCACCGCGATATCGGTCCGCGAATCCGCCCCCACGACCGTCGCGTCGCGCACGCGGCCGTCATAGGTTTCAACCCGCAGAGTCTCCGCCTCTGCCACCACGTGCGCATTCGTAACCGCGAATCCCTCCTCGTTGAAGAACCATCCCGCCGCCGACGCCCGCGGGCCGAAGAACGGCTGATCGTCCCCGTTCTCCGACGCCACCCGCGCCCGCACCTGCACGTGCAACACCCCGGGAAGGACCGCGTCGGCAACGTCCCGCGCCGCCCGGTTCATCTGTTCCAGAACGTCCCCGCCCTGATCCAGCCGGGCCTGCGCCACATGAACCGACGCCTCGATGCCGGCCCATTGCGCGCGCCTCGCAAGCGCCGGCCCAAGCGCCAGCACCGCCAGCGCCGCCATCAACACCACCACCGCCGGACCGAACGAAACAAAACGTCTCATCGACCGCTCCTTCATTTCATGCTCGGCCGTTTCATCACCTTGGCGCCCTCCCCCTTCATCTCGAACCGATGGACCGACACATTCCGCCCAGCCACGCGGCGCACCCACTCCTCCGCCGCCGACTGGATCATCGGCCCCATCTGCGCCAGTGGTTCGGCAAACGCCGGCGGGCGTTCCGTCATCCCTAACAGGTCCTGTAACACCAGCACCTGACCATGACACGCAGGGCCGGCCCCGATCCCGATCACCGGCACGCTCGTCTCCTCGACGATCCGGCCCGCCACCTCCTCCGGCACGGCCTCGACCAGCAGCATCACCGCGCCCGCACGCTCCAACACCATCGCATCCTCCACCACCCGGTCCGCCTCGCTCGGTGTGCGGCCCGCCGCGGTGTACCCGCCCGTCAATCCCGCCTGCTGCGGCTTCGACCCGACGTGCCCGCACACCGGAATCCCCGCGCGGGCCAACTTCTCAACCAGAGGCCCGAACGATGCGTCCGCCTCCAACTTCACAACGTCCGCAAGCCCCTCCGTCATGAAACGCCCGGCGTTCCGGATCGCCGACTCGTCGCTCGCCTGGTACGACATGAACGGCATGTCCCCCATCACCAGCGTCCGCGGCGCCCCGCGCTTGACTGCGGCCGTCAACGCGATCAGCACATCCATCGGCATGTGAATCGTGCTCGCCAACCCCAGCACGACCTCCGCCGCCGTGTCTCCCACCAGCAGCACATGCACCCCCGCGCGCTCGAGCCACCGCGCCGTCGTCGCGTCATAACACGTCAGACACGCGAACGCCCGCCCCTCCCTCGCCATCGTGCGAAGCGTTCGAACCGTAACCGCATGGGAGTTTGCTGTGCTCACGGCGGAAAAGTGTAGGGGCATTCGCCACCGACCGCGCCGATGACCCAGGAGCCGTGAAAGCAATCGCATAATCAATCGGGTGCCCCGGTCTTGCCGTCTGCGGCAAGGCCGGGACGCATTTGCAACCCCGCCCGGCCTCGCTGCAAAGCCAGCGAGACCGGGGCATCCACGACGACGCGATCGCCCTCCCCTTGACCCCGCGCGCCGCGACACTCCCCGCCCCCTTTCATACCATCACGCAACCCCATGACCGACCTCAACTGCGACCTCGGCGAGCAGCCTGACCACCTCCGCCGCGACCTCGCGCTCCTGAGCCTCATCACCTCCGCCAACATCGCCTGTGGCGGACACGCGGGAGACACGGAGAGCATGCTCGCCCTGGCTTCCGCCGCCAAGCCGCTCGGCGTGCGCATCGGCGCGCACCCCGGCTACCCGGACCGCGCGAACCTCGGACGCAAGGACATGGCCTTTGAAACCTCAGATCTGAAATCTGAGATTGAAAAGCAGATCCGCGCCCTGGCCCGCGTCGCATCCGACCTCGGCGTCGAACTCTCTCACGTCAAGCCCCACGGCGCGCTCTACCACGCCGCGATGCGCGACGAACGCATCGCCCGCGCCGTCGCCGACGCCGCCCGCGCAGTCTCGCCCGACCTCGCCCTTGTCGGACTCGCCGACGCCCCCGCGCTCGGCATCTGGCGAAGCATGGGCCTCCGCACGCTGGCCGAGGCTTTCGCCGACCGCCGCTACGAACCCGACGGCTCGCTCCGCCCTCGCACCCACGCAGACGCGCTCATCACCGATCCCGCCGCGGCCGCCGACCAGGCCCTCGGCATCGTCCGCGACCACACGGTCCTCACGTCCGACGGCTCAAAGTTCCCCCTCCGCGCCGACACGATCTGCATCCACTCCGACACCCCCAACTCCCTCGCCATCGCCCGTCATGTCCGCGACGCGCTCTCTCACGCGAGCGGCGGGTAGACTCACTCTCCAATGCCGCAGCCCTCGGTTACCTCCACAGACTCCTTCCTCCTGAAGGTCCAGCGAAGCGAGCCGCTCCGGGCGACGATTCTCGCCGCACTGTGGACCGTTGCATTGCTGTTGGGCGTCGTCCGCCGCGAGATTGGCGGCGTCGTCATGTCCTCCAACGCGGTGTTCGTCCCGACGATGGTCCTCACGATCGGCGCGATCCTCTTCCAGGTTCTCGTCATCATCGACATCAGGAGGTTCATCCGAAAGGGAATCGTCGCTCCCCGATGGCGATGGTGGGTCAGCGCCGTTATCGATCTTGCCATCCCGATCGCATCCCTCATCAATCTGCATTTCAACTCGCCGCGGGGCGAGATTGCGGCGCTCTCCGCACCGGCCATCCTTCTCTTCCCGCTCATCATCCTTCTCTCCGTCATGCGTCTCCGGCCGGGCGTGCCGTTGTGGTCGGGACTCGCCGCCGCCGTCGCGCATTGGGCGCTCGTCGCCGATGTTGCACGCTCGGGCCTCGTCGAGAATCACTACTTGCCGCTTCTGGCGACCTACGGCGTGGCGTTCCTGGTCACCGGGATCGCCGGCGCCGTCGTCGCCATTCACATGAAGCGCTACGTCGTCGAGACTCTCGAAGAAGGCGTCCGCGCGGAGAATGCCAAGGCCGCACTCGCCGCCGTCGAACGCGACCTCTCCGTCGCCCGCGACATCCAGCGAGGTCTGCTCCCCGTCAACGCGCCCCCGCTCTCCGGCTTCGACATCGCCGGCATGAACCGGCCCGCCGATCAGACCGGCGGCGACTACTACGACTGGCAACCCCTCCCCGACGGTCGGCTCGCCGTCGTCCTCGCCGATGTTACGGGCCACGGCATAGGCCCCGCCCTCGTCATGGCCGTCTGCCGTGCATACTCCCGCGCCTCCGCCCCCGACGCCCCGACTCCCGCCGCGCTCCTCGAAAAACTCAACGCCCTCATCCACGAAGACCTGCAGGGCGCGCGCTTCATCACCATGGCCCTCGCCCTCATCTCGCCCGACGGAACGGTTCAACTCGCCTCCGCGGGCCACGGCCCGACGCTCCTCTACACCGCGCGATCCAACTCCGTCGAATGGTTCGGCGGCGACGGCCTGCCCCTCGGCGTCATGCCCGACGAACGCTACACCGAGCAGCGGACATTCACCCTCGAACCCGGCGACATCCTCGTCCTCCAGACCGACGGCTTCATCGAATGGGCTCGCGCCTCCGACCACCAGCAGTTCGGCTTCGAACGCATGCAAGCCTCCCTCCGCAACGCCTCCGCCGCCAACGCCCGCGCCATCATCGAATCCATCGACAACGCCGTCCGCGACTTCTCCGAAGGCTCCCCCCAGGCCGACGACATGACCGCCGTCGTCATCAAACGCCTTCCAGGTCAATGAACTCGCACCGGGCGCCATACGCGACCCCGCAAA
This sequence comes from uncultured Phycisphaeraceae bacterium, assembly GCA_964490785.1. GTDB lineage: Bacteria > Planctomycetota > Phycisphaerae > Phycisphaerales > UBA1924 > JAEUIV01. The sequence goes on from CAZBDZ010000017.1 coordinate 25,896, forward strand.
CACTTCCGAATAATGCCGACCAACTCTGACTCGGAGCCGCTCGCATGAGATCCCTCCTTCTCCTCTCCACGCTGCTCGCCGCCTGCGCCCGCGCACCCCATCCGGCCACCACTTCGTCCGCCGCAACCCCGCTCTCGTCCGCCGCGGGCGACGGCTATTACCTCCCCACCTGCGCCCTCTGCGACCGCCCCCTCGGCTACATCGGCGAAGCCGTGGACGTAACCCGCGACGGACGCGAACTCCGCTTCTGTTCCGCCGCCTGCGTCGCCGGATTCGACCACGACCCAACCGCCGGCCTCGCGCACGCCGACACCGTCATCATCCGCGACCAGTCGCCGCACTACCCGCTCACAACCTGCCTCGTCTCTGGCAGGTCCCTGCGGAACGACGCGACCACCTTCGTCTGGCGCAACCGCATGATCCGCGTCGCCTCCGAACATCAGCGCGACACCTTCCTCAGCGATCCAACTCCTTGGATGGTGAAGCTCGACAAAGCCGTCATCGTTGCGCAGGCGCCCACCTACGGCATGCCGAACAAGTGCCCCGTCCAGGGCGACATTCTCGAAGGCGACGTTCCCGTCGACTTCGTCGTCGCCAACCGCATGATCCGCGTCTGCTGCCGTCGATGCGTCAGCAACGTCCGCAAGCGCCCCTACCAATACCTCGCCCTCATCGACCGCGCCAACGCCGATCGCGCGGCTCAGGGTGGCCATTGATGGCGCACGAAAAAAAGACGCGGCGGAGGAGCGCCGCGTCTGCCCTGTGAAAACCGTGTGGCGATGAAGCCAAATCAGGCTGCCACTGAATACCGCCCGCTGTGAAGCCGCGTCCGCAGACGCGCCTCATCACCGGGCAGCACGAACTGGCTGAACACGCACGCCATCCGGATCGGCCCGCCCTGCTCGATGTCGTCCTCTTCGATCCAGACGACGTTGGCGAACACATACACGGGACGCCGATCCGTGATCTTCAGGTGTTGCGCCCCGGGCAACTGCAGCCGAAGCGCGATCCGCGTGCCGGGCTCGATGGGCGTATCCAACTCGAAGCGCATTCCCCCTTGTGAGACGTCGTAGGCGTGCCCCTTCCACTCGAACTTCTCAGTGTCGAGAGAACGGGCCTCCACTTCCGTGTACATCGACGGAAGCACAAATCTCGGATGACGCCGGCGGTCCTTGCCGGGGTGCATGGTCGGCCTCCTCTCTGAACCGCGCTTCGCGGCGCGGCTGGTTGCGGAACAGCCCCTTCACGCACAACTCACGGGCCGTCAGGGTTTCTATCGGCCCGGCCTTGGATTTCCTCCATTGTGCATCGGCAATACACCCCCGGCAACTTCCTTTTGGGAGGTTGGGGAAAACCTGTTTGGTTTTTTGCCGGACCCCTGCCGAATCGCCCTTACCGCTCGTCCTCCGTGCCGAACTGCACGCTCACATGCCGGACACCCACCCCCAGACGCGACTCCAGACGCCTCTGCAGCCCCCTCGGCAGGGTTTCCAATATCTCCCTCTCGATATCCCGTGGAAGGTCCATCACCTGGCCGTCCTCCGTAACCGCGTGCAGGTGCGCCGACACGTCCGCGTCGTACCGCGCCACCCCCGTCGGCGTCGGAATACGCCGTGCAAGCCCGGAATCGCAGAGCGCATCGAGCGTGTTGTACACCGTCGCCAGGCTCGTCCCGGGCGCGTCGTCCTGCACCATCCGGTGCAGCTGCTCCACCGTGGGATGCGTTTTTGTGCTCATTAACGCCGAATAAACGCTCACCCGCTGCGCCGTGCAGCGCAGTCGTTTCTCGGCAAACACATTGCGGATGTCCACATGCATGACCACTAGCCTAACCAATTGAGGAGCCGCGCGAACAGACGCCACCTTGTAAGTATTCGCATCTTCGACCCCCAGGGCAAGCGAACTTCGCCGAATTCGCGCGAATTCGGCCCCCTACGCCCGGAATCGCATCCGGTAATGCCGGATACCGGCCTCCTGAAATGGCTCCCCGTCCTTTTCCCACCCCATTCTCAGGTAAAACCCTACCGCCGCCTCGTGCGCGTGGCAGAATAACGATTGCAGCCCCAGTTCCCCGAAGGCCCGCCTTTCGAGATTCGCCACCAGTTCACGCCCCAGCCCCTCGCGCTGACGCTGCTCGTCCACCACCATCTGCGTCAACTTTCCCACGCCTCGCTCCGGGAAGTTCGGCAGCAGGCACGCCGTCCCCACCACCCGCTTCCCCGACGGATGATCGATCACCGCCACGAAGTGCTCCCCGCGCTGCTCCACTTCCGGAAACTCCTTCGAGAAGCGCTCCGCCGAGTACCCGATCGGCTTCAGCAGAACACGCTCGCGCAACTCCGCCGCCTGCCGGTACAGCGGGCTTGACGTGCCTATCACTTGAACACGCGTGCTTGCCAAGGACAACACCATTCACCCTGAGGACGACTCAAACCGCCGATGCCGGACCGCCCGTGGCGAAGCGCCGAATCCCTCGCCTCGCACCATCGGACCCCTCACGCCAGAATACCGCATCATTCCATCGGCACCCGACCTCCCCATGATGAGCGCGACGACCGGCCAACTCCTCTGCGAATCCTGCGGCTATCCCATCGACGCCGGGCCGCCCGACGCCGCTTGCCCCGAATGCGGCCGACCGGTCGCACTCTCCAACCCCGCCCGCCGCATCGGCTCCCCCTGGCAGCAGCGCCCCGCCCTCCGCTCCTGGCTCTCAACGAACCTCCGCACCCTTCGCCGCCCCGCCTCGGCGTGGACCACTATCCGCATCGAAACGACGCGCTCGGCCTGGTTCCTGGCGACGAACCTCGGCGTCGCGTCCGCCTTCGCCACCTGCGCCATCATCCCCGCCGCCGGCCCGACCTACATCCCGATGTTCTTCGTCGGCACCCTGCTCCTCCTCGCCGCACTCGCCTCCATCGAATACAACGGCATCCGGTTCCTCGGCCGATGGCACCGCTACCGCATCACGCCCGGCGTCGCGCTCGCCGTCATCGCCCATGCATCCGTCGGCCTCATCGTCGCCGGCGCGGGCGTCGCCCTCTTCGCGCAAGCCTTCCGCCACATCGACCGCCTCCGTGCATTCCCCTTCCGCGAATCCTGGGCCAACGCCGCCACCCACCTCGGCATCCCCTTCGCCCTCGGCATCATTACCTTCTCCGCCCTCTCCGGCCTCGGCTACCAAGCCCTCCGCTTTGCCAATCGCTAATCCAATCAGCCCAACGCCACCCGCCCCTTTCCCGTTTCCGCTTTTCGCTTTCCGTTTTCCGCTTTCCTTCCGCCCGCTACCATCCCCCCACCCATGCCCCCCCGCCGCCCAACCCGCCCAATCTTCGTCGGCGATTCCCGCGTCGGCATCATCCAGATCGGCGGCGGCCTGCCCCCGAAAACTCCTCCTCCCCTTGGGAGGGGGTCCGGCGCAAGCCGGGGGGGAGGGACGCCCCCAACGTCCGCGCCGCCTACTGCTTCTTCTATTCCTTCCGGTGGGACGGATCCTTCCAGTGGGACGGATTTGCAATCCGTCTCTTCCCCCGCCCCCGTCTCCGTCCAGACCATGACCGCCGGCTACACGCACGACATCGACAAGTGCGTCGCCGAGATCCACAAACTCGCGGCCGCGGGCGCGGACATTGTGCGAGTCGCCGTGCCGGAGAAGAAGGACACCGACGCGCTGAAGGAGATCATCCCCCAGGTCCGCGTGCCGATCGTGGCGGACGTGCACTTTCACTTCCAGCGGGCGCTGGAGGCGGTGGAGGCGGGGGTTCACAAGATCCGGTTGAATCCCGGGAACATCACGGACCGGGCGCAGGTGATCGACGTGATCCAGGCGTGCAAGGCCAAGGGGCTGCCCATCCGCGTCGGCGTCAACGAAGGCTCCATCATCGAACGCCGCGACAAGCAGAAGCGGAAGGAAGAGTTAGGGAAGTTCTTCGCGGGGCACAAGAACGGGCACCTGATGGCCCTGATGATCGCGAAACTCGAGGAGTACCTGGACATCTTCTACGAGCAGGATTTCTACGACGTCGCCATCAGCGCGAAGTCGATGGATGCGGCCTTCGTGGTGGACGTGTACTCGGCGATCAGCGAGCGGTTCGAGGAGCCGCTGCATCTGGGGGTGACGCACGCCGGGCCGAAGGAGACGGGGTGCATCCGGTCGATCGCGGCCCTCTCGGCGCTGCTGTGTAACGGCGTGGGCGACACCATCCGCATCTCCTACGCCAACGACCCCATCTACGAAGTCGAAGACGGGCTGGAGTTGCTGTGGAGCCTGGGGATGCGCGAACGCAAGGGCGTTGACCTCATCGCCTGCCCCACCTGCGGCCGCATCCAGGTCGATCTCTTCACCCTCGTGCAGGACGTCCGCAAGGCCCTCGCCGCCGAGATCACCGTCCCCATCAAGGTCGCCGTCATGGGCTGCATCGTCAACGGCCCGGGCGAGGCCGAAGGCGCCGACGTCGCCATCTTCGCCGGCGACCGGCGCGGCATCATCTACGTCCAGGGCGAACGGGTTGCGAACGTGCCGGAGCCGGAGATTCTGGAGAGGCTGCTGAAGGAGTGCCGGGAGTTCCAAGCCAAGGTCATGCGCGGCGAAGCCAAACTCGGCGAGAAAAAAGTCGACATTATCCCTCCCGACCCCCTCGGCGAACTCGGCTCAGGCTTCGACAAGATCGCCAGCGGGAATGTAGAGAAGAGAGTGGCGATGACGCTGGGGGGGAGGTAAGAGCAAGTGCTGCGTCGAAACGCAAAACGATATGGCGAAAAACGAGATTGAAATACCGTGTCGATCCACACCATCAGACCCCATCGATCGCCGCTTCTCGTGTTGGGCATCGCAGTACTTGGATGGGCTGCCGCAGCGCCCCGTTGCTCAGGCGAGCAATTCCATGGCCGCAACTATGGTTATCATATTACTTTGCCACATGATTGGGTTACCGTGCCGAAGGATGTGCTTGATGACGTGTTCGCCCAACTGCGCAATCAGGCTACTCCGTCCACAACTATCTATGACGCGGCTTTCCAACTCGCATCGGCCGCACAGTGGTTTGAGTATCCGTATGTCCTCGTTCAGCCGCTGCCATACTCGAAGTTTGGTCTCAACCGGCAGCTCAATGAGGATGAGTTTCCTAGATACATTAGCATGATCACTGGAGTCGATGTTACAAAGATCGTGGATGAATCTTTTGCACCGGACATTCGCGGCCTCCTTCAGAACACCACACTCGGTCAACCCCAACTAGATACGTCAAACCGTCGCTACCTGTTGACAATAAACATGGACGTTGCTGGTATCGGCCCCGTTCGGGGCCTCATGGTTGGGTACTTCGGCCGTGACTCTATCGTCCAGATCATGTTTTACTCGCGACGTGCCGAGTGGGACCAACACGCAACAGTGGCTAGTTTAATAATGGATTCCTTTCGCTTCGATCCCGAAAAAGCATATAGCGTCCAAACGGCTATCGCTAATCCAACGCCGCCATCCTTATGGTCGCGCGTCGCCGCGAAGGGCATTGCTGGCGCAATCGGTGGCGGTCTTTTCGCTTTGATTTTTGGGGGGATTGCAGCATCCAAGCGTAAGAAAGAACCTCCGCAATCCGCCGACCCTTGAGTCCCTTGGTGCGCCGGGTGGCGGCGGGTGGCATCCAACGCCGTGAACTGCGGCGGGTGGCATCAACCATAGAGAGGTTCCGTGTCACCGACCAATTCCCGTGGCACCGACTGTGGCTTTGCACGGCGGGTGGCATCAACCATTGAGAGGTTCCGTGTCACCGACCATTTCCCGTGGCACCGACTGCTGTCCCGTGGCACCGACTGCTGCTTTGAGCGGTCGGTGTCTTTGGCCTTGAGGGAACAGGTCACCGACCGTCGAGGACGACAGTCGGTGCCACGATGCGTGAGCCCCGTGGTGTCTTGGCCTTGAGGGAACGGGACACCGACCGGCGAAGACGCCAGTCGGTGCCACGAAACGCAGACCCCGTGGCACCGACTGTGGCTTTGCACGGTCGGTGTCTTGGCCTTGAGGGAACGGGACACCGACCGGCGAAGACGCCCGTCGGTGCCACGAAAAGCGCCAGTCGGTGCCACGGGGCGACGGAGGAGTTACACTGGGTTCGTGGGCGGCGCGAGTGCAACGCGCAAACTGATGAAGCGCCGCGAGATCCCCGGCGGCGTTCGATTCATCACCTTCTCGTGCTATCGCGGGCTTCAACTTCTCGGGAATCCCGCGATTCGTGGCGTATTCGTCGGATCGCTGGCGACGAGCCGCGAGCGATTCGGCTTCGCCCTTTTCGCATGAGTCGTCATGCCCGAGCACGCGCATCTGCTGATGAGGCCGAGGGAGAACGCCCCGCTGGACCGGGCGCTGCTCTTTCTCAAGATGTCCGTTGCCCAGCGCGTCATCAACCGCTGGCGCGAACTGGATGCGCCGATCCTGAAGAAGATCCATGATCCCGACGGCTCGCCGCGCTTCTGGCAAAAAGGCGGCGGATTCGATCGCAACGTCCGCGACGAGGGCGAGTTCGCGCGCGAGGTTCACTATGTCCACCGCAACCCCGTCGAGCGCGAACTCGTCGAGCGGCCAGAAGATTGGCCATGGTCCAGCGCAAGGTGGTGGCTCGGGGACCGGACCGCGCCGATCGCGTGCGATCAGCCGGAGTGGATCGGTGCGGATTGGAATCGGCTGTATGTGTGATTGCATCCCGTCGCACCGACCAATTCCCGTGGCACCGACTGCTGCTTTGAGCGGTCGGTGTCTTCGCCTTGAGGGAAACAAGGACCCCGACCGGCGAAGACGCCAGTCGGTGCCACTGCGGACGATAGTCGGCGGGTGGCCTGCTTGCTCCGCCCTGAGATAGACGCCCGACTTGGGTGGCATGGGCCTTGGGTGACTCACGCCTGCGACATGCTTGTGCGGAGCCACCAGCATGGCACCCCTCCCCGTCGCCCCTGATAGCATGTCGCGGCATGGAACTCGAGCGCATCCTGAACGGCGCGGGGGACATGGGGGCGTCGGATGTTCATCTTCAGGCCGACGCGCCGCCGATGCTTCGGTTGGGGAACGCGGTTCGGCCGGTGGACTCGCCGCCGCTGACGAATGAAGCGATGACGGCGTTTCTCGAGTCGATCGTTCCGGCGCGCATGAAGGAGCGGCTCGGATCGCCCGGCGGGATTGACTTCTCCTATTCGACGGCGGCGGGGGCGCGTTTCCGTTGCAGCGCGTTCCTCACGCGCGGGCGGCTTGCGGTCACAATGCGGGTGATCCGCACGGTGATCCCCTCGCTCGATGATCTCCGGCTGCCGCAGGTGCTGCACGACATCGCGCTCTCCGAGCGCGGGTTGACGCTGGTTACGGGAACGACGGGCAGCGGGAAGAGCACGACGCTCGCCGCCATGATCGACCTCATCAACCAGCAGCACAGGATCAAGATCGTCACCATCGAGGATCCCATCGAATACGTCCACGCCAACAAGAAGGCTCTCGTCTCCCAGATCGAAGTCGGCGAAGACACGACCTCATTCGATCAGGCCCTGCGGCAGGCGCTGCGGCAGGACCCGGACGTGATTCTCGTCGGCGAGTTGCGCGATGTCGAGACGTTGAAGATCGCGCTGCGCGCAGCGGACACGGGGCACCAGGTGTTCTCCACGGTGCATAGCGCCAACGCCGCGCAGACGATCGAGCGGATCATTGCGATGTTCCCCCCGGCGGAGCACAAGATTCTCCTGTCGCAGTTGGCGGGTTCGATCGAGGCGATCATCTCGCAGCGGCTGGTGGCGTCGCGGGACGGGAAGCGGCGGCCGGCGGTGGAGGTCCTTCGGGGCGGCCCGGTTACGGCGAAGTTGATTCTCGAGGGTCGCCTGGCCGAACTCGCCAACTACATCCAGACGGGCGAGGCCGGGATGCAGACGTTCGACCAGCATCTTGCGCAGATGTACCAGGCGGAGGAGATCTCCGGCACCGAGGCGATGCGCTGGGCGACCAGCCCCGAAGGGATGGCGATGTCGCTCAAGGGGATCAAGCAGCGGATCGGGATCGGATGAGCGCAGGGGGACTGCGGGATTCGCGGGGCGGAGGCTTCGTTCAGACGGCCGGACACAATGCAAGAAGTAGAAGGGGTAGAGACGGGTTGCAAACCCGTCCCACCGAGACGGGTTGCAAACCCGTCCCACCGAGACGGGTTACAAACCCGTCCCACCGAGGCGCACTTCTATCCCGGGCGCGCGGGCTCGATGTGGACGAGGACGTCGCGGACCTCGGGCATGTCGGCCCGGACAGCGTCCTTGACCGCGTGGGCGATCGCGTGGGCCTCGCGCACGGGCATCTCGGCGGCGACCCAGACGTGCATGTCGAGCCAGACCATCATCCCGCTGCGGCGCGAGAAGACTTTCTCGACGCGCTCGACGCCGGGCACGGCGGAGGCGGTTCGGCGCGCCCGCTCGATGAGCGCCGGCTCCTGCCTGTCCATGAGTTCATTGACCGGCGCCACGAGCAGGCGGACGCCGTTGAGCAGAATGACTCCCGCAGCGAGCAACGCCGCCCAGTCGTCGGCGGCTTCGTACCCAGCGCCGCCCAGCAGGGCCACCGCGATCCCCAGGGCCGCGGCGAGCGAGGTCAGGGCGTCGGACAGGTGATGCCACGCGTCCGCGCGCAACGCGACTGACCCCGTGCGGTCCGCGGAGCGAGCGACGACGCGCGCGAGTATCCATTTCAGAACGACCACGAGCGCAAGGACAAGCAGCGTCCACCAGGCCGGTCCTTCGTGCGGCCGGAGAATCTCTCGCGCCGCTTCGAGGGCGACGCCGATCCCCGCGGCGCAGATGAGGAGTGAGACCGCGAGGGCCGCGAGGGCCTCGGCTTTGCCGTGCCCGTAGGGGTGGGATTCATCGGGCTCGCGTGCGCCGACCCGCAGGCCGGACCATACGATGACCGACGCGGCGATGTCCGTCATCGATTCCACGGCATCGGCGACGAGCGCGTACGAATGCCCCACCAACCCCGCGACGAGTTTCACGGCGGCCAAGGCGACGCCGATGGCCAGCCCGGCGACCGCGAGGCGCATGCCGCGAGTTGAAGAGTGGCCCGGCGTCCCAGGATCCATGGGGCACAGGGTAATGTGCCCGGACGGGGGAGGGGTTTGCAGCGGGGCAATCGCGTTCTCCGGATCCTTGGACGCCGAGGCTGAGTCCGCGAAGCCTCGGATCCCACTGCGGACGAATCCCGAGGCTTCGTCGCGGACTCCTCAGCCTCGGCGTCCATTGAACACCCAATCGCCCCAGGGTTGGCCGCCCCCGCTGGCCGACCGGGCTTGTTGCGGGTATAGTTTTCCCCCCTGAAACCACCTTGACGAGAGGCTTCGCGCGATGAAAGCAACCGATCTTCGCCCCGGGTATGCCTGCCGCATGGACGGCAAGTTGTATGTCATCACCAAGTTCGAGCACCGTACGCCCGGGAACCTGCGGGCGTTCATCCAGGTGAAGTTGAAGGACGTGAACACCGGGCTGTCGATCGAGCGGCGGCTGGGTTCGAGCGATGAGGTCGATGTTACAAGCCTCGACCGCCGGGCGATGGAGTATCTGTATCCCGAGGGGGACCAGTTCGTGTTCATGGATGTCGAGAGTTTCGAGCAGTACCCGCTGCATAAGGACATGGTGGGCGAGGCGATGCAGTACCTTCGGCCCAATGCGCAGACGGTGATTCTTCTGCACGAGGGCAACCCGCTCCTCGTCGAGTTGCCGTCGGCGGTCGAGTTGCAGGTCACCGAGACGGAGCCCGGGGTGAAGAACGCAACGGCGACGAACGTGATGAAGGAAGCGGTGCTGGAGACCGGGCTCAAGACTCGCGTGCCGCAGTTCATCAATATCGGTGAGACGGTCAAGGTCTCGACGGCCGACGGCGCCTACATGTCCCGGGCGTGAGGCGGGGTTGTCGCGGGGGTTTCCGGCCGCCGGCGTGGGGGGGGCGGCCCCTGAAGCGGATATTCCCGTTCGAAGCCCCGCCCGGGTCGGTTTCATGCCTTCGCCCTTTTCGGCCAAACGAAACCCTATTCCGCCTGAATCTCCGTCCGTACTTTTCCAAAATATCGCTTGACTGCTCGGGTGCGCGGCGTTCGCGGCCCGAACCTGAACCGTCCGTCCACTTGACCCGTAAAAGCATTCGGAGAAAGAACCCGGCCGGGCGTTCCGGCCGATGCAGGGAAAGGGAGGACTCCCATGGCCGAAGTGGTGATCGACAGAATCAACCCCGCCGACCTCGGGACGATTGCGCACCTTTTCAACTCGATCTTCCGGCCGGTGACGTCGGAGGCCGAACTGAAGAAGCGTCTGCGTGGTCGGTACAACGTTGTGGTGCAGGTTGCGCGCGTCGGGGCCGAGGCGGTGGGATTCCTTATCGGCATGGAACTCCGCCCGGACTGCTTCTTTGCGTGGACGTGCGGGGTGGTGCCCGAGATGCGCCGCGCCGGCATCGCGTCGCAACTCATGCACGCCGCCGAGGACTGGGCGCGGACGGAGGGGTACAAGTTCCTGCGGTTCGAGTGCGAGAACGCGCATCGGCCGTTCCTGCACTTCGGGATCGCGAACGATTACGACGTTGCAGGCCTGCGGTGGGACTCGGAGCGGATGCAGAACGTGGTCATCTTCGAGAAGCGCCTGAACGACGCCGAGTAGGGCCGCCGATGTCCATCCGCGGCGATCGGTGCGGAGCATCGCCCCTCACTTCTCCGCGCCACCCCCGGCCAGGGTTCGCTCAAGAGTGCTCAGGCGCCCGACGAGGTCCGCGATGGCGGCGTCGAGGGCGGTCTGATCCCGGTTCTCGATCGCTTCGCGCAGGAGCGGGAGGGGCCAGGCCGAATAGCCTGAGTCCCTGTCGGGGGCCATGAAGGCGTTGACGAGCCAAGGCCTGCCCGGCAGGCCCGCGCCGACGCGCCATGCGCGCTCGGTCGCCAGAGAGTCCGGCGCGGCGCCCGGGGAATGGGCGACGAGCGCTTGCACATAGGCCCCCGCCGCGGCATTAACGCGCTCGATCTCACTGATCGCCGCGCTGCAATCCCCGTTGAGTCCCGCCGACCTGGCGCGTTCGGCGAGTTCCAGCGCGTGCCGCCGGACCGCCGGCCCGATCTGCCGCGGATCGAGCGGCAGGACATCCGCCCGCGCCAGCCGCGACACCGCGACATTCAGTGCTCGCACGATCATCAGCGAAGGCTCGTAGTCGTCGCCGACCACCTGCCGATACCAGCGGATAGTGTCGTAGTTCGAGTGATACGAGGTCCCGCGCGATCCGCCGCCTCCGACGGAGGCGGAAGGCATGCACGCGTGGAAGTAGAACCCGACGTGGTCCGACCCGCCTCCCATCGTTCCCACAAGCCGCGACGGGTCATCGACGATGCCCAAGGCCGCGGGGGCGTCCATCGCCGCCTTGCGCGACGACCACTCCGAGAAGACCGTTCGCTCCGGCTCGCGAGCCTGCGGCACGTCGCGCGTCGCGTCGACGATGAGCGTTGACAGCGTCGGCGAGCCGCTGGCGTTGAACAACGGCCCCATGGCGGCCATGTCGAGATTGAAGTACGCCACGCCGCCCCGCGTGAGGCGCTCGATGTTCGCCTCGACCCACTCGCTTGAGCCGATGATCCCGTGCTCCTCCGCGGCCCATGCGGCGAAGATGATGGTCCGCTCCGGCCGATCGCCGCGCTTCGCGGCCTCGCCGAACACCCGGGCGCACTCCAGCAGCACGTGGGTCCCGGCGAGCGGGTCCGCCGCTCCGAAGCACCATGCGTCATGGTGGCAGCCAACGACGACGAGTTCGTCGGGATACTTCGAGCCGCGGAGCGTCCCGACCACGTTCGCTGTTTTCGTGATCGCGCGTTCCTGCTTCACCATCAGCCGCACGCGCAACTCCGGCCCACCTTCGACCCGGTACGGAAACGGCAAGGCGCCCTGCCACGACTCCTCGGGGACCCCGGGGCCTTTCATCTGCTCGAGAATCCGCTGCGCCGACCCCCACCCCACCGGCTGCACCGGAATCCGCGGCAGCGACGCCTCGCTCGGGTCGATGCGCGGCGCGGTCTCCGTCGCCTCCACGTTCGGCGTGAGCGGATCTCCGGAGTACGCCATCGTCTGAAGCGACCCGCGCTGGATCTGATGCTCCGTCGCCCAACCGCCCTCGGGGTACATCAGCCCTCGCATGTACCCGGAGTCCGCGGGATCCGTGTAGATGATCAGCCCCGCCGCCCCGGCCTGCTCGGCGAACTTCGCCTTGTATCCCCGGTAGTTCCCGCCGTAGCGCGCCACCACAATCTTCCCCCGGCAATCCACGCCGAGCGCCTTCAGCGCCTCGAAGTCCTCCTTCCGGCCGTAGTTTGCATAGACGACCTCGGCGGTTGCGTCGCCCGACCCGGAGTACGCATTGAATCCCACGGTGAGTTCGGGATGGCGCGTGTCCGGGTCCGCGTCGATCGACGGCTCGGTGAGGGGCAAAGCCTCCTGCGTCGGCGACACGATCTGCAGTTCCGCCGCGATCGGGCGCGAGAGGTAAGGCCAGATCCAATGCACCTGGACCTCGAGCCCCGCCTTCTCAAACTCGGCCGCGATGGTCTGGATGACGCGCAGGTCGCCCCCCGTACCCGCGACATGAGGCTCCGCCGCGAGAACCTCATGGAATGCCCCCAGGCTCCGCGCGCTCGCCGACTCGTTCAGCGAGCGCTCAAACTCGATCTCCGCCTGGCGCCGATCGGCCCGGAAGCATGCGAGCGAAAACGGCGCGTCTTCGGCCGCAGCCGAGGTACAAACGATGAGAGCAAGGGCGAGTATCCGGCGCATCTGGGGATAATAGGAGTTCACGGCGGGCGCCCTACGCGGGCCCCAAGCCGGTGTATTGCATCCAGCCCGCCAGTTCTTGCAACACCGTCCTGCCGCCCACGACAATCGAGGCGTATCCCCGTTCCTCAACGGCTCGCGCTCTTCGATCCCCGCGCGCGGCCTTTGCCGCAGGCCGCATCAGGGGCACGACGCCGCCCACTGCCCGAGGACCGCCGTGATATCCGCGAAGTTGACCACGCCGTCCCCCGAAGCGTCCGCGCAAGGCGGCACGCGATTGAGCAGCACGCTTACCGAGTTTCCGATCGAGTTCGCCGCGACCACATCCGGCCGGAAATCGCCGTTTACGTCCCCCACGGCGGCGAACCTCGGCCCGCTCCCCGCGGCGAAGTCCACGCGCGGCGCGAAGGCCCCGCCCCCGATGTTCCGCAGCACGCTGACGCTCCCCGAAACGTAGTTCGCCGCCACGAGGTCGCCCACGCCGTCGCCGTCGATGTCGGCGATCACCACCGACGCGGGGAGCGCGCCCGTCGCGTACACGACCTGGGGCCCGAAGGCGCCATCGCCGTTGTTCCGCAGCACGCCCAGCGTGTTCGACGAGAAGTTCGCCACGGCGAGATCGGGCCGCCCGTCGCCGTCGAGGTCGCCAATGGCCACCGACGCCGGGTTCGACCCCGCCGCGAACACCGACGCGGCGGCGAAACTCCCGTCGCCGTTGCCCAGGAGCACGCTGACCGTGTTCGTTCCGTGATTCGCGACCGCGAGGTCGGGGCGGAAATCCCCGTTGAGATCGCCGATCGCCACGCTGATCGGATTGGCCCCGAGAACCGGGTAATCGACGCGCCCTCCGAACCCGCCGGCACCCGTGTTCCGCAGGACGCTCACCGACGCCGACAAGTAGTTTGCCGAAACGAGATCAGGCAGGAAGTCGCCGTCCAGATCGCCGATCGCCACGGAATACGGGTCCGCCCCGGTGGCATGATCCACGCGCGCGGCGAATGATCCGTCGCCGTTGTTCCTGAGCACGCTCACCGAACTCGAGTTGAGGTTTGCGGCGACGAGATCGGCCCGGCCGTCGCCGTCGAGATCGCCGATCGCCACGCCGTAGGGGTAGGAACCTGTCGCGTAGTCCACGCGTGCGGCGAAGGTTCCGTCCCCGTTGCCGCGCAGCACGCTCGCCGTGCTGGATGAGTAGTTCGCCACGGCGAGGTCGGGCCGACCGTCGCCGTCCACGTCGCCGATCGCCACCGCAAACGGACCGCCACCCGTCGGGAAGTTTGTCGGCGGCGACAACTGCATCGGCCCCGCCGCGACTCCGACGGCCACGATGAGCCCGCCGACCGCCCCGCCCCACCACATCAATCCGCGATCTTCGATCATTCGTCCGAGCCTCCCTCCTCGCACTTGAGCCGCACGCACCCTACCCATGAGGCATGCCCTCACGATGACATAGTTCCCGCCGCACCACCCTTCGGCCAGATTCACCGGCGCCCACCGCCGAGCCACCTTTGGGCCCGATATTCGTGGTTCCATGACGTTCGGCATGCGTCAGGGACTGGTTCGCCAGACTACCTTTGGTGATCGTGCGGAAAGGCATGGTTTTTACTTGTTTCCTGCCTTTTCGCATGGACACTATGCAGGGAGTCCATTTGGGCTGACCCCCGGTCCAGGTGAGGCTTGCTCTACGCGCTGGAACGTCAACGCACCTTGGGCTGGATCATCGCCTTTGCCATCACGAAGAAAGAGGGTCTTGCGCAAGGTCATGGGCTTGGCCGGGTAAGGAATCTCTCGGCAGTGGAATAGACAGCAATCGCCGATCGGACGACACCGATCCGCGGAGGAGAAACGACGAATGCGGAGCACGAATCAACTCGTGGCGGCGGCCATCACCCTCATCCTCGCTGCGGGGAGCGCAATCCCGACCGCCGCGGCGCAGGCGGAGGAGGGTTACTTCTACATGGGCAACAAGGAGCGCATCCCGATGGCGCTCCAGACCGGCCGGGTGGCCGTGTTCAAGGAGGCCGCGCTGGCCGAGGAAACCCGCGCCGGCGCGGACGCCGAACTCGCCGCCGCGCTGGGCGAGGAGGGCTTCGCCCCCGGCTCGCTCACCAAGCACGCCTTCAAGGCATGGTCCTACGCCGCCGTGCCCGCCCAGCGCGCGGGCGGCGATGTTGAAGGCCTCGTCCGTCAACTCGCGGACGCCGCCATCGCCGACTTCGTTTCTCCGGTCTTCGAGGATGAATACGGCCCGCGGATCGTGACCCGCGACATCATCGTGGGCTTCCACCCCGACATCACCCACGAGCAGGCCGACGAAGTCGTCGCCGTCATGGGCACGGGCGAGATCGTCAGCCGCGAGTTCTCGGGCATGCACAACGTCTACCTCGTCCGCAGCGCCTCGCGCAACGGCTTCGAGGTGCTCGACAAGGCCAACGCGACGGCCCTCCGCGACGAGGTCGCCTTCGCCGAGCCGGACATGATCTTCACCGTCGTCCCCGACCTCATCCCCAACGATCCGCAGTTCAACCAGTTGTGGGGCATCAGGCAGGCCAATGACATCGACATGGACGGCGACGAGGCATGGGACACGACGATCGGGTCGCCCACGGCCATCTCCGTCGTCATGGACGACGGCGTGATGCTCACGCACACCGACCTCGACAACAACATCGCCGCCGGCATCGACACCACCGGCGCCGGCACCGGGGGCGACCACCAGGCCACGAACCCCTGCGAGGGCCACGGCACGAACGTCGCGGGGACCATCGCCGCCGAGATCAACAACTCGACCGGCGTCGTCGGCATCGCCCCGGGCACCCGCATCGGGGCCGCCAAGTTCGCCATCCTGAATCAGCCCTGCGACGGCACCGCCGCGGCATGCACCTCGTGCGCCGTCAACGCCATCAACTGGACCACCACCATCGGCGCCCGCATCCTCAACGTCTCCTACTCCATGGGCTTCTCCTCCTCCACCGAATCCGCGTTCCAGACCACGCGCAACAACGGCGTCGTCCACTTCGCCTCCACGGGCAACAGCGGCGGCTCGTCCATCGCCTACCCCGCCAGCAGCCAGTACGTCCTGGGCATCGGCTCCATCGACGCCAACGGCGGCAAGTCGTCCTTCAGCCAGTACGGCAACGACATCTCGCACATGGCGCCCGGCTCCTCCATCCGCACGACATCCCGCGGCGGGGGCTATTCGACCGTTTCGGGAACCTCGTTCTCGTCCCCCTACGCCGCGGGCGTCGGCGCCCTGGTCGTCTCGAGAAACCCGTACCTGACGGCGGTGGACATCGAGACCCTGCTCCACAACACCTGCCAGGACCTCGGCAACCCGGGTTACGAAACGACCTTCGGCTGGGGACTCACCAACGCTCGCGCCGCCGTCCTCGCCACGCCCGCTCCCGCGCCCCCGGGCGCCTTTAGCCTCAGCAGCCCCGCTCCGGGCGCCATCAACGTCGTCCGCCTCCCGTCTTTCTCCTGGACGGGATCGCAGTTCGCCACGAACTACCAGTTCACGCTCGACGACAACGCCGACTTCGGCAGCCCGATCGTGGTGAACAACGGCACGCTGACTTCGTTCATCCTCACAGGCACGCCGCTCGCCGCCGCCACCGATTACTACTGGAAGGTCGTCGCCACCAACCCGCTCGGGTCGGCCGACTCGACGCCCATCTCGGCGACGTTCGAGACCATCTCGGTTCCGCCGGAGGCCTTCGCCCTGAACCTGCCCGCCGACGGCGCGACCGGAATCTCCCTCACCCCATCGTTCCAGTGGGGCATCTCGAACCTCGCCGAGTCCTACACCATCCAGATCGACGACAACTCCGACTTCAGCAGCCCCTCGACCAACACCAACACCACGCTGCAGACCTTCAGCCTCCTCGTGCCGCTGGCGCCGGGGACGCAGTACTTCTGGCGCGTCTACGCCAACAACCCGATCGGCTCCACCCTCTGCACCCCCGCATCGCGGTCGTTCACCACGGTCTCCACCCCGCCGCAGAACTTCAACCTCCAATCCCCGGCCGACGGCTCGAACCTCACCACCTTCACCCCCACGCTTCAGTGGACGGATGCGTTCGCCGCCGAGACGTACAGTGTGCAGATCGACGACCTCCAGACCTTCGCCAGCCCGGAGATCAGCGTTACGGGCCTCACCCTCTCCGAGTACGCCGTCCCCGAGGGGCCGCTCGCCAACAACACCCGCTACTACTGGCGCGTCTTCGCGGTCAACGGCATCGGGCAGACGCAATGCACCCCCGCCGTCTACAACTTCGCCCTCCTCGTCCCCACCTGCTGCCCCGGCAACGCCGACAAGGTCGCCCCCGGTGCCGTGACCTTCTCCGATATCACCACCGCCCTCGCCAACTTCGGAAACACCTACCCCGACGGCAACGGCGCAGGCGACTCGGACTGCAACGGCACCGTCAACTTCTCCGACATCACCAGCACCCTTGCGAACTTCAACGAGATCTGCAACTGAGGCAACCCCGAAAGCGCCCGCAGCGCCCGACGCCGTGAACCGCACGGCGTTGGGCGCCGCGGAGATCAAAGGCCCTGGGCGAGACCTCGAACGAAGAGTTCGGCCTCCTCGACAGGGTCGCGGTGCTGTGAGGCGGCGCGGCCCATGCGTTTGACAAGGGCCGAGCCGACGATGGCGGCATCGGCATCCGCGCCGCCCTGGTCGCGCGGGGAGACCACGAGCCGGACCTGCTCCGGCGTCGTGATGCCGAAGCCGCACGCGATGGGCAGGTCCGTCATCCCGCGGAGCATGGCGACGCGCTCGGCGAGCGCGGCGGGGTCGATGGCCGCGACACCGGTCGCGGACTCGCCGGTGATGCCGACGCGCGCGAGGAGATAGACGAAACCCGAGCATGCGCGTGCGATGCGCTCGGCACGAGCGGGCGGAGTCGTGGGCGCGACGAGCACACTGAGCGTGAGCCCGGCATCGCGGATGGGCGCGGCGAGAGCGTCGGATTCCTCGATGGGCGCATCGGGGACGATGAAGCCGTCGATGCCCGCGGCGGCGGCGCGGGCGATGATGGACTTCACGCCCAGACGATGGACGATCGACATGCTGACCATCGCAACAACGCCGAGGGTCGCCCCGCCCCTGCGCGCGAGGGCGACGGCATCGAGGACCGCTTCCGGCGTGGCGCCCGCCTGGAGCGCCTCGTGCATGGCGGACGCGATGACCGGGCCGTCGGCGATCGGATCGCTGAAGGGGATGCCGATCTCGACGATGGAGGCTCCGGCGTTCTGGAGCGCGGCGAGGGAGGCCCAGGTCGAGCCGATGGAGGGATACCCGCCGCAGATGAACGGCATGAGGGCCCGGCGCCGATCGGCGCGGAGCGCCGCGAAGATTGAGTCGATGCGGTTCATCTAGTCCTTCACGCCCTCAACCCCCCGCTTCGTGTACTTTTCGAGCGCGGTTTCGAGGTCCACGTTGTTGACGTTGGCGAGGGTCGTGAGCCAGGCGAGGACGTCGGCGAACTCCTCTTCGAGGTTGGCGCGGTGCGCGGGCGTGGGCGACTTCCCCGGGGCGTTGTCGTGGAGGGCGGTGGCGAGTTCGCCGACCTCTTCGATAAGCCACATGAAGGTGCCGGGCGTGCCGCGTGCGGCGTCGGTCGCGTGGTACCGGTCGCGGATGAGGCGCTGGAAGTCGCGGAAGGTGAGCGGGGCCATGCCCACGAAGATAGCGGGGGCGCGGTCCGTCCCCCGTCAGGCGGCGGCGCTCGCGCGGGGGAGGCTCGGTTCGTCCGGCTGAAACCGCGTCCGGCCGGTCTGGAGCATCCGGAGGACATAGCCCTCGCAGCGTCCGCAGCAGGTGCAGCAGCCGGTCTCCTTGCTCAGCCCGGCGAGGCCGCAGCGACGCCGGCGGGCAAGCCGCTTGAGTTCCGCGAACGAGATATCCACGCAGACACAGCGGTCGATGGTCCGAAGCCTGGCGAGCGTGCTCGGCATGATGCGCAGGTTATCGGCGCAGGTCAGAGCAGGCATGAAGAGAATCGCGCCATTCATCGACCCGCGAACAGCGCGTTGGAAGACACCGCGCCGAACCACCCAATGTGGTGGTCCCTCGGATCGGTGGAATAAAGCCCGGAGGCTTGGGAGTCGGACAACGATTCGGACGAAACATGCCCGTCAAGCCACGCAACTGCGCCGCGCCCTTCGTGGCGGAAATGGACCGAGGGGTCAGGACGGAAGTCCGGCGATTCGGGCCAGCGCGGGGGTTCGACGAAGGAGTATTCGATGACCTCGTCGGCAGCGAGAGCGGCATCGGCGAAAGCGACGGTGCGTGCCGGCGCGGCGAAGCGCGGTCTGAGTTCGCCGACAAGATTGGTTGCCAGGAGGACGACGCCGGGGGCCACGGAGGGTGGATGCCTTGCAACGCCGACGTAGGCGTTGTTGTAGCCGTAGCCGCCGCAGCCCCGCTCGAAGCCGAGCCCCCGCGCCGCGAGGGCGTCGATCGTGTCAACAAATGAAGGGCAGGCGCGGACGGCCTGCGAGAGTTCGGCGTCGAGATAGGGAGTGATCGGCGCCCCGCGCGGCCCGAAGGCTTCGCTCGTGCCGCGGCGCGTGCCGTGCCATCGGTGCAGGTTCGTGGATTCAATGGCGGCGGCGCCGGGCATGAAGCGATCATCGTGGTCCGTGGCGTAGAGATCATTGGCGAGTTGGAGTTGCCTGATATTCGAGGCGCACTCCGCGGCAAGGGCGGCGCGGCGTGCGCGGCCGAGCGCGGGGAGCAGGAGGCCCATCAGGACCGACACCACGGCGACGACGACCAGCAACTCGATGAGGGTGAAGGCGTGATCCCGGCGCGCGCGGGTGTGCGCCGGAACCGTGGGCCGAACCGGTGGGCGCTCGGGGTCGGCTCTGCAGTACCTCGGCTTTGGATCTCCTTCGCACACACGGTCCAAGATAGCCAGCGGCGCATGGCCCGGTGCCGGGGCGCCTTCCGGATATCCGCGCGGCGCGAATCAAGCCCGAGAACGCGCCCGCTTCTCGCCTCTCGGGGCTGTAACGGCGGGAATCCTCGCGCGGCCCGAGTCCGGCGGCAACCGTAGCGACGATCCGTCCGATTCCAAGCGGGGGCGCGGCCGGACGGGCCGCGCTTCAGGGTCCGATCATGTAGAGCCGTGTGTTTCACCTGAGCCCGGAGTCGCCTTGGACAAAGCCAGTCTCATCGGGGTCATCATTGGCGCCGCCGCGCTCGGCTTCGTCTTCTTCGAAGTCTCGCACGGCAACCTCATGATGTTCTTCTCGATGGAAGGCGTCCTGATGGTGGGCGTCGGGTCCATCTCGGTCTCCTTCATGGCGATGCCCATGGAGAAGATGAAGAAGGTGCCCGGGTTCATCAAGGCCTTCATGTTCTCCAAGGGCATGAGCACGATCGACGTCATCAAGTTGATGAACGTCCTCGCGGAGAAGGCCCGCCGCGACGGCATCCTCTCGCTCGAGTCCGAGATGGCCAAGGTCAAGGAGCCCTTCCTCACCGCGGGGCTGAAGATGGCGATCGACGGCGTGGACCCGGAGAACATCGAGTCAGTCCTCCGCCTCGAACTCGCCGCCATGGGCGAGCGGCACAAGGCGGGCAAGAAGTTCTTCGACCTCCTGAAACTCTACGGGCCGGGCTACGGGCTCGTCGGCACGCTCGTCGGGCAGGTCGGCCTCTTCGGCAACCTCGCCACCGCCGAGATCGGGCAACTCGGGCACATGCTCGCCATCGCCGTCGTTGCGACGATGTACGGGGCCATCCTGGCCAACGCCATCGCCGGGCCCATGGGCGACAAACTGGGCATGAAGTCCGCCGAGGAGATCCAGGGCAAGGAGATGATGCTCCAGGGAATTCTGTCGATCCAGAACGGGGACAACCCGCGGACGACGATGGACAAGATGATGGCCTTCCTCCCGCAGGCGACGCGGGCGGGCCTGAAACTGGCGGCCTGACGGATCGGGGCGACTCATGGCCGAAGAAGCGCACGAATCCCACGACGAGCACAAGGGGCACAAGTCCCACGGCGGACACGGTGGGCACGGCGGAGGAGGCCACGCCGAGGGCGAGCACGAGGGCGCGCCGGAGTGGCTTATCTCGTTCGCCGATAACGTCGCGCTGCTCATGGGCTTCTTCGTCATTCTCCTGGCGATGAACATGAAGGAGCCGACCACGGGAGGCATCGGCGGCAAGGACCAGAACGGCAAGGTCGATGTTGACCCAACCATGCTCGATCTCGTCATCTCCCTCCGGGAGGCCTTCAACAACCCGGTCTCCTCATCCTCCACCGATCCGCGCGATGCGCTCCTCGTCCAGCGACTCAAGCAGCGCAAGGAGGGCGAAGCAAAGACCGACGGCCCGCCGGGAGACAAGCAGGATGTGCAGACCGTCCGCCCCACGGACTACCACCGGATCAGCGGCGTTGTAACGTTCGAGGAAAACGCGGCGAGGGTGGACGAGGACGGCGTGGTCACGGCATCGAAGGTGGCGCGCGAACTCAAGGGACGCAAGAGCATCATCGAGATCCGCGGGCACGCGAGCATGGCCGAGGCGAGCGAGCCGCTGGACAAGGGGATGACGCTGTCGTTCCAGCGGGCGCTGGCGGTGGCCCAGGAGTTGCGCACGGGCGGGCTGGAGTGGGAGCAGTTGCGCGTGGTCGCGGTGGGGGCGGGCGACCGCGTGAAGCCGCTGGCGCGCTCGGTGCGCGAGCATCAGAACAACCAGCGGGCCGAGATTATCGTCACGGACGAGCAGGTGCCCTCCGACCCCTACGCCCGCGATCCGAACAGCGAGCAAATCTCCGCCGCGGGCGCGCACGATTAGGCGCTCGATGGGCGTCAGTCAGGGCCGTTGCGTAAATCGGATGCCCCGGTCTCGCCTTCTGAGGCGAGGCCGGGCGAACTGGCGTGGCGGCCCGGCCTCGCTGCAAAGCCAGCGAGACCGAGGCACCCGAACGACAATGCGATTGCCCCGGGGCATGGGCCGTGTCGCGCTGTCGCGTCGATCGCTCCGGCTAGACTCCTCGGCATGGCCGAGCGATGGCGAACGGGGTTGAACGACGAGCAGGCCCGCGCGGCGGGGTACGACGGCGGGCCGCTGATTGTCCTGGCCGGGCCCGGCACGGGGAAGACGCGCGTCATCATCGCGCGGATCGTCCGGCTGATTGAAGAGGGAGCCGACCCGGCGTCGATCCTCGCGCTCGCATTCAACGTCAAGGCCGCCGCGGAACTGCGCCAGCGGCTCGCCGACGCGCTCGACCCTGCGGTCGTCGGGGCCGTGCAGGCCTCCACCTTTCACAGTTTCGGCAACTCGCTGGTGGCGCGCTTCGGCGACTGGATCGGCGTCCGGAGTGAGCGCGTCCTCATGGATTCGGCCCTCCCGAGGCGGATCCTGCGCCGCCTGATCTTCGACCACGGGCTGTTCGAGCATCTCGCCGGCGAGGGGCGCGAGGGCGGGGTTGGCCGGGGGCTCGCATTCATCACGGCGTGCAAGAACGCGGCGAAGCCGCCGCCCGAGGCGCGAGCCTACGCCGAGGACTGGCGAACGAAGGTTGAGCGAAACGACGAGGCGCTGGAGGGCGACGCGCTCACCGCCGCGAGGCGGGAGGCGGCCGAGTTCCTCGATTGCGCCCGGCTCTATGAGGTGTACGACGCCGAGTGCATGCACCGGGGTTCCATGACCTTCGACGACTGCCTGATGCTCCCGCTCCGCATCTTCACCGAGAAACCGGAGGCGGCGGCGATCGTGCGCGACGAAATCAGGCACATCGTGGTCGACGAGTTCCAGGACCAGAACCGCGTGCAGATCGAGTTGCTCCGGCATCTCGCCCCGCCGCGGAGCGCGGGCGGTCGGGCGGCGGACCTGTGCGTCGTGGGGGACGACGACCAGGCGATCTATGGCTTCCGCGGCGCGGACAGCCGAGCGTTCTCGCGCTTCGCGGAGGTCTGGCCTGAGAACGAGCGCATCGCCCTGACCGGCAACTACCGGAGCGTCAAGGCGGTCGTATCCGCGGCGGGGGCGATCATCGCGCGATCGACGACCCGCTTCGAGCCGGGCAAGTCGATCCGATCGGCCGGCGAGCAGGCGACCGCGGCGGGAATCGTCGAGGGGGTTCTGCTCGATGATGACGCCGACGCGGGCGTCGTGGTCGCGTCGATGATCGTGCTGGACCGGCGCGAGAACCCCGGGGGGGACTTCAGGCGTTACGGCGTGATCGCGCCGACGAATGGTGTGGTGGACGAGGTCGCGGAAGCGCTGCGCCTGCAAGGGATTCCGGTCGCCGTCAGCGCCCAGCCGGGCGCGGACGAGGCGGTCCATGACCTGATGGCGTGGATCGAACTCCTCGCCGATCCGACGGGACCGGGCGAGGGCGCGCGCGTGCGCCGCCTTCTGGCGAGGCCGCCGTTCTTCGTCCCTTCGGGTCAACTCATGGAGTGGATGTCGCACCACGCCAGGGCGAAGTCCGAGGAGGCCGGCCCGCTGTCGTTTGTCGAGTGGTTGAGGCGACACGCGAAGGAGGACGCGACCGTGTCGCGCTTCCTCGCGCTCCTCGAAGGTCTCCGGCAGGAGGCGATGACGAAGCCGGCGCAACGCGTCGTCTTCGAGGTCATCCGTCAGGCCGACCTGGCCCACGCGGAGGATCAGGAGCCGCGCGCCCGCGCCGCCCGCGTCAATGCGCTCGTGCGCGCGATCTCGTTCGCCCGGACTCGGCAGGGGCTGCTCGATGAGCCGGGGGACATCGCGGCCTTCTGGGACTATTGCCGGGATCTTCAGGGGAACGAGGAGCATTTCGTCCTCGAAGGGGACGAGCGTCTGGACGGCGACCCGGAGGCGGACGCCGATCCGCCCGACGCGGTGCAGGTGCTGACGGCCCACAAGGCCAAAGGGCTTGAGTTCGACACCGTGTTCCTGGTGAAATGCCGTCGCGACGGGTTTCCGGCAAGGGACCGCTCAAGATCGGAGCGCCCGGTGCTGCCGATCGAGTTCTCCGGAGTGAAACGGGACGACCACGAAGACGAGCAGCGGCGCGTGTTCTACGTCGCCTGCACGCGGGCGGAGCGCCGGCTTGTCCTCCTGGCGAAGAAGATGAAGGGGGTCTCAAGGAAGGCGGACTATTTCCACGAGTTGACGGCCGGAGCGCGCTCCCGCGGCCCCGAGCCGCCAAGCCCGGAGTTCAAGGTCGCAACACGCGACGCCTCGGAGATCCTCGAAAAAGCGGGCCTAGCGCCCGACGATCGCATCCTGGCCGCGGCGGGGGACGAGGCGACGGCGGCGCATCGGCGCGAAGCGATCATCCGTGCGGAGGCGGCGATCATCCGCGGACACGCCTACGC
The DNA here is from genome assembly GCA_964490785.1 of uncultured Phycisphaeraceae bacterium. Taxonomy (GTDB): domain Bacteria; phylum Planctomycetota; class Phycisphaerae; order Phycisphaerales; family UBA1924; genus JAEUIV01. Next base: position 50,025 of record CAZBDZ010000017.1, read on the forward strand.
GGCGTTGCACGATGCGACGGTCGCGGGGCTTTCCGCCGAGTCGCTCGCGCGCATCCGCGACAGGCTGGGCGACGCGGCGGGGGCGCTCCAGGCGCTCGAGGAGTTGCGGGCGCGTGGGGCGTTGCCTGGATCCGTGCCGACGGACTATCGCGGGCGGCTGGAGGGCGTCGTGCGTCGCTTTGCTGAGGCTCCGGGCCGCACCGAGGCGAAGGCCGGCATGACGCCGCCTCTTTGGTTGAGTTTCTCGAGAATCAGCGCCTATGAGCAATGTCCCGCATGCTTCTATCTGCGCCAGGTTCTCAGGGTCCCCGAGGAGAAAGGCGATGCGCTGCTCTTCGGGTCGGTGATCCACGCGGCGCTGGAGCGGTTCTTCGGCGAGGTGCGCGACGCCGAGGGCGCGGGCCGCCCGGCACCCGGATCGGATCGGCTGGCGCGAGTCGTCCAACAGACGATGCGGGAGATGTGGCCGGCGGACCGCCCCATCGACGCGCGGATGATGGACCGGGCCCAGGCCCAGGCGCGAGCGGCTGCCATGCAGTTGCACGAGCCGGGCTCGAACATCCTCGAACTGGAACGGTCCGTGACGTTCCGATACCCCGACCCGGATCAGCCGGGTCTCTTCCATACGTTTAACGCCAAACTGGATCGGGTGGACCAGCCGCCGGGAGGGGGCGTGCGCGTCGTGGACTACAAGACCGGGAATATGAAGAAAGACCTCGTCGAGCCGAAGAGCGACGACCTGCAGATGTGCATCTACGCGATGGCCCTCTCCCCCTTGTTCAACGGGTCCGAAAGCGGCGAACTCCCGCGGGCGGGCGCCGAGGCGCCGGAAGGCCTTGCGGAGTATTGGCTGCTCGCCGGCGGGGTCCGGGGGACGATCCGTCTGCAGGACCTCGACCTTGCGGAAGCGCGCCGGCGGATCGACGCCGCGATTCGCGGCATGCTCGCGGGCCGTTTTCCCCGCGGGAAAGACTGCAAGAAGGATTGCGCGATCTTCGGGGCGGTAGAATGAAGGTATCTCTTCAGCCGTTTGCAAACGAACCCGAGTGCGATGCTGAAGGGCCTTTGTTTTCAGCCTGAAGGGCTGGTAGTCAATAGCCGGGGGTAGAGCGAGTCTTCGAGCGCCACCCCCGGAAAAAAGCACCCCGAAACCTCTTCCGCACCCTGAAAGGGTGCCACACGAGCGAGGGCATTCAGCTCGGACCCGAATGACCAGACTGGTGCTCTTTGCATTCCGCTGAAGAGTTACGAATGAAGAAGAAAGACGCAATGCACCGGGCATGAGACATCGAGTCAATCAAGGGGGTTGACCTTCGGGCGCGGGTCGCCGTGGCGGCTGAGACGCTGTTCGATGCGGCGTCTCAGCACGCGACGATCCTCACCCGAGAATCCCAGTTCGCGGCAGGCGGCGAGCATGACCACGGCGCGCAGCCGGGCGGGAACGCGGACCGCGCAACCGATCGGCTCGACGAGCAGGGTGAAGAGCATCCGGGTCAGCGCGGCTCGCGGCGTGGCCCGGCGGATGGCGACGGTGTCGATGAGCGCGATGCCGCCGCCTTCGAGCACCATGAGATTCGACGGCTTGTGATCGCGGTTGAACCAGCCGAGGCCGGCGAGGCGACCGGTCAGCCGCCCCACGTCGCGCGCGAGCGTGTCGAGCGATGCGCTCGGCGAAGCGACGCGGTGAAGGACGGTCTCGCCTTGCAGCCATTCCGTGGCAAGCGACTCGATGATTCGGCCCTGAGGGTCCTTGCTTCTCCAGAGGGCGATCGGGCGTGCCGCGGGGATTCTCAGCCGCGCGAGGACGTCCGCGCCCTGCCACTGGCGAAGAAGGCGCGTTCGGCCGAACAGCATCTTGAGAGCGTCGGCGGGTCGATCCGCCGGCATGGACTTCACGACGACGGGCCCGGCCGGTGAACCGCCTGCGAGCACCCACGAGCCCGCGTCCCGCTTCAATACGGAGGCGCCGTCGGCCCACTCGCGCGTGGCGCAGTGCATCGCCACGGCCGGGGCGAGCGCGCCGGCGGCCCTGATGATGCGAGGTTGATTCCGCGGCGCGGGTTGCAATGGTCCAAGGGTACTCGCCGGGCTTGGAGGCGGGATTGACTCGGACGGGTCGTTGCCGGACGATGCGGCCCACGCCGTGGCGCTCCCGCTTTCCATCTCCATCGTCTGCTGCAACAACGAGGCGACCCTGCCGCGGGTCCTCGCGTCCATCCGCGGCCTCGCCGAGGAAGTGATCGCGCTCGATTCCGGCTCGACCGACGGCACGATCCCGCTGCTTGAGTCGGAAGGCGCGGCGGTGGTCAGGCAGCCTTGGCTCGGCTTCGTGAAGCAGAAACAGGCGGCGCTGGACCGATGCACCCGGCCCTGGGTCCTTCATCTGGACAGCGACGAATCACTCGAGCCGGCGCTGCGGGCTTCAATCGAGCGTGCGCTGGGCCGAAACGACGCCGATGTCGCGGGGTATGAGGTGAACCGAAAGGTGTGGTACGCGGGAGCGTTTCTGGAGCATGCGTGGCAGCCTGAGTGGCGGCTGCGGCTCGTGCGCCGGGACCGCGCGCGATGGACCGGCGATGACCCGCACGATGCCCTGACGCTCACGGCGGGCGGGCGCATGGAACGCCTGACGGGCGACCTCCGCCATGATTCGATCCCGTCGGTCGCGGAGTTCCTCGAGAAGCAGGCGCGGCACGCGCGCGTGGCCGCGGCGGCGCAGCGGGCGCGGGGGCGACGGGGCTCACTCGCCTCGCTCGTCTTCTCCCCCCTCGGTGAGTTCGGAAAACAGATGATCTCCCGCGCCGCGTGGCGCGACGGCCGGCGCGGGTGGATCGTCGCGGCGGCGTCGACGGTCGCGGTCGCCATGAAGCACGCGGCGCTCCTCGAGACCGATTTGACCACGGAGAGCATGGGGAGACACGGAAGAGAATGAAGGCGGCCCGGATCACGGCGGTCGGAGTGGGGTGTACGTTGTGGCGCGCTCAATGACGTGGTTGCTTTTCATCCTTGCCGCGTATGTCGTCGGGTCGGTCCCCTTCGGACTGCTGCTGGGACTGGCGCGCGGCATCGACATCCGGCAGCACGGGTCGAAGAACATCGGCGCGACGAATGCAGGTCGCGTTCTGGGCCGCCCCTGGGGCTACCTCTGCTTCGCGCTGGACGTGCTGAAGGGCGCGGCGCCGGTGGCAATGGCGGGGTGGGCGTCGGGCGCGATGGCCGCGCAGCCGCTTCCGCAGCCGACGGCGTGGCTGTGGATCGGCGTCGCGGTCGCGGCGGTGTTCGGGCACATGCACTCGGTTTTCATCGGATTCAAGGGGGGCAAAGGCGTGGCGACCGGGTTCGGCGTGCTGCTCGGGCTGTGGGGGTATCTGACCTGGCCGGCGTTGATCGCGCTCGCCATCTGGATCGCGACCGCTCGCTTGACGCGCTACGTCTCGGTGTCGTCCTGCATCGCGGCGGCATCGATTCCGGTCTCCGTCGCGGCCTTTGCTATTGCGGGCGGCCTGGGCCGCGGCTTATCGCCACTGGATGGCGTCCGCGAAGTTTGGCCATTTCTGGTCATGGCGCTACTCCTGGCGGTGGCGGTCATCGTGAAGCACCGCGCAAACTTCGCTCGACTGCGAGCGGGGACCGAATCGCGCATCGGCAAGCGATTGAATGTTTCTAAGAACGACGGCGGCGAATCTTCCTGAATTCAGGGGGCGATTCGGCGGGACTGTGATCGGACGTGCAAGGTCTGCGCACGGATGCATCCCCCCTCTTCCGGTGCGTGTTAATCCGTGCGGGTCGTTCGGCCGAGATTGGTTGCATGACCCGCCGACGCGTGCCTCGTAGCCAAGGTGCTGCCGAAAGTCAGGTCGCCTGCCTTAAGGGCCGATGCGTGGTCCACCGTTCTATGCCGAGCGGCAGGAGGTGGGCGATGCCACGCTTGACGACCACGAGCATCCATTCCGAACGCCTCGACAGCGACGCGGAAGCGCTCCATTTCCCTCGCGGCGGTGTGTTTGGCCTGCGCCGGCCGCCCGAGAACCGTTTCCGCATCGGCGTGCCCGACGCGGTGAACGAAGTGACGCGTACGCTGATGCGGATGCAGGACCAGATCAACCGCCTGCGGGAGCAGGTGGACCAGACCGCCGAGAACTACCTCGCCGACACCTGGCCGCCCAAGGCCGCATGAGCGGAATGGTCAGCGCTTCTGGGGCTTCTTTCGCTTTATTTGGGTGTCCGCCGGCTCCGCGAGGCAGGTCTCGCACGTGCCGTGGAGGTAGACGTCCTGCTGTTTCACTTTGAAGCGATCGGGCGACGCCCGGCCGCGCATTGAGACCGTGATCATCGCGTCCTCGAGGCAGCGGATCGTGCCACAGTCATCGCAGACGAAGTGGGCGTGCTGGTGGTGGTCCTCGGCGAGCAGGCCGAAACGCCACGTCCGATCGCCGGGGTCCACGCGGTGGGCGAGGCCGGCATCGACGAGCGAGTTCAGGGTGCGATAGACGGTAACGCGGTCGGTCGAGGCGTGCTCAGCGACGCGATCGACAACGTCCTGCGCCGTCATGGGGCGCGGCGAGTCGTGGAGCGTACGGAGAACATCGAGGCGCGCGCCGGTGACACGCAGCGCGGCCTCGCGGAGGCGCTTCTTCCAGTGCTCGGAATCGAAGGCCGGTCGGTTCATGCACGCCGAGGACTACATGACGGAGGGCAGGCCCATGCACCGGCGCCAGGCGCTCATCTGGCCGAAGTGCATCATGAGGTGGCTGCCGACGAGGAAGTTGCAGGCGAGGCCGACCGTGGGGAAGCGCTCCTTCATCCGCTCGTTCGGGTTGGGGCGGGCGAAGACATCGTCGTTGACCTCCGCGAGAACGGGGAGCACGGCTTCGTACCGCTGCCTGAAGCGCGCGAGGATCGCGTCCATCGTCGGGTAGATCGAGCCTGCGGGGTCGTCCTGGCAAACGGCGCCGGCGGTGAAGAGGTCAACAAACTTCTGATCCGGTTGGGCGAGATCGCCGCGCCCGATGAGGTCGAGGAGGCGTTCGGGATAGAGCGCGAGGTGGCCGTAGGTGAACGCGGGATGATTCGTGTCGATCCCCTTCGGTTTCCTCGCGAAGTCCCCGGCCTGCACGCCCTTGAGCAGCAACTCGCCGTAGGAAAGAGAGAACTTGCAGGTGGGGGCGAGAATCTGCGAGGCGAACTTGAGCATGGTGAACTCCTTTTCGGGTGATTCTAGGCGGTGCGCCGCCGAGACACCGCACTCCCCGAGATCAATGGAATCGCATGCTCCGGTCTCGCCCTCCGCGGCGAGGCCGGGACGCACGGGCAACCCTGCCCGGCCTCGCTGCAAAGCCAGCGAGACCGGGGCATCCACGATATTGCGATTGCCCTGGAAATTTCTCTCGAACGGAACCCCGGTCGGCGGCGTCCATAGTATTGATGGCCATGGATCGGGTACGTCGCATCGCTCGTTCGGCCGCGAGGCGCCGCCAATGGAGGCGCTTTGTCGTGTTGGCGGGGCCGGTGCTCGCCGCGATGGCGGGAGCGGGCGCGGCGGGGGCGCTCGTGGATAGACTGATCGGCCCGGGGCTTGACTGGTGGCATTGGGTGGCGTGGCCTGTCGGCGCGGGGGTCGCGCTCGCCGCGGGGTTGACCCTGGCACGCCGCCAACGGTTCGACCACGCGGTGATCGAGGTCGACACGGCGCTGCGGCTGCATGATCGGCTCGGCTCGGCGCTGTCGCTTTCGGCAAAGGGCAACGGCGACCCGTTCATCGCGCTGACGGTGCTTGACGCGGAGCGTGCGGCGGGGGGCGTTGACGTCGGACGCGCGATCCCGATCCGCTGGGGGCGCTCGTGGCAGGCGTGGCCGATGCTGTCGGCGGTCGCGGCGGCGATCGGGTTCCTGGTTGAGCCGATGCACCTGCTTGACGCCGGGGCCGTCGGGCCGCGGATCGTGTTCAATCCCGAGTCCGTTCAAGAGGCACGCGAGGCGATCGAGGATGCAGCCGAGGCGATGAAGCCCGAAGACGGGGCGGCCTCGTCCGACGCGAGCGACGACAAGCGTCGGCAGGTGCTCGACGAGTTGTCGCGCGAGTTGACGAACGAAGGGTCCTCGCCGGACGAAGCGCTGTCGAAGGCGGCGAGCGTCCTCGAGGAAGCGGCGGCGGAGGCGAACGCCGAGGCGAAGGCGTCGCAAGCGTCGGCGGATGAGTTGCGCGAAGCGCTCGCGGGGCTTCCCGGCGAGGAGCAGAAAGAGGAGGCGGGCGACGGCGCGAAGGGGACGCCGACCGGGGACCTGCGCGAGGCGCTGCGTCAGGGCAGTTTCGACGAGGCGTCGAAGTCCCTTGATGAGTTGCGCCGGCAGATGGAGATGATGCCGCGGTCGCAGCGCGAGGCGCTGGCGGAGGAACTTGAGGCGCTGTCGGACGATCTGAAGCAGCGGGCGGAGCAGCAGAACCAGGACGCCGAGCGGCGCGGCGAGTCGGCCCGCGAAGACCTGAAGGAGCAGGGTCTGACCGAAGATCAGGCCGAACCCATCGCCGAGGAATCCGACGAGAAGAAGATCGAGGAGGCGCTCCGGAAGGAGGGCTTCGGCGAGGAGTCGGCGCGGCAGTTCGCCAAGGAACTCGCGGAGGAGCGCCGCCGGCGCGACGCGGAAGAACAAGCGGCCAAGCAGGCCAAGGAGTTGAGCGACGCGGCGAAGCAGGCCGCGGACGAGGTGCGGGAATCGCAGGAGCGGAACGCCAAGCCGTCAGAGCAGGGCGGTGAGCGCGAAGCGAAGGACAAGCAGGAGCCCGGCGCGCCGCGGGAACAAGGTCAGCGCGAAAAGGACGGCGATCAGCAGGGCAAGCAGCCCGAAGGGGGCGATGAGTCGAGCCCGACGCAGACCTCTCCGCCGACGCCCGGCGTCGAGGCGCCGGGTGCGCCGCGCGAGCAGCAGGGGCAGCAACAGCAGCAGGAAGGGCAACAACCTCCCGGCACGCGCAAGCCCGAATCCGGCGGGCAATGTGAGAATCCTGGACAGACGCCCGGCACGAGTCCCGATTCATCCGCGCCGCCACAGGGCGCGCCCGGCCCCGACGCCATCAACCAGATGAAGCACCTGCTCGAACAGATGCAGCGGCAGCAGAACAAAGGCGGATCGCAGGCGCAGCGGTCAGACGAGTTGCGGAAGCAGGCGCGCGCGCTGCTCGACAAGTCCAGCCCGGAGCAGCGGGAGCAATGGAGAAAGTGGGCGGAGCAGGCCGTGCGCGAGCAGGAAGACAACTCGGCGCTCGGCGGGCGTTCGGCCGGGACCGGAGGCGGCGGCAATCCACCCGTTCGGCCTTCGGAGGCCGGGCCGCGGACGGAGGATGTGGATTGGCGGCGTCGCGGGGAGAAGGAGCGCGTCGCGGCCGAGTGGACCAGCCCAAGGGCGACCCAGCCCGATCGGACCATCAGCCGACGGGATTTCGAGCAGCAACTCCAGGACGCGCGGGAAGCCGCGCAAAAGGCGATGGAGGAACAGACCATTCCCGCGCGGTACCGGAACGTGCAGGAGTTTTACAAGCGCGCGCTCAAGAAGCAGCAGGAAGGTCAGCCGGAACCCCCCAAGCCGCCCGCACCCGCGGCGGAGGACGCGAAGAAGGACGAGACGGAGAAGAAGTAGTCCGAACGCCGAGGGAGTGATCCACCGATTCGCTGAGGGGCCGCGCGAGTCGGGGATTCGCGCGGACAACTCTCTTGCAACCGGAGGTGATGCCGGCCGCCGTCGGCGGCACGAGGATCAGACTTCCACGACGACGGAGTATTGATCGAGGTTGACGACGACGATCTCTCCATCGTCCTTCTTGAGTTCGAGGCGGTCGAGCCAGACCTTGTCATCCTTGGCGTGGGCGAACCACGAGCCGGACTTCTGCTGACCGAAGCGTTGGATGACGCCCTCGACCGAGATACTCGCGCCCGCTCGCGCGAAGGGGAGTTGCTGCGTTACGCGGACTCTCGTGCCGGGACGGTAGTTGGAAGCGATCATTGGGGCCATTGCAAGGGAGTGTACTGATGAGACGCGACGGCGTTCACGCCCCTTGGTTCCAGCCGAAGAGGGGCGGAGGGACGGCGATGCCGATCGGCCATACACGCACGCTGTCCACCTCGAACGGCTCCAGCGGGGTGCGGCGCAGTCGAACCGTCACGGGCTGGAACTCCGCCTGGTCCCCCGGTGCGCCAACGCCGAAGACCGGCCGCAGGATTTCGACCTCCGCGTTGCCCGCCGGTCGGAGCCACACGCGAGCGACATGGTAGACGGGGAGCGATTCCGTTTCGGCACGCGGAAGCCGGGCCCGCGGGTCGTTCAGTTTCATCATGAGTTCCTCCGCGCGGCGGACGGTCATGCCCCCCGGAAGGTTGACGACGAACTCGCCCTCAACAGGGAAGCGCGATACCACGTGTTCTAGCGCAACGCGTATGGCGGTCGGCACCGGGGCGACGTTCGGATCGTTCACGGCGGCATCGTCCTTCGCCGTGCCGATCGGGGGATAGTTCGCGTACGAGGCGCAGCCCGGCTGCCCCGTCAGCACGCCGGCCCCGAGCAGCGCCGTGATCCAGAGGTGCGCCACTTGCCGAGTCGATCCGATCCGTGAAGTCTTCATCTCGCGGCTCCCTTGCGTAGGACCACCAATGTACCGCTTTCGCCGACCGGGGTGGGCGTGCCGTGGTCCTCGTGCAAGGCGATCGCATGATCCCGATCCTTCGACGCCGACCCTGCGATCGCCCTGGCGTCGCGTGGGTAGTGTCGCAGTTTGAATGTGGCACGCCCTTTCCAGGGCGTGGCGCGGGGGACATGGGCTTTCCAGCCCAGGGCGATCGCATTATCGCTTCGATGTGCCTCACAGCCCGCGGAGCGGGCG
>CAZBDZ010000018.1:0-27677 GCA_964490785.1 uncultured Phycisphaeraceae bacterium
GCACTTGGGCAGAGCCCCAGCGGGGCGAAGGAGGCGTGTTGCAAGGCGTTGCGCGCCGAACTGCGGTGCGACCGTCGCCCCGTCCGGGGCTTCAGAGGCGGCGTCTGCTCACAACCCCGGACTTCGTCCGGGGCAAGGAACCCACGCCCGCTCCGCGGGCTGTGAGGCACATCGAAGCGATAATGCGATCGCCCTGAAATACCACATCAACATCTTCTACAGCCGCGAGGACGGCGGCTTTATTGCCGACATCCCCGACCTCAAATACTGCTCGGCTTTCGGCAAGACTCCCGCCGACGCCTTGAAGCAGGTTCAGATCGCCAAGTCGCTTTGGCTCGAAGCCGCCAAGGCCCACGGCAAGCGGATCCCGAAACCGAAATACCGACCGGCAATCTACGCGGTCGCATCTTGAATCTCCAAGACCGCCGCGCGCCGCGACCCCGCGACTCGGCCTACTCCTGCATCGCCATCCTCGCCCACGTGTCCTTCAGCGTCGCCGTGCGGTTGAACACCGGATGCCCCGGCCTTGAGTCGCGGTCCGCGCAGAAATACCCGAGCCTTTCGAACTGAAACGTGTCGCCCGCGCTCGCCGTCTTCAATGAAGGCTCCACGATCGCCGTGAGAACCTCCAGCGAGTTCGGATTCAGATCATCCAGGAAGTTCCCGGTGCGCGCCCCGGGCTCTTCGACATTGAAGAGCCGATCAAACAGCCGCACTTCGCAAGGCACGCCCTCGGACTCCGACACCCAGTGCAGCGTCGCCTTGACCTTGCGTCCATCGGGCGAGTCTCCGCCGCGCGTCGCGGGGTCGTAGGTGCAGCGCAACTCGGTGATGTTCCCCTCGGCGTCCTTCACCACGCGCTCGCACTTGATGAAGTACGCCCACCGCAGCCGCACCTCGCGCCCCGGCGCGAGCCGGAAGAACTTCTTCGGCGGATCCTCCATGAAGTCCTCACGCTCGATGCACAGCGTCCCCGTGAACGGCACCTTGCGCGACCCCGCCGACGGGTTCTCCGGGTTGTTCTGCGCATCGAGCCAGTCCACCTTCCCCGCCGGCCAGTTGTCGATCACGACGCGCAGCGGCCGGAGCACGCCCATCACGCGGTTCGCCCGCCGATTCAGGTCGTCGCGGATCGCACCCTCCAGCCGCCCGATGTCGATGACGCTCTCGGTCTTGGTTACGCCGACGCCCTCCCAGAAACCCCTGATTCCCTCCGCGGTGAAGCCGCGACGGCGCATGCCGCTGATCGTCGGCATGCGCGGATCGTCCCAGCCCGAGACCACCTTCTCCTCCACCATCCGCAGCAGGTTGCGCTTGCTGAGGATCGTGAAGCTAAGAATGCCCTTGGCGAACTCGATCTGCCGGGGATGGTGGATGCACTTCCCTGCCGGGCGCCCCTCGTTGACCGCGTCGATGAACCAGTCGTACAGCGGCCGATGGTTCTCGAACTCCAGCGTGCAGATCGAATGCGTGATCCCTTCGATCGAATCCTCGAACCCGTGCGCCCAGTCGTACATCGGATAGATGCACCACTTCGCGCCGGTGTTGTGGTGCTCTTCGTGCAGGATGCGGTACATCACCGGGTCGCGCAGGTTGAAGTTGGGCGACGCGAGATCGATCCTGGCGCGGACGGTCATCGCGCCGTTGGGATGCCGGCCCGCCTTCATCTCGCGGATGAGGCGAAGGCTCTCCTCCGCCGGTCGATCGCGGAACGGCGACGTCGCCGGCGCCGTCGGCGTGCCCCGCCGCGACGACACCTCATCCGCCGACAGTTCGCACACATACGCCTTGCCCTTGCGGATCAACTCTTCCGCGAACTCGTACATCCGGTCGAAGTAGTCGGACGCAAAGTAGAGCCCGCCGCCGTTGGGCCCTTCCCATTCCCCCCCGAGCCAGCGCACGTCCGCCTTGATCGAATCGACATACTCCTGCTCCTCCTTCGAGGGATTCGTGTCGTCGAAGCGCAGGTTAAACAGCCCGCCGTACTTCTTCGCCAGCCCGAAGTTCAGGCAGATGGACTTCGCGTGCCCGATGTGCAGATACCCATTCGGCTCCGGCGGGAACCGCGTATGCACCCTCGGCGTGCCGGCGCGCACTCCCTTGGCGGCGCGCGAGGCTTCCTCCGCCGTCCACGTCCCCCACTTCCCTGCGGCGTTGTCGGCGTCGATGATCTGTTCGATGAAGTTCGGGGGTCGGCTCTCCCCGGCGAGGGGTTCGGGCCTGCTGGCTTCGGACATGGCAGACTCCTTCACCCGCCCGCGACCGGGCCCAGCGGCGGCGGCGCGAAACGGATGGAAGACGGGATTGTCGCCGCGATCATACGCCGCGGGACGGGCGATGTCAGGTTTCGAGTGCAGCGCCTTGACCCGGCTACCATCTCCCCATGCCCTCCCGCACCGCGCCCATCCCCGACGTCCAGGCCACCGCCGACTCGCGCCGCGTCGCCATCGACAAGGTCGGCGTCAAGAACGTCGTCTACCCCATCACACTCAAGACCAGATCCGGCGGCCAACAGACGACCATCGCCACCATCAACATGTACGTCGCCCTTCCTCACCACCAGAAGGGCACGCACATGAGCCGATTCCTCGAAGTGCTCAACGAGTACGCCCGCCCCCTTTCCCCGGAGTGCTTCCAGGTCGTCGGCAAGACCATCCGCGACCGCCTCAACGCCCAGACGGCGCACCTCGAAGTCTCTTTCCCCTACTTCATCGAGAAGAAGGCCCCTGTTACCGAGACCCCCGGCCTCATGGACTACAAAGTAACCTTCGCCGTCGAGACCAACGGCGGGGAAGATTTCATCATGTCCGTCCGCGCCCCGGCGACGAGCCTCTGCCCCTGCTCCAAGGAAATCAGCGACTACGGCGCCCACAACCAGCGTTGCGAGATCGAGGCCGCCGTCCGCTTCACCGGCACGCTCTGGATCGAGGACCTCGTCGAACACCTCGAACGCGCCGCCTCCTGCCCCGTCTACGCCGTGCTGAAGCGCCCCGACGAGAAGTTCGTCACCGAGCGCGCCTTCGACAACCCCAAGTTTGTCGAAGACATCGTCCGCGACCTCGCCATTGCGCTCAACGCCGACGACCGCATCACCTGGTACGCCATCAGCAGCGAAAACTTCGAGTCCATCCACAACCACAGCGCCTACGCCCACATCACGCGGGATAAGCGAGCGTAGGAACCGCCTCCGCTTGCGCGGAGGGCTCGTATCACGACCACCCCGCCCTTGCCGCCTTGGACAGCACACGCACGCAGGCGCCGACCCGCATCGGCCTCGCCACCATCTCCCTCGCCGGGCGGTCCAGCACGGCCCCGGCCGCCATGTATCCGCTCCGCGCGGCGCCCTCCATCGTCGCGGGCCAGCCTGTCCGCACATAGTCTCCGGCCAGAATCAGCCCGCTCGACCCCGTCGTCCCAGGCCGCGACGCCTCGCATTCCGGCGTCGCCGCGAACGTCGCCAACTTCTCCTTCACCGCACGCGACGACACCACCGCCGCACTGCGCACACCGGGGGCCGCCGGGAAGCACGCCTCGATATCTCCGACCACTCGCCGCGTGATCTCCTCCTCATCCAGTCCCATCCACTCATCCGCCGCGGAGATCACCGCATGGATGCGCCGGCCCGCCTCGTCCTTCCTGAAAAGCCACTGCGTCGCGCGTCCCACCAGCACGGCGCTATGAAGCCCCATGACCGCGCGGTCGAACTCGACGTGTACGCCGAGGATCGGGCTATGCGTCATCCGCTCCATCGCCGCGAACCGAGCGTCCCCCGCTCGCACGTCCTCCGCCACGATCCGCACCGCCCGCTCGACCGGCACGGCGCACACCACCGCGTCCGCCCGCAACTCCTCCCCCGCCGACGTTACGACGCGACGCGGCCAGACGCGCTCAACGCCTGTCCCCAGTCGAATCCGCCCGCCGGCGCGCTCCACGGCGTCGCCCGCCGCGTCGTACAACTCAACCAGCGGCACCGCCGACACCCCCACCGCGGCCGCGTCCGCGCTTGCCAGGAATCCCTCCTGGAATACGTGCAGCGCCGTCGCAGCGCACACGCGCTCAACACCCAGGTTGCACGCGCTCACGACCACCGGCGACCAGAACTTCTCCACCGCGGCCCGCGGCTGGCCGTGCTTCTCCAGCCACTGCGCAAACGTCGCGTCGCGCCACGCCCCGCGCTCCGCCAGCATCGCCGCCCGCATCGCCAGCCCCACGCGCGCCTTCTCCTTCGCCGAGAGAAAGGACACCGCGAGGAATGATGTCAGGAAATGCCCCGGCGCGGGGATCCTGCCCGCCCTCATCACGCTCACCCGCCCCCCCGCCTCAACCCAGAACGTCTCCCGAATCCACCGCATCTTCTCCATGACCCCCAGCCGTCGGCACAAATCCAGGTAGTTCGTGCAGCAGCCCATCGCCACGTGCTGACAGTTATCGATCAGGAGTCCCGTCCGCGAATCCTGAAAACTCGTCGCCCGCCCGCCCAGTTTCTTCCGCGTTTCGAGGAGCGTCGCCGCGACCCCCGCCTCCGCCAGCCGCAGCGCGCAGGCGATCCCCGCGACCCCGCCCCCGACCACGATGACGTTCTTCGCCGCGCCCACGCCCCTCACCTCGGCCCGCCCGGCGTCAGCACCGCGTACAGCGGCGAACCCGCCGGCACATGCTGATTCACCCAGGCCCTCGCGCACGCTCTTACGGCGATCCCCGCTTTGTGCAGGGACTGCAACCGTATCCGTCGGCGCCCCGCGATCCGCGACGGCTCGCGCTCGATGACATGCAGCAATCCCGAATAGATCCGCGTCATTGTCCGCAGCGTCGCGTAGCACGCCGGGTCGATCATCCGCTCGAGCGCCCGCGACTCGTCGTACTCCCGGCGCGCCCACGCCGCCACGCCGCACACCATCGCCTCGCACGCCGCGGGCTTCGCCCACCGCCGGACGTCCTCCGCCGAGACGCGTCCCGCGGCGAAATCCTCCGCGGGCAGATACACGCGCCCCTCGTCGAAATCCTCCGCGTAATCCCGCAGGATATTCGTCAACTGAAACGCCAGCCCCCGCTTCACCGCCAGCCGATCCGCCTCCGCCCGATCCACCCCCGGCTTCAGCCCCCAGATCGACACGCACACCAGCCCCACCGTCGACGCCACGCGATAGCAGTACCGCTCCAACTCCGCCCGCGTCGCGCACAGCATCACCGGCTCGGCCCCGCCCGCCGCCTCATGCTCCAAGTCGGTCTCCAGACCCGCGATCATCGACCGCAGATGCGCGGGATCAATCTTGAATCTCCGGATCGTCTCGCCGAGCGCCGTCCACACAAGCCCGGCGGGGATTGGGTGCCCCGGTCTCGCTGGCTTTGCAGCGAGGCCGGGCGGTCCCGCCACCGCGCCCGGCGTCGCCGCGGACGGCGAGGCCGGGGCACCCGAAATCACTCGCTCCGTCTCTCGCGCGAACTCCTCCAGCCTCTTCTTCTTCTCCTCGACATCCCCTGCCGAGTCCGTCTCATCATCCGCGCGCCTCATCCACGCGTAGATCGAATAGATCGCCGACCGTCTCGGCTCGGGCGTCAGCCGAAGTCCGTAATAGAAGTTCCGCGCCCGCGCGCGAACCACCCCCGCGCACCACCGGTACGCCTCGCTCGCCTCCGCCGACATGTCGCCCATCCCTGTCATGTCTTCTCACTGAATCCTACAAACTCCCGCCAACTCCAGGTGGGACGGGCTTGCAACCGGAAGAGTCGCCTCGGCACGGTGGGGCCGGGCGATGTTGCCACAACGCCCGGCCTCGCTGCAAAGCCAGCGAGACCGGGGCACTCACGCGACCCCACGCCTTCTCCGCGCCTCATCTGAACGCCCCCAACTTCCCCATCGCCATCGCCCTCATCAACAGCCACGCCTTCCTTCCCTTTCCCAACCTCGGCCGACCCCACAGCGTCGCGCAGCCCATCCGCTCCACCGCTCGCAGGACGCATTCCCCTCCCGCGCCGAACAACCACACCACGGGGCTCAACTCGCTCCCCAGCGCCTTTGGCAAGGGCCGCCCCTCATTGAACAACTCCCACGTCCTCTCAACCAAAGGCCGCAGCGCGCGGATGAACGGCACGCGCGCCCCAGGGTCATCCGCGCGGCCCATCCACTCCTTCAACATCTCCGCCGTGAGACCCGTCTCCTTCACCGGCAGGTACACCCGATCTCGTTCCTCCAAGTCTCGCCGAACATCCTGCCAGAAGTTCGTCAACTGCAACGCCGTGCATGTCGCATCCGACATTCGGAGGAGGTCCGAGTTCGCGGGATCATCCAGCCGCCGCCCGGCCAGCATCAGGACGATTCGCCCTACCGGGTCCGCGCTTCGGGTGCAGTATGCGATCACCTCGTCCCATGTCTCGTACCGCCTCACGCGCTGGTCCTGCTCGAAGGCATCCAGCAGATGATGGAACGGCTCGGCGGTCAGCCCGCGCCGCCGGATCGTCTCCGCGAGCGCCACGAACACCGCATGCCCCGGCCGCTCGCCGCTCTCGCCTCGGGCATGGCGGAAGCACCCCTCCAACTGGCGCCTCCACTCCGCGAGCAACTCGAGCGACCGCGCCCGCGCCGCTTCGTCCCGCCCCGTCTCGTCCGCAAGGTCATCCGACCATCGGCAGTAGGCGTACACCGCCGCGAAGTCGTCGCGCAGACCCTCCGGCACCAGTCGGGTCAGCACGCTGAAGTTCTCGTAATGCCCCTCCGCCAGCGCGCGCACCCGCCGCCGGGCCTCATCGTCCGAAACTCCGCGCGCACCGCCGTCGTCCGTCCCGATCCGCAGCGCCCGCAAATCCTCCATTGCGTCTGCCACCTTCTTCACCCCCTCAGGGCAATCGCTTTATCGTGGTTGCCCCGGTCTCGCTGGCTTTGCAGCGAGGCCGGGCGGGGTTGCAAGTGCGTCCCGGCCTTGCCGCGGACGGCAAGACCGGGGCACCCCGTTGATAATGCGATCGCCCTGTTCACCCCCTCATCATCCCAGATTCTCCGCGCCTCCGCCCGCTATGATCCATGCTTCATTTCCGCACTTCGTTTTCCGCTTCCTGCTTTTCCGATGCGCCTCCTCCTCGCCAACCCCCGCGGCTTCTGCGCCGGCGTCCACATGGCGATCGACGTCGTCGATCAACTCCTCGACCTTTGTCCGGGCGAGCCCATCTACGTCTTCCACGAGATCGTCCACAACAAGCACGTCGTCCAGCGTTTCAAGGACCGAGGCGTCACGTTCGTCGAAGACGTGAGTGAAGTTCCCGAGGGGCGAATCGTCGTTTTCAGCGCCCACGGCGTATCCCCCGCCGTGCGCGCCGAGGCCGCCACGCGACGCCTCCGTTCCGTCGACGCCACATGCCCGCTTGTCACCAAGGTCCACATGGAGGCGATCCGCTACGCCAGGCAGGGGTACCAGATCCTCCTTGTAGGCCACATGAACCACCAGGAGGTCCAGGGCACGCGCGGCGAAGCGCCCGACGCCATCCAGGTGGTCGAATCGCCCGACGACATCCCGCACCTCACCATCAAGGACCCGAACAGACTCGCGTACCTCACGCAGACCACACTCAGCACCGACGACGCCGACATCATCATCAGCGCCCTCAAGGACGCCTTCCCCAACATCAAAGAACCCCCCGGCGGCGACATCTGCTACGCCACCACGAATCGCCAGCACGCCGTCCGGAAGATCGCGGCGGAGTGCGACCTCGTTCTCGTGGTCGGGTCGAAGAACTCCTCCAACTCCGTTCGGCTCACCGAGATCTCGCGCAACGCCGGCGTCAACGCGGTCCTCATCGACGATGTCTCCGAACTTCCGCTCGCGGTCCTCAAGGGCGACGAGACCGTCCTTGTTACGGCGGGCGCGTCGGCTCCCGAGGATCTCGTCGCCGAACTCTGCCGAACTCTGCTCAAGCGATTCGGCGGGACGATCGAACTCCGCGACCTCTTTGAGGAGAACACCGAGTTCAACATTCCCACGACGCTGAAGAAGATGATGCGCGACCGCGGCGTGGACCCGGAAGAACGCCGCATTCGCGTCAGCGCCCCCGTCATCACGCCCGACCTCTACGGGTCGGTGCCCCTGACCATCAGCGCCGCGGCGGGGGGCTGAGGTCTCACGCCGCCTTCGGGGCCGCGCGGGGCGCATCGATTTCGGCCTCCGAGCCGGTCGGAATCGGTGGCACGGCGATGGAGCGTGCGGAGTGGTTCCGGGGGGCCGCATTACACTGGGGGCATGATTCGTCGTGTTGCGTCGTGGCTTCGGACGCGTCCGTTTCTCGGGCGGTTGTCGCTTGCGCTGTTGCCGAATGTTCCGATCATGCTGAGCATCAGGCCGATCGGGAGGTTCCGGGTGCGGCTGGGGCGGGACCGGCGGTTCTGGCTGCGGCATCCGTTGACGCACGAGAGGTGGGCGCTGGGCGGGCTGGAGCGGATGATCCGGCCTGGGGACGTGGTGTACGACATCGGGGCGAATCTCGGGCTGTATGCGCGGTTCATGGTGCAGGCGTTCGGGGCGTCGCGGGTGGTGGCGTTCGAGCCGATGCGGGGGAATCTGGGGGATCTGGAGGCGAACCTGCGTCTGGGCGGGGTCGCGGACCGGGTGCGCGTGTTTCCGATGGCGCTGGCGGATCGTGAAGGGGAGGAGTTGTTGCAGACGGATGACGTGGCATCCGGTGCGGCGGTGCTGGACCGGGTTACCAAGGGGGATGCGTGCGAGTCTCGGCGGAACTACGGCATGCCGGCGCGGACCGAGCGCGTGCGTGTGATGTCGCTGGACGCGCTTGTCGCGCGCGAGTCGCTGCCGCCGCCGAGCGTGATGAAGATCGATGTCGAGGGTGCGGAGGGTCTGGTGCTTCGCGGGGCGAAGGAGACGATTCTGCGGCATCGGCCGCGGCTGGTGATCGAGTTGCACGGGCCTTCGACGGCGCGCGAAGTGATTCCGCTGCTGGAGGACTGGGGGTACGTGATGTACTGCCAGGGATCGGACAATGACGTGCCCTGGTCGGGGCGTGTGTGCGCGAGCGATGCGCGCGTGGAAGGGGTTGACCACTACCACTTTCACATGATTTTCGCGGCGGAGGATGAATCGGTGTTTGTCGGAGGCGTTGTTCGTTATTCGGGTGATTCGTGAGCGGTGATTGAAAACCCATGCATGGGCGAGTGATGCGGCCGCCGGTGGTGAGCCGGCTTATGCCCCGGCCGCGGGGCCTCGCCGAGTCGCGGCGCACGGTCGATGATCCGTTCCTCATCGCGGGATGTCGTGGATGTTCGAGCGGCGATTCGCCGGCCGGCCGATCGTGCGCTCGTGGCGGGCTGTCCCGACGCAGTGCCCCGCCACAATTGGCGTGTGCGACCGGATTTGCGCGCGCGCCGGCGGTCGATGCGCGATCGCGGATTTGGCGTAAGTGCTTGTGCGGCCTGGGGTTGAAGAAATTGTGGGAGGGGGCGCGGAATTCGGGCGCGGGGCGTCTGCGGCGCGCGCGCAAAAGTGGACATAGGGCGGGGTTGATGGTGAAGAAAGGCAGGAGGCAGGAGGCATCAAGGCATGGGGCCCGGTCGCTCATGCATTCTCGACGGTTAGGCGGGTTCCGCCGGCCTTGAGGCGATCGAGGAGTTGGCTTCCGATGCGGACGCGCAGGCGGACGCGGCCGTCCTCGTACTGGCGCTCGATCACTTCGGCGCGGTGCTCGATCGAGTTGATGGCCTTTGCCTCGGCGAGAGGCAGCGTGAGCCACAGGTCCATGACCTCGCCCCGCGCCATGCCGGCGATGCGGGTCGCGAGTTCGGCTTGGCCTTGCCCGCCTGCGTCCTTCGCGCAGAACGGGATCGAGCCCGGCACGCGCTGCCGCCAGATCAGCATCTCACGGTTGTCGGGCAGCAGGTCGGCCTTGTTCAGCAGCAGGATGCGCGTCGGCTCGCGCCATTCGTGGCCTTCGCGTTCGTCGGCTTCGCGCGCCTCGTCGAAGATTTCTGCGAGCGTGGTCTGCACCGTCTCGTACTGCAACTCCGCCGACGGGTCGGCGATGTCCAGCACGATCAGGAGGACGTCGGCGTGGGTCGCTTCCTCGAGCGTTGCGCGGAAGGAGGCGACGAGGTTATGCGGCAGGTCGCGGACGAAGCCGACGGTGTCCGAGAGCATGACGCGCACGCCGCGCTCGACCTCCCATTCGCGTGTGCGCGTGACGAGGGTTGCGAAGACCTGGTCGTTGGCGAAGGCGCCGCCGGCGGTCAGGGCGTTGAAGAGCGTGGACTTTCCAGCGTTGGTGTAGCCGACGATGCCCACGGTGAAGTGGTCGAGGTTGCGTGCGCGCACTTCGCGTCTGCGGCGTGCCTGGACGGCCTCCAGTTCGCGGCGGAGTTGCAGGACTCGGCCTTGGGCGAGGCGGCGGTCCGTCTCCAACTGTGTCTCGCCCGGGCCGCGCGTTCCGATCCCGCCGATGCCGCCGACGCCCACGATGCGTTCGAGGTGGTCCCACATGGCGCGGAGGCGTGGGTAGGTGTATTGGAGTTGGGCGAGTTCGACCTGGAGTTTCGCCTCGTAGGTTGTTGCGCGGCCGGCGAAGATGTCGAGGATCAGTTCCGAACGGTCCAGGACCTTTCGCCCGACGATTTCTTCGATGTTTGCGATCTGTCTCGGCGAGAGTTCGTGGTCGAAGACGACGAGGCCGGCGTCGAGTTCGTCGCACATGGCCTTGAGTTCCTCGACTTTGCCTGAGCCCATGAAGGTTCCGGCGTCGGGGCGTGGCTTGTGCTGCACGATCTCGCCGACGACGGTGGCGCCGGCGGTGGTTGCGAGTTCGCGGAGTTCGCCGAGCGGGTCGCGCTCGTCAAAGCGGCTCGTGGGCAGGTAGACGGCGGCGAGGACCGCCTTTTCCTGGGTGATCTTGACGTCGGTGCGTTCGCGTGGGACGGGCATGGGTTTGGGTTGGCGGACTCACGCGGCGCGTCGGCGCGCGGTCGTCCGCTCATTCGGTTCCTTCAGGCAGGAGGGACTCCGGCGTTGTGATCGTAGGCGTCGTGAGTCCCAGTCGGGAGTTGTGCACAATCAGGTCCGGGGCAATCGCATTCTCAATCGGGCGGCCCGGTCCATCCTACCGCGTCCCTCAGTAGTGTCGCAGTTTGAATGTGGCATGGGCTTTCCAGCCCATGTCCCCCGCGCCACGCCCTGGAAAGGGCGTGCCACATTCAAACTGCGACACTACCCGTCCCTCAACCTCGCGCCCTCTCGCCCCTACAATCAGGAAGAACCGCCTCTTCAACGGAGCCCCCCCTTGCGCACGCGAATCAACCGGTTTCTGGCCCCGCTCGTACTCACGATCGCACTCGGCGTGCTGTTCGTGCGCCTGCCGCTCGCCGCGGCGGACCGCGCGACGGACTACGCGCTCTTCGACCCGATCGTTGACGTTCACCATCTCATCGGCGAGCACTTTTTCAAGGCGCTCGACGAGGAGATGAAGCGGAAGATGCAGGAGGGTGCGATCGACGGCATGATCAAGGCCCTCGACGATCCGTACACGGAGTACGTGCCCGCGCGGGACCTTGCCGAGTTCGACAAGGAGATCCGCGGCGAGTACGCGGGCATCGGGGCGCAGGTGAACGAGAAGGACGGCTTCCTCCTCATCGTCTCGCCCATGGAGGACTCGCCGGCCTACCGGCTCGGCATCGAGGCGGACGACCTCGTCGTCGCGGTGGATGGCGAGACGGTCTACGGCATGTCGGTCGACGCGATCGTGGGGCGACTCACGGGCGAGGCGGGGACGAAGGTGGTGCTGACGCTTCAGCGCGCCGGCGACGCCTCGGGGCTTCCGCCGACCGCCAAGCCGGCGACGGTTGCCGGGCCGGTCGGCGACGCGCCGGGTTGTCCGCCGGGGAGCGTGCGGTTCGACCTTGACATCGTGCGCGAGAAGATCGTCGCTTCGACGGTCAAGGGCATCCACCGCGACGGGGACAAGTGGTCCTATCTCATCGACCCTGTGAAGAAGATCGGGTACATCCGTGTGACGCAGTTCACGGGCGGCACGATTCCCGAGTTGGAATCGGCGTGCAAGGAACTGGTCGGCGAGGGGATGCAGGGGCTGATTCTCGATCTGCGTTTCAACGGCGGGGGCTCGCTGTTCGCCGCGATCCAGATGGCCGACCTGTTCCTCAAGGAGGGGCTGATCGTGAGCACCAAAGGCAGGACGACGGAGGAGGAGAAGGTCTACGCCCGCCCGGACGAAACGCTGCCCGATTTCCCGATGGTGGTGGTGCTGAACCAATCGAGCGCGTCGGCGAGCGAGGTCGTCTCGGGCGCGCTGGCGGACAACAACCGGGCCGTGATCCTCGGCGAGCGATCGTTCGGCAAGGGGATCGTCCAGACTCTCTACCGCCTGCCGAGCGGGACGGGGCAACTGAAGATCACGGAGCAGTATTATTACCTGCCATCGGGGCGTTGCATTCAAAGGACGGACGACCTGGCCGAGTGGGGCGTGGACCCGACGCCCGGCTTTTACGTCCCGATGACCAACCAGCAGTACCGCGAGATGCTGCGCATCCGGCGCGACGAGGAGATCATCCGCAGGAACGGCGATTCGGCGGACGAGGCCAAGGCGTGGTCCGATCCGCAGTGGATTCTCGAGTATCTGAAGGACCCGCAGTTGTCCGCCGCCGTCAAGGCCGTCGCGGCGAAACTCGGGAGCGGCGAATGGGTCCCGACGGGCGGCGAAACGCCGAAGGGCACGCTGGAACTCGCCGAACTCAAGCGCGAGGAGAGGCAGTACGAACTGCTCCTCCGCGCGCTCTCTCGCACCGAGCGGCGCATCCAGACTCTCAGCGAAAACACCGGCGAAACGACGGTGAAGGACCAGGACCTCATTCCCGGCGAACCGCCCCTTACGGGCGGGGTCGTCGAGATCAAGGACAAGGACGGCAAGGTCGTCGCGACGCTGAAGATCACCGGCGACGATCTGGAGCCCTGGCTGCTGGGGGCGCCGGTGGAGGCCTCGCCGCCCACCGAGGCGGAGACGCCGAGGGAGTAGCATGGATCTGTTTGAATCGAGCAGGTTGCTTGTGCCCGATGCTCGTTCTCGCTCTTGAATCCTCCTGTGATGAGACCGCCGCGGCGGTGGTGCGCGACGGGCGGGAGGTTCGTTCCAACGTGGTCGCGTCGCAGCACGACCTGCACGCGGAGTACGGCGGGGTGGTCCCGGAACTTGCGAGCCGGGCGCATGTTGAACGGGTGCTTCCTGTTGTAAGAAAGGCGCTCGACACGGCCGGCGTTTCATTGAAGGAGATCGACGGCGTGGCGGTCGGGCATCGGCCCGGGCTGATCGGGTCGCTTCTCGTCGGCGTCGCGGCGGCGAAGGCGTTGGCGTGGTCGCTTGACAGGCCGCTTGTCGGCGTCGATCACGTTCATGCGCATCTGTATTCCGGCTTTCTGCAGGGCGCGGGGTCCGACTCGATGGCACTGGGCCGGGATGCCCTGGCTCCCTTTTTTCCGTCGCTCGGGCTTGTCGTCTCCGGTGGGCATACGGCGATGTTCCGCTGCGACGACCCTCTGGGCGTTTGGCGGCTCGGCGGGACGATCGACGATGCCGTGGGAGAGGCGTACGACAAGGTGGCGGCGATTCTCGGCCTGGGGCACCCGGGCGGGCCGCGCGTCGATGCGCTGGCGCAGCGAGGCGACGATCGGGCGCACGACTTCCCGAAGAGCCGGCTCAGCCCGGATTCGCTGGACTTTTCGTTCAGCGGGCTGAAGACGTCGGTGCTTTACAAGGTGCGCGGGTTTCCGGGGCGCGACGGTGCATGGCCTCGAAAGGCCATGCCACTGACGGAGAAGGAGCAGGCGGATATCGCGGCGAGTTTTCAGGGCGCGGCGGTGGGAGTGCTGATGCTGAAAATAGAGCGGGCGCTCGCGAGACTGCGCGAGCGCGGCGTTCAGGTGCGATCGGTCCTGGTCGGGGGGGGAGTCAGCGCCAACTCGCGATTGCGGGGCGAACTCTCTCGCTTTGCGGGGGCGCATTCGCTGTCGCTCGTGATTCCGCCGATGGAGTACTGCATGGACAACGCGGCGATGATCGGCGGGCTTGCGTATCACCGGCTGGTTGCGGGGCAGGTGGATGGGCTGAGTCTCGCCGCCGAGCCGACGACGGCGTTGTAGCGGCGGGCGCGCGGAGGCGGGCTGAAGCCGGGGTCAAATGGCTTTCGCCGCTTTGCGCAGGGCAATCGCATTATCAACCGGATGCCCCGGTGTCTCCGTTCGTCAAGAGGCCGGGCGGTGTTGCCACATCGCCCGGCCTCGCTGCAAAGCCAGCGAGACCGGGGCAACCACGCAGTCGGCTTTCGCGGTTTTGCGGCTCAGGAGCCGCGATTGGCTCGCGAGGTTGTACTATTCGGCTTTGTCGCATTCCCTCGATCGCAACTCTCGCGACTCCTTTCCGTGCGTCGTGTCTCCGTGGTGAAACGCCCTGTCCATCCTGCCGCGCTTGATGAGGATGCTCTGCTCGCGCAGTGCGATCTCTCCAAGAACCGGTCAAGCGGCCCCGGCGGGCAGCACCGGAACAAGGTCGAATCGCAAGTCATTCTGCGGCATCGGCCGACGGGCATCGAGGCGCAGGCGGCGGAGCGGCGGTCGTCGCACGAGAACAAGCGCGTCGCGCTGCGGCGGCTTCGGCTGCTGCTGGCGGTCGAGGTGCGAACGCCGACGCCGGCGGGAGAGATCGGTTCGGCGCTATGGCGGAGCCGGGTGAAGCGCCCGCCGACGCCGCGGGTCGAGGAGATTGCGCCGGGGATCAGGGTGCGGGCCGCGGAGGCGACGGGCGGGCGGATCGAATGCAGCCCCGATCACCACGACTATCCGGCGCTCCTTGCCGAGGCGCTCGACGCGATCGCGGACGCCGGTTGGGACGTGAAGAAGGCGGCGCTGCGTCTCGGAGTGTCGCCAAGTCAGTTGGTGAAGTTCGTAAAGGAGCATCCGCCGGCGCTTATCAAGGTGAACGAGTACAGGCACAAGATGGGGGAGCATCCTTTGAAATAGGGGTGGTCGGTTGTTGCCGCGGGGTGGAGGAGGGCGGGGCCTCCGCTTATCCCGAGCGTGGGAGGTGGGTGATGTTGCGCTTGACGCTTGGATTCATTTGATCGCATCCGTCGCGCGCCGGGGAGGGCTTCATACGGATCCCAAGAGACTTTCGGGCGGGAGACCGCCACTTCCTCGCGGACTCGTCAGCGGCGGCTTCTTCGGAGCGCGGAGTATTGCTGGAAGACGTATCAGTCCCGCCGCGGCGGGGCCGGGACGCACTTGCAGTTCCGCCCGGCCTCGCTGCAAAGCCAGCGAGACCGGGGCACCCACGATGATGCGTCTGACTTGTGCCCACGGCTTTCCCGTGTCATCCTCGCTGCGCACATCCTAGAAGAGCCATTGTCTAAGGAATGCGAGTTGGGTGTCTTTTGCTTCGCCGGCGAATCGGCCGAAGCCGGCGTGTTCGTGGGGGGCGCCGGTGCGGTCCCAGGTTTTGAGTTCGACGAGGTCCGGGTCTTCGCCTCGGCGGGCGTATTCGGCGCGGAGGGCGTCGATGAACGAGCGCACGGCGGCGATGGGGACCCATTCGTCGGCCTCGGAGTGGAGCGCGAGCAGCGGGATCGATCGCCAGTCGCGGACGTGGGCGGCGGGGTTCAGGCGGCGGGCCAACTCGCCCGTCGGGTCGCGGCCGGCGCGGGTATAGAAGTCCGCCGAGGCGGTCATCTTCGAGAAGTCCGCGGCGGTCGCCTCGATGCATGCGCAGCGGAAGTGGTGAGGTCGGCCGAGGCGGATGAGCGTCGCCATTCCGCCGGCGGACATTCCGCCGATCGCCACGCGTGAGAGGTCGAAGGCGCCGCGCCATCGCGGCTCGGTGAGTGCGGCGAGCACGCCGTCGATCTCGCCGGCCATCTGCTCGACGACTTCGAGGGCGGCGTCGGCGCCCTGTCGGCCGGGGAGGAAGCGCTCGCCGTGGTCCGGGAGGTCGAGGGCGCACGCGGCGATTCCGGCGCGGACCCAGCGCAGGTAGCGGCCGGGATCGAGTTCCTTGCTGACGGTTCGGCCGTGCATCCAGATGACGACGGGGCGCGGGACCGACTCCGTCCGGGAATCGGCGGCGGCGTCAAGGCGGTGCGCCTCCGGGTGTGCCAGCAGCGCGGGGACGTCCGCGAGGCGCGTGGTGATCGCGTTGGAACGAAGCGCGGAGGGGAGTTGGGCGACGCGGGGGGTGATGGGGTGAGGGAGTGATGGGGTGAGGGGGTGAGGGGGAGATGGTACTGATCGGGGGTGGGGTGGGGTTAGGTTGATCTTACGTATGGGTTGGTTCGTTTTTCGCGGGCGATGGTGGTTTCGTCGCCGTGGCCTGGGAGGACGCGGGTGTTGTCGGGTAGGGCGTAGAGGGTGTCGCGGATGCTGCGGTAGAGGGATTGTTCGTCGCTGGTCGGGAAGTCGAATCGGCCGATGGAGTCGCGGAAGAGGGTGTCGCCGACGAGAGCGATGCCGGCGGCGGGGCAGTGGAGGGTGATGCCGCCCGGCGAATGTCCCGGCGTGCGCAGGACGCGCCAAGTGGATGAGCCGAGCGTGAGCGTTTCGCCGCCCCGGAGCGTGCGTTCGGCGGGGCGGACGCTGACGGGGAGACCGTAGCCGGCGCTGAGGTTGAGTTCGGGGTCTTCGAGGAAGTTTTTTTCCAATTCGTGGATGACGGCGGGGACGGCGGGGAAGGCGGCGCGGATCTCGTCGAGGCCGGCGATGTGGTCGAGGTGCGCGTGCGTGAGGATGATGAGTTCCGGGCGCAGGCCGAGCGATTGGATTCGGCGGATGAGCGGCGCGGGAGAGAACGAGGCGTCCACGATCCAGCATGGAGCGGCTTTGGCGGGTTCGGTGGACTCGTAGACGACGTAGCAGTTCGTCGCGAACGGGCCGAGGGGGAAGCATTCGGTCGCCACGCTCATGGTGGGCGAACTATAGTCTAGGGTGATAGAGTGCCTCACACAATGCAAGGGGTAGAAGCAGAGAGACGGGTTGCAAACCCGTCCCACCGAGACGACGGGTTGCAAACCCGTCCCACCGCGAGACGGGTTGCAAACCCGTCCCACCGAGACGGGGCCCGGCCTCGCTGCAAAGCCAGCGAGACCGGGGCACCCAGGATTGCGCCTCAAAGGAGGGCGAGATCGATGCTGATTCGCAACATAGGGGACACCCCAAAGAAGGCTGTCGCGATGGAGGGCGTGAAGGGTGTGCGGATGGCGGTGATGGTCGGTCGCGAGGACGGGGCGCCGAACTTTGCGTTGCGGTCGTTCGATGTTGATCCGGGCGGGCATTCTCCGCGGCATCAGCACGACTTCGAGCACGAGGTGTTCGTGGTCGAAGGGTCCGGCGAGGTTCTGCTGGACGGGGCTTTCAGGCCGATTCGGAAAGGGGATGTGGTGTACGTTCCCGCGGACCACGAGCACCAGTTCCGGGCGGGGAGCGCGGGGCTGAGTTTTCTTTGCCTGGTGCCGATGTCGCGGAGTTGTGGCGAGGCGACGCCGGGGTCGTAAAATAGGGGGAGTCAACCCTGGAGGAGCCGCGCCATGGCAGGACCCGCGAACCGCCGCATGAATCTTCTGTTCTTCGGGGTGACGCTGTGGTTTCTTTCGCTGATCATCGTGGCGTTGATGGTTGCGATGCGGCAGTCGGTGCCCCCGCTGTGGGCGATGTCGGCGGTTGGTCTGATCGCGCTGTTGATGCCGCTGACGATGATGATCGCGTGGCAGGTGGGTGAGTCGCGTCCGCGGCACGGGCCGAGCGAGTATGCGATGCGCGAGCTGATCGAGGCGGTGAAGCGTCAGAGCGAGGAGGCTGGGCTGTCCGAGGCGGCCAAGAGCGTGATCCACCGCAAGCGCGAGCGCGACATTCTTCGGCGGGCGATCGAGCAGGACATCCACGAAGAGGACTGGGACGCGGCGATGGTGCTGGTGAAGGAACTGGCCGAGCGTTTCGGGTATCGGGCCGATGCGGAGGAGTTTCGGGCGCGCATCGAGCGTGCGCGGGCGCAGACGCTCGACCGGCATGTCGTCGAGGCGATCGCGGGGCTGGAGGAGCACATCCGGGCGCATCGTTGGATCGACGCCCTTGCGGAGGCTGCGCGGATTCAGAGGCTGTATCCCGACTCGCACCGGGTCGAAGGGCTGAAGCAGCGGGTGGACCAGGAGCGGCTCAACTATCGCAAGAGCCTTGAGCGGCGTTTTCTCGTTACGGCGGATTCGGGGCGCGTGGACGAGGCGATGGATTTGCTGAAGGAGTTGGATCTGTACCTGTCGCCCGCCGAGGCCGGGCCGTTCCAGGAGGTTGCGCGCGGGGTGATCGGGAAGTTGCGCGAGAACCTCGGCGTGCGGTTCAAACTTGCGGTGCAGGATCATCAGTGGGACGACGCGCTGATCGTGGGGGAGCAGATCATGACGCAGTTCCCCAACACGCGGATGGCGCAGGAGGTTCGTGAGCTGCTGCCGATGCTGATGGAGCGGGCAAACCGGCGGGCGCGGGCGGGGTAAGGGAGGGAGCAGGGCGCTCGCATCCTCGCGGGTGCCCCGGTCTCGCTGGCTTTGCAGCGAGGCCGGGCGGGGGAAAAGGGGAAATGGCACGCGGACATGGCCTGGAAAGGCCATGGCACGGAGGCAATAGACTGGGTGGGTGAACGAGAAACGAAAGCCATACAAGCGTCAGGGAGGCGGGCCTGGTGTGCGCGGCGGGGGGCGGAGGCCCGGCGGGGAGTTTGAGCGACGGCGCGAGGAACATGAGGGGGACGCGGCGCGCGGGCGCGTGATGACGGCGCTGACGAAGCAGGTGAACAGTTACCCGAGCCTCGGGCTGGGACTGCTCGACGTGGGCGGGCTTGACGAGCGCGACGCGGCGTTCGCGCATGCGCTGTACGAGGCGGTGATGCGGCGGTGGCTGACGCTGTCGTACCTGATTGATCGGTTGCTGTCGCGTCCGGGCGATCCGCCGCCGCCGAAGGCCATGGCCGCGCTCATGGCGGGGGCGGCGCAGATTCTCCTTCTCGATAGGGTGCCGGTGCATTCGGCGGTGGATACGTCGGTCGAATGGGTGAAGAGCGCGGGCGGGCTTGGGGCGTCGCGGCTCGTGAATGCGGTCCTGCGCGAGGTTTCGGAGTTGATCCCTGAAACGGGGAAGGAACGGCGCCCGGCGTATGAGGACAAGTTGGACGAGATTCCGATGGGCGACGGGACGGCGCTCGGGCTTTCGCGGATCATGATGCCGACGGATCCGATGTCGCGTCTCGCGGCGGCGACGAGCACGCCGATCGACCTGCTGCGTTCGTGGTCGAAGTCGTTTTCGATGCGGGATGCGCGACGGCTGGCGCTGCACGGGCTCGTGAACCCCCCCACTATTCTCAACACGGGCCATGCGACGGGGCCTCTGCCGACGGAGTGCGTGCCGCATTCGTCGCCGGGGCATCATGTGTGGATGGGGACGCACGCGGCGCTGGGCGCGCTGCTGCGGGATCGGCGGGACATCTGGGCGCAGGACCCGGCGTCGTCGCTGGCGGTTTCCGCGGCGGCGGAACTGAAGCCGGCGCTGATCGTCGATGCGTGCGCGGGGATGGGGACGAAGACGCGGCAGTTGGCGGCGGCGTTTCCCGAGGCCAGGATCGTCGCGGCGGATGTTGATCTCGTGCGAGTTCGGGCGCTGAAGAAGGCGGTGGACGCGGAGCGCGTCGAAGTTGTCGAGTATCAGAGGCTGATCGATTTCGCGGGGCAGGCGGACCTCGTGCTGCTCGACGTGCCTTGCTCGAACACGGGTGTTCTTGCGCGGCGGGTGGAGGCGCGGTATCGGTTCGACCGGGCGCATCTTGACGGCCTCGCGGGGGCGCAGCGGCAGATCATCGCGGACTCGATGCGTCTGCTGAAGCGCGGCGGGCACGTGTTGTATTCGACGTGCAGCCTTGAGCCGGCGGAGAATCAGGAGCAGGTGAAATGGACCTCGCGGTGGCACGCGCTCCGGCTGGTGCGGGAGCATGTGAAGATGCCGGAAGGCCAGCCGGGCGAGAGCGCGGAGCGGTATTGCGATGGGGCGTATGCGGCGGTGATGGGGTGAGGAAAAGCGGAAGGCGGAAAGCGGAAAGCGAAAAGAGTGCGCGGGGCTGTTGGGTCGGGGCACGAATGGGCGCCGAGGGCGGATCGCACTGGCGGGCGAGCCGCCAGTGGCACGGGGACAAGGATCCTGTGCCACTGGCTGCTTGTCAGCCAGTGCGAGAGCGGGGTGCGCCCGTTGAGGAAACGATCGTCGCCGGCGCTCGGCACTGGCGGGCGAGCCGCCAGTGGCACAGAAGACGGCACTGGCGGGCGAGCCGCCAGTGGCACGGGGGACATGGCCTGGAAAGGCCATGGCACGGTTACTTGGCGAGAGCGAGGGTGTGTTCGACCATTTCGCCGATGCCTTCGAAGACGGCGTGGATGGGGGCGTCGTACATGTAGGCGGGGGCGGTGACGACGCGGCGGCGTTCGTCCGTGCAGGCTTGCGTTACGGGGCGTTCCTGGTGCGTTGCGCCCATCGAGGTGATGGCGGCGGCGGTGGATGGGTCTTTGCCGATGGTTACGGTTACGCCCGGGCCGCCTTTCTTTGTGCCGAGGACTCTCGCGGCGATGACGGGGGCGATGCAGCACAAGCCGACGGGTTTGCCCGCGTCGTGGAAGGCCTTGATGGCGCGTTCGACGGTCGGCTCGACGGCGCACTCCGCGCCTTTGGCGGCGAAGTCGCAGAGGTTTTTCGCCGCGCCGAAGCCGCCGGGGAGGAACGCGGCGTCGAAGCGGCTCGCGTCGAGATCGGCGAGCGGGCGGATCTTGCCGCGGGCGATGCGGGCGGATTCGACGAGGACGTTGCGCCTTTCGTCGGTCGGCTTGCCGTGGAGGTGATCGATGACGTGTGCCTGCGGGATGTCGGGGGCGAAGCACTCGTAAGCGACGCCGGCGCGGCTGAGGTGGATGAGGATGGAGACGGCCTCGTGGATCTCCGAGCCGTCGAACACGCCGCAACCGGAAAGGATGACTGCTGCGTTCATGGTGGGCTCCTGTCGTCCCCTATGGGAAGTGTACGAGCGACGTGATGGGCGTGTCGGCTGTGCCGGCATTTCCGCCGCTTCGGCGATCGGGCGTTGCGAGTGGCGCCGCGAAGCAAGCCACTCGAATCCGGTCCTTCAACCCTCTTCCATTCTTGCACTTCCCTCTGCCCGGGGCAAGACTCCAGAGGGCAGGAAAGGCGCGTCTTCGAGTGGCCTGCTCGCCGAGCCTCGCGGCGCCACTCGCAATGCTCGTGCGCGCTTCGGGCACGGGCGCCCGCCACGGCCGACTGCGCCCGCCACGGCGGGTCTTCGACTCGAAGACCCGCTTCGCTGGCTGCGGCACCCTGCGCGGGCTGGTTCGGCCGCGGCCTCATGGGCTGGAAAGCCCATGCCACTACCCCGCGAGCCGCTCGAGGTCGTAGGCCTTGATCTTCTTGTAGAGCGTTGTGCGGTTGATCTGGAGTTGGTCGGCGGTGGCCTGGCGATTCCAGTTGTTGGCTTTGAGGGCCTTCAAGAGGATGCGCTTTTCGGGTTCTTCGAGAGCCTTCTCGAGCGGGGTCGGGGTCCACGGGGCGGCGTCGGCGTCGAGTGCGAGGGCGAGGGGTTTGCCCATGAGGGCGAGGGTTTCGGGGAAGAGCGCGCCGCCGCCGTCGGTCTGGACGTGGGGCGGGAGGTCGGTCAGCGAAAGGGTGGGCGTGCGTGCGAGGACGACGGCGCGCTCGATGACGTTGCGGAGTTCGCGGACGTTGCCGGGGAATGGATATCGGCGGAGGGCGTCGAGGGCATTCTCGGCGATGCCCGTGATGGTCTTGCCGTGCTCGTGCGAGAGTTCATCGATGAAGCGCTGAGTGAGGGGGGGGATGTCGCTGGTGCGCTCGCGGAGGGCGGGGAGTTCGATCTTGACGACATTGATGCGGTAATAGAGGTCCTGGCGGAACTCTCCGGAAGCGACCATCTGCTCGAGCGATTGGTTGCTGGCGAGGATGACGCGGACGTCGACTTCGATGGTGTCGGTCGAGCCGACGGGCTCGAAGCGGCGTTCCTGGAGGACGCGGAGGAGTTTGAGTTGCATGGCGGGCGAGGCGGAGTTGATCTCGTCGATGAAGAGGGTGCCGGTGTCGGCGACGAGGAACTTTCCCTGCTTGTCGGCATGGGCGCCGGTGAATGCGCCCTTGACGTGGCCGAAGAGTTCCGATTCGAGGAGGGTTTCGGGGATCGAGCCGCAGTGGATCTCGACGAAGGGCTTGGCGGCGCGTGGGCTGAGTTGGTGGATGGCGCGGGCGACGAGGGATTTGCCCGTGCCGGACTCGCCGGTCATGAGGACGGTGGCTTTGCTGGGGGCGACGGCCTCGATGAGCTCGTAGGCCTTCACCATGCGATAGTCCGAGCCGACGATGCTGCCGAGGCCGAAGCGCTTGTCGAGCGAGTCGCGGAGTGTTTTGTTCTCGGCAAGGATGGCCTGCTGGCGGAGTGCCTTGTTCAGCGCGAGGCGGAGTTCGGAATCGACGATGGGCTTGGCGAGGTAGTCGGAGGCGCCGAAGCGGATGGCTTCGACGGCGGACTCGATCGTGCCGTAGCCCGTGAGCATGATGGTGACAAGGTGGGGGTATTTCTCCGTGGTGATGCGGAGGAGTTCAAGTCCGGACATGCCTGGCATGGCGACGTCGGAGAGGATGAGGTTGAAGGGTCGCGGTGGTCGCGAGGCGGCGGCGGGGCGTCGCTCTGACTCTTCGAGCGCGGCGAGAGCCTCCTGGCCGCTGGCGCAGGAGGCGACGCTGTATCCCTCGGCGGCGAGGAACTCGACGAGGGACTCGGTTACAAAGGGGTCATCATCCACGACGAGGATGCGCGGGGCGCTCTCGGCCGGGGCGTCCGGCGAGTCGTGGTTCACGAAAGAGGTTCGGAGTTTCAGCATGGTTGTCCCGGAGAGGGCGAATCAGATGGTGTTCGCGGCCTTTCGATGGGCGGGGATGGGATAGGTGGCGCGGAGGATGGCGCCGGGGCGATTGGGTTCCGGCAGGCCGCGGGGGAGAAGTTCGATTGTTCCTTGGAGTTCCGTGATGACCTCGGCGGCGAGGGCGAGGCCGACGCCTGACGAGCCGGGCTTTGTTGAGAAACCAAGTTCGAAGGCGCGGGCGGCGTCGGCGGGCGGGCCCACACCGTCGTCGAGGATTTCGAGATTCACGCGGCCCGAGTCCACGCGGGCGCGGACCTCGATGCGGCCGGATTGGCCTATGGATTCGATGGAGTTGCGGATGGCGTTGGAGACGACGGCGTAGATTTCGTCAGCGGGCACGCCGCGGGTCGTCGCGTCGGCGTCGATGATGATCTGGATGCCGTGGGAGCGTGCGCGGGGGAGGAGGGCGTCGGCGGCGGAGTTGATGGCGGAGGCGAGCGACATCGGGGTGTTGTGCGCGGCGAGGACGCCGGCGTGGATGTCGCGGGGCGAGGGTCGATAAGCGGATCGGACCAAGGCCGCGATGTGCGACATGGCGGCGTGGGCGCTTTCGAGATGGCGCAGGGCGTCGGTAGGCTCCGCGTCGTTGGTCTCGGGCGAGGCGATGGCGTGGCGTGCGAGGTCGATCAGGCGGAGCGAGCCGTCGATCAGGCCTGCGAGTTCGTGGATGAGGGTCTGTGCGCGTCGGACGGCCTCGTCGCTGGCGCGCGAAGCGTCGGCTGGGGCCGCGTGGATCACGGCGGCGCGTTTGGATCCCGGATTGTCGGCTGGCTCTTTCACGAATGGTCCCTCGCGCCCTGTGTTTCGGCGGGAAGGGGACCCGAGTTCAGGGGATGTTGCGAGAAGACGACAGATTTTTCGGTCGTGATGATGCGGCCGGGCGGCGCGCGAGGGGGCGGCGAAGCGGGCAGTGATTCGGGGAATCACCGGTCCGATAAGTCTCGCAGGGCGTGTTGAGGGGAAGCGACGGGCGAACGGAGCAGGGTTGGGGGCGAGGCTCCGGTCATCCGGTGTAGACCCGCCGACGGCACGGGGCTACTGCACGGCGTCGCATTCTTTGGCGAGGTCGAAGTCTTTTTGGGTGATGCCGCCGGCGTCGTGGGTGCTGAGGGTGAGGGTTACCTTGTTCCATCGGACGAGGATGTCGGGGTGATGCTGCCGGTTTTCGGCGAGGGCGGCGACGGCGTTCACGAACTTCATGGATTGGAGGAAGTCCTTGAATTGGTAGGTGCGCTGGATCACGCCGCCGGATTCGGACCAGTCGGGGAGGGCGCGGAGTTTTTCTTCGACCTCGGTCTCTGTGAGTTTGACTGGGGCGGCGGGGTTGGGCATGGGGTGCTCCAGAAGGGGGAGGAGCGAAGTGAGGCGGCGCGGCCTGTCCATTGCGTGCGGCCGCGGCATGGGCTGGGTCGCCACGGCGACTCCGCGAAACGCCCATGCCACAGAGTATGCTCGCCTCGACGATGGTGAGCGAGCAGGACCAGCATAGCCGCGTTTCGGGAGGCGTGACCCGGCTGGCGCCTTCGCCGACCGGGGCGCTGCATTTGGGGAACGCGCGGACGTTTCTTGTGAACTGGGCGCTTGCGCGGCGGCGCGGGTGGCGGATCGTTCTGCGGGTGGAGGACTTGGATACGCCGAGGAACAAGCCGGGGGCGACGGATCAGGCGTTGCGCGATCTTGAATGGCTCGGGATCGACTGGGACGAAGGGCCGATCGTGCAATCGCACGATGCGGATCATCATCGTGCGGCGATGGAGCGGCTGGCGCGGCGCGGGCTTGTGTATCCGTGCGAGTTGACGCGGGCGCAGGTGGAGGCATCGGCGTCGGCGCCGCAGGAGGGCGTGGGGCGGGAGGTGCGGTTTCCGCCGGAGTTGAGGCCGGAGGTCGGGGCGAGGGAGTTCGACGCGCCGAACACAGGCTGGCGGTTCGTTACGCCGAGCCGGGCCGTGGAGTTTGATGATGAGTTTGCGGGGCCGCAGTCGCATCGGCCTGGTGATGTGATCGGGGACTTCATCGTGTGGACGGTGCGCGGGCAGGCGGCGTATCAACTGGCGGTGGTGGTAGACGATGCCCGGCAGGGGGTTACGCATGTCGTGCGCGGGGATGATCTTCTTGAATCTGCGGCGCGGCAGGTGTTGTTGTATGAGGCGCTGGAGGCCGGGCCGGCGCCCCGCTACTGCCACCTGCCGCTGGTCAAGGGTGAGGACGGTCGGCGTTTGGCGAAGCGGCACGGGGATACGCGCGTGGCGCGGTATCGGGATGCGGGGGTCGAGAGGGAACGGCTCGTCGGGTTGGCGGCGTGGTGGTGCGGCGTGGAGTCTTCGCGGCGTGCGGTTTCGCCGGGGGAGTTCGTGGAGCGTTTCAGGCTGGATAGGATGTCGCATTCGCCCGTGGTGTTCGGGCCGGAGGATGACGCATGGCTTTTTGGCCGGTGATGGCGGCGAGGGTGTTTGCGGCGTTGTGCGCGGTGCTGGCGTGCGCGGCGTTGGGGTCGTGCGACGAGACGGCGAGCCGAGCGGGGCTGGAGCGCGTCGTGGTGAAGGGGACGACGTTCTGGGTCGAGGGGGTGTTCGACGACGCGACGCGGATCAAGGGGCTTGGCGGGCGCGAATCGATCCCCGAGGACGGGGGGATGCTGTTCGTGTTTCCGTACACGAACGCGCTGGAGTTCGTGATGCGCGACTGCACATTTGATATTGACATCGCGTTTCTCGACGATTCGGGTCGCGTGGTGGCGTGGCACACGATGAAGGTCGAGGCGAGGAACGCGGGCGAGTCCGATAGCG
The DNA here is from genome assembly GCA_964490785.1 of uncultured Phycisphaeraceae bacterium. Classification (GTDB taxonomy): domain Bacteria; phylum Planctomycetota; class Phycisphaerae; order Phycisphaerales; family UBA1924; genus JAEUIV01. The sequence goes on from CAZBDZ010000018.1 coordinate 25,792, forward strand.
ACTACGAGGCGCGGCTGAAGCGGTATCCGAGCCGGTTTGCGTCGCGGTTCGCGCTGGAGGTTCGGGGGGGAACGCTGGATCGTCTGGGGGTGAAGGCGGGCGATCTGCTGCAACTCGATGCGGAGGGTCTTAAGAAGCGCGCGAAGTGAACCGATGCGGACGGTGAGCGCCCGCGTGCGTGCTTATCGGATTGCGGCGACGGGGCGCGGGCGTTTCGCACGGAGATTCGGCGTGTCGCGCGGCGGTCAGGGTCCATCGCTGACGGTAACGTTGATCGCGCCCGGGGCTCCCGAGGAGGCGCAGGCGACGTGGTGGCGTCCGTTGTCGTGGAAGTGGCCTGGGTTCGCGGCCCCGCCGAGTCTGCAGGTGCTTGATTGGGAGTCGGCGGTCGATCCCGAAACGAAGATCGCGGGGTCGGTGGTTCTGGCGGCGCCGGCATGCGGATCGGACGCGAGGCTGTACGCGCTGCTGTCGCGGCTGGAGGAGATGGTCGTGCCCGCGGTGGTGCTGCACGAGGCGGGCGGGGGGCGCATCGTGGCGGATGAGAACTTTGTTCCGATGGCGCGGGACGCGGAGCCGGCGTTGATCGCGTGCGTGCTGGCGGCGCTCGGGGCGAGGCAGTTGGCGGTGGAGTCGCTGCGTGCCGAGGCTCGGGTGGCGCGGCGGTTCAACGGCGGGTTGCAGGGGGAGATCGAGAAGATTCACGACGAGTTGCAACTGGCGGCCAGCGTGCAGCGGGAGTTTCTGCCGAGGACGCTGCCGACGGCGCGCGACCTGGAGATGCAGGTCTTGTTCCGTCCTTGCGGGTACGTGAGCGGGGACATCTACGATGCGCAGCGGCTGGACGAGAACCATATCGGGTTCTTCGTGGCCGACGCGGTGGGGCACGGCGTGCCGGCGGCGCTGATGACGATGGTGCTGTGCCGATGCCTGCACACGGTCGAGCGGCACAACAGCGGGATCCGCATTGTCTCGCCCGGCGAGGCGCTTCGGCGGCTGAACCGCGATCTGATCGAGCAGCACGGTGAGGGTGCGCGCTTCGCGACGGCGGTGTACGGCGTGATCGACACGCGGGCGCGGCACGTTACGCTGGCCGGGGCCGGGCATCCGTATCCGCTGCGGATCAGGGGCGGGCGCGTCGATCGCGCGGAGACCACCGGCGGGCTGCTGGGGCTGGATGCGAACGACCAGTTCGACGAGACTTCGTTCACGCTCGACGACGGTGAGATGCTCGTCGTGTACAGCGACGGATTCGAGACGGCGTTTCCCGCGCCGGGCGTGGATGATTACGGGCGAAGGCTGCCGAATCGGAACTATGTCGAGCGGTTTGTTGATCTGACGCGCGCGTGGCGCGAGCGCGGGCTGGGGCGGGCTGTCGGGACGTTGATGGAGCAGATCGACGAGCAGGCGGGCTCGCTGCACCAGGCCGACGACCTCACGGCGCTGATCATCGCGCATTCGCGCGAGGATCCGCTGGAGCATCTGTTGCGCGGCGGGGAGTCGGAGAGTGCGCCGAAGGAGCGGTCTGCGGAGGGGGCGCGGGTCGAGGGGCTGTGAGGGTGAATGCGCGGACGCACTGGAGGGCGAGCCGCCAGTGGGACGGGGAAAAGGATCGTGTGCCACTGGCTGCTTGTCAGCCAGTGCGGGGGTCGGGGGCGCACCTCTCGTGATTGGACGCAACGGTTCTCCGCACTGGCGGACAAGCCGCCAGTGGGACGGGGAAAAGGATCGTGTGCCACTGGCTGCTTGTCAGCCAGTGCGGGGGTCGGGGGCGCACCTCTCGTGATTGGACGCAACGGTTCTCCGCACTGGCGGACAAGCCGCCAGTGGGACGGGGAAAAGGATCGTGTGCCACTGGCTGCTTGTCAGCCAGTGCGGGGGTCGGG
>CAZBDZ010000018.1:27777-52201 GCA_964490785.1 uncultured Phycisphaeraceae bacterium
ACCTCTCGTGATTGGACGCAACGGTTCTCCGCACTGGCGGACAAGCCGCCAGTGGCACGGGGAAAAGGATCGTGTGCCACTGGCTGCTTGTCAGCCAGTGCGGGGGTCGGGGGCGCACCTCTCGTGATTGGACGCAACGGTTCTCCGCACTGGCGGACAAGCCGCCAGTGGCACGTTAACTTGAGGTCCTTCTGATCCCCTCATTCAGGACGAGGCATCGACCAGGTCCGCCAAACGTCAACGCTCACGAGCGGGGAAGGACGCGCCCTCGGCGGATCGGAGTACGCCCGCCAACTTGACCATTCCCAATCGTCGGCGCGTGCAACAAGGCCGCGCTTGACCGGGTTGTCATGGATGTACCGTGCCGCGTTGAAGGCGGCCTCCTTTCCGACGAAGTTCCGGTCGAACCCTGGTCCTTCCTGCCAGAATCGGAACGTGATCTTCCCCGGTCGTTCGCGGACCATCAACGAGCCAAGGAGCGATCGATCCTGGCCCGACTCAGAGGCCGCGAGCGCCTGTTTGATCCGGAATGACACCGGCCTCTTGATCGCGTAGAGAACCGCCGAAGTGCAGTAGTCCGTGGCGCCCGGCGCAACCAGGAGATGAACGTGTTCGGGCATGAACACGAACGCAAGCAGGTGAAACGCGTGCCTGAGACACGCGGCCGTGATGCCGTCCGCCAGCACACTCCGCCACCGATCATCGAGCAGGAGCGGTCGGCGGTCGAAGCACGAAAACGTGAGTTCGTGGCAGTGCCTTGGAATGTCGAAGTGCTTGACCGTCTTGCGATGACCCGGTTCGACCTCGGTCATGCGCCGGATTCTATCACGACCCATTCAAACCTGCCGCTGTGCCAATTTCCGCTTGTCAGCCAATGCGGGAACGGGATGCGCCCATTGAGGAAACGATCGTCGCCGGCGCTCGGCACTGGCGGACAAGCCGCCAGTGGCACAGGGGAGCGGGTCGGTACCATCGGGGTGATGCCGATGACGCCGGTTGAGATTGGTGCGTTGCTTGGGGTGGGGCTGGTTGCCGGTTTGCTTGGCGGGCTGCTGGGGATCGGTGGTTCGGTGATCATGATTCCGACGATGGTGTTTTTGTTTCACAGCCGGGCGTGGGACAACCAGCATCTGTACCAGGGGGCGGCGATGATCGTGAATGTTGTGGTGGCGGTGCCGGCGATGCGTCGGCATCAGCGGGCGGGGGCCGTGCCGCGGGAGTACGTGCGCGTGTTCCTACCGGCGACGATGGTGTTCATGGCGATCGGAGTGGGATTGTCGAACCTGCTGGGGGGCGAAGCGCTTCGGCGGGTTTTCGCGTTGTTCCTTGTCTATGTGGTCGCGTCCACGGCGTCGAAGGTGTTTCGCAAGGTTGCGGACCACACGCCGGAGGAGTCGCTGGTGACGACGCCGCGATCGACGGCGATCGGCGTGGCGACGGGGACGATGGGCGGATTGCTCGGGATCGGGGGGGGCATCGTGTCGGTGCCTCTGGCGCAGATCATCAGCCGGATGCCGCTGCGGAACGCGATCGCGGCGAGCGCGTCGACGATGGTGTTTTCGTCAACTCTGGGGGCGGCGCTGAAGGTTGCGACGCTGAGCGGGCGCGGGGCGTCGTGGCAGCAGGCGCTGATTCTTGCGGCAACGCTGGCGCCCACGGCGCTCATCGGCGGACACCTCGGGGCGGGGCTGACGCACCGCGTGCCGGTGAACGTGATGCGCATCGTGATGTCCGCGGTGCTGGCGGTGATGGCGGCGCGGATGCTGGGTGTGTTTTGAGGTGGATTCCGGGTTCGGCCGCGAGCATCGAATCGAGGCCGGCGCGCGGGGTGGAATCGAGCGCGGAGGGCGCACGGCACCGATTCCCTGTGGGAATCGGTGGCACGGTCAGCGGAGTTCGACGCTCCAGTAGGCGTTGTCGAGGAAGGCCTTCCAGGAGGCGTATTTCTGCTGGCCGAGGCGGAGAGTAATGAGCGGGTTGCGCTTGGGGCGGACGGGCTTGCGGATGGCGGCCATGTGGGCCTGGTCGGGGGTTCGGCCGCCCTTTTTTGCGTTGCACTTAACGCAGGCGCAAACGAGGTTCTCCCATGTGTCGCCGCCGCCCTGGGCGCGGGGGACGACGTGGTCGATCGAGAGTTCATTCGTCGGGAAGAAGCGGCCGCAGTACTGGCACTGGTTGCGGTCGCGTGCGAAGAGGTTTCGGCGGTTGAGTTTGACGTGCTGCTCGGGAAGGCGGTCGTAGCCGAGGAGTCGGATGACCTTGGGGACCGGTATTTCGAGACGGACGGTGCGGACCCAGTCGTACTGGTCGGGCTTGAACTGGTCGCGGAAGGCGCCGACTTCGGCCCAGGTCTCGAAGTCGAAGGCGCGGTATTCGCCGTTCTCGACGTGGATGACCTCGGCCATCTCGCGGCAGAGCATGCTGAAAGCCCGGCGCGCGGAGACGACGCGGAGAGCCATGTAGAGGCGATTAAGGACGAGGACCTTGGCGGAGAGGCCGCTGCCCGCGAGGGCGGGGACGAGCGCGCCCGACCCGGCGTCGAGGTCGTCCGCGAGGGTGTGGAGGAAGTGGTTCGGCGCGGCTACAGCGTCCGGGTCGTCATTGCGACCCGGCGTCTCCCGTGTTGACCGAAGTGGGTGCTTGGCCGACATCTGTTCCTCCGGCGTCGGCCGCCAGTGCGGCCGATGCCATCAAAAGAGTAGCCCAGATGACGGAGTGAGGCAAAGGTCGGGGGGACAAACGTGGGGACGTGCGGTGGCAGACCGAATCCGGAGACTCCGCCGACTTGGTTCACGGACGACCGCACACGAGGCATCATGCAGCCCTTCCGGGGCGATCGGGCTTCGGCGGTGGCGGCGGGTTGGCGACGGTAAGACCCCTCGACTTGGCCTTGATGTGCGAGGTCCGGGTCGTAAACGTGCCCTTCCCGGGCACTCCTGGGACACCTACTCCTCTGCTTGGCGTCTTCATGCGATATCTCCTCGCAGTTTCACGATGATGCGCCTCTCGGCGATTGCCTCACCCTGCGACTCGACTCTGAAACGATAGTCGCCCTCCTCAGGCAGCAGTGTTTTGGGCATCGGAAGCGCGATCTCGGCCACCTCGACAGGGCTATCGGCCGTGAGTTCGATGTTGCCCTGCCCGACAATGCTCTCCGATCCGTCCTCCGGATCAAGCCCGACCAGTCTGAGGTCGAACAAGGCCCTGCTGCGAATGCCGCTCACGGCCGCGTAGACCGCGAAGGGCGGGACTTCAACCGGGAAATCAGCGGCACTGATCGCGGAGAACATCCCGAGCAGGGAGTACTTCCCGGTGACAGGCTCCTTGTACACCGCGTCGCAAATGACCAAAGCATGAACGGTGGGTCTCACGATCTCATCATATCGCCGGCGCGCTAAGCCGGGTTGGGGATCGGCGTTCGCCCTCTCAATGCCTGAAGTGTCGCACACCTGTCGTGAGGCAGGTTACGGCGTGCTGTTCGCAGAGGTCGAAGGTTTCCTGGTCGCGTTTTGAGCCGCCTGGGTGGATGATGGTGGTGATGCCTGCGCGGATGAGGAGTTCCGGGCCGTCGGGGAAGGGGAAGAAGGCGTCGGAGGCGGCGATGGCGCCTCGGGCGAGCGGGCCTGCTTTTTCGATGGCGAGGCGGCACGCGGTGACGCGGTCCATCTGGCCGGCGCCTGCGCCGAAGAGGCGGATGCCTGGGTTGTCGCGGCCGCCGATGGCGATGGCGTTGCTGGAAAGGTGTTTGGCGATGGTCCAAACGACGGCGGCGTCTTGAAGGGTTTCCGCGGCGGGTGGCGGGCCGGCGCGGTGCCGCCACTCGGCGGGGGTCGCGGGGCGCGTGTCTTGAGATTGCACGAGCGCGCCGCCTGGGATGGTGCGGAGCGACATCGCATCGGCGGGCTGTTCGGGTCCCTTGTCGAACTGGAGGATGCGGACGTTCGCCGATTTCGCGCGGAGGACGGCGAGCGCGTCGGGAGCGAAGGCGGGGGCGATGATGACCTCAAAGAAGGTGTTCGGGCCGGTGAGGACTCTCGCGGCGTCGGCGTCGAGCGGCGCGGCGAGCGCGATGATCCCGCCGTAGGCCGCGATAGGGTCGCCTTTGAGCGCGAGTGCGACGGCGTCGGCGGTCGCGTGGGCGACGCCCGAGCCGCAGGGGTTCGCGTGCTTGATGATGGCGGCGGCGGCGCCGGGGCGGTCGAGAGCGGCGAGTTCGATCGCGAGGGCAAGGGCGGCGGCGGCGTCGTTGAGGTTGTTGTAGGAGAGTTCCTTGCCGTGGAGTTGCGTTGCGCTGACGACCGACGGGCCTCGGTGGTCCGGGTCGGCGTAGAGGGCGGCGGATTGGTGGGGGTTTTCGCCGTAGCGGAGGCTCTGACGCTTGTGGAGAGTGAGAGTGAGGGTGTCCGGGAAATCGTGGGTTGTGGGCGCGCCGCCACGGTCGACTGCGCTGGCCGTGGCGCCCAGGTGATGGGCGATGGCGGTGTCGTATTGCGCGGTGCGGGTGAAGGCGGCGGCGGCGAGGGTGCTGCGTGTTGCAAGCGTGGTCGAGCCGGCGTTTCGGCGCACCTCGGCGAGGAATGAATCGTATTGCGCGGGCGAGGTGAGGACGGCGACCCAGTCGTGGTTCTTCGCGGCGGCGCGGATCATGGCGGGGCCGCCGACGTCGATGTTCTCGATAGCGTCGGCGCGGGAAACGGCGGGCCGAGCGACGGTCTGCTCGAAGGGGTAGAGGTTGATGCAGACGAGGTCGATGGGGTTGATAGCGTGGGCGTGCATCGCGCGGATGTGGGCGTCGTCGTCGCGCAGGGCGAGGATTCCGCCGTGGATCGCGGGGTGGAGCGTTTTTACCCGGCCGTCCATCATCTCGGGGAATCCCGTGAGCGATTCGACGGGAATTACGGCCAGCCCTGCGTCGCTCAGTGATTTGGCGGTTCCTCCCGTGGAGACGAGTTCGACGCCGAGCGAGGCCAGGCCGCGCGCGAAGTCCACGATCCCCGTCTTGTCGCTGACCGAGATCAGGGCTCGCCGAAGTGGGACGAGGTCAGGCATCGGAGTACGCTCGGGTTGCAGGGGCGGTCGGCGGATTGCGGCCGGGGGTGCTCCTATTTCTTCGGCGAGAATTTTCGCACTTCGCCTTTGAGCGAGTAGGCGTACATGTTGCCGTCGATGGGATTGTCGCTGACGAGGCGGTCGATGCCTGGGAGAGCGATGCGTTCTGTAACGTCGCCGGCGGCGGGGTCGATGGCGTAGGCGTGCTTGCCGTCCCAGTGGATCAGGCGTCCGGCGCGGAGCGCGACCACCGAGCCGCGAAGGCCCTTCGTCGTCCAGAGTCGCCTGCCCGTCGCGGCGTCGAAGCAAGCAAGTCCTTCATCGGGGACCGCGACATACAGTCGGTCGGCGATGACGACGGGCTGCTCGCGCAGCGGCTGGTCGAGGCGGACTCGCCATTTCGGCGAGCGCCCCATCTCGTCAAAGGCCCAGATCGATTGATCCAGCCCCGCGAAGTACACGGTCGAATCAGCGGAGACGGGTCGCGTGGCGAGCCCGCCGAAGAGTTGCCCCCGGCCGGCGGCCTTGCCGTCGCGCGGGTTGAGGATGACCAGTTCGCCTCGCTGGCTCACGACGGCGACGCTGCTCCCGACCTGCACGGGCGGCGCGGTGATCGTGCCGTCGAGGGCGTATTCCCAGAGGCGATACCCGCTGCCGAGCGAATGGGCGAGGGCGACGCCCGTGGGGCAGCCGAAGACGAGGACGTTGCCGACGAGGGCCGGCTTTGTGTTTACGATCGAGGCGAGATGCTGGCGGTTCTTCGCGGCGCCCGTCGCGGGGTCGAGGATGACGACCTCGCTCTCGGAGGAGCAGAGGATTTCGCCATCCTCCCTGCGGACGTTGCCGACGAACTTGGCGAGTTTGGAGCCGGGGTCGAAGGTCCAGCGGTTGGCTCCCGTGGCGGCGTCCATGGCGGTGAGGAGGTTGCCGGATTCCTGCACGAGGACGATGTCGGGGTAGGCGTCGAAGTGGTTGATCTTTCGCCGGCCTGGGATGACGGGGTAGCCGACCCACTCCGGGCGGTAGCCGAGGGCGGAGAATGCGTCGAAAGTGTCCAGCGATTTGGCTTCGGGCAGGGCGTTCGCGTTGGTGGTCCGAGCGGCGTCGGAGGCGGGCGGCCTGGCGGCGGGTTCGGCGGTCATCCGGCCCTTCTTGCAGCCGATGGGCAGAAGGAGCAGCGCGACGCCCAAGCCGAGGGCGGCGGCGCGGGACAGGGTTGCGGAAACACGGTTCATCAGGGTGGTTCCTGGAGGGGGGCGGTTGTCAGGGCCGCAGTATCCGCCGGGGTGTACCCGCGGGTCAAGGCGGGGCGTATCCTGCGTGGCATGTTCACGGGCCTCGTTCAGGCGAAAGGGATGATCGAAGGCGTCATGCCGACGCCGACGGGGGCTTCGCTGCGCGTTAGGGCGGCGGCGTGGGGGCACAGGCCGCGGGCGGGAGAATCGGTATGCGTGGCCGGTGTGTGCCTGACGGCGGTGGCGGACGCGACGGAAGCGGGCGCGATCCGGTTCGACGTTGTGGCGGAGACGCTGGGGAAGACGGCGCTCGGTCGGCTGCGAGAAGGGGCCGAGGTGAATCTCGAACATGCCTGCCGGGCGGACACGCTGCTCGGGGGGCATATCGTGCAGGGGCACGTTGACGGCGTGGGGCGCGTGGTCGCGGTGCGCGACGATGCGGCGGATTGGCGCGTCGAGATCGAGCCCCCGGCGGACCTCATGCCTTATGTCGTGCCGAAGGGGTCGGTGTGCGTCGATGGCGTGTCGCTGACGATCGCGCGGACGTCGGCGACATCGTTCGGCGTGGCGCTGATCCCGGCGACGCTGGCGCTTACGACGCTCTCGGCGCTGCGCGCGGGCGATGAGGTCAACATCGAGACGGACATCGTGGCGAAAACGGTGGTGAACTACATGCGGAACTTCGCGGGGCGGTGAGGATCGGACCCCAAAGTCCGTCCCACTGGCGGGGGCGCACCTTGCGTGATTCGACGCATGCGTCTCTCGCACTGGCGGGCGAGCCGCCAGTGGCACAGGAATGCAGTTACCCCGTTGTCGTATCGGCGAGGGCGGGCGACATGACTGTTTGGGTTCTGATCCTCATTCGGCGGCCGCCGATCAGGCCTCGTCGGCGGGGCGGCTCCTCGGCGAGAGCGTCGGCGCAGAACGCGATGAACTTCGTGGCGGCGGGGCCCCACTCGGACTCGCGCAGGCGGGCGATGACGTCCATGATCGGGGTGGCCTCTCGCTCGCGGAAGATCGCGCGGAAGACTCGCTTGATCTGCTCGCGGTCCTCGCGGGTGATGGCGGGGTTTCGGGCGAGTCCGACGCGGTTCAGGCCCGCGACGTAGTTTTCGCCGGCGACGACGACGAAGGGGGGGACGTGCATGCCGACGGCCGACCCGCCGCGGAACATCACGCCGTCGCCGACGTTGACGAACTGATGGACCATGGTGAAGCCGGACATGACCACGGCGCTGCCGACGCGCGAATGCCCTGCGAGGGCGGCGCCGTTGGCCATGACGACGTTGTCGCCGATCGAGGAGTTGTGCCCCATGTGGGCCGCGACCATCAGGTAGCACCCCGATCCCATCCGCGTCGGCCCGCCGTTCCAGTTTCCGCGGTTGACGGTGGCGTGCTCGCGGATGATGTTGCGGTCGCCGATGATCGCCTCGCCTCGCTTCGACTCGTCGAAGGACTTGTCCTGCGGGTCGCCGCCGATAACGGCGTAGGGGTGGATGTCGTTGTTTTCGCCCAGCGTTACATGCTCGACGAGGACCGAGCGAGTGCGCAGGCGCGTGCCCGCGCCGACGACGCAATGCGGGCCGACGATGGCGTCGGCCTCGATGATCGCGCCGGCGCCGATGCGGGCGGACGGGTCGATTCGTGCCGAGGGATGAATGGCCGCGGATGGGTCGATGGAGCGCTGGGGATCGTTCACGGAAGGGGTTTCCGAGGCCGCGAGGCTTGGACTGCGGCTTCGCGTGCCGGGTTGGTGAGTATATCGGGAGCGGTTCCGGCGTTGCGACGCGGCGATCGGCAGCGGTCGCATCTCCAAACGGATGCCCCGGCGCGGTCGCCGCGGGGTGGGCGGCCTATCGGTTGCACGGAGTGCTCTGGCGCGGCCGACTGCGCCGGCCGCGGCACCCGTGTAGACTCGATCGTGATGAACCTCAAGCCCATCGCCCGCACGACCGGCACGAGCGTGCCGGAGATCCTGGAGCCGCTGTGCGCGGTGTTTCGCCGGCACCTGAAATCCGTGGGTCAGAAGTACACGCCTGAACGGGCCGAGGTGCTCGACACTCTTTTTCGGATGGACGATCTCTTCGAGGCTGAGGGGTTGCAGGCGGCGCTGAAGCGCGACGGGCGTCGCGTGAGCAAGGCGACGGTGTACCGGACGATCCGGCTTCTTCAGGAAGCGGGGATCATCCAGAAGGTCTTTGTTGATTCGGAGCAGGCGCATTATCAACTTGCGTTCGGGCGCAAGCCGCGCGACCTGGTCGTTCGGCTCGACACGAAGGAGATCGTGCCGGTGGACGTTCCTGAGCTGATCGCGTTGCGGGATCGTCTCTGCCGCGAGCGCGGGCTGAAAGCGACGGGGCATCGGCTGATCGTGTACGCGTCGCGGGCGTGAAGGAGATGGCGAGCGACCGCGTCGAATGTGGCCGGCTCTCGAGGAGTCAACCTCACCGGCGGCCTGCCGTCAGTTTGTCCACGGATGATTCGATATGGACGCGATGCTCGGTACCGTCGCGGCATGAAACAGGCTCCGCTCACGCCACGATTGGCGCGGTACATGCGGCTTCGGAAGCAGCTCCAGACGATTCTGACGGCGGTTTCCTATCGGATCGACAAGCCCCTGCTTCGTGCCGCCGCAGAGGAACTCGAGATGTGGGATGAGGACGACCGCCCCGGGCCTGTCAATTTCGCTCAGCTGAACGCACTGGTGGATTTCGCCGCATTCAGTATGCGTCGCAAAGGGGGCACGGTCATCGAGGAGTTCGTGGATCGGAGCAGACCGAAGTTCGGATCGGAGACGGAGCAAATCATGGACGGCCTTCGGGCGGCGCGGTACTCGATTTTCGAGATCGCCGGGTTTCTGCCCGAATGCGGGGTCAGGTTTCGGGACGTTTTTCGTGGCGACGAGATCGACGTTCTGGACGTCGCGTTGTCGCAGACGGCCGAGGGCGGGGTATTCTTGGCCGTGCGCGTGATCCCGGTTCCCGGCTTCTGGATGTCGCTCGGCGCCTTCCTGTTGTGCAGCGAGGCGATGGTCGACGAGTTGCTGAGCAACCCGCCGCCATGGTCCAAGGCGACGCCGGCGGAGACGTTTTCCGCCATGTCTCCCTCAGAGGAGGCCGAGTTCGTTTCGACGATCATCAGCCTCGCGCTCGACGAGGGCGGCGACTTGAGCGCGCGTTCGGCGAAACTGCGCGAGTCGCTGGAGTTGCTCGAGTAGCCCGTCCCAAGCCGCTCCTCGCCTGCGAATATCGCGCGGGACGATGGAACTCGTGAGGCGTGCGTCCTCAGCGTTCATTCATCGGCACGTAGCGGGCTGCGTGCGGGCCGACGTATTCGGCGTCGGGGCGGAAGAGGCGGTTGTCGGCGAGTTGCTCGAGGACGTGGCCTGCCCAGCCGGAGATGCGCGAGAGTGCGAACATCGGCGTGAAGAGGTCGAGTTGCAGGCCGATGCAGTGGTAGGTGGTGGCGGAGTAGAAATCGACGTTGGGGTAGATGCCCTTGGCGGCCTTCTCGCGGAGCATGACCTGCTCGATGGCCTGGCTCTTGTCGTACAGGTCCATGTTGTTCGTATCGTGCGCCAGTTGCTTCGCAAGCGTCTTGAGGTAGGTGGCGCGCGGGTCGTAGGCCTTGTAGACGCGGTGCCCGAAGCCGGAGATCTTCGCTTTCTTGGCGAGTTTGTCCTTGATGAACGTCTCGGCGTCAGCGGCGGTCGGGATTTCGGCGAGCATGCGCATGACGTCCTCGTTCGCCCCGCCGTGCAGCGGGCCGCGGAGGGAGCCGATCGCGCCCGTGATGGCCGAGTAGACGTCGCTGAGGGTGCTGGCGATGACGCGGGCGGCGAAGGTGCTGTTGTTCAGGCCGTGGTCCGCGTGCAGGATCATGCAGGCGTCGAAGGCGCGCTCCATGGTGGGCGTGGGCTTCGCGCCGTTGAGCATGTAGAGGAAGTTTGCGGCGAAGGAGAGCGACGGGTCCGGGGCGACGATCGGCAGGCCTCGACGACACCGGTCGAAGGCGGCGACGATCGCGGGGGCCTGGGCGAGGATGTTCAGCGATTTCTGCCGGGCGGTGGGGACGTCGGTCGCGTTCGGCGCGGGGTCGAACATCGCGAGGGACGAGACCATCGTGCGGAGCACGTGCATCGGCTGCGCGTCCTTCGGAAGCGAGGCGATGCGCTGGTCCAGCCCCGGCGGGAGGCGGTAGCGGGAGCGCAGGTCCTTGCAGAAAGCGTCGAGTTCGCTCCGCGAGGGAAGGCGCTGGTTCCAGAGCAGGAAAACGGTTTCTTCGAAGGAGGAGTGGCGGGCGAGATCGTCGATGGCGATGCCGACGTATTCGAGCACCCCGCGCTCGCCGTCGATGAAGGACATCTTTGTCTCGGCGGCGACGATCCCCTCAAGGCCCTTTGAAAACGTCATGACGGCGCTCATAAATGCTCGCTCTCGATTCCCCAACGCTCGCGTGATTCGCCGGGCTTGAACACATGGACCGGCGTTCCCCCGCCGCGTCCGGCGGCTGGGGGGGAAAGACTATAGGAAGCGAAGGCAAAGCGTTCAAACGGCGGGAAACCCGCGTTGGAGTTGGCGTGGACACGCCCATTTGCGGGATCCCTGCGGCGAGGCGGGACGTGGGCCGGCCGGCATGGGCTGGGTCGCCGCGGCGACTCTGCGAAAAGCCCATGCCACGTTGCTAGAGGAAAACCCTGATACAGGGGTTGCTGACGCGCGTTCCGGGGGCGGAGAGGTACCTGCCGCGAGGGCAACCCTACCGCGACGGGCCGAAGCAGAGCAGGGCATCCCTGCCGCAACGACCTGCGCGGATCAGGCTCAACGAGGCCGCTGCGGCGAGCGGGACGGCATGGCGGAGTTGGGCCGCGCTCGGTGCGGTGGGATCGCCGAGCACCTTCGGGCTGATGAACACCCTTGCTTCATCGACAAGATGATCGGCGAAGAGGCGACCGAGCAATCCCGGCCCGGCCTCGACGAGCACTGTCGAAACACCGTGCCGCTCCGTCAGCGAGCGGAGGACCATCGGCAACGGGATCGCATCGATTCGAGACGACCACTCGATGACCTCAGCGCCGGCGCGAACGAGCCGGTCGCGTTTCAGGGCGGCGTCGCCTTCGAGATGGTCAGCGACGATCATCAGCGGCGCGCTCCGCACTGATTGAACGAGTGCTGATGTCTCCGGGATCTCGAGCCTCGGGTCGATGACGATCCGCCGTGCGATGCGTCGTGGCCTTACGCCTCGGGCGGTGAGCAGGGGGTCGTCGGCCTTGACGGTGCCGATGGCGGTGAGGATGGCGTCGACTCGGCCTCGCCAGGCGTGGACGCGGCGGCGCGAGGCTTCGCAGGAGATCCACTTTGATGCGCCGAACCGGTCGGCGATTTTCCCATCGATGGTCTGCGCCCACTTGGCGATGACCCAGGGGAGGCCGGTCTTGATCCGCTTCACGAAGGGATCGCCGACGGCGAGGGCCTGATCGCATGGCACGATGTCGAAGCGGATTCCCGCCGAGGCGAGGCGCTCGGCTCCGCCGGCGGAGACGGGATGGGGGTCGCGTCGCGCGGCGACGACGCGCGCGACACCGGCGCGGATCAGGGCGTTGCAGCATGGCGGCTGCTTGCCGAAGTGGCTGCAGGGTTCGAGGGTGACCCATGCGGTCGCTCCGCGCGGGTCGTGGTCGGCGGCGGCGCAAGCGTTCAGGGCCTCGACCTCCGCGTGCGGCCCGCCGAAGCGGCGGTGATGACCGATGGCGAGGATTGTGCCGTCGTTGCGCCCGATGACGCAGCCGACCATCGGGTTCGGCTCGACGTGGCCGAAGCCGCGCGCCGCGGCGCGGGCGGCGAGGCGCAACATCCGAACATCGGTATCGATCTGCTTGCCATCCACGTTCGGCGGTCGCCCTTGGGTCACGCTTTTCGCACCAGCACCTCGATCTCCTCGGCGGGGATTCGGCCGCGAACGTCGCGCAGCCATCGTCCGGCGTCGAGACCATAGCCGGCGGTTGGGCGCAGGCCATCCACGCGCGCCGACCAGTATCGGTTGAAGCGGGCCATGAGGATTTCGCGGACGAACTTCGCCGTCATCGAGGCAAGCGCGACGGGGAGGTGGGCCGACTCGGCGGCGACGCGAAACTCGATCGTCATTCGGCGGTCGGCGACGACTTCATAGCGGCTGGTTTCGTCCGTTTCTTCGAGGGGGCGGGCCTCGGCGCCGATCGCCTGGGAGAGCAGCGGGCCGTAGTAGGCGCGCCCGCCCTGGCGGTCGACGACGGCGTGCATCGTTCCGGCGGGCGGGGTTGTCTCCCACAATCGGCGGAGCATACCGCCGACGATGCCGAAACTGACCGACGCCTTGTTCTGGAGGTGGTGGTACCGCTCGTTGAAGGTCGATTCGTCCATGGCGACGCAGCGGAGGAAGCAAGGCCTGATCGCGGCGTCGGCGAGGGCACCTTTCAACTGAGCGATGAGGATGCGCAACTGGTCGGGATCCGATCCTCGGGGCAGGGGCGTGTCGCCGGCGTACCAGGAGATTGAGGCGGGGACGCGCACGCCGAGCCTTGTGAGGAGGGCGCTTTCCGTGTCCGCGTGCGCGCCCGTTGCGGCGGCGGCCTCGAACGCGAGCACGCCTCGCTCGAGGTGAAGAAGCGGATCGACTTTCGCCCCCCCTGCTCCCTTCAGTTCCTTCGAGTCCGCGACGGCGAGCCGGCCGCGCTTGCTTCCTGCGTGATCGCGGCACACGGCGGCGCGCAAGGCGCGCCACAGATCGGGCGCGGCGGCGGCATCGCCCCGCGGCGTCTCGAAGACCGTGAGGGCGAGACACAGCGGCCCGAGGCGCGGGCCGTAGCCCGCTTCGTCGATGCCGGCGTAGAGGATGTGCTCCGCCGGTTGGTGGTTGTCCGCCGAGGGGGCCGACATTGTCTGGCATGATGCCACGAAGTCGGAGGTGATGCACGTTGAACCGGGGTGCGGGGGCCCTTGCCGGCCGGAAAAGTCTCGAAACCGATCATCGGCGGCCGGGTTCGAGGTCGATGCCACCACGAATCCCGCAGGGGGTCAGGCGGTCGGCGTCAATCGCACCTGCGCCGCTCCCCGTCGGCGACATTCCACTGAACAACACCGTAGCCGCAGGGCAATCGCTCTGCTTCACGTTGAGATGCTACACTTGCATCAGAGACTTGCGGGCGTAACTCAACGGTAGAGTGTCAGCCTTCCAAGCTGAATGTTGGCGGTTCGAATCCGCTCGCCCGCTTTGGGGGAACTGAGGGTGGGGTCTGGGGAGCCTGGGGAGATTAATAGTCGAAGTTGGCGGTGGGGATTTGGTTGGTTGGGACGTTGGCCGCGGCGACGATTGGGCCGGCGGCGTTGCCGGCGACGATGTTGTAGCGGGTCGTTCCGCCCGAGGCGGAGTTGCGGATGACGAGGTTGCCGGTGCCCGTGATGTTGAAGCCTGTCGTGGCGTCGGCGACGTTGTTGCCTTCAATTCGGCAGTCGTTGCCTGCGACCTCGATGCCCGCGACGCCGCCGGAGACGTTGTTGTCGCGGATGTGGCAGTTGCCGGTGGCGTGGATTCCGCCTGCGCTTGCGGCGGAGGTCTGGGCGTTGCACGCGGTGATCGTGGAGTCGTTGCCGACGCGGAAGGCGAAGCCGGAGTTGAACCCTGCGCTGCATGCGGAGAGGACCGAGTTCAGGGCGTCGAAGCCGTCGCCGTCGTTCGACGACGCGGCGCATCCGACGAAGGACACCGGGCCGTTGCCGGTCTTGAAGCCGTCGTCGCCGTTGTCGCGGGCGACGCAGTTGTGTACCGTCGAGCCATAGCCGGCGTCGAAGCCATCGTCGGTGTTGCCGAAGGCGGCGCAGTTCGAGATCGTGGCCTCGTTGCCGGTGTCGAATCCGACGTTGTTGCCTTCGGCGATGCAGGCGACCATGATCGCGGCATCGCGGCATTGGAAGCCGATGCCGCCGTTGTCCCGCGCGGTGAGATTCTCGAAACGGCAGGCGATCGAGGCGACGCGGGTGGTCTGAAAGGAGACGGCGTCTCCCGGCCAGTTGCGGATCGTGCCGTTGCGGATCGCGGCGCCGCCGACGCCGGGGAAGTCGCCGGCGTTGATGCCGGTGAGTGCGCCGGTGATGCCCACGATTTCGAAGCCGTTGAGATCGAGGGTTACGTTCTCGGCGGCGATCTCGATTCCCGCCTTGCCGACCTCCCCGGCGACGTTGGCGGCGAGGTAGTACGACCCGGGAACGGAGATGCGGAATACGCTGTTGCCGTCGCCTGGGGTGTTGGTGGAGTTGACGGCAGTGCGCGGCTCGATGTCGGTGAGGGTCTTGTGCGTCGAAGCGACCGGGCCGACCGGGGGCGTCAGCGGACCCGCGGCCGCCTGCGCGGCAAGGCCGAGCATGCACACGAGTGGCATCGGTTTCATATGCGTTCTCCTCGCGCCCGGCATCCACAACCATACCCGCGCGCGAGCGGAAGGCAAGAAATGCGGCGTTCGATCCGCGAATTCCAGTTTCGGATCAGGCCACCGTCGCCGCCGTCAGATCGCGGACGCTGCCCAGATTCTCCATGTGGAGGATCAACGCAGCGAGGCGGCGGCACTTGTCGGGGCCGAGGACGCCCTTGCCCAGCGCGTCGAACTTGACCCCGATCTCCTCGGCGGTCATCGGATCGCGCGGGTCGCCCTTGGGCACGTCGACACGTTTGGAAAATGCGCGGCCGTCGGTCGTTGTGATCGTCACCCGGCTCGGCTGGAACTTCGGGAAGAGCGCTTCGAATTCCTCGTTCGCAACAACCTTGACTTTGTCCATAACGGGGATCAGGGATTTGTCGAGGACGCGCTCTTCCTTGAACTGGAGGGGCGTCACCATGCCGTCGATCAGGCCGACGGCCATGCAGTAAGGGAGCGAGTGGTCGGCGGTTTCCTTGGAGTTGGGGCGGTACTTGTGGGGATCGCCGAGGATGTCGGCGGCGCGGGCGATGACCTCGACCTTGATCTCGGCGACCTGGTCCGCGCGGATGGAGTTCTCCTTGACGCACTTCATCATGGCGGTGAGGGGCGCGTGGCTCAGAGCCTCGATGGGGAAGGACTTCATGCCGCAGTCGAGGATGCGGTAGTGGTCCGCGGCGCTGCGCGGAAGTTTGTCGAGGAACATCGGGGCGTCGAAGCGTGCCGGCGCGCCCTTGTAATGGACATGCCCAAAGACGGCGAAAAGGCCTTCCTTCCCGTCGAACATGTGCTCGGGGCCGCTGTACCCGCGGGCCGCGAGGAGGGCCGACTCGCAACCCATGCGCGAGGCCCAGGGGTCCACGGTGTTCTTCATGTTTGTAAGTTTTCCGGCGGTTACGGCGCCCGGGGTGAAGGTGCGCGAGGCGGAGATGCCGATGGCCTGGACCATCTGGTCGATGGAAAGATTCAGGACGCGGCCGCAGGCGATCGGTGCGGCGAAGGCGGTAAGAGTCGCGTGGTGCCAGCCGTATTCGCGGATGCCGGGCACGCCGAACTCGCAGAGGCGTTGCTCAACCTCGTAGGCGATGACGGTCGCGAGAATAAGGTCCTTGCCCGACAGATTCTTATATTCGCAGAGCGCGAGCGGGGCGGCGATGATGTCGGAGGGGTGGCACGGGTCCGCCTTCCAATAGATGTCGTTGTAATCCATGGCGCGGATCATGTGGTTGTTCATGAAGGAGGCGTCCACCGGATTAGTGCGGAATCCGGAGACGAAGGTGGTGCATGGGCCGGCGCCTTTTTCGCTGCCGGTCATCTCCCGGTGGTGGGCGAGGAGGATCTTCGCGTCGTCCTGCTGCGAACCGCCGAGGGCGCAGCCCAGCGAGTCGTACCAGAACAACTTGGCGGCCTCGATCGCGCGCGGCGAAAGATGCTCGAACCGCAGGGCCGTCGCCCACTCGGCGATCTTGAAGGAGAGGAGGTTTCGATTCGATTCCGCATGACCGGCCATGAGTTTCCTTTCACCACAGAGGACACGGAGGGCACGGAGAATACCGGATTGGGATGGGGCTGGGGGGCGCACGCCGGTCGCGTGGTCGCGGGGTCTCGCAGGGCCATTTCACTGTTGGCGCGGCATGCGGCACGCGATCGGTAGAATGTCGGCGACGCGATCCAGCCGGAGTATGCCGTGGCGCAACCGCTCTTTGATCTTTCCAAACCTCACCTCACTGATTTGCCCGCGACGTGCCCGGTGGTGCCGGGCGCGACGGTGAGCAAGGCGTTGCTCAACATGCCTGAAGGCAAGGTGATCGTCTTTTCGATGGATGCGGGTCAGGAGATCAGCGACCACCGGGCGCCGTTCGCGGCGACGGTTCAAGTTCTTGACGGCCGACTGCTTTTCGGGATCGCGGGCGAGGAGCACACCATGGGCCCGCATGCGTGGTTGTCAATGCCACCGGACGCGCCGCACCGGCTGAAGGCGATTGAGCCGACGCGGTTTGTCTTGACGCTGTTCAAAGCACCGGCGCGTTCGTCCTAGGCCACGGCCGTGCGCGGCGGTCGCTTTGAGGAGCCCCAAGGGAATGGGCGCGGGAGGATTCGAACCTCTGCGGTCTTCTGCGGGAAAAACGCAGGGAGTTGATCCGCGCGGCAGCAAATCCGGCAACAATGGGGCTGGTTCCGGCCCCCCGACGCCCCCGGCCAAGCCCACCGATCCCGAGTTGGCGGCGGTGGTCGCGGCGTGGCCGACGCTCGCCGAGCCGGTCCGGCTGGCGATCAAGGCGCTCCTCTCGGCGGCCGCTCTTCCACCCGGTTCGCCGGGGGATGGGCGCTGAACGCCGATCACCAGTCGTCCGGCGATCCCATGGGGAAGTCGTCCGGAGGACCGGAGACGATCGGTCCCCGGTGGGGCGGGAGGTTGGGGCGGAGGATTCTCTCAGGGTCGATGCCCCGCGAGCGGAGCCTGGCGCACAAGTCGGAGTGCGACCGCATCAGCGCGGAGAAAATCACGTCGTCAATGGTAAAACGCTCGGCGGCGTCCGCGCGGCTGAAGGCAAGGACCTCCCGCAGGACCGTCCGCGTGACGGGGCGGAGCCTGATCCCGACCGGAGTAGCAACGCCGTAGCGCGCAAGCATGGCCGCATGGTACCCGCGGAGAAGGCGCGCGAGGGTGTTCGCCCGCACACGTCGGGGCTGTTCCACCCCATCCCCAACCCCCATGCCCCCTGCCGCGCGCCGGAATGATTGCCCCCGCTCGCAATTTCCGGGCGGATTCCCATGAAGCCGGGAAGTTGATCCCGGCGAGTCGCTTGCCCTGGGGGTCCTGGCGCGGGATGATTGACGCGGGCACGCCGACTGATCCTCGGCACAACAGGCGCGGCCCGGGCGCGGAGCGCACACCCCTCCGACCCGGCCGAGCCGGCCCGAAAGAGGTGTGCGATGAAACGACACAGGTGCGGAGGTCTGGGCATCGCGCTCATGCTTGCCGCGGCTGCGAGCGGCCAAGGTGAACCGGTGTTCACCGACCTTGGCGTGCTACCGGGAGGAACCTACTCCTTAGAGTCCTGCCAGTGAAAGTCGCATCGATTCGGCATTCCATTCCGAAGGCCTCGGGAGATACCCGCAGGCTCAAAGAACTTGCGTGCGAGATTCAGAAGTTCTGTGGCCGCATCAGCGCGGACGAGCCGATTCGGTCGGCCGATCGTGCTCTGTGGCTCATTGTGTTCGCCGAACGGATGGCCGCAATGCTCCGCGGGACGGTCGGCGGTCGGGCGGCGAAGGCGATCAGGGATGAGGTCAACCGCCCCTTGAAGCGGTTTCGGGCGGCGATGGAACAGACGATCGAACCGCGCTGCCACACGATCAAGACCGGCTTGAAGCGGGGTCTTCGCCGCAGGGTGGACGACGCCCACACGCAGGCGGTGCGAGATGTTCAAGGTGCGCTGGGGCACGCTTTGGCGATGCTCTCGGAAATGGCGAGCGCGTTGCCGGGGCTGGCGGACGGCGGCGGCCGCCCTGCGCCCAAGCGCCGGAAACGATCGGACCGCTCGAAGGCTGACCAAGTGCGTGAACGGCTCTCCGGCAAGTCTCCGTATGAGGGGACCAAAAGCGAGTTGGCCTCCGAAGTCGGGTACACGCATCCGGCCGCGCTGGCGCGCGTCAAGAACTTCGACAATCTGTGGTCGGAGAATGAACGGAAGTTAGCCGTCCAGCGAGCCGAGAGTCGGAAGCGAATGGCCGCGCCGCGCTGATTGAGCGCCGGACGCGCTCAATCGCGCTCAATCCACCGAATTCTTTTCTTCGCGGTGTATCCCGCTGATTACCCATGTTTTCGCGTGCGCGCCCAACGCTGTTGAGCGCGCTTTGAGCGCCAACGCGCTCAATTCGGCCTTTCTTTGCGTGTGGCCGCGATGGTGTGGCCAGACATTTGGAAACACCTTATGACAACAAATCGCGACAACAACACAAGTGCGGCGGCGGCGCTGCTTATCTCCCAGGATGAAGCCGCGCGACTGTTGGGGGTGTGCTCAAACACGGTTGCCAACCTCCGTCGGCGCGGGCTTATTGGCTCGGTGAAAATCGGGGCGCGGCGCATGTACATCCTCGATGACCTCCGCGAGTTCGTCCAGCGTCGGCGGGAGGTGCGCGGATGACCACCCCCCCCACAAACGACGCGGCCCCGCGTGGCGGCGGGGCGGGCGTCAACGATCCGAAGTCTCAGGCGAATCATAGCGCGAACGGCCCACCGATTCCTGATGGAATTACGCGCGAAGCGTGGTTGCTGCTGGCCCAACCTGAGGATGATCGCTGGGTGATCCGCGAGCGCGATGCGAGCGGTGAAGTCACCGGCACGGCGTACCGCGACGCGAGCGGTGCAAAGACCTTCGCGCCCGGCGGGAAGCGCGGGCTGATCGTCGCATGGCCGCTGGATGATGACGCCGGAACAAATGATCGTGATCCAGTTCTCATTTGCGAAGGCGCATCGGACACGGCGGCTTTGCTCGGGCTGGGCCTGGATGCTGTTGGCGTTCCGATGGCCGGGCATTGTGGCCAAATGCTCGCCGAACTGTTGGCGAACCGGCACGCGGCGATCGTCGCGGACGCCGACGAAGCGGGCCGGCGCGGCGCGGAGAAAGTCGCGGCGGCGCTGCTTCCGCGCTGCGCGTCGGTTCGCATCATCGAACCGCCGAACGGCGCGAAGGACGCCCGCGCGGCGGTGATCGGCGGCGCGGACCGCGCGGCGTTCATGGCGCTGGCCCTTCGCGCCGAGCGGATCAAGTCGAAGCCGGAAGCGACGGCGGTGCGCTCGCGGCCGACGATCGCGCCGTACAGGCCCTTCCCGACCAACGCCCTGCCGGAAGCGCTGCGACGATTCGTCGAAGGCACGTCGGCGCAAATGGGCGTCGATTCTGTCTTCCTCATATCGCCCGCGCTGGCGGTGCTGGCGTCGGCGGCCGGGAACGCGGTGCGCGTGATGATCCGCAAGGGATGGTACGAACCGCTCGCAGTGTGGACCGGGATCATTGCGCTGCCGTCTTCGATGAAAAGCCCGGCGCAAGACACGGCCATGCGCGCCGTGTACGAGGCCCAACGCGAGTTGGACGAGAACTACGACGCGGCGCTGGGTGAGTACGAGGCCAACTGTGCCGAGTACGAGGCGTCGAAGCCGAAGCGCGGGGGCCAACGGCCCGCCGACGCGCCCGCAAAGCCGACAAAGCCCCCGCGTCGGCAGGCGATCGTTGGCAACGCGACGCCGGAAGCGCTGGCGCACGTTCTGGCGGCAAATCCGCGCGGCGTCCTTTGCGAGCACGATGAACTGGCCGGGCTGTTCGGGAGTTTCGGCGCGTACTCCAAGGCGGGCGCGAACCGGGCCGAGCCGCACGCGGCGTTCTTCAAGAGCGCGTGGTCGGGGCGCACGTACATCGAGAATCGCAAGGGCGACGGCGGCTCCTACATCCGCATCGACTCCCCGCTCCTCTCCCTCACCGGCACGATCCAGCCCGGCCCGCTGCGGCGCATCCTTGGCTCGCAGTACATCGAAGACGGGCTGGCGTCGCGTTTCCTCTGGGCGATGCCCCCCGACGATCCGGCCCGGATCATCGACGAGCGCGAAGACGAGGAAGACTTCGGCGCGGACTTCCGAGCGGTGTACCGGCGGCTTCTCTCGCTGCCGATGAAGATGGCCGGGACCGCGCCGGACCCGCTCTATGTCGGGCTGCAGCGAGATGCCTTCCGCCTCGGGCGGGCCTGGTGGAACGACACGATGCGGCCGCGCGTCGCGGAGGCAAGCCCGGCGCTCCGCGCGGCGCAGGGGAAACTGAAAGGCTACGTCTTCCGGCTGGCGTTGCTCTTCCATTTGGTCGACTGGGCGGAGTCGGGAGGATCGGACTCTCCCGGCCCGGTCGGGGCGGAGTTGATGCGCCACGCGATCGTGGTAGCCGAGTGGTACGTCCACGAACTCGGGCGGGTCTACGGGATGCTCGCCGAGGAACCCGAGGAACGCGAGCGCCGGGAACTCGCGGAGTGGATTCGTCGGCACGGGGGGACGGCGACGCCCCGCGACCTCATGCGCAACGGCCCATACTTCAAGCGGGCGGACGATGCCGAAGCCGCGCTGTGCGACCTGGTGGCGGCGGGATACGGCCGATGGGGACCGGTCGATGACCACGGCGGCGGACGCGGGCGCCCTGCCCGTCGCTTCCGGCTCTTCGAGGCAACTGACACTGACACAAATGCGAAATCCCAAGCGAAACACCCCACTTGTGTCAGTGTCAGCGAACCGGCGGACCTCCAACGCGCAGGCCCGACCCCGGCCGACGCGAACGACCTCGGGGCGGGTTGTTCGGACTTCACCGAGGAAGGGGGAACGGCGTGATCCCTCGGCGCAGGCACGATCGAACCCGCTGGGGCGGGCGGTGGTTGAAGGATGCCCGGCGACGGCTGCGGGCGATCGACGATGACGGCGACGGAGCGGACTTCGCCCCCGACGCGCCCGGCCAACTGGACTTGTTCGCGGCCGACGCGGAATCGCCCGCAATGGACCCCTTGACAGAGCGCCTATCGTACCGTATAGTCCGAGGTGATCCATGAACGCCGAGGCCCGCAAAGCCCTGACCACCATCCGGCGGTGCATCGACTCGGACCGCGTGCGGCTGACGTGGCACTTCCGCGTCCGGCTGGCCGAGCGCGGCGTGCTGTGGGGCGACGTGTTGAGCGTGTTCGATGCGCCCCGGTCGATGCGATCCGATGGATTCGACCGCGCCGGGCGCGCCCGCTGGCTCGTGTCCGGGGACGCGGCCGACGGCGCGCCGATCGGGATGGTCTGCGCGATCGGCCGGGATGCTCGCGGGGCGTTGACCGCATTCGTTACCGTCTATTGGGAGGATCGACCATGAAGAGAGCGCCGAGCAAGCCGAAGGTGAAACCCGCTGCGGACGCGCCGTTCACGGCCCGGCTGCCCGACGGGCGCACGCTGTTTGTGCTGGTGCCCGGCCGCTGGTGCGAGACCGACGCGGGCGGCGAGTTGCTCCTCAAGCCCGAGGGCGCGCGGTTCATCGACCGGGTGCAGGCGCTGGCAATGGAGACGCCCGCGAAGCCGACTCCGGCGTATCTCCGCGCCCTGCGCGAAGGGCTGGGGCTGACGCAGGCGGAGTTTGCCGGGCGCGTCGGCGTGGACAAGATGACCATTGCACGCTGGGAGTGGGGCCAGTTGTCGCCCCGGCGGGCCAAGGTGCTGGTGATCGACAAGATTCGCAAGGCGGCGGCGCGGCAGGGCGTGGTGATCGACACTCGGGCGGCGTGATCGAAAGGCGGCGACCTATGGCGAGCATCGGATTCGAAGGCGGCAAGGGCGAGCGGAAACGCATCCTGTTCCGCGACGCCAAGGGAAGGCAGCAAACCCTTCGGCTGGGCGAGTGCCCGAAGTCGGCGGCGGAAACCGCGCGGACGGCGGTCGGGCATCTTGTGATCGCCAAGCGGCACAACGCTGTCCCGCACCCCGACGCGGCCCGGTGGCTGGCGGGCATCGACGACGTGCTGTATGCCCGCGTGGCCGCGCTGGGGTTGTGCCAGCCACGCGAAGGCGCGGCGGTGGCGACGCTGGGCGGTTTGGTGGACCGGTTCCGCGCAGTCCTGACGGTGAAGCGGTCCACGAGCGCGGCGTACAAACAGGCCGAGGGTTCACTCATCCAGCACTTCAAGCGGGAGCGGACGCTCGAATCAATCACCGCTTCGGACGCGGACCAGTGGAAGAAAGCCTTGCTCGAATCCGGGCTGGCGACCGCGACCGTGGCCAAACGGGTCAACGTGGGCAAGGCGATCTTCCGAAGGGCGGTTCGGTGGGGGATGATCCCCGTCTCCCCGCTGGCGGACCTCAAGCCCGGCTCGCAGGTCAACGCGGCGAGGGCGTTCCACGTCCCGGCGGAGTGGATGCCGAGGATTCTGGAGGAATGCCCCGACGATCAATGGCGGGCGGTGATCGCCCTCGTCCGATTCGCGGGGCTGCGGTGCCCGTCGGAAGTGGTGCCGCTCCGTTGGGGAGATATCAACTGGGAGCGCGGGCGGCTGACCGTCCGAAGCCCAAAGACCGAGGGGCACGGCGAGGGGCACGCGGTGCGCATGGTGCCGATCGCCCCCGAGTTGAAACCGATCCTGCTCCGGCTGTTCAACTCCGCCGAACCTGGCTCGGAGGCGGTGATCCCCAAACTCCGCGACGCCGGGGTGAATCTCCGAACCACGTTCGAGAAGATCACCCAGCGGGCGGGGCTGACGGCGTGGCCGAGACTCTTCCAGAATCTCCGGGCATCGTGCGCCACCGACTGGGCGGAGAGGTTTCCCGCTCACGTCGTTGCGGGCTGGCTCGGCCACTCCCCGGCGGTGGCGGCGCGGCACTACCTGACGACCCGCGATGCCCACTTCGATCTTGCGGCGGGCGTCGGATGCGCGGCAACAAATCCGGCAACACACACCCGCCCAAGCGCTCACAACCGCGCACAACCCGAACCCGACGAATGCGAGAATTCGGCTGATTTAGTGGGGTGTGGTGTCCCTTGTGATTCGGTGGAAGATGGGGGAATGGGCGCGGGAGGATTCGAACCTCCGAAGGCGTTAGCCATCAGATTTACAGTCTGACCCGTTTGGCCGCTTCGGTACACGCCCGTGGGCGAGCCGGGGGGCCGGCTTCGCTTGGGGGTGGGAGTATAGCGGGAAGCGGGTGCGGCTTTCAGGGGGCGGCGGACAACAGCAGGGCAATCGCAAGATCATGGTTGCCCCGGTCTCGCCGGCTTTGCAGCGAGG
The DNA here is from genome assembly GCA_964490785.1 of uncultured Phycisphaeraceae bacterium. Classification (GTDB taxonomy): domain Bacteria; phylum Planctomycetota; class Phycisphaerae; order Phycisphaerales; family UBA1924; genus JAEUIV01. The sequence goes on from CAZBDZ010000018.1 coordinate 51,301, forward strand.
CCGGGCGGGGTTGCCAGTGCGTCCCGGCCTTGCCGCGGACGGCAAGACCGGGGCACCCAGTTGATAATGCGATCGCCCAGCGGACAACAGGGCAATCGCAGGATCGGTGGACGCCGAGGCTGAGGCGTCCGCGACGAAGCCTCGGATACGTTGGTGGCGGAGTCCGAGGCTACGCGGACTCATGTCGCCCCGGCGACTCTTCGACCTGGGCGTCCACGGATCGAGATCATGCGATTGCCCTGGGCCGGCCAATCCGAGTTTCGTCGGAGGCTCATCAGGCTCGCCGGCGACGGCGGGAGAGGGGCGACCATTCGTGCGAGGTGGACGCCAAAGCCGCTGGCGGGACTTGAACCCGCAACCTCGAGATTACAAATCACGCGCTCTGCCAATTGAGCTACAGCGGCGTGGCTCAAAAAACGGCCCCCGACAGGGCGTCGGGGGCGCGAATGGGCGATAGTGGGCTCGAACCACTGACCTCATCGATGTCAACGATGCGCGCTAGCCAACTGCGCCAATCGCCCTTGAATCATCGCGGGCATTATACCCCTTCGGGCGGGGCGTGCCAGTCCGAGGTGGAGAGGATCAAGAGGCTCGATCTGGCTCCCGGTTCGGCGGGAAAAAGCGGGCGAGGCCTGAGCCGCCGCAAGGCGCGAAACGCGAAATCCGCGGCGCGGAGCCCGCGCTCATCCCGAGCCTGGGCGCGAATGGGCGTTGATTCGGGTCAATTCCCGTCTCCATTGCCCTTCTTCGCGCTCTCGGATTCCGCGGGGGGCGCACCCTCTTTCGTTTCTTCCTCATCGGAGGCGGCGTCTTCGTCCTCGGCGATGTCCTCGGTCGCTTCGTCGGTTGCCGGTTCCTCAGGCGCGGGTTCCTTGGCTTCCTTCGGCGGTTTCGCCTCGGG
>CAZBDZ010000019.1:0-16600 GCA_964490785.1 uncultured Phycisphaeraceae bacterium
ACGACGCTCTTCCGATCTCACCCCCACCCCCACCCCCACCCCCGCAGACTCAGCCCAATGACTTCCTGATTTCCGATGCCGGCGCCGGCACGAGTTTCCAGAACAGCGACCTGATCCTGCATCCGCTGGCCCAAGGCTCGTCGGACCAGGAACTCGGTTCGCTCCCGAGTGCGGCGAATCAGTCCTATTACGGCGGCGGCTACGGCGGAATCTTCGGCCACGACGACGGCTTGGCCGCCATCCTGATGCCGGACGGATCGCGCGTCGTCTACTTCGTCCGCGGCGGCGAATACATCGACGGGTCCACGCACGCCTACAACGACCTTTACAGAGCGACGATCTCTCCTTCGGGCGTCCTCGGTCCCTGGACCTTCGTTACGAAGTACTACCCGGAGGACGGGAACACCCAGGAAGGCCTCCTCAACCTCTACAGTCCGATGCTCGCGGGCCTGGCCTTCTTCGGAAGCAACGAGAACACGGACCTCTTCGGCATCCTCCGGGGACCGGATATCTACTACAACGCATACAACAGCGACATGCTCGTCAACGTCCGCCGGAATCCGAACTCGCTCGACCAGGTCATGAGCTTCACCATCCCGCTCGAAGGAGCCCTCGCCTCGTCGCATCAGCGCGGGTCGCTCTTCCTCGTGGCGAATGTTCCGTCCTACGGCGACCGCCCGGCGCCGGGCCAGCGCGGCATCTATTTCGGCACCACCGGGGCCAGCATCCTTGAGTTCGATCCTCGCAACAACTACCTGAAGGGGGCATGGACGCAGTTCGACCCCTTCGGCGATGTGCGTGGCGGAGGCGATCCGGGCCTCTTCCAGCCCGGCGAAGGAACGGTGTTCGATCCCTCCGCAAGCGAGCAGACGGCCCGGGATCTCTTCATGTACGAGATGGACGTGAAGGGAGCGGCGTGGGTCGGGGACCGCCTCCACCTGTCCATGACCTTTGATCTGGACGAGGGTCGGCCGGACGGGCGGTCCTATCCGAATAACCCCTTCACCGTGCGGTTCAACCCCAACCCTTCGAGCGGCGGCGAGTATGTGGACCGAATCACCGAATCATCCATCGGAGTGCAGACGGCCCTCGGCGAAACCGTCCTCGGCTCCCCCGCGGCCGCGACCACACTCTCGACATCCGGCGCCTCCTTCGACGACTACACCATCAATCCCTACTTCGCCCAACTCGCCTTCGGCCTGCAGCCGATCCAGTCGGGATTCCTCGTCGCGCTGTACCAATACCACTTCCTCGAAACGTCGTGGGACTACTTCGACTGCCTTTTCGACACGGCCGACGATGATCTCTTCGAGAACATCCCCGCGGCGCTCCTTACGTTCGTCAACGTCGAGGACGGCATCGGGCACGTAACGGCGGCGCTCCGCGACCCGATCCGCCCGATGATTCCGTTCATCGATCATCACCCCTGCTCCGGCGCCACGGGCGAGGGCATCCCGTCCTCCTTCGACTTCTTCATCGGGAGCAATACGAACATCAGCGATCTCCGCGGCGAGCCGACCTCCGAACTTCGTCTCCAGCCCCTCAACGAGGTCTACTGGATGGATGGCGACGACGAATACATCACCGACCTGCCGAGTTACTACGGCGGACGGGCGGGCGGGTCTCGGCAGACCCGCGGAGGCAGCGGCGGCGCCTACGGCGGCGTGTTCCGCGAAGACGGGCTCACAGCCATCGGCGCCATCCACGAAGGCGACCTTCGGAGCGGCAACTACTTCCAACTCGATACGTTTTACGTCTACGGCGGCTACGAGGAACAGTCGGATTCGGGCGAGTTCTACACCTTCAATGAACTCTACTTCGAATCCTTCGCCGACTACGGCACGAATCAAACGGCACGGGGCGACGATTGGTCCCTGATCGAAAAGTACATCGGGTCCGCCATCCCCGGCGATTATGAGTACGGCGAGCCCGTCCTCGCCGGCCTCGCCACCGTCGGCACCATCCGCGCCGATTCCATGAACCCCTCGAGCATCGGGCTCTTCGGCGTCCTCAACAACGATTTCGACCGCTACTACCCCTTCTTCGACAACGGGTCGTCGCAGATCGTCGACGTTCAGACGGACTTCAACATCGCCACGCCCAACAACCTCGTCACCCTCATGGACTTCCAGGTCCCGCTCGAAGGCGCCATCGCCGGAGCGACCGAACGGGGATCGCTCTTCGTGGTGGCGAACATCGCCGAGACGTTCACGTTCGACACGGCGCGGAACACCCGCGGCGAAACCCCGCCGTTCTACCGTGCCATCATCGAGTTCGACCCGCGCGCGAACTACATCGCCAATGCATGGGGAGGCCAGGACCTCGAAGACGACACAGGCACGATTATCGACGATGACCTCAGCGGCGCCATCCTCACGAGCCTCACGGATTACCAGTCCCCCGTCCGCGGCGCGGCGTTCACCGGCGGGAAACTCGTCCTCACGACCATCCCGGCGTTCGACGGGGGAGGGGCGGCCCGCGAAGGCGCACCCGTCCCGCAACTGGTCTATTTCGACCCCGAAGCCGACGGCGATGAGGACGAGCCGCACGTCGCAAGGATCGAGGCGGCCGGCGACTTCCTGTCCGCGCTCGGCGAGGCCAACAACATCGTGGCGAGCGTGCCGCCTCCGCCCGCGCTCCTGCAGGATACCCACACGGACCCGATGAACCTGGCAAACGTCAACGAGTACTTCTCGAAAGTCGCCTATAGTCAGCAAGCACTGAACTCGGGCGTGGTCAAGCGCATCTTCGAGAAGCACTTCCTCGAGACCGCCCTCGACGCGAATCAATGCCGACAGTCGATGCTCTTCACCACGAACCTGCCCGGCGAACTGCAGGCCAATGTCGGGTACCAGAACGGCTTCGGCAGAACGGCGTACAACCTCCGCGCGCCGCTCGACCAAAGCCACCCCTGCGCCACCGAGAACAACCCCGCCCCCAGAAACGGCGCACGCGCCGCCCGCCGAGCCTCGGCCAGATAGAAGCCACCCCGGGCGCCAGCCGCGGCACCCCAACGGAATCGCCACCTCAGAATCTTCCCAAAAAACCGCCCCAAACGGGCGGTTTTTCCATCTCCCCGCCGAGATCAGGCATCCGCCGGGCGTTTCGTGCGTATTCCCCCTCGGCGTCCGCACGGAGCCCACCCACAACGGAATGCCGCGAAGAGGGACATACCACGCGCAGGCTGTCCCGCGCGCGTGCGTGGAGAAGGACCATGAGGAACCGACGCCGATCGCCCATCCGGCTCGCCGCCACCGCCTTCGTGCTCTCGCCGATACTTCTTCTGCGCTCGGCCGGGGCCGGCGCATCGCTGAACCAGGACGCCACCCCGGTCGCCGACGCCCCGCCGCGACACATCACGGCGACCGTGCTCGCCGTGCGGGGGAACGTGCAGGTCCGCCTCGGGCGCGACGGCGGGTGGGTCAAGGCCGCGGTCGATCAGAGCCTCCCGCAGGGCAGCGCCATCCAGACCTCGCTCCGCTCCGCCATCGAGCTGCACATCGGGGCCGGGCAGGTCATCACGATCGACCGCCTGACGCGCGTCGAACTCGACGAACTCGTGAAGGCCGACCAAACCGATCGCACGCGCCTCGCCGTGGACTACGGCCGGGTGATCTTCCAGGTCCAGTCCACGCAGTTCTCCAACGACCTCCAGATCCAGTCCGCCGATGCGACCCTCGCCGTCAAGGGCACCGAGGGCGGCATCGACGTCAACACCGAAACGGGCACCATGTCCTTTGGCACGGAGACCAACGACGGCGTGTTCGTCGTCGCCTACCCCGACGGCGGCGAGGCGACCGTCGCCGGCGACGACTCCACCAGCGAGGGCGCGCAGGACACCGCCGAGAGCAGGATCGGTGGCTCGTCGCAGGACACGGGCGACGCCGGCTCGCGCGAAGGCGATGAATCGAACACCGTCGATCGATCCACCGGCGGGTCGGACACGACGCAGGATTCATCGGGCACGACCGACAGTACGACCTGGTCCCCGATCGTCGCCGAGGACGACGACGGCAACATCGTGATCGACACAGGCGGCTCCGGCGGCGACACCAGCGAGATCACGCAGACGCCTCCCCCGCCGCCGCCCGTCGATCCGCCGCCCCAGCCGCCTGTTGATCCGCCTCCGCCCCCCGTAGAACCGCCTCCACCGCCGCCACCGCCCCCGCCACCACCTCCTCCTCCACCACCACCGCCGCCGCCGCCGACTCACAATCCGCGTGAACTTCCCGATCGCTCGCAAGTCGTCGGCCTCGAGGGTGAAACAGGCCTCACGTCCGTCCCCGGCTCGGGCCCGTGGTCGCCGCCGATGCCGACGTGGACCGAGCAACGCAGGCCGGGATTCGAGCGAACTGGTCCGGCCGCCACGATCCGCAAGTCCCGAAACGACACGCTCACGCACCCGATCATCCGCGCGGCGCAGCCTCTGCCGACGACGCCTCAGATTCACGCGCCGGTCATCGAGAGGATCGCGGCCGTCGAACGCATGACGGGCTCATCCGCCCTCGCGCCGACTCCCCGGCCGATGGTTGAAAACTCCGACCTCGCCCGGCGGGTCTCGGAGGTGAACGAGATGTTCAACCGCGGCGGCCCGGCGGCGCGACCCGTAGTAGACCCGCGCGTCATCTCGACTCCGCCGACAACGGCGAGGCCCGCACCCGGCGCAGTCGCACGCCCCATCGGCGAGGAGCCGCCGACCCAGCCGCCGATTCTGCCCCCAGCAACGGTGAATCACGATGCGCAAGGAGCGCGGGCCGCGCTGCGCGACGAAGGCGCCTGCGCCGGCACCGATTCGCCGTTCGTGTCGAAGTGCGCCCCCACCAGCGGCGCAAAGGGCGACTGAAACCCATGTCGCACTCGCGTGCCACTGGCGGCTCGTCCGCCAGTGCGAGCGGCGGTTGCGCCCGATCACGGAAGGTACGCCTCCGACATACGCACTGGCTGGCAAGCAGCCAGTGGCACACGATCCCGATCCCCGTGCCACCGGCGGCTTGTCCGCTTCCGATGCGTCTCACCATTGTAGGCCGGCAACCTCGCCGGGCCTCGGCGCGTGGAATCCCCTGACGGGGCCGATATAGTCTCGGTAGCGATGCGCTTCGAGACCAGCCAACACATGAGGCTCGGCCAGCAAATGCGGCTGGCGCCCAGGATGATCCAGTCCATGGAAATCCTGCAGATGTCGGTCCAGGCGCTGGAGGAGCGCATCGAGCAGGAACTGGAGTCGAACGTCACGCTCGAGATCGCCGACCCCGGGGCCGACGAGAAAACGCTCGACGAGTTGCGCAAGCAGCAGGAGCGCGACGACACCGAGAACGAGCGCGAACTGACGGTCGATGAATCGGGCGACGGAGCCGACGACTTTGAGCGGCTCGATTCGTTCGAGTCCACCTATGCCGAGGCGGCGGAGAACGAGTTCACGCCCTCGCCGAGGGGAGAGCGACTCGATGAGGCGGTCGGCTCCTACTCGCCCGCGCGAATGGCCGGGGAGCGCGACGCCAAACTCGACGCGATGGCGAACACCGAGGCCCGGACTCAGCCTCTCGTGGACCAACTCCTCGAGCAATGGGCCTTCGCCGACATTGATGACGATCTCCGCGAGCCGGGCCGGCTGCTTATCTCGTACATCGACGACGACGGGTACATCCGCACGGATCTCGCGACGATCCGCGACCACGCGCCCGAGCCGAAGCCCGACATGGCGATGCTGGAGCGCGCCCTGCTCGCGGTGCAACTCTTCCTCGATCCGCCGGGGATCGGCGCGCGGGACGTGCGTGAATGCCTCCTTCTGCAGATCGATCACATTTCCGACGACCCGGCGGACAACCACACGCCCCAGGCCGAACTGGACATCGTCCGAAACCTCATCGACAAGCACCTCGACGACCTGATCCACAATCGCATCCCGAAGATCGCGCAGAAAACGGGGCTGACGACCGAGCAGATCAGGAAGGCTGTCGAGCACATGCGCCGCCTGACTTTGCACCCGGGGCGGGCGCTCGTCTCCCAGGCCCCGCCTTCGATCGTCCCGGACGCGATCGTCGAGTACGACGACGAGAAGGATCAGTACTACGCATTCCTGACCGACGGCCGGCTGCCGAACCTGCGCCTGAACCGCGAGTACGCGAAGATGTCGGCGGACAAGGGGCTGCCCAAGGGAGACCGGCAGTTCATCCGGACCAACCTCGTGAACGCGCAATGGCTCATCGACGCGATCCGCCAGCGCCGCCAGACATTGCTCCGCGTGATCACGGTCGTCGTGAGCGCGCAGCGGGATTTCTTCGATCAAGGCCCCGCCGCCCTGAAGCCGCTGCCCATGACCGCCGTCGCGGATCAACTGGGCATTCACGTCGCGACCGTGTCGCGGGCCGTGGCGGGCAAGCACATCCAGACGCCGCGCGGCGTGTTCCCGCTCCGCAAGTTCTTCTCAGGCGGCACACAGACCGAGGGAGGCGAGGACGTCGCCTGGGAAGCCGTGCGGGCCGCGATGCAGGAAGTGGTGGATGCCGAGGACAGATCGAAGCCGCTGAGCGACGAGGCGATCGCCGACGAAATGAAGAAGCGCGGCATAGAAATCGCTCGGCGCACGGTGGCGAAATACCGCGGCCAACTGAACATCCCGCCGGCGCGGATGAGGAAGACGTTCTAGCGGATTCCCGCCAACCGCCTCGTCTCCCGGTCGAACGTCTTCACCATGTTTGTCCTGATCCCGAGCACGACGAGGGTGTAGGTCGCGCCGGACAGAAGCGCGCCGACGGCCAATGAAATCCGCGCAACGGTCAGGCCGGTCGGGCCGTCGATCGACTGGTCGGCGAACGCCGCGGCGGTCTTGATGGAGGAAAAGAGGGCGGTCAACGGCGTCGCCGCGCTCAGCGCCGGCCCGATCACGCTCATCTTCACCCCTGCCTGCCACCCGCACAGGCCCACGATCCCCGCGACGACGCCCACCATCCCGACCGTCGCCACGACACTGCCGATCGTCCCCTTGCTCTTGAGCGACCACTGCAGCCCCACCATGATGCAGAACGCGACAAACGGCAGGGCCACCATCGGCAGCACCGCGGCGGACTCCGGCAGCACGACGGGCGCCTGCACCGCCACCGCCCCGATCAGGTCGTTCGAGATCACCCCGCCGACGCGGCCCAGCCCGCCGACCATCACATACAGCCCCGCCGCCGCCATCGTCCCCAGAGGCACTGCGAGCAGAGGCAGCAGGTACATCACAAGCCCCTTCAACTTCCCGCCCAGATACTCCCTCGGCGTGAGCGGCGTGGTCAGCAGCAGGTCCAGCGTCCCGTCCTCGCGCTCCTTGCTGATCGCCGTCGCGCTCGTGTTGATGGCGACGAGGACGATCACGATCAACTCCGTCCACACGGTCATCATCAGGACATCGCGAAAGGCCGCATGGTCGATCCCCCCGCCGTGGTAATAGGAGATCATCCCCAGCCCCCAGAGCGCGCCGCTGCCGATGAACAGCCACCGCAGGATGAGTTTCGGCAGCGTCGCCTGACGGGCCGTCGCCTCGCGCCACGCGATCGGGTTCATGCCCACGGGCCTCGGCGGGCGCGACTGCGACCCCTTCGCCCCCAGGCCGAACATCCTCCGATGCCACGGCACGCCGCCCGCTTTCGTCCCCACGGTGCGCACCGTGAACGTACTCATAAGGACGAGGACAAGGCTTACGCCGACGCTCACGAGGCACCACGCCGCCACCGGGTTTCCCAGCCACAGCCTCGGCAGCCACGGCATCGAGGCCAGGTCCACCCCATCCAGGCGCGGATACCCCGCGGGGTTCAGCAGCGCCCTGAGCGCGAGGAACGGATTCAACGCCGTCAGCCATGAAACCCGCCCGCCGCCGATCGTCGAATCCACGGCGATCGTCGCCGCGAGATAGGTCACCACCGCGACATAAAACGCGAACACCGCTCGCCGACCCGCAAGCCGATTGACCGCGAGGGCGACCGCGATCGCTCCGACAACCAGGGCCGCGCTCCCCGCGACGGCGTAACTCAGCAGGATCGACGATCCCGGCACCCCGCCGAAGTATTGCGTGATCGCGAACAACGGCAGCGACGCGACCAGGAGCGCCAGCACGAAGAACAGCCGCCCGAACAGATGACCCAGCACCATCTGGGCCGCGGACAGCGGCGTCGTCAGCAACACCTCCCAGGTCCGCGGGTTGCTCTCCTGCGCGATCGCGCCCGCCATGAAGACCGGTGAAAGAACGCAGATCAGCGCGATCTGCAGGTACGCCACGATCTCGAAGGCGCGAGCGCCGTTCACGGCGAGGGCCTGGTACGTCAGCGTCCCCCGCTGCGGCAGGAGCATGGTCATCAGCACCGCGATCAGGACGATCAGGTAGGTGCTCCGGATCAGCATGTGCCGAGGCCGGCGCGACCCGCCCTGGACCAATCGGACGACGATCGGGTTCATGGGTACGAGGCGCAGGAGCCATCGAAGCGCGAAAGGCATGGACGGGAGATGGTAGGGACTTGGGCGGATCAATGCGAACCCTTGACCGAACGTCCACGCGACCTTAGTCTTTCCCTAACCGGCCGCCCGACCTACGGACACGGGGCGCCGATCATGTCTCGTCCGCCGCGATCGGCGGCGAGGACCGCCGGGCCTCAACCCGGCGAATAGATTGAACCAGGATTCCTTGACACTGCGGTCGATGATGAGCACCAGATTCGACAATCCTTCCAGGGACGCGAGCAGCGGGCTTCCGCCTTCGCTCGCGACGCGCCGACGCCTTGGCGCGTTGCCCGGCCGAGCCGCCCCGCCGTTCGGGCGTCCGCGGCTCCGACGGCTGATTCCTTTGCTCACCTGATCGTCGCGTCAATCCTCGTCCCCGTGTCCTTCCGTCTGTCGTCCGGTTGGCCCGCGCGCACCGCCGCGCCACGGAAGGACCAACGCGATGACGAGCATCACAACTCTTGCGGCGATGGAGGGGATGGACTGGATCATCGCCTTGGGCATGACCGTCCTGGGAGTCGCGGTCGCGCTTGTGCTCCAGGCGGTCATGGGCGCACAGACCATCGCCAAGGCGAAGGCGACCGCTGCCGACCTTCTCAAGCAGGCCGAATCCGAAATCCGCACAAACACCCAACGCGCCGAACTCGAGGCGCAGAAGCGCTCCCTCGCGGAGCGGGAGAAGTTCGAGGCCGAGATCCAGGGTCAGCGGGACGAACTCCGCGAACTCGAACGCCGGCTCTCCAAGCGCGAGGACCAGCACGAGCGCAAGGTCGAGATGCTCGCCCAGAAGGAAGCCGAGATCACCAAGGCCTCAGACGCCCTCCGCTCGCGCGAGACAAAGGTCGCTCAGAAAGAGGCCGAACTCGAAGGCGTCATCGACCGGCAGAAGCAGGAACTCCTGCGCGTCGCCGGCCTCTCGATGGAGCAGGCCCGGCACATGCTCCTCGAGAAGATCGAGTCCGACGTCCGCCACGACGCCGCCCACATCGTCCGCAAGATCACGGAGGACGCGCAGAACGAGGCGAAGGAGAAGGCCCGCGAGATCACCCTCATGGCCGTGCAGCGCTACGCCGGCGAGCACGCCGCGGAATCCACCGTCCGCAGCATCCCGATCCCCTCCGACGACATGAAGGGCCGAATCATCGGCCGCGAGGGACGCAACATCCGCGCGATCGAGAAGGCGACCGGCGTCGACATCATCGTGGACGACACGCCGGGCGTCATCGTCGTCTCATGCTTCGACAAGGTGCGCCAGGCGATCGCCGCCGAATCACTCCTCAAACTCATCCAAGACGGCCGCATCCACCCTTCGCGCGTCGAGGAGGTCGTCGAGCAGGTCCGCAAGGAGATGGAGGAGCGGATCGCCAAGCACGGCCGCGACGCCGTCATGGAAGCCAACCTGCGGAACATCCACCCCAAGGTCAGCGAGGCCATGGGACGCCTCCAGTTCCGCACCTCGTTCGGGCAGAACGTGCTCCGCCACTCGATCGAAGTCGGGTACATCTGCCAGATGATCGCGGACCAACTCGGGCTCAACGGCGGAATCGCCCGCCGCTGCGGGTTCCTCCACGACATCGGCAAGGCCATGGACCAGGAGCAGGAAGGCACCCATCCCAAGATCGGCTACGAGTTCGCCAAGCAGTACGGCGAGAAAGAGCCCGTCCTTAACGCCATCCTCGGCCACCACGGCGACGTGCCCTCGACCAGTTTCTACACCCCCATCGTCATGGCCGCCGACGCCATCAGCGGCGCCCGCCCCGGCGCACGCCGCGAATCCCTCGAAAAATACATCCAACGCCTCGAGCAACTCCAGGGCATCGCGCTGGAGCAACCCGGCGTCGAAGAGGCCTACGCCATCCAGGCCGGCCGAGAGGTCCGCGTCATGGTGGATGCCCGGCGAGTCTCCGACGACGACGCCTTCCTCATCGCCAAGAAGATCGCCGATAAGGTGAGCGCCGAAATGACCTTCCCGGGCGAGATCAAGGTTACTGTGCTCCGCGAAACGCGGGCGGTCGAAGTAGCACGGTAGCGCCGCGAGCGCTGGAACCCCGACCGCAAGGGAGGGGGTTCGTCGCTCCTGCATTCATGTGGAACATCTTCGCCCGTCGCGCGCAACCCCCTCACTCGCGTTCGGGGTTCCAGCGCGTGATGGTCGATACTCTCTCGGCACGAAATGCCCGACTCGCCTGCAAAACTACGCCTCGCGGATGACCTTCAGCGCACCAAGCACGCGCGCGCCCTCGCCACGCTCATCGATGGCGAGGTCCGCTTCGACAAGCACGACCGCATGCTCTACGCCACCGACGCGAGCATCTACCAGGTCGAGCCGATCGGCGTCGTCATCCCGAAGCACCTCGACGACGTCAAACGCATCGTCGAGTACTGCCGGGACCACCAACTCCCCATCCTCCCCCGCGGCGGCGGCACCTCCCTCGCCGGGCAATGCACAAACCACGCCGTCGTCATGGACCTGTCCGCGCATCTCACCGACCTCGAATGGGTCAGTGAAGAATCGCGAGCCTGCTTCGTCCAACCCGGCATCACCATCGACGACCTCAACGATCAACTCCGCGAGCACAACCTCTTCTTCGCCCCCGACCCCGCCACCGCACGCCAGTGCAACATCGGCGGCGCCATCGGCAACAACGCCGCGGGCACCCGCTCCATCATGTACGGGCGCACGAGCGAGAGCATCGAATCAGTGCGTGTCCTCCTGGTGGACGGTTCGGAGCACGAACTCGCAACGGGTTCCTGCTCGCGAAGCCCGGGGGCTCTGCCCCTGGGTCAGCGCATCATCGATATCTGCACCCGCCACGAGCGCCTCATCCGCGAGCGATTCCCCAAAACCATCCGCCGAAACGCCGGCTACGCCCTCGACATGATGCTCGAAGACATCGACGAAGCGAAGCGCCGCGGCGTGGACCCTCTCGAAACGCTCAACCTAGCCCACCTCATCTGCGGCTCGGAGGGCACCCTCGCCGTCGTTACCGGCGCGACGCTGACACTGCACCCGATCCCGAAAGCCAAAGGCCTCGCCGTCATCGGCTTCGATTCGCTCGAATCTGCGATCGATTGCGTCGTGCCGATCCTGCAACTCAACCCCTCCGCCGTCGAACTCCTCGACGACACCATCATCGATCTCGCCAAGAGCAACCTCGAATGCCGCGCGTACGTGGCTCTTCTTCCTCACCCTATCACCCCATCATCCAATCACCCCCTCAAGGCCATCCTCTACGTCGAGTTCTTCTCCGACACCGGCCCGACGGAGATTGAATCTCGAATCTCGAATCTGAAATCTCAGATTTCACACCTCGCCCCCTCCGCCGGCTTCGTCGCCTACACCGACGCCGCCTCGATGACCAACGCCCTCAAACTCCGCAAGGCCGGCGAACCCCTCCTCCACGGCGTCGCCGGCGACCGCAAGCCCCTCGGCTTCGTCGAAGACAACGCCGTCCCCGTGGAACGCCTCGCGGAGTTCGTGCGCGAGTTCAAGCGCATCCTCGCATCCTACGGCACGCGCGCCGCGTTCTGGGCCCACGCCTCCGTCGGCGTGCTCCATGTCCGCCCGCTCCTCAACATGCGAGACGCCGCGGACCGCGCGCACATGGAGCGCATCGCCGTCGAAGTCGCCGACCTCGCCCGCTCCCTCGGCGGAGTCATGTCGGGCGAGCACGGCGACGGCCGCGCACGCGGGCCGCTCCTTGAACGACACTTCGGCCCCGAACTCATGAACGCCTTCCGCGAGGTCAAACGCCTCTTCGACCCGCACAACATCCTCAACCCAGGCAACATTGTCGCCCCCGGCCCGATCGCCTCGATCCACGAAAGCACTCGCGTCCGTCCCACGGGCTTCGACCTGCGCACAAAGCCCATCGACACCTTCTTCGACTACACCGCTGAACACGGCCTCGACCACGCCGTGGAACTCTGCAACGGCTCGGGAGTCTGTCGCAAGAAGCAAGGCGGGACCATGTGCCCCAGTTACATGGCGACCCTCGACGAGCGCCATTCAACGAGAGGACGCGGAAACGCGCTGCGCCTCGCGATCACCGGTCAACTTGGGAATGTTGCGCCCGCGTGGAACGACCCCGACACCCTCGAGACCCTCAGCCTCTGCCTCTCCTGCAAAGCCTGCAAGAGCGAATGCCCCAGCAACGTGGACATCGCACGCTACAAGGCCGAGTATCTCGCCCAGTCCTACCGTGCCGCGGGCCACGCGCCGATCAGGACCCGCGTCTTCGGCAACGTTCGCCTCCTCAACCAACTCGGCTCCGCGTTCGCACCCCTTTCCAACTGGATCGCCAACTCGGCGCTGCACCGCGCCATCATCAACCCGATCCTCGGCCTCGCGCCGAAGCGCTCGCTCCCCGCCTGGTCCCGTTCGCTCTTCCGCTCGGAGCCGGAAGCGCACGCGAGGGACCTCCCCTCGGACGCGCCGACCGTCATCCTCTTCGCCGACTGCTTCACCACCTTCAACGAATCCCAAATCGGCCTCGCCACGATCCGCCTCCTCAACGCCTTCGGGTATCGCGTGATTGTTCCGCGCGTCGGATGCTGCGGCCGCGCCGCGATCTCGACAGGCCTCCTGGAACAGGCCCGCGAATCCGCCACCTTCGCCGCATGCACTCTCCTCGCCGCCGCTCGGGAGCACGACGCCCGCGCGATCATTGTCTGCGAACCTTCCTGCCTCTCCGCGATCAAGGATGACTGGCTCCACCTCAAACTCCCTGCGCCCCTGGAAGGGGGCCGGAGGAAGGGACACCCTGTGCGCTTGGAGTCGCTCACCGATCTCGCGGCACTCTCATTCCTCCCCGAGGACTTCCTCGACAAACACTGGGACACCCACCCGCGCACGCCCGCATTCGCCAACCCTCCCTCCCTCGTCGCGCTTCACGCCCACTGTCATCAGAAGGCCCTCTGGGGCGCCGATACCTCCGCGCGGTTCCTCCGCCGGATTGTCGGCGAGCGCCTGCGCATCCTCGACACCGGCTGCTGCGGCATGGCCGGCTCCTTCGGCTACGCCGCCGACAAGTACGACCTCTCCATGAAGATCGGCGAACTCGCCCTCTTCCCGGCAGTGCGCTCGCTCGCGCCCTCCGACATCATCGCGGCCCCCGGCTCCTCATGCCGCCACCAGATCCACGACGGCACCCGCCGCACCGCAACGCATCCCATCGTCCTCGCCGATTCGCTCCTGCACGGTGCCGCTGGTCGTTCCTGAGAGCCTGTGTGAGAACGGTTCATGGCCAAGGCGGGTGCCACGGCCAGCGGAGCGAGTCTTCGAGCGCAGTCGGCCGTGGCGGCATGGCCCGTGCGCCCGCTCTTCCGGCGGTCTTGCCGAAGTCGATTGCAACTGATGCGCCGCCACGGCCGACTGCGCTGGCCGTGGCACCCCCCTCCTCCGGTTCTCATACGGATTCCACATGGTTTCCGGGCGTCAGAGAAGCCGCTTCTGAGCGAGTCTTCGAGTGAAGAGGCGGATGCTCCTGCCCGGAAAACTTGTGGGATTCGTATCACATAGGCCGTGAGACCACCGACAACCATCATCCTCCCTCAAGGCTCAATCGCCCGCGACGCCCCCATCCCCGGCCCGCACACGATCGCGTTCATCATCAGGCGCGTCGAGCCGCGCGTCGCCGCCCGAAACGTCGGCGAGCCGTGGAACAGGATCACCTGCCCCTTCCCGACGCCCTCCTGTGTCGCATACGCCGAGTGAGCCAGCCGATCCGCCGCCTCAGGCCAGAGCAAGCCGCACATCCGCAGCCTCAACTCAAAGCCGGGAGGCGCGACGATCCAGCCCGGCGCGTCCTTTTCCTTCTTCTTCTCCTCCGCCTTGCCTTGCGCGTCCGCGACCTTGCTCGCCTCCGCGGGTGCGCCCTTTGAATCCTCCGCCTTCGTCGGGTCGCCGACGTCGGCCTTCGCGGGCGCGGGAACATACGCGCCGAGCAACACCGGCGCATGCCCGCCTTGCTTCGGGATCAGGACGGGGCCGTCGCCGACAAGGACGGGCAGGACCTCGCCGCACCCCGCCGTGATCCAATGCCGGTCATCCACTCGTCCCGCGACGATTGCGCCCTGCGGCATGAACAGTGCGCGCCATGCGTCGCGCCGCTTCGCCTCGTCCTCCTCCACCTTTTCCACCTCGCCGAGCGTCCACGGATACTCCGGCTTTGTCGGCACACCGTTGGACCACACCTGTGCCGGGTCCACATGCACGTTCTTACCGAGCCAATCGCGCACGATCGCCGCGCGGTAGTTGTCCAGTTTCGTCAGCACGTCGGGCAGCAGCCGCGTGGACCCGACCCCCACTTTCTCGTCGCAGATCGCCTCGGCCGCGCTCCCGATCCCGATAAGCGTGCCCCCCGCCTCCACCCATGCCTTGATCCCAGGCAGCGCATCATCCCAGCCGTCGCTCTCGCCGTCCGGCGCGACAAGCACGTTGTACCGCCGAAGGTCCATCCCGCCAAGTTCCGACGTGTTCAGGAACGCCGCGCGGATGCCCATCTCGTGGTCGATCAGGTGCCACATCTCGCCGACCGTGTACGGATTGAACGGCTCTCGCGACAGCACCGCGACCCTCGGCCTCTCGAGCAGCACGAAATGCTGGCCCCCCATGTCCGGCGCATCGCCAGGTCCCATGCCGGAGGCCACAGCCTTCGCCCCTACCGAAAACAGCCCGCACACCTCGCGCACCACCGCCGCGAGATCGCCCTCGAAATCCTGGTTGTCCTTCACCGTGATGAAGTACGACCCGCGCGCCACCGTCTCGCCGTCGAGCATCGTCGGCTTGTCGATGGCGCGCACGCGCACGCCCCGCTCCATCAGCCGCGCAGCCGCCGATACCGAACGGTCATCGCGCCCGTCCAGCATGTACGCGACCGCGACCGTCCCCTCCGGCACATCCGCCGGCGGCGCCTTGACCGCCGCGAAATCCACCTTCTCAAGCCCGCCGGGAAGCGGGCCGGATGATTCCGCGATCTCAATGCCGAACAGCATCGCGAGGTTCCACCCCGTGATGTCGTACAGCCGCGACTGCCCGAAGCGCAGCAACTCCCGCCTCTCTTCCGTCAGAAACTCCGGCGACATGCGCGGATCCGTCTCGAACAACGCCGCCGCGAGACTCCCCAGCGGCTGCTTCGTCGGCACGATCAGCGTCCCGGCCGGGAACGACGCATCCTTGACTTCGCGCCCCAGCCAGTCCCGCGTGTTCGCCCTGAACTCCGCCCCCGCGCGCCACACTTCGACCCCCTGCAACTCGACAAGGTCCATCAGCCTCGCCATGCGTCCGCCATTGCCCTCGGCGGGCCTGATGATGAAGAACCGCTGCTCGCCCTGCGCGCCCTCGACCGCCTTGCGGCGCGACTCCGCGAAATCGCGGACCACCTCGTCCCTGTTCCGCGCCAGCGATTCCAGGTTCGCCATCGACGCGACGACCTGCTTATGCACGGCCTCGCGGTACGCCTCCAGCGTCCCCTCTTTTCGACGAACCGCGTCAACACCGATCGCCGCCTGCTCATACAGGTTGTCCACGATCCCGCGCATCGCCGCCCACGATCCCGAATAGCCCGGATACCACCCCTCGTTCCATTCGCCCGTGTAGTACCGCCAGGCGTGCGCGTCGAACGCCTTCGCCTGATCCTCGGCGAAGCGACCTTCCCATCTCCGAACGTGCTCGCCTATGTTCGGATTCTGCGGCGCCCGCGCCGGCATGAAGAGAAACGTGTCCTGCGACCACATCTCGTGGCTTTCCATGAAATAATGCGGGTGCCACTCCCCCACCGCTCTCACGCGCCCGCGCGTCTCCGGCTGAGTGCAGAAGATCCAGTCGCGGTTCATGTCGAACAAGTAATGGTTCATCCGCCCGGAAGGCCACGACTGCGCGTGGATCATTGATTGGTCGTCAACGGCCGGCTGAACAGTCCGATTCTCGCGCTGCTCCGTGATGCAGCGGTCGCGTCCGTCAGGGTTCATCAACGGATCGACGATGACCAGCACCCGGTCGAGCAGGCCGGTCGTCGCGCGGTCGCGCCCCGCCGCAAGATGATGCACCACCGCGAGCGCTGCATCCGTCCCCGACATCTCGTCCCCGTGGATGCAGTACGCCATCCACGCGATCGCCGGCATGTCG
>CAZBDZ010000019.1:16700-26684 GCA_964490785.1 uncultured Phycisphaeraceae bacterium
TGGTCCGCCCCCGGGAAAAACTCCGCGTCGTACCGGAGCCCTTTCAGCGGCGTCCCCGCCGCGGGAGGCACGGGCGCCTGCGCCCATGCGAACGCTCCACAAACACACAACGCCGCCGCGAATGCAAGTCCTGACTTCATCGCCGCATGGTACCGCATGGCGACGCTTTCAAGCGACTCACGCGAGAGAGCAAATAGGACTTCGCTCGCGCATTCGCGGCCGCCGCCCGTCCGTCATCCCCGCCGCCTCACTCCGCGCCCGCGCCGTTGTGCGGCAGGTCCTTGTCGTCCACGCGCTCGATGTCCGCGCCGACCGCCTTCAGCCGCTCTTCCATGCGCTCGTACCCGCGGTCAAGGTGGTACACGCGGAGCACCGTCGTGCGTCCTCTCGCCGCGAGACCCGCGATGATCAGCGACGCCGAGGCGCGCAGATCGCTCGCCATGACGGGCGCCCCGACGAGTTCCTTCACGCCCGAAACCACGGCGGTGCCGTTCTGGTGATGGATCTGCGCCCCCATGCGCGTGAGTTCCGCCGCGTGAAGGAACCGCTGCGGATAGATGCGCTCGGTGATGATGCTGTTCCCCTCGGCGAGGCTCAGCAGCGCCATGATCTGCGCCTGCAGATCGGTGGGGAAGCCGGGATGGGGCTGCGTCGTGACCTGCGTCGGCCTCAGGCGGCGGTCGGAGGAAACCTCGACCGCGGCTCGCGTGCGCCGCTCCACGCCGTTGTCGCGGCAGCGGACGTGAACGCCCGCGGATTCAAGCCGTTCGCACGCCGCGAGGAGGTCGTCGATCGGGCAGTTCTCGATCGTCACCTGCCCGTTCGTGATCGCCGCCGCCATGATGTACGTGCCCGCCTCGATCCGGTCCGGGATGACCTTGTGCGTCGCGCCGCCGAGTTCCTTCACACCCTCGATGACGACGCGCGGCGTGCCGGCCCCCTTGATGTGCGCCCCCATCGCGTTCAGCATCGCCGCGAGGTCCTCGACCTCCGGCTCGCACGCCGCGGACTCGATCACGGTGATCCCCTCGGCCAGCGCCGCCGCCGACATCACGTTCGCCGTGCCCAGCACCGTCGGCCCGAACGCCCCGCCGAGGAAGATGCGTGCGCCTTTCAGCCTCCCGCCGCGAGGCACGCGGGCGACGATATCCCCCGACTCCAGCGTGATCTGCGCCCCCAGCGCCGCCAGCCCTTTCAGGTGCAGGTCCACGGGCCGATCGCCGATGGCGCACCCGCCGGGCATCGACACACGCGCCATGCCCCGCCGAGCAAGCAGCGGCCCGAGCACGCAGATGCTCGCACGCATTGTCCGAACGATGTCGTACCGCGCCGCATGCGCGGATTCATCCTTGGAATGAAGGGTCAACGAGCGCGGCGGGACCACGGGATTCGCTCCCGCGGGCCTTCGCTCATCCCGAGCGTGCGCCACCATCGCCCCATCCGAGGATTCGCACCCCAGTTCCCCCAGCAGTCTCTTCATATTGTTGATGTCCGCGAGGGCCGGAACGCCCTCGAGGGTCAGGGGCTGGTTCGTGAGCAATGCCGCCGCCATCAGGGGCAGCGAGGCGTTCTTGGACCCATTGACGCGGATCGTGCCCTTCAGCTGGTTCCCGCCGTGGATGACGAATGCGTCCAAGAACTCTTCCTCCTGAGCGGCTCAGCCAAGGGGCGCCACGCGATCCTACCGCCGCCCTCGAACGGACGCGGGCGCCATAGACGGAACATCTTCTCTCATCGGCATGCCACGCCCTCGGGTGGCACTTTTGAGCCACGCCGCGTGGACGCCTGACGGAGTGTTTCTCACCTTTGTCCTGGCCGTCGCGTCCGGCCCGGGAGCCCTGAGGGGGGAGTCGCCCGGAAGACGCGAGGTGTCTGGCATGAAGGGACGGATGTGGTTTACGAACGGAAGTCTGACGGCGATGCTCGCTCTGGCGGGCGGGATTGCGGGAACTCTGGGGCCATGCCCCCAGCCGGCCCTCGCCAGGCCTGACGGGGACCCCTACGCCTACCTCCCCGCCACAATCACGCTCACGGGCGTGGTCCGCGATTTCCAGGAGCGAGCCGTCACCGGCGGCCACACGGACTTCGAGGCCGTCCCCGCCGGCGGCTACGGCCTGTACATGAACAACATCCGCACAACACTCGACGAAGACAAAAAGCCCGTCTTCGTCGGCGGGGGACGCAAGGTCTCGTCGCAATGGCGCACCTCGTCGAGCGTCAACATCCACCCGTCCCAGTACAGCAGCGCCCTCGGCGACCGCGCCGGCGCCTACACCGGCGGCGCGGACCCGGGCGGCATCGCCTCCGCAACCTCGTACGCCCAGTGGTACCGCGACATCCCGGGCGTCAACATGTCGAAGAGCCTCGCCATCACCCTCGTCCGACAGGCCAACACGAAACTCTACGTCTTCGACGACCGCACCGACCCGCTCTACTCGACCCGCGCCGGGTTCTTCCCCATCAACAACGACCTCTTCGGCAACTCACGCAACGAAACCAAGAACTTCCACTTCACCTACGAGTTGGCCACGGAGTTTATCTACGAACCCGGAACGAACCAGTCGTTCAAGTTCATCGGCGACGACGACGTCTGGGTCTTCATCAACGACCAGTTGGTCATCGACCTCGGCGGCGTTCACTCGGCCGTCAACCAGACCGTCTTCCTCGACCGCCTCTCCGGCCTCATCCCCAACGGCAAGAACTCGCTCCGCGTCTTCCAGGCCGAACGACACCGCACCCAATCGAACTTCCGCATCGAAACAACCATCACCCTGCGAACCGCGGAGATGCCCAACACTTCAAACCTGTTCGATTGATGTGGCATGGGCTTTCCAGCCCATCCCCCATGCCCCATGCCCCATGCTCCATGCCCCATGCCCTCGAAAGGGCATGCCACGAACCGCATGCCTTGGTGAGGGCATGCCACGCATACGCCGCTGCGAGGGCAGCGGATGGGGCGGCCGCCGGTGTTCCCCTCAGGCCGGCGCCGCCTTTCTTCGCCGAGCCTGACACTCCTTCCACGCAACGCCGCCCCGGTCCCCAAAGACCGGGGCGGCGATTCTCCATGTCATCCATGATCTTGCAGCCCGCAAAAGAGAAAACAATCCCACACACGTCCGAAGGAACCGATGGCTCTCGCCACTCACAAGCGAAGGCCAAGTACGAACCCGCTCGCCCACACCGCCTTCAAGGTTCCCCGGCCTCCCCGCTTTCAATCGGGTAGTCCTTCTCGCGCCACGCCTTCAATCCCCCGTCAAGCATGTTGACGCTCAGGCCGGCTTCGAGCAGCCGCTTCGTCAGCGCGTTGGCCCGGCCGAACGCGGGGTTCTCGCCGTAGACGATGATGCTCTTGTACTTCTTCAGGCTCGGATCGGGGTCTTCGGGATCGACCTGCACCGGGTCCATGCGCACGGCCCCGGGGATGTGTCCAGCCAAAAATGCGGCCTCGGGACGGGCATCGACGATTAGGTATCGATCAGGGTTCTTCTCGATCCACTCAAGCACCTTCTCAGGGGGAACGCGGGACTTGTCCACCTGCACCTCGCTGGTCGTGTTGCAACCGGCCGGCGAGAAAACGGTAAACAGGCAAGCCGCGAGAATAGGGAAGATTCGACGCGTGTTCATTGGGGAAGAGGATACCCCGATCGCCGCATGAACGAACTCCCGCAACGTTTCAAGATCGGCTTGGCCTGCGTCTCGGCTGCAATCGCCGGGGGCGCCGCTGTCGCCTCCGCCAAGGTGCCGCCGCTGCCTCAGCCCGGCCCCGCCATCAAATCGAAACCCGCCAACCTCGCCGATGAGGCCGAAAAGGCCGTAAACCTGCGAATCATCCTCGATGGAACCGCTCTGGTCCCCGGCCAGTCCACGACCCTCGGCGTGTCGTTCGACATCGCGCCCAAGTGGAACCTCTATTGGAGAAACCCCGGAGACAGCGGCCTGCCGATCACCGTCGCCATCGACGCCCCCGAAGGCATCACCATCGGGGAGCCGCAATGGCCCACGCCGGAACGCGATGTCCAACCGGGAGACATCCTCGACTACGTCTACACCCGCCGCGTAACGCTGCTCTTCCCTGTCAACGTCAGCCCCTCGTTCGCACAGTCGGGCGCTTCGGCAACGATCAAGGCGAACGCCAGGTGGCTCGTCTGCCGCGAATCCTGCGTACCAGGGGCGCGCTCGGTTGAACGAGCATTTCCGGTCGCGACGGCGTCCTCGCCCGGCGGCGATGCCGCGCTCTTCGCCGAGGCTCGCGCCCGCCTCCCGCGCACGCCGAAGGAGCAACCAACTCCTGCCGTGAGCCTCGAATGGTCCGGACGCACCCTGCGCATCGATTCGAGCGGGGCGGAGTCGCTTGCCTTCTTCCCTTACGAAAGCGATATCCAACCCGAGGATGCCCTGGCCCGCGGCCGCGCCCAGGGCGCATCCCTCGCGCTCTCCTACCCGCACGCCGAGGCGGGAACCATCGTCAAAGGCGTGGTCGAAGTCCGCGGCCCTGGGCGGACATCGTTTCATCTGGTCGAATCGCCCCCGGCTCCGACCGGTCCCTAGTGTTCCGCCCTGCGCGGCGCGTGCCGCGCGGGATCTCGTGTGTCTGCATCGATCATTTTCTCAACGGAGTGGATTTCATGAAGAAGAATCTGTTCACGACCCTCGCACTCGGCGCGGCCGTCGCGCTCGGCGCCGCCTTCTCGACGATCGCCTTCGCGGGCGATCATCCCGCGGGCGAAAAAACCGCCGCCTCGGAGCCCATGGCGAAAATCGGCTCCGCCGCGCCCGAGTTCACGCTGAAGGACACCGACGGCAAGGAGGTCTCCCTCGCACAGTTCAAGGGCAAGGTCGTCGTCCTGGAGTGGTTCAACTCGGGATGCCCGTTCGTCAAGCGGCACCATGAGAAGTACAAGACCATGGCCGACACCGCCAAGAAGTACGCCGACAAGAACGTCGTCTGGATCGCCATCAACTCCGGCGCGCCCGGCAAGGAAGGCCACGGCCTCGACGCCGACGCCAAGAAGAACTGGTCCATCGCCTGGCCCATCCTCAACGACGAGACCGGCAAGGTCGGCCGCCTCTACGGCGCCAAGACCTCGCCCCACATGTACGTCATCGACCAGGAAGGCATCCTCCGCTACATGGGCGCCATCGACAACGACCCCAAGGACGAAAAGCCCGCCGGCGACAAACTCAACTACGTCTCCCAGGCCCTCGACGAACTCCTCGCCGGCAAGCCCATCAGCCAGGCCGAGACCAAGCCCTACGGCTGCCGCGTGAAGTACGCCTCCTGAGCCGCGGCATCAATGTAACTTCCAACAAACCGACCCGGCTAATGCCGGGTTTTCTTTTTGTTCGATCCGAACCATGTATTGCCGCACGCCGTGCCATTGATTCCCCGTCCGCGGGGAATCAATGCAGCGCGCCCACGACAGCCACCGAAGTTGCCCCGCATCCAACATCAATCCGCGCGCTTGAGCCGCGGAGCGGCGGCGGCCGATTGCCACCGGCGCAAGCCTGAGAGATGCGCCAACCGCGCCGCCTCTGAAGCCCGCCCGCGCGGGCGACACGTCCATTGCACGGTCCACGCCGCATCACGGGCGAACGCCTCGATTCCGGGTTTTGTTCGGGAAAAGGGCGTTGATTGCGGGACGACCGGTCCCCTGCTACACTCTCCTCCCGCGCGCCGATCGGCCTCCTCGGCCGAGAAGCGGGCGGCGTGCGTGATCAGTGCAGTCAAAGCGTCATTCGAACGGGCCGACCCCGGAGGCAATCTCCGGCAGGCCCGGATGGGACGAGTGTCATGAAAGTTCGTTCGAGCGTCAAACGAGTGTGCGGCAGTTGCAAGGTGGTGCGGCGGAAGGGCCGCGTCCGCGTGATCTGCAAGGCCGACCCGAAGCACAAACAGGTCCAGGGCTGAACCCCCGGAAGCCGGAACCCCCGCCAATCATCGGAGCCACCGCGCCATGCCCCGTATCGTCGGCATCGACGTTCCTGAGAAGAAGAAGATCCGCTACGCGATCCGCTACATCCACGGCATCGGGCCGAAGGTCGGCGACGCGGTCCTCGTCAAGGCGGGGATCAGCCCCGACAAGCGGGCGAACGAACTCACCGAGCAGGAGGTGGCCGCGATCGCCGCGATCATCGACGCCGAGCACATCGTCGAGGGCGCCCTCCGCCGCCAGGTCTCGCAGCACATCGCACGCCTGAAGGAAATCCGCTGCTACCGCGGCGAACGCCACCGCAAGGGCCTCCCCTGCCGGGGTCAGCGCACCCGCTCCAACGCCCGCACGCGCAAGGGCAAGAAGAAGACGGTCGCCGGGAAGAAGGGCGTCAAGGGCTAACGCATAGCCCTGGACATAGCGACAGCCGACCGGAACCGCCCGGCGGGCAGCGGCTGTTTATGGAGACGACGGGAGTTCTCGCGGCCTTGGTTTCGCTCGCGACGGCAGTCGGTACGTCGGCGGTCCCCCTGCCTCCACCGCCCGACGGAGTGGAAGCCACTTACGAATACGGGCAGGAGTTCGTGACGATCGGCGACGCCGGGAATCGTCCGACGTACCCCGAGGAGACGCCGGGGTTTCCCTATTGGGGGATGGGGGGCGTGGGGTACGAGTTCCGGATGGCGCGGACCGAGGTGACGGTCGGGCAGTGGTTCGAGTTCGTGCGGGCGTACGACCAGTTCTTCGATCCGCCTCGCGTGGATTCGGCGTTCTCAAGCCTCGGCGTTCGCTGGGATTTCGCGGGGCAGGGCTGGTACACGGTGGTGCCGCTCGATTATCCCGCGAACATGTCGTGGGAGTACGCGGCCCGATATTGCAACTGGCTCACCAACGGCAAGGCCATGACCGCCGAGGCCTTCACGAGCGGCGCGTATGACGTCTCCACCTTCACCTACAACCCCGACGGCACGTCGAACTTCCAGGAGGCGCACTCGCCCGGCGCGCGGTTCTGGATCCCGACGAATGATGAGTGGACCAAAAGTGTCTACTGGGATCCGGAGAAGGACGACGGCGAAGGCGGGTATTGGTACTACCCCGGATCGAGCGATCAACTGCTCGTCGCGGGGCCGCCGGGCGCGGGGGAAACGAGCGCCTCGCTGACCTTCGCCGGCGCGGGCCCCCTCCTGTCGTTCCCGGTTGGGGCTTACCCCAATACGCAGTCGCCGTGGGGGTTGCTCGACGCGTCGGGAAGCCTCACGGAGTGGACAGAGAGCATCTGGGGGCCAGGAACCAGAAGCAGGTTCACGAGGGGTGCGGGCGCAAGTGATTACTCGTATGATTTATGGGACGCCTTGGACAGGCCTCGGGAAGCGACTGTCAGTTCCCCCTTCAATGGCCTACGACTGGCGGCACAGATCCCTTCGCCGATCACCCTCCTTTCGTTTCTGTTCCTGACAGTTCAACGGAATAGGAGAGTTCGATCATGAATCGCACGGCGGGTGGCATTGATTCCACGCCGTGCCACTGATTCCGGTCCGCCGGAATCAGTGCCGGGATACCGGTCGCGGCCGGTTCACGCACTGGTTTCCCGAAGAGGGGAATCAGGGCCACGAAAGGGCGAAACTGAGGCTCATTGGACCCCCCGAGCCTGATCGGCTATGCTTTTACCCCGTAGTTTTCGGGGGGCAGTGTGCCAGTTGGATGAGGAAACAATGAACGCCGAACTCCGGCGGTTGGGCGAGGTTATCGACGGCACGCCGTGATGAATGACGACACCAGGCCCGATCCCCCCGCTCGTCGCGGGAGGACACCCGGGCCTTGAGGAAGGCAGCAGACTATGTCCACCGCACCGGAAGCAGCAGCCGGGAAACCGGCAGCCGCGAAGAAGGCCAAGAAGATCCGTAAAAACGTCGTCCGCGGCGTCGTGCACGTCAAGGCCTCGTTCAACAACACCATCGTCACGATCACCGACACCAACGGCGAGACGCTGACCTGGGCCTCGGCGGGGACGATGGGCTTCAAGGGCGCCCGCAAGAGCACCCCCTTCGCCGCCACCCGCGCCGGCGAGCAGGCCGGGCAAAACGCCCGCAAGATGGGCATCGTCGAGTGCGAGGTGCGGATCAAAGGCGCGGGGTCGGGGCGCGAGTCCGCGATCAACGGCGTGGTGAGCAGCGGGATCAAGGTGACGGCGCTGGAGGATCACACCCCAGTGCCGCACAACGGCTGCCGCCCGCGGAAGCGTCGCCGCGTCTGAGTAAATGAGGATTCCATGCCTCCCCGTCGTCCGGCGTGCCGCGGCGGGGCGGGCTTGTCAGGTGGGGCACGCCACCCCCGTCGCCACAGAAGGGGGCCTCGGCCGGCCGGCAGGCGCCGAGGCATCCCGCGAGGGCGCGAGGGGCACCGTCGGTTGGCGCCCTGCCGGACCATTGGGAGATTCGCATGAGAGTTCGCTGGCGTGGTCTTGAACTTCCGAGTCGATTCGCCGAGGACACCCGCTTTTCGAGCGACACCTACGGCAAGTTCGTCATCGAGCCCTTCGAGCGCGGCTTCGGCACCACCGTGGGCAACAGCCTGCGGCGCGTGCTTCTGTCGAGCCTCGAAGGCGCCGCCGTCACGGGCGTGAAGATCACCGGGGCGCAGCACGAGTTCAGCAGCCTTCCCGGCGTGCTGGAGGACGTCACCGACATCGTCCTGAACATCAAGAGCCTCATCGTGAAACTCGAGGGCGACGAGCCCAAGACGATGCGCCTCGCGGCGACGGGCCCGGGCGAGGTTACCGCCGACCTGATCGAAGCCGACACCGCTGTAACCATCATCAACAAGGATCTCGTCATCGCCACGCTCACCGAGCCGGTGGATTTCGACATGGAGATCCGTGTCGGCAAGGGCCGCGGCTACGTCCCCGCCGCCGAGCACTACGCCGACCAGGAAGAGCAGGAGATCGGCCTGATCCCGATCGACTCCATCTACTCCCCCGTGCAGCGCGTCCGCTACAAGGTCGAGGACACCCGCGTCGGCCAGAAGACCAACTACGACAAACTCACGATCGAAGTCTGGACCAACGGGACGGCGACGCCCTCGATGGCCCTCGTCGAGGCGGCGAAGATCCTCCGCAAGCACCTGAACCCGCTCGTGCAGTACTTCGAGGTCGGCCGCGAGCACGTCTCCGAGGCCGCCGCCGCCGCCGCCAGCGTCGACGACGAACTGATCCGCAAACTGAACATGCCGATCGGAGAACTTGAACTCTCCGTCCGCGCAAGCAACTGCCTCGAATCGGCGAAGATCGCCACGGTCGCGCAACTGGTGTCAAGGACGGAGTCGGACCTCCTCAAGGTCCGTTCCTTCGGGAAGACATCGCTGCGCGAGGTCAAGAAGAAACTGCAGGAGATGAACCTGACGCTGGGGATGCCCCTGCCGGAAGGGGTTCTGGTCTGAAGTCATCGCCCGGGCGACGCCCGGACGGAGGTTGAATCATGCGACACCGAAAAGCCGGATACAAACTGGGCCGAACCACCGCGCACCGCACCGCGACGCTGCGAAACCTCGCCGCGGGCGTCTTCGAGCACGGCCAGATCACCACGACCGTCCAGCGCGCCAAGGCCGTTCAGCCCATGGTCGAGAAGATCGTCACCCTCGCGAAGCGCGGCGACATGCACGCGCGACGCCTGGTCGCCGCGAAGCTCGGCCGCGACCGCAAGGCCTTCGAGTGGCTCTACGTCGACAAACGCGCCGACGAGGCCGAACGCGCCCGCGCCTCGCGCGTCGCCGCTCGCGCCCAGGCCTTCTTCAACATCCCAGACCCCTCCACCGTCGAGGTCAACCGCTACGGCGAGTTCCGCAAGGCGCCCAAACTCGTCAAGCACATCTTCGAGAACGTCGCCCCGCGCTTCAAGGACCGCGCCGGCGGCTACACACGCATCGTCAAACTCGGCCGATACCGCGTCGGCGACGCCGGCGAACTCTGCGTCCTCCAGTTCGTCGGGAACGAGGAAGGCCCGGAGATCGGCGGCAACCTCAGCCGCCGACGACGCATCGCCGACAAGCGAACCGCCTA
>CAZBDZ010000019.1:26784-51795 GCA_964490785.1 uncultured Phycisphaeraceae bacterium
TGGAGCGCGAAGGGCTCGCCGGCCTCGCCGCCGTCGGTGATGCCGACGCGCTCGAAGCGTGGCGCATCAAGTACCTCGCCGGCAGCGGCCTGGTGAAGGACATGATGGCCCGCCTCCGCGAAGTCCCCAAGGAGCACAAGCCCCAGTTCGGCAAGCGGTCCAACGAAGTCAAGGCCAGACTCGAATCAGCGTACGCCGACAAAAAGGCGTCCCTCGGCTCGCTCGCCCCGAAGGCCGCCGGCCCCATCGTCGATGTCACCGAGCCGGGCATCGAGCCCTCCATCGGCCGCCCCCACATCATCACCCGCGTCCGCAACGAACTCTGCGAGGTCTTCGCCCGCATGGGGTTCGAGGTCGCCGCGGGGCCTGAACTCGAGGACGACGAGCACAACTTCGTCAAACTCAACATCCCCGACGCGCACCCCGCCCGCGAGCCGCGCGACAACTTCTACATCGAGGAACCGGGCGACCCCTCTCGCCCGCGCATGCTCCGCTCGCAGACCAGCACGGTGCAGATCCGAGTGCTGGAGGACGCCATCAAGCGAGGCTGGGGACCGCCGCTGAAAATCGTCGCTCCAGGCCGCGTCTACCGCCCCGACGCCGTGGACGCCACGCACTCCTTCATGTTCCATCAGATCGAAGGCCTGTACGTCAACCGCCGCGTCACCATGGTGGAACTCAAGACCACCCTCTTCGCCTTCGCCCGCATGTTCTTCGGCGGCGAGGCCGAGGTCCGCCTCAGACCCTCTTTCTTCCCCTTCACCGAGCCGAGCGCGGAGTTCGATATGAAGATCCGACTCCGACCCGACCAACCCGCCCGATGGATCGAACTCGGCGGCTGCGGCATGGTCGACCCCGCCGTCTTCGACGCGGTCGGCTTGGACCCCGAACAATGGACAGGCTTCGCCTTCGGCTTCGGCATCGAGCGCATCGCCATGGGCAAATACGGCATTCCGGACATCCGGATGCTCTATGAAAACGACCTCCGGTTTCTCCGACAAATCTGACGGGCGGCCGGCTTTCGCGCGCCGCCCGACGAGGAGCAAGCGCGATGAGCGACTTCGAGACACCGACCACGCCGCCGACCGGCGCGCCCGATCAGACTCCGGACGATCTTCCCGAGCCGCAGGATTGGCCCAAGCCCGTGGGCATCACAAGCATCGTGCTGGGAGGGCTGAACCTCACCTGCTCGGGACTGGGAGCGACATGGATGATCCTCGTTCCCCTGCTCTTCCTCGAGCCCATGAAGCAGCGCTTCTCCGATGGCTTGCCGCCCCAGTTGGAGTCGGTCAGCATCCCGCTCCTCGGCTCGATCGCCTTCGGGATGATCGCGGAGGTCTTGCTCATCGTCGCCGGGGCGACGTTGCTCATGCGCCGCGCGATCGCCCGGCCGTTGCATCTTGCCTATGCGGTCGTGGGGCTGATCTCCTTCGCCATTTCGACGTACATCGGCGTGCAATACCAAGCCGAGATGACCGAGTGGATCAAGCAGAACCCGGACACGGTCTTCGCCCAGCAGCAGGCCGCCGGCGGCATGATCGGCCAAATCCTCGGCTGGACCTGGGGAATCCTCATGGGCTTCGCCTGGCCTGCCTTCTGCGCCGTCTGGTTCGGCGTCATCAAGAAAGCCGCTGACATCACCCAAGGCCGCCGCGAAACGATCTGACGCCGGGTCGGCCTATATCCCCGCGCATCACTCAGATCCCAACTATCTTCCCCGTCCCACTGGCGGCTCGCCCGCCAGCGCTTCACCCCCATCGCGGGATTCTCATCACTTCTCCCCCGCCCAACCCTGGACGGCGAGGGTGGCGATGAACAACCCGCCGCTCGAGGAAAGCAGTTTCAGCGCCTTCGCGGCGGTTCCCGCGGTTGTAACGGAAAGAAGCATGCGCGACTCGGGCGCCTGCGGGAGGAGCGATGCGAGGCCGGCGAAGACGGGGATTTCCTCCCTCAGAACCGAAGACAGAGGCTTGGCGTGCAGCACCGTCGTCGCCAGGCCGAGGTCGATCAGAACGGGCACGGCCTCCTCGAGGGCCGTGTTGTTCGCGGCCAGGACGACGAGCAGGACCGGCGCGTCGGCCTTTGCCCTCGTGCGCGATGGGCGATGCACTCGACGGAGGCGGGCGGCGGCTTTTCGTGCGCGCTTCTTAGCCATGGGCACGGTCCTCCTCAACCAGAAGGTGGAACAGCTCCTTGCCGTCCGAACAGGCCCGGAGCCTCTCCAGCGCGCCCGGGCCGCGGACGACGCGGGCCAGACGTGCCAGCAGCCTCACATGCTCCCACGGCGCATCGGAGTTGCCGAGGATCGCGAAGATCACGTCCTGCCCCGGCTGGTTCCTGCCCCCCCACTTCACCGGCGGCTTCAGGAGGAGGCAGACGACAGCAGTTTCCGGCACCTCGGGCAGAAGCGCATGCGGGAATGCGACCCCCTCCGGCGTCCCGGTCGGGTATTTGGTCTCACGGTCCTTCAGGGCGGCGAGAAAGGCGGCCTGGCTCACGGCTGGGAACTTCTGGGTCCCCCGCTGGGCGATCGCAGTCAGGGCCTCATCCCGGCTCTTCAAGCCGAGGAGCACCGCCGTCAAACCGGGATGCAGGATGGGTTCCAGCCGCATGAGGCCTCATTCCGGGGTTGTTTCGCGGGCTGAGTATCGCATGGGTCTTTCGGGCACGCACGGTGGCGGCATGGGCTCGAAAGCCCATGCCACGTTTGACTATTGCCGGACCGCGCCAAGGATAATGAAACGCCGGCCCGCCTCTTCCGAACGATTCCAGGAGGCCGACCGCCGGCCCGATACGCTCCACCAGCCCGAAAGGGGGCTTCGATGGACCTGAACGTGCTGATCAACGCCGCCGCCGAGAACTGGTTCTGGACCATCCTTGGAACGGTGTTCGTCGTTTCGACAATCTTCGGGTCGGTCAAGAGCATGGTGAAGTCCGCGCACCGCGAACGCACCCGCCGGGAGATCGCGGCGTACATCGCCGAGGGTTCGATGACGCCGGAGCAGGGCGAACGGCTGATGAAGGCCAAATCCAACGGGGACGATGCCTGCTGAACGGAGACTCACATGGACTCACTCCTCACCGGACTCAGCGGAAACGTGGACCTCTTGCTCGTGTGCGCGACGATTTGCGTGAGCATCATCTCGCTCGCGGTCGCCCGCCTGATCTCGAATCGCGCGTGCGAGCGCACGCGTCGCGAACTCGCCGCGTATGTCGCCGAGGGATCGATGACCGCCGACGAGGCCGAACGCATTCTCTCCGCCGGTCGGCCGACGCTCTGCTCCGGAACTCGCCGCGGGCACCCGTCTCCGCCGCCCGCCGGGGCCTGAACCTGATCCGTGTCGCACAAAGGAACGCCGCCCATGACCCACGCGCCGCTTGTCCTCGCCAGCGATGGAATCGTGATGATCGCCATGATCGGCGGGCTGGTGATCGCGATCATCTCCCTCATCGGCTCGTTTGTCCGGGGCACCGAACGCGAACGCCTCCGCCGGCAGACGCAGCGCGAGATCGCGGCGTATGTCGCCGAAGGATCAATGACCCCCGAGGATGGCGAACGGCTCATGCGCGCGGCGAACGAACAGCCGAAGGAATCTCACGACTCCTGATCCTCGCGTCGAAATCCCCCCTCCCGTGCTCGGACGGGCTCATGCGTGCCCGTCACGCCACGACATCGACGATCCGCCCCACCGGCGACACGACCTCGCTCCGCACGCGGACCAGGTCGTCATAGCGAATGGCACGGTAGGTCGGCGGCGGGGGCAGCCCGATGGTCGGCTGAGGGGCCGTCGCGCGACGCTGCCCCTCTGCAAACTCAACAGGCGAAAGCCCCGCCCCGACGGCGGGCCTGATCGGAGACCCCGGCCCGGTCCCGAACATCGCCGACATCGAATAACGCCGCGACGCCTCCGCGCGCTCCCGCCGGACCGCCTCCTGGTGCGCCCAGAAGTCCACGGGATTCACCGCGGGGTTGCGCGCGTTGTCCCGCGCAAGACCCGACCAGTACGAGAGCGGCCTGGTCGCCTCCTGCGTCGCCTGATTCACGCCCGCGAAGAGATCATCCACCAGCCGGTCGATCTCGACCTGCTGCTCGGCGGCGGCCTGATGGACGATCAGGTGTCGCTCGGCGAGCGAGAGCCCATGCAAGAACGGCGAGTCTGAGATTCTCATGCCCCGCGAAAGACAACCGCCGTGCCCGGATCGCACCGGCATCCGAGCCCGATAATCCGTGGGCTGCGAACCAACCGCAGCTCTTCCGTCAAACTCGCGCCACGCCGTACACTCCGCCGGCGTTGCCCGGCTTCAACGCGCGTCGCGCGGCGGAAACATCCGGGGTGCGACACCCTCTCATGCTCCCCACCTCGGCCCTCCACTACGACCTTCCCCCGGACCTCATCGCGGCGCGCCCCGCCGAGCCGCGCGACGCATCGCGTCTGATGGTGGTCCGCCGCGACAATTCCTCGCGCGTGGAACACAGGCTTTTCCGCGATCTGCCGGAGTACCTTCGATCCGGGGACCGCCTTGTGTTCAACACGTCCTACGTACTCCCCGCCCGGTTCGCCGGCGAGCGTGTGGCGACAAAGGGCGGTGTCGAAGGGCTGTATCTCTGCGACAGGGCGCCCGGCGTCTGGGAGGTGATGCTCCGTTCGGGCGGTCGGTTGATGCCGGGAGACCTCGTGCGACTTCGTCGGAAAGATCACTGCCTCTCCGATGTCGCGCTCCGCCTGGAGAAGAAGACGGATGACACATGGCACGCCTGCGTCATTGGCTTCCCTCACGAGAGCCCGCCGCCCGGCGGGACCGCGGCCATCCTCTCTCAATGCGGAATCACCCCGCTGCCGCCCTACATCAGGGCGACGCGCAAGCACGCCCACATCTCGATCCCCGACGCCGATGACCAGCGTTGGTACCAGACGGTGTACGCCGATCACGCGGCCCCCGGCTCCGTCGCCGCCCCGACCGCAGGGCTGCACTTCACGGAAGCCCTCCTCGACCGCATCGCGTCCGGCGGAATCAGCCGGAGCGACCTCACCCTCCACGTCGGCCCCGGGACCTTCAAGCCCGTGCAGACCGAGTTCGTCGAACAGCACCCGATGCACCCCGAATGGATCAGCCTTTCCGCCGGCGCCGTCGCCGCCGTCAACGAAACACGCGCCGCCGGGGGACGCATCATTCCCGTCGGCACAACATCGGTCCGCGCGCTCGAATCACTCCCCGTCTCGCACGCCGGCGCGTACTCCGGCGAGACCCGGCTCCTCATCGCTCCGGGCTTCGCATTCCGCTGGACCGATGCGCTCATCACCAACTTCCACCTGCCGAACTCGACCCTCCTCGCGCTCGTCGCCGCACTGTTTCCCGGCGGTGTCGCCGATCTCCTTCATCATTACGCAACCGCCATCGACCACCGCTACCGCTTCTACTCCTACGGCGACGCCATGCTGATCCTCTGACGCCTTCTGCCTTGATGCCCCATGCCTTGGTGCCTTTCTTCCCATCGCCCTCTACACTCCCCGGCATGATTCCTCGACTAATGCTGATGTTGGCTTGTCTCGCGCTCGCGGGGTGCTCGTCCGGCAAGGGGCCGGCGCCGGCGGATCCGCTCGCAGTCCTGAGCGACCCGAAGGCGCACACCGCGGCGCAGACCAAGGCCGTGCGCGCCGTCCGGGATGAAGTCGCCGCCGGCCGCGCCGACGCGGCGCTGGCGCGGGAGCAACTGAAGAAGGTCGCGTGGGCGCGATCTCGCTACTACGAGGTGCGGCTGGCGGCATTCGAGGAGCTCCTCGCCGACGAATCAAACCTCGCCGACACACGGAACATGATCCGCCTGATGCTGCCGACGGAAACCCACTGGCCGGTGATCGAGTTCCTGGGTCACGCCGCCGCGGATCGCGGCTGGACGGACCTCTCGACCGCGCTCGTCCGCTGCTGGGCGCGGCCCGTGGACGAGCCGACGGACGACAAGAGGCCGGAGCGGGCCGCACTTGAGCGCCTGCACCCGGGACGCGACGTGGAGGGCGTGGTCTTCGGCGTGTTCGCGGGCGAGCCGGACCTCGGCCCGGCGACGCGCGGCATGGCCGACTCGCGCGAACGCGAACAGCAGGACGCGTGGGCGCTCCTCCGCCGCCTCGACAAGACCGGCGAGCGCACCGTCGCGCTCCTCTCGCAGCCGGGCGCGGCGGACGAGGACCCGACGCTCGCCACCCTCCGGACCGCGGCACGCGACCTCGGCGTCATCCCGGATACGCCGGAGCAGGTCGCCTGGCTGACACGGCTGCGCAAGGAGGAATACTCGCACGTCTGGAACGAATGCGCCGCCGCCGTGGCCCGCCTGAACAACGACCAGCGAAGGGGCCTCTCGCCCCGGCATCTCATGGGACTGCGCCATGCCGCGGCGGCGACGCCGGATTGGTTCGCCGAATCACAGCAAGGGCTGATGTCGCGGCTTGAAGCGGCTCTGGAGGGGCGACGCAAATACATCCGCCCCTCCGCATCGTCGGCGGGACGCCGCGCACCCGAATCCGTCATCACCTGGCGCGAGCAGATGTCATGGGGCGATGCCCTCCTGTGCATGATCGCCGCGGAGGCCGTGAGGGACTCGCGCCTCGGCCCGATGCTCTTCCGGCAATCCGAGCAGGACCGCGCGGACACGTCAACCGAGTACGGCGGAGTCATCGACGGCGCGCCCGACGGGTTGGGCGTGCGGATGTTCACGCCGAGGCCGGCGCAGCGATTCGGCGATCGGCGCTTCGTCGCGCCGGCGGAGATGGTCGAGCAGGGCTGCGACGCGATCTTCCATTACCATCTTCATTGCACCTCCGCCGACAACTCCGACTACGCCGGCCCGAGCGACGACGACATCGCCTACGCGCGCCGGCAGGGGCGCGCGTGCCTCGTCTTCACCTGCGTCTCGCGCGAGTCGATGAACGTGGACTACTACCAGGGCGACGGCGTGGTCATCGACCTTGGGACGATGAGGAAGTGATGCCGCGGCCCAAGGCCGGGGCATCGACCGGCGCTGACATCCGCACGCCATGACGCATGTACTGATCCTCATCCTCGTCGCACTCGCCGCCGCGCGGGATGAGATTCCGGGCGTGCCGATGGTGGAGGGCCTTTCGGCGGGCGAGGCGGCGGCGTGGACAATCGGAGCAATGGCGGCCCTCGCGGGTGCGCTCGCGCTCGCGCTCTCGGCCTGCGGGAGGCGGCTGGATACGAGCGGGTCGTGGATGTGGATTCACGTCGCGGACGGCGCGCTCTCGGCGTCGCGTTACGCGGCGGTGCTGTTCCACGTCATCGCGGTGCTGGCGCTGGGATGGCTTGACGCCGTGCGCGAGATGCTCGGCGGAGACCTGATCCTGATCGATGATCTCGTTGCGACGCTGCCGCCCCTGCTCGTGTTTGTCCTGGGCTGGACGTTGTATTACGGCATCGACCGTCGCCTGCGCGAGGCGTCGATCCTGCGCAACCTGGACTCGTCGGACCGCACGCCGAGGCTGCCGACGCGCGCGCAGTACGCATGGGAGCAGACGCGGCACCAGATGCTGATCGTGCTCGTGCCCATTACGCTGGTTCTCGGGTGGACAGACATCCTGGACTGGGCGGCGGGCCGAGTGGAGCGTCGTGTCGGGGAAGCGCAGTGGCTGGGACCATTGATCGGCGCGGCGCACCTCGCGGGGATTCTGGTGATCCTTGTGTTCATCCCGTTGGTGCTGAGGTTGATCTGGACGACGGTGCCGCTGGGCGCGGGCGAGTTGCGGGATCGACTGGAGGCGATGTGCCGGGCGCACGGGGTTCGATGCCGGGATTTACTGGTGTGGCGGACGCATTCGGAGATGCTGAACGGCGCGGTGGTGGGCATCGTGCCGGGGCTGCGGTACATCCTGCTGACGGATGCGCTGCTCGAGCAACTGCCGGAGCGGCAGGTCGAGGCGGTGATGGCGCACGAACTGGCGCACGCTCGTCGCCATCATCTGCCCTGGCTGATGGGGCTGATGATCGCGGTGATCTCGCTTGCGTGGGCGGGGGCGTCGGCGGGGATCGAAGTCGTGTTGCCGGAGTGGGCGCGGGTCGAGGACCAGCCCAACGCGGTCGCGTCGGTGGTCGGGTTCCTCGTGGCGGCGGGCGTCGGGTTCGTCGCGTTCGGGTGGGTAAGCCGGCGATTCGAGGAACAGGCCGACGCCTTCGCCGTGCAGCATCTTTCGGGGATGACGCGGCGAGCGCCGGGGCGGGACCGGCTCGTGATCTCGGAAGACGCGGCGCGAACCATGGCCTCCGCGCTCGGGGCGGTGTCCGCCCTGAACCACATCCCGCCGAGGAGGTTCAGTTTCCGGCACGGGAGCATCGCGGGTCGGCAGCAGCGCCTGTGCGGGCTTATCGGTCGGCGAGTCGTGGCGCTGCCGATCGACCGTGCCGTCGCGGCGATCAAGTTGGCGACGGCGCTGGGCTTGATCGCGCTGGCGGCGTTGGGGTGGTGGGCCGGTTAGCGCGGCGCCTACACGATGCGCGACGGGGGCTTGAGGAGGCGTCGCCAGTGCTCACCGCGGAATCGTTCGCGGGCGGCGGTCCAGGCGATGACGAGCGCCGAGCCGTAGGCGATCATCCCGGCGAGCATGATGACGACCTGTGCCGCGCGCTCGACCAGCGATGGAAACTCCCGAACATACATGCGTGCGGCGAGAACGTCCCACGCGAAATGCAGCGCGACCGCGGCGGTGAAGCCATAGACGAGCAGCCTCGTCGCCTTGAACCGGCCCATGCTTGAGCACCGGATGAAGCCGACGCCCGCGCCTGCCAGCCCGCCGAAGATCAGGTGCCCGAGGATGCGGATGACCTCCGTCGGCGGCCCCCACGGGCGCGAGACGGGATCGATGAAGTAGGCGATGGACTCCTCGAACGCGCAGCCGAACCCGACGAGCGACCCGTAGATCACCCCGTCCACGGGATCGTTGAACACGCCCCGGATGATCCGCGCGATCACCACGACGCAGAGGAGTTTCAGCGTCTCCTCCGATCCCGCGGCGACGATGGCGAAGCGGGCCGGGTCGGAACCGACCCAGCCGCCGATCCACTCCTGCACATCGCCGACGAAGTACATGCCGCCCCCGCCCATCGCGGCGGCGAGCAGCATCGCCCACCACGGCTCCTTGTCGTACAGGTCATAGCGCCATATCAACGACGCCGCGGCGAGCGAGCAGAGCGCGAGAGTAATACTCAACGCGAGCATGCGACAGAGGATACCCATGCGGTCCCCTGCAGATGCCCGCGCGTTCCGGCCGCGGGGCGACCCACGCAGGCGACAGTGCTTTCGCCTCACACCGTGGCCGCTGGTTCACGTAACCCGCGGCCCGGCCCCCGGCCCGCGCGGTCCTTGGCAAAGCCAACCAATGACCCCGATCGACGATGCAACTCGCAAGCCTTGCCCCCCGCCCCGCCGTTCAGTTCGCGTCGTCGATCGGACTCCACGGATTCTGCTCGGAAGGCTGCTGTGTCCCGGTCCGCGGCCGCTCCGGCAACGCGGCGAGCACTCGCCCTTCATGATCCGCGAACCACCCGATGGAAAGGTCGGCCTTCATGTAGTTATTGCCGATGACGTGGTTGTAGTCATCGCGGGTGCGCATCCCGTCGGCGACGATCGTCGTCCGCCTTTCGAGATCACCAATACGCTTGATCCCCGCGGGGATTCGGTACTGGTAGTTCGCCGCGATGCTGCCGGTCCCGTTCGTCCACTCACTCGCGTAACTCGTGTACTGATGGTCCCCATGGTGGCTGGGGCAATAGAACACGCCGAAGTGGTTCAAGTAATCATCGCCGAACAGAATTCCCAGCCCGTCCCACAGCGGCTCATTCGAGAATGGACTCGTCGAACGGTAACGCACGTACATCGTGTCCGTGCCGTCAGCGTTGTCGACATCCTGATTCTGATTCGGAATGGCCTGACCCTGCGCGCCGCGCCCGTACGCCGTCGTCGGCGGCTCCTCGTCGAACCGCGCGGGAGGAAGGTACTCCTGGTAATCGTCCGTGTAGGTCTCGAGCGCGATCGCCATCTGCCGGATGTTCGACGCGCACTTGATCTGACGCGCCCGCTCGTGCGCCATCCGCAGCGCCGGCATCAGAATGGCCATCAGGATGACCATCACCGACACGGACACCAGCAAATCGATGAGAGAAAAACCACGCCCGATGCGCGCCGCGCATCTCCGGCCGTTTACCGATCTGGTAACCATGCCCCTCATGGTCGCCTCGCCTCTCTATGGGCGCTCCTGCCTCCTTCGGTAGGGCCCGGCTCTCGGACCCTCCACACAATATAGAGTTGGAAGCGACGGAGTGCCAAAGTCCCGTCTCCAGAATTCACGAATCAGGAAGATTCTCGGCCGAACGGACCCCAATCACTACTGGAATTCCCGAATTCATTCCTACCCGCACCGACCGGATACCAAACGTTTTCGACCGATTTCAGCCAAACTTCGTGCAATGAGCATCCTGTTCGGGCGTCCATGCGTAAGAGTGCGTAGAGTACATGGCCGGACGGATTGCGGGCTGAACCAAGGGAGCAGCCGTGCCACAGCCAATGGCCGATGAAGATCTTGACCTGATGCGCCGCGTCGCCGCGGACGACGAGGATGCTATTTCCCTGCTGTACGACCGCTTTGGATCCCTCGTGTATCGAATGGCCTACCAGGCAATGCCAACCCGGTCGGACGCCGAGGACGTCGTCCAGGAGGTTTTCGTCCGCCTTTGGCGCACTGCGGGCCGATATGACCCAAAGAGGGCCGCACTCGTCACCTGGGTCATGCTCATCGCCAGAAGGCACATGGTGGATCGTCTCAGGAGACTGAAAGCCCGTGTCAGAACGTCTCCGCTCGAGGAAGGCTGGACGCCCGTCCAGGCCCAGACCGAACGCGAGAATCCGGGAGTGGAAAAAGATGAACGGTTCGTCGCCGTGATGCAACGGATCGAGAGGTTGCCCGAACTACAGAAAACCGTTGTGAAGAGAGCCTATCTGAACGGACAAACCCTCAAGCAGATCGGCATCGAACTGAACATCCCGCTCGGGACCATCAAGAGCGCCCTCAGCAGGGCGCTCGTGAGACTCCGAGAAAAGAACACCGGGGAGGAGTTGGCCCTATGACTTCCAGAGACCTTTTCGAACTGGCATCCCTCGACGTGCTCGGCCTGCTTGATGAGCAGGAACGGCAGCAGTTCGAGGACGCATTCCGCGCGGCCCCGCCGCACATCCAGGCACAGGTCCGCGCGGAGCAGGTCCGCTTCGCCGACGTCGACCGCATCCTCCCCGACGTGCGACCCCCGGCCGGACTGCGCGCCAAGGTCATGGCCGCCGTGCGCGAGGCCATCGCCTCCGTGGGCGCGGAACCCATCGCACGCATCGGCCCGGGAGGACTCCGCGCGTGGTCCTCGGCCCCGGTTTGGCGCGCCGCATGCATCGGCTTCGCCACCGCATCCCTCGTCCTGGGCGTTTCCGCCTGGCACCTCAGCCGAACCGTGCAGGACATCACCAACACCGCCATGTCGAACCAGACGACCGAGTCGCTCGCCAAGAACGCCGGCCTCAGGTTCATCGACATGCTCACCCGCTCGACCACGAAGCACGTCGCCTTCACACAGGCCGCCAAGGACTACAAGGGTAAAGCCGCCGCGGGGCTCTACGTCGACTCCAACACCAAGACCGCCTACCTCGTCTGCAGCGGCATGCAGGTCCTCAGCGGCTCGTACCGCCTCGTTGTCGAAGACTCCGCGGGATCGACCCTCCCCCTCAAGGAATTCGAGGCCGGTGCCGGCACCTTCTTCATCGCCCTTGACAAGGTTGATGTGGACTCAATGAAGCGCTTGACCATCCAAGCCCCCCAACCCGATGGCTCCAAGCCCCAGACCCTTTTGGTCGCCTCAGGAGTCTGATCACAATCGTTGGTGCATCCGCACGCCCGCCCGGGATGGCCTCGGCCAATCCCCCGGTGTGTCAGCACGCGATCAACTGAGAACCCGCCCCACTCATCCAACCGCCCACGCTTCGTCGGGCTCCACTTGATGCCCGGGGCGTCCGGGTCGCCCTCTCTCGGACATCTTCACCCCGATCAGCCCCGCGCAGACCGCCAGCCCGCTCAGCGCCCCCGCCGTCGCCAGGAACATCGGCACGCGTCGAGTCTCGACAGCCTCCTCCCCGCACCGCGATGCCGATGCGACCACAGTGGCCGCCTGATCCGCACGCCTTTCGCGGCTGTCGTTCGCCATGCTCACCAGCGTGGACACCATCGCGGAAAGCACACCCGCCGAACGCTCGCGTCCCTCGCCCGTGAACGTGAACTCCAGCCGCCCCGGCGAGCCGCGCTCAACGCAAAGGTCGGCCTCGAAAGCACGCCGAAGATCCGCCGGCGTCGCAAACTCCACATACCCCCGCCGGCGAAGACGCTGGGCAACCTCCTCCATCAACTGCGGATCCTGCGCCAACTCCTCGTGGAACCCGGACCAGGAATCGACCGCCTCAGCATCTCGCGGCTCGGCGGAAGCCTCGATCTCGATCGCAGCCCGTGCCGTGTACCGCGGACTGTCCAGCACACCCGACACGCCCCACGAAACCCCGCCGATAAGCCCGAACGCCAAAGCGGACAGCATCATCGCGCCCGCGAATCCACGCCCCCCCGACCGCGGCGAGACGCTCACCGAGCGCGATCCGCCCGCGGGCTTCGCGCCCCCCGCCACCGGAAGCGACGACCTCGTCCGCCCCGTATCGCTCAACCGACTCTCAATCATCCGCTTGGCGCGGAGCAACTGCTCCGCCCGCTCTGCAAGGAGCACGCGCTGCTTCTTGAGCCGCGCCCGCCTCGAAACGTACCACGCCGATTCGCCGACCCCCGCCGCACGCTCGCGCTCCTTCCACGCGCTCGCCTCGGCCAGCAGCGTCTCCTGCGCGGCGTTCAACTCCCGATGCCGCTCCGCGAGATGAAACTCCCGCTCCGAAAGCGCCGCCGCATGCTCCCGCAGCGCGGCGTCGCGCGCGTCAAGTTCCGCCGCCCGCGCCTCCTGCTCGGCGATGCTCCGATGCAGCGAATCCAACTCCGTCTGGAGCGATGACAACATCGCCATCAAACCGCCGCCGCCCGCAACATGCCCGTCCATCTGAGAAGCCGACGCTGGTTCGGTCATTGCTGCATGCTCCCTCGGATGCCAGCATGGAATCGACATTCCCAACCCTATTCTGAACACCCAGCAAGGTTTCCGGTCCTCTTGCACCCCCCCCGGGTGCCACGGCCAGCACAGTCGTCCTGTCGCCCCGCCTCGATGCCTCGTTGCCTCCTCCCTCCTGCCTTTCTTCCCGTCAACCCGCCTGACTGTGCCTTATCACCCAAATCACCTCGATCCGCCGCCGCCCGGTGATTCAACTACGATTCGATCCGATGACGACCGCCACCTCCGACCTCGCCTCGCCACCTCGTTCCGCCGACCGCCGCGATCCGGCGCTCGACCGACTTCGCGCGAAGATCCTCCGCGGCGAGCGCCTCTCGCTCGAAGAAGGCGCGGCGTTGTACGCCACGCCGGACATCTGGGGTCTCTGCGACCTCGCCGACGCCGTTCGCCGAAGACTCCACGGCGAAACCGCCTACTACAACGTCAACCGCCACTTCAACTACACGAACGTATGCGCCCTCTCCTGCAAGTTCTGCGAGTTCCACCGCAAGGCGGGCGACGAGGGAGCGTACACGCGAGACCTCGCCCATGCGCGCGAGGAAGCGCGCCGGGCCGTCGCGGCGGGAGCGACGGAGTTGCACATCGTCGGCGGGCTGCACCCGACCCTGCCGTTCTCGTATTACACCGACCTGTTGCGGGCGCTGCGCGACGAGGCGCCGGCGCTCCACCTGAAGGCCTTTACCGCCGTCGAAATCGTCCATCTGGCGAAGATCGCCAAGGTCTACCGCCAGGCGGACCGCCTCAGCGGCATTCGCTGGGTCCTTGAGCAGTTGATCGACGCCGGGCTGGGTTCACTCCCCGGCGGCGGAGCGGAGGTCTTCGACGACCGCGTCCACGACGACGCATTCAAAGGCAAGATCCGCTCCGATGTCTGGCTCGACGTCCACCGCGTCGCGCACCAACTCGGCCTGAACACCAACGCCACGATCCTCTACGGCCACATCGAGGACCGCGCCGAACGCCTCGCCCACATGGACTTGCTCCGCAGAGCGCAGGACGAGGCGCTCGAGCGCATGGGCTACACACGCGACCCATCAGGCGCCATCACGCTCACACGCGAAGGGGCACTCCTCCCCACTCCCGGGATGAGCGCCACGGGTGCCCCGGTCTCGCCGTCTGCGGCGAGGCCGGGCGATGAGGCAATACCGCCCGGCCTCGCTGCAAAGCCAGCGAGACCGGGGCACCCTCTGCCCTTACGCAGTGTGATTGCCCAGGCCAACCTTACCGCCTGCTTCCAGACCATCACCCCCCTCCCCTTCTTCCCCGACGGCTCCGAACTCGAACGCCTCCCCGGCCCCAGCGGGCTGGAAAACCTGCGAACCCTCGCCGTCGCCCGCCTCATGCTCGACAACTTCCCCCACGTCAAGGCCTTCTGGATAATGCAGACCCTCAGCATGGCCCAACTCATGCTCCAATCCGGCGCCGACGACATCGACGGCACGGTCGTCTGGTACGACATCACCAAGGTCGCCGGAGCCGGCACCCACCAGGAAACCACCGCCTGGGATCTGCAGAAAGCCATCCGCGAAGCGGGCTTCACGCCGGTGGAGAGAGACACGCTGTATCGAGAGGTCGTTCGGCCGGGAGGGTGAGGGAGAGTGGAAGTACGCCCTGCGGGCGGGTTCTCCGACGGGTTGGGGGGAGATCGGTCGCGGCTGGTGCTTGGCAGCGATTCTTGAACAGAAACGGCGGCACACGCATCGTGTGCCGCGGCGCACATGCGGGAAGGGTGCCGCGCTTGCGGTCGATGCGCGCCGGAACAGGAGGTGGGCACTGGGCGACGATGTGCCACTGGCTGCTTGCCAGCCAGTGCGAGGGACCCGGTGCGCCGGCGCACCCGACGGACGCCAGCGACAAATCGCACTGGCGGGCGAGCCGCCAGTGGCACAGGAATGGAGGATTCGCGTGCCACTGGCTGCTTGCCAGCCAGTGCGGGGAGCAGACGGCGCCGACGAAACAACGGACGATGCCGGCGCTCGGCACTGGCGGACAAGCCGCCAGTGGCACAGGGGAGAGGGTTGTCACCCCGCGATCGCCAGCCTTGGCTTCTGCGCGGGCGGGGAGTACGTGGTGACGCGGTTTCGCCCGCCCTGCTTCGATTCGTACAGGCACTTGTCGGCGGCGGCGACCCACGCCTCGGGAGTTTCGCCGTTGTCGAGGCCGCGGTCGGTCAGGCCGAAGGACGCCGTGGCGCGGATTTCCGGGTAGTTCGGCCAGCGCTTGGACTCGATCGCCTTGCGGATCCGTTCGCAGATGGCGGCGGCCTCCGGAGGACCCGCGTCGGGGAGGATGATGGCGAACTCCTCGCCGCCGAAGCGGCAGGCGATGTCGTACGAACGCAACTCGCTGATGAGGACCTTGGCGAAGCCCTGAAGGACCGCATCGCCCGCGGGATGGCCGAACGTGTCGTTGACCTTCTTGAAGTGGTCGAGGTCGCAGACGATGAGGGACATGGGCGTGCCGGCGCGTCTGGTCTGGTTGAGTTCCTTGGCGAGGCGATCGTTGAAGTGCGCGCGGTTCCACAGGCCCGTCAGGCCGTCGATCTGCGCCCGCTTCTCCAGCATCTGCATCAGCGTGTGCAGTTTGATGGCGGACTGCACGCGGGCCCGAAGTTCATGCACGTCAAACGGCTTCGTGACGTAGTCCATCGCGCCCAGTTCGAACGCGCGGACCTTGTTCGACGACTCGGCGTCGCCGGAGAGCATAATGACGGGAATATCCTTCGTCCGCGGGTCGTTCTTGAGCGAGACGAGGGTCGCGTGCCCGTCCTGGTCGGGCAGGTGGAGGTCGAGAAGAATGAGCGACGGGTGGTTCGCCGCGGCGATCTCGAAGCCTTCGATGCCGCCGAACGCCGCGAGGAACTCGATCCCCTCGTTCTTCAGTTTGAAGGCGAGAAGACGATGGATCGCGGGCGAATCGTCGATCAGCAGGAGGACGGGGTTTTGCTCGAGCGGTTGCAAGGTCGAACGGTTCCCATCAAGGTCCGGCGTCGCGGCCGGAGGTTGCTCGGGTCAGAACGCGACGCGGCGGCACATCTCAATCAGTTCGTCGAACTCGCGCTGCAGGTCTGCAAGATGGTCGCCCGACATCTTCAGCCCGGATTCAAGCGCCCGCGCCTGCTCGCCGACGGGCGTAAAGCCGTAGCCCGGCGCCGCCCCTTTCATCTGGTGCGCCAAGCGGCGCACCAGGGCGCCGTCGGCGCGCTCCCACGCCGCGCGGAACTCGTCGATCCTCTGCGGCATCTCGTCGACGAACATCCGGATCAACTCGTGCATCTCCGTGTCGGACACAAACTCGCTATGAAGCGCGGACCGGGAAGTTGGATCAGTCATGGATTCTGCTCGCCGGTGGTGAACAACATCGCCCCAGTGCATCGGCGCGGCACGGGCGGTGGTTCACAGAACATGGCTCCGATATCGGCAGCGGCTGACCTGCGCCGGTCCCGTCGCGCGGGCCGCACCGAGGGGCGGTTATCGGGTCGGGAAGTCGCCCAGGTTCAGGACGAGAACCACCACCGCCGCGAGCAAAACCGCCGCGACCACGGCGGCGGCGATCTTCGCCTTGCTCCACGGCCGATCGCCTCGGACCTCGCCGGTCCGCGCGTTGACCAGGAATCGAAACGCTCGCCCGCCGAAGCGGTACGCGCTGATCCAGACGGGGAGGAGCACGTGCTTGTACGTAACCCCGTCGTGCCGCGTGCGCAGCGATGTGATGCGCTGCTCGTCGCCGCCGATGTCGGCGCGGACGGTGCGTTCGATCGTCGGCCGCATGACGGCGCGGGCCGCCTCGAATCCGCCGGCGAGATCGACCTGGTAACTCTCCGCCCCGAACCCGCTCAGGTAGGCGTCGTCGTAGGGCACGAGCGACTTGAGGTCCCAGGGTTCGAGTGGGTCGGTCAGGTGTTGCGGCAACGAGCCGCCGGCGAGAACCAGCACGTCATCGAAACGGTTCCGGACCGTTCCCGCGGCGGGCGACCAGCGGATGCGACGCTGCCGGACCATCCGAACGGTCGGGCGTCCCCGCACCATCGTGGTCACGGGAACCGTAACGTAGTACGCGTCGCCGCGCTGCCCGGTATAGGCGG
Source organism: uncultured Phycisphaeraceae bacterium (assembly GCA_964490785.1). Lineage (GTDB taxonomy): Bacteria > Planctomycetota > Phycisphaerae > Phycisphaerales > UBA1924 > JAEUIV01. The sequence continues at coordinate 44,069 of CAZBDZ010000019.1, forward strand.
TGGTGGCGTCGCAGTCATAGGTCCATGCGGGCATGTACATGCCTTGGAGGCGGCCGTCGCGCAGGGCGCGGCGCTTCAAGTCGCCCGGCGCGAACCACAGGCCGCGCAGCCACTTTTCGAAGGCCGCCTGCGCCTGCTCCCTCGTGATCCTGAACGGCAGCAGCGACTTCGGCTTGACGAGCCTGCGACTCTTCGCCGTGGCGACAATGTTGGAGCCGCAGTAGGGGCACGAGAGCGCCGTCCGCGCCCCCAGGCCGTGAATCTCCGCTCCGCAGGCCGCGCACTTCACGTCGAGTTGATCTTCGAGGTCGTGGGCGTGCGACGCCTGCTCGAGGGCGGCGAGGAAGTCCTCCTCCTCGACAACCTCGATCGGTTTCGGGACGGCGTTCTCGAGGCCGCAGAATGGACACGCAAGCGCCTGCGTGCCGGGCGAAAACTCCACCTTCGCGCCGCACTGCCTGCAGGGGAAGGCCCGCTCGGAGCCTGCTGTTTCGGGAGTCTTCATGGGCCGTGCGACTTCACCCCTGCGGCAGCGGCGGCGGGACGGACGCGAACACCGGCGCCAACTCCGCGACCGCGCCCGCCTTCTGCCAGTCGGCGAGGCCCGCGCGCCATACGAGGGTCTCCCGCGTCAACGCGCCGCTCTCCGCGAGCCGACGGAGCGCATCCGCCTCGAACGGGCCGGTCTTTTCGCCATTCTGAACGATGTAGTACTTCACGGCCTGCGCGCCCGGCACGGGCGGCGGCCCCGCGGCGCCCGCGCCGGCCATCACCTGGCCCAACTGCTGCCCCACCACGAAGCCCATCCCCATCGACGCCGAGCCGCCGGGGTTGCTCGCCGCCTTGGTCATCGCGTCCGCCGCCTGGAACTGCGTGTACGCGCTCAGGTTCCCGATGACGCCCATGCTCGACCGCTTGTCCAGAGCGGCCTCGACCTCCGGCGGGAGCGAGATGTTTTCGACGAGGAGTTTCGTCAACTCCAAGCCCTTGCCCTCAAACTCCGGCGCGATGCGCTGCGTGAGAAACTTGCCCAACTCGTCGTAGTTCGCGGCGAGGTCGAGCGCTGGGATCTTCGACTCGGCGAGAATGTCGGCGAACCGCGACACGATGACGTTCCGCAACTGCCCCGTGATCTCATCCGTCTTGAAGTTGCCGTCGGTGCCCACGATCTCGCGGATGAAGACGGCGGGGTCCTTGACCTTGGCGACGTAGGTTCCGAAGGCGCGCAGGCGGATCGGGCCGAACTCCGCGTCGCGGAGCATGACGGGGTTCATGGTCCCCCACTTCAGGTCGGTGAACTGCCGCGTGCTGATGAAATAGACCTCGCACTTGAACGGGCTTTGAAAGCCGTACTTCCACCCCTTGAGCGTGGCGAGGATCGGGAGGTTCTTGGTTTCCAGCGTGTACATGCCCGGCGGGAAGACGTCGGCGAGTTGCCCGCGGTCGATGAAGACGGCGGCCTGCCCCTCACGGACGATGAGTTTCGCTCCCCACTTGATCTCGTTGTTCGGCCGCTGATCGAACCGGTGGACCAGCGTGTCGTTCGTCGGGTCCAGCCATTCAACGATGTCGATCAGTTCCTGCTTGAGCCGATCCCAGATTCCCATGCGGCACCTCCGTCCACACGCCGGCCCACGAGCGCGGCGGCGCATCAGAGTATCCATTCCGCAAGGGGGGCGTCGCGTTTCACCGGATGCCCCAGGGCAATCGCACCATGGCGGGTGCCCCGGTCTCGCCGGCTTTGCAGCGAGGCCGGGCGGAGTGGCAAAGCCGCCCGCTAATCCTTCACTCGTCAGGCCATCAGCCGCCGACGCTCGGCGGCGGCACAAGTGGATCGAAGTCCTGCACGTCCTCCCGTCGGCCCACATACCAACGTGCCGATGACCACTCGTAATCCAGTGCGCACGTTGTCAGCCCCCGCCGCACTGGGTTCTCATGGATGTACCGTATCTTCTCGAAGAGCTCGCCGTCGCTGTAGGAAGCGCGGTCATAGCCGCCTCCGGGCAACCAGAAGCGTGATTCGCCATTCGCATCCGTGATGCGTGCGAGGATGGGCGCATTCAGTTGCCGCCACCGGTGAATGACGCGCCGGGCGACAGGCTGCTTGACCGCCTGCAGAATGACCGGCACCGGAGCCCCGGGCAGACGCGGAACCAAGATCAGATGCACATGCTCCGGCATGACGACCCAGGCGCGCAGCCTGAAGCCCAATCTTTCGCGCGACTGGCCCAGGATTTCGAGGAAGAGCCGCTTGATCTTGTCATTCTGAAATAGAGGGAGCCGACCCCGACAGGAGAATGTCAGAAACCGAGCGATCCTTGGCGCCTCTTTGCGCACTTGCTTGTGCCCGAGGTACATGCGTGCATTCTTGCCGACGGCGCCCGAATCGGCCAGTCAGGTTGACGGACGGCTCCGTCACTCCGCCCGGCCTCGCCGCAAAGCCGGCGAGACCGGGGCACCCGGGTGGAACTCGCGCGGGTGATATAACTCCCCCAACTCAGGAGACACAGCGACCGCGGCCTCGGGAGGCTTGCGGCCGCGAGGGCATGCGCGCGCTGGCTTCACATCTTGACCTCATCCGCGAGCACCCGGCGGTGCGGGCGCTGGCGGACCAACTTGGCCGGGGGATTCACGCCTCGGCGGTCGGGGCGTGCGGGTCTTCGACGGCGCTCGTGGCGGCGGGAGTGGCACGGCTGGCGGGCCGGCCGATCGTGCTCGTGGCGGCGCACCTCGACGACGCGGACGAGGCGACGGACGAACTGACCGCCGCGGGGGTCAATGCGGCCCGGTTTCCGGCGCTCGAGTTCCTTCCGGGCGAGACGAGCGTGAGCCTTGAGTTGTTCGCGGAGCGTCTCTCGATCGTGCGGCAGGTGATGAAAGGGACGATGCCCGAGGTTCTGATCTGCCCCGTGCAGGCGTTGATGCAGGCGGTGCCGGACCCCGCGCGGCTGGACGACCTCATCACGACGATCCGCGCGGGCGAGAGCCGATCGCCGGCGGCGCTGACGCGGTGGCTTGACACCGCGGGGTACAAGAGGATTGATTCCGTCGAAGAGCCGGGAGACTTCGCGGTGCGCGGGGGGATCATCGACGTGTTCTGCGCCGGGGGCGCGGCGGTGCGGGTCGATTTCTTCGGCGACGAGATCGAGTCCATCACGGAGATCGACCTCGAGACGATGGGGTCCGGCGCGAGGCTGAGCGAGGTTGAGATCGTGGGCGCGAGGCTGGGCGAGGCCGCCGAGCGGGACGCCGAGGCGTCGCGGAGCCTGATCGAACTTCTGCCGCGGGAGACGATCGGCGTGCTCGGCGAGACGCTGGAGATCGCGGAGCAGGCGCGCGGGTACTACGAGCGGGTGCATGATGCGCGGGGGATCTTTGGCCCGCCGGCGGTGATGAAACTCCTGCGCGAGCGGCTGAGCGCGGTGGCCGAGGTGAATCAGTTCTCCTCCGCGGGCGCGACGGGCGATCGGTCGGGAGCGTTGGTTTCGATTCCGGTCAGGCCGCTCGCCGAGCTGCCGCGAGACGCCGGCGAAGCCGTCCGCGACCTGGGACGTATGTCCGGAGAGCACCGCGTCATTGTCTTCTGTCAGAACGACGGCGAACGGGCCCGGCTCGGCGAGTTGCTCGCGGAGTTCGCGGCCGATTCGCCGGTGGAAGGCGTCGTGTGCTACCTGCACCGGGGCTTCATCTGGGACGCCGAGGCGCCGGCCGCGGGCGGGCGCGAGGCGGTCGCGTTCGTTCCCTACCACGAACTGCTTCACCGCTACAACACGAGGCGGCGCATCCGCCGGCTGAAGGCGGGGCGCGCGACCGACGCGTTTCTCGAGATCAATATCGGCGACTACGTCGTGCATGCCGACCACGGGGTGGCGCGCTTCGTGGGGCTGAAGACGATGAAGCCCCGCGCGCCGACGCCCACGGCGGACGAGCGCGCCGAGGGCGTTCTCACGTCGCGGCAGGGCGGAAGGAAGAGCGAATCGCCCGGGGCCGCGCCCGCGCTGTCCGAGGAATACCTGGTTCTCGAGTTCGCGGGGCGGTCGCGGCTGAACGTGCCGGTGTCGCAGATCGACAAGGTGCAGCGGTACGTGGGCGGATTCGCCGGGAAGCCGCCGCTCTCGACGCTCGGCGGGAAGCGGTGGGAATCGCAGAAGGAGCGGGTGAAGGAGAGCGTGCGCGACCTGGCGGCGGAGTTGCTCCGGGTGCAGGCGGCGCGCGAGTCGATGCCCGGCGTGCGCTACCCCGAGGACACGCCCTGGCAGAAGGAGTTCGAGGCGGAGTTCCCCTACGAGGAAACGGACGATCAACTGGCGTCGCTCGCGGAGATCAAGAAGGACATGGCGCGCGAGAGGCCGATGGACCGGCTGCTCTGCGGCGACGTGGGGTACGGGAAGACGGAGTTGGCGATCCGCGCGGCGTTCAAGGCGGCGGAGTTCGGCAGGCAAGTCGCGGTGCTGGTTCCCACGACGCTGCTCGCCGAGCAGCACGAGCGGACGTTTCGCCAGCGCTTCGCCGATTATCCCTTCAGGATCGAGAGCCTGTCGCGCTTCAAGACGGGGAAGGAGCAGAACAACATCCTCGCCGCGGCGCGAAAGGGGCAGGTCGACGTCCTGATCGGCACGCACCGGCTGCTGTCGAAGGACGTGCGCTTCGCCGACCTGGGGCTGGTTGTCGTCGACGAGGAGCAGCGTTTCGGCGTGGAGCACAAGAACGCGCTCCTGGCGCTCCGGCTGACGGTGGACGTGCTGACGCTCAGCGCAACGCCGATCCCGCGGACGCTACACATGGCGATGCTGGGGCTGCGCGACATCTCGTCGCTGAGCACTCCGCCGCTGGATCGGCGTGCGGTGGTTACGGAGGTCCTGCCTTACAACGAGAGGCGGGTCCAGCGCGCGATCCTCCGCGAACTCGCGCGCGAGGGGCAGGTCTACTTCGTCCACAACCGGGTTCACAACATCCGGTCGGTGGCGGACGACATCCGGAGGCTCGTGCCCGATGCGCGGATCGCCGTGGGACACGGGCAGATGCCCGACCACGAACTCGAGGAGGTCATGGGGCGGTTCGTCACGGGCGAGGCGGACATCCTGGTCTCGACGACGATCATCGAATCCGGCATCGACATTCCCTCGGCGAACACGATCTTCATCAACAATGCCGACCGGTTCGGGCTGGCGGATCTGCACCAACTCCGCGGGCGCGTCGGGCGCTACAAGCACCGGGCGTACTGCTACCTGCTGCTGCCGGACGATCGGCCGGTGACGGAAGTGGCGGCGCGGCGGCTGCGCGCCATCGAGGAGTTCTCGATGCTCGGGGCGGGCTTCAAGATCGCGATGCGCGACCTGGAGATTCGCGGGGCCGGCAATCTGCTGGGGCCGGAGCAGTCGGGGCACATCGCCGCGGTGGGGTACGACATGTATTGTCGGTTGCTCGAACAAGCGGCGCGGGAACTGAAGAACGAGGTCCACGTCGAACCCGCCGAGACAACGATCGAGATCGGCCTCTCCGGGTCGTTTCCGAAGGCCTACATCCCCAGCGAATCGCGGCGGCTCGAGGCCTACCGCCGCGTGGGGGCGGCGAGGACGATCGAGGATCTCGAACGCATCGAGGAGGACCTCAAGACGGCGTACGGCGAGCCGCCCGCGTCGGTCGTCAACGCGATCGACCTTGCGCGGCTGCGGATTCTCGCCGGCCGGGTCGGCATCCGCTCCATCGCGCTGCACGAGCAGGACGTGATCTTCCGCTGCAAGGATCCGGGCAAGGTCGCCGCGGCGCTCGAAGGGATTCAGGGCAGCGTGCGGCCCATCACGCCGAAGCCGGGCGATGCGCTTCACGAGGTGTACTTCCGTCCGCCGCCGGCGTACCGCGAGCCGCGGACTTTGCTGACCGTGCTCAGGCGGAGGCTTGCGGGGTGATGGGGCTCGAATGATGAGCCGCGCTTCAGGCGCGAAACGGCGGCGCGGGCGCGGAATCTGTGCAACACAGTGAAGGCTCGCACTGCTTCGCGGCTCATCGGAACCATCAACGCCGCGCGGCGTCGCTCAGCAGGAGTTCGATCTTTCGCGTGAGGTACCAGGCGTGATGTTCGAGGTGCCAGGTGCAGCGGGCGAGCATGGTGTGGAGGGATTCCTCGCCGCGCTCGGGGTGGAGGGCTTTGGCGGTCCAGGCTTCGGCGTCGAGGGTGCGGAGCCAGTCGGCGCACCAGAGGCGCGTGGTGTGGATCATGGCGACGTGGCCGGCGACCGGAATCGCCGGGGCGTAGAGGCCCGCGTCCACGAAGGCGTCAGGATCCCAGAGAGAAAGAACGGGGTTCTGCTCGGCGACGGCCCGCCTGAAGCGGTGCGCAAAGGCGGCCTCGGCGTCGGCCAGGTGCCCCACCAGCACCCGGCAGGACCACCGCCCGACCCCCGCCTCGGAGCGGAAAAACGTGTCCAGTTGGGCATCGGTAAGGTCCAGCAGTCGGCGGTCGAGACGGTTGATCCCCTCCGTGTACCGCTCGACAAGCGCCCCGTCGGGCAGGCCGGTGAACTCCTCGATGCGGGCTTGGGCGGATTCGTTGGTCTGCATAGGGCACCTCCGGGGGGGCAGGGCCTCTTGGCGTTTTCCCCGGCGTCGATTACCTTACGCGGGTGAGCAACGCCTCGTTCGTCGAAGTCAGGCAGATTAGCGGAGGAGCGGTCGCGCGCGTCGTCTGTCCCGCCGTGGGCCAGCGCGAGGCGCCGATCGTGGAGGAAGACCTCAAGGCGGCCGCCTCGTCCGCGAACAACCGTCTCATCATCGACATGGCCGCCGTCAATGTCCTGGGCTCGATGGGGCTGGGGATGCTGGTGACGATCACCAAGCGCTGCCGCGACGGCGGGGGCCGACTGGCGATCGTCGGGCTGAGCCCCGCGCTCCTCGACATCATCCGGCTGACGAAACTCGACAAGTTTCTCGTGATTGCGAGGGACGAGGCCGCGGCGATCGAGAAACTCTCGTCATGAACGCGCCGACGCGGCCCGGGCTCGCCGTGATGATCTCGGGCGGCGGGCGGACGCTTCTCAACCTCGACGACTGCATCCGGGCGGGCACGCTGCGCGCCGACATCCGCGTCGTGATCGCGTCGAAGGACTGCCTTGGCGCGATGCGCGCCCGCGAGCGGAAACTCCCGGTGCTCGTCGTGCCGGGAGTCATCGAGCCGGCGGTTCTCGGGCGCATCCTCCGCGATCATTCCGCCGAGTGGATTGTGCTCGGGGGGTACGTGAAGTTTCTCCGCGTGCCGGGCGAGTTCGAGGGGAGGGCGGTGAACATCCACCCGGCGCTGCTGCCGTCGTTCGGGGGGAAGGGGATGTACGGCGAGCGCGTGCATCAGGCGGTGATCGACGCGGGATGCAAGGTCTCCGGATGCACAGCCCACCTCGTGGATGAGCACTACGACCATGGGCCGATCCTCGCGCAGCGCGCGTGCGAAGTTCGCGACGACGATACGGCCGAGACGCTCGGCGCCCGGGTGTTTGAGGTGGAGCGGGTCTTGTACCCGTGGGCGCTGTCGCAACTGCTGGCGGGGAAGGTATCGATCGAGGGCCGACGGGCGCGGATAATGGAGTGATGGCCTGTCGCGGAGAACCATTCCGGCCTTCGCCCGGCGCGGAGAGCACTGGCGGGCGAGCCGCCAGTGGCACAGGAACAGAGGATTCATGTGCCACTGGCTGCTTGTCAGCCAGTGCGGCGGGCCCGGTGCGCCGGCGCACCCG
>CAZBDZ010000020.1:0-29336 GCA_964490785.1 uncultured Phycisphaeraceae bacterium
GGCCGCATGGGCGACAAGAACGGCCTGGTCTACCTCGGCTCGCCCGCCGTCGTCGCCGCCAGCGCTGTCGCCGGCTTCATCTGCTCCCCAACCAAGTTCACGCCGACCACGATCGCCAGCAGCATCAAGGCCGCCGCGCCGAACGCGCCCAAGCCCGCCGCCCAATCAGGTGCCAACTCGTTCGAGGTCATCACGGGCTTCCCCGCCGTCGTCCGCGGCCGCGCCTGGTTCCTCGACAAGGACAACCTCAACACCGACGGCATCTACGCCGGAAAACACACCTACAACGACTCGATGACCAAGGAACAGATGGCCGCGGTCATCTTCGAGAACTACGACGCCGACTTCCGCGCCAGGGCCAGGCCCGGCGACGTCGTCATCGGCGGGCTGAACTTCGGCACCGGCTCCAGCCGCGAGCAGGCCGCCACCGCCCTCAAGCACTTCGGCATCCCCTGCGTCATCGCCGCCTCATTCAGCGAAACCTACAAACGCAACGCCTTCAACAACGGCTTCGTCTGCTTCGAGTGCCCCGAACTCGTCGCGTGGCTGAGGGACCAAGGGAGAGAAGGACAAAGGAACAAAGGGGGGGACAAAAGCAGCCTCATCGGCGACATCACCATCGACTACCAGCGCTCGACGCTCGCCGTCGCCGGGCGAGAGTTCCTTTTTTCGCCGCTCAGCCCCGTCGCGCAGGAACTCGTCGTCGCGGGCGGGGCGGAGGAGGTCATCAAGAGACGGCTTGCGAATCGCGCCTGATCGCGTCGCGGCCGCGCTCCGGGCCGCTTCCTTGTCTCATACAGATCCCACATGGTTTCCGGGCGTCAGAGAAGCCGCTTCTGAGCGAGTCTTCGAGTCGAAGACCCGCCGTGGCGGGCGAAGAGGCGGATGCCCCCGCCCGGAAGTCTTGTGGGATTCGTCTCACTTCACTCTTGGCACGGGGAAACTTCCCCGTTTGTGGCGTGGCGTCCGCCTTCGCGCTTGCATCGGCGCGTCCGCGCTGCATGATTCATTAGAGCATGCGCGGGCGTGGATTCCCCAACGGCCTCGCGGCCTGCGGGGATTGAAGGAGGATCGCGCCATGTCCCTGAACCTCTCCGCTTCGCGGGCCGCCGTGGGCGCCTGCGTGATCGCTGCTGCATCCGGGCCGGCCGCCGCCACCGGGCCGCTCGATACCCGCGAGATGGGCCTCGCCTGCGAATCCACGCTTGTGGACCTCGACGCGGCGATGCTCGGCCTGCACTTCGGTCCGCAGTACGACCGGACCATGAACTACGTCTCGCTCGTCACCACGACCGGCTGGCAGGGTCGCTACTGGGGCACGCACGCGGGCAAGAACGTGGACATCTACTACACGGGCGCCATCGTCCCGACGGGCGGCCCCAACAATCAGCACGCCATCTCCTACATGAGCGATTGGAGCATCGACGGCCTGACCGGCGCGGGCACGGGACTCGCCACCTACACCGACTCCGCCGACCTGCGCCAGCCTTCCTTCTCGTTCAACATCGACTGGATCAACATGACCGTCAGCGGAAGCGTGTCGGTGTCCTACGGCCTGGCGAACTTCTCCGCCACGGGCACCAAGGACTTCCCCAACCACACCATGAGCGTCAACGGCCACGTCGGGTATGCCGACCTTCCGATCCTGGGCGAAGCCGCCTCGGCGGACATCGATCTCACGCTGGATCAACAGACCGGCGAATACCGCTCGTCGCTCTCCGCGCAGGTCTGGTTCGGCATCGTGAGGGCGCAGCGGGAGATCAACCACGGCTACATCCGCAAGCCGCGCCCCGAGAACCCGCCGCCCGTCTATGTGCCCCCGCCGAGGCGCCCCGCCCCGCCGCCGACATATCCGTACCCCACCGACTATGACAACGGCGGCTTCTCCCCCGGCGGCGAACCGGCATTCACCAACAACCAAGTCACGGACCGCACGCCTGCCCCTGCCGGTGTTGCACTCGCCGCGATCGGCCTCTCCCTCGCCGCGAGGCGGCGCAGAGCCGAATCGACTACCTGAACACCACAACCCGCGGCATCGCCAGAATCACCGGCTCCTTCCGCAACTGCATCAGCGCCGTCAGCGCGCTCGCGACCTGCTCGAACGCATCCTCGCCCAACGCCTGACGCACCGCCGACAGCATCGCGGACTCCGGCGCGCTCGCGCCGAACGGCAGACCCTTCTCGAACAACTCCTGCAAACTCATCGGCGGCGGGTAGTCCAGCACGTCGTACATCCCCTCCGCAAGCCCGAGTTCCGTCGCCAGGTCCGCCACCGCGGCCTCCAGCCCGCCGATCGCGTCCGCCATCTTCAACCCGATCGCCCTATCGCCGGTGAACAGCCGACCTTCCGCGGTCTTCGAAAGGTCGATCCCCTGTCGCCCCGATGCCACGCGCCCCGCGAACTGGTCGTAGGTCTCTTTCATCCGCCGGGTGATGAGCGCCCGCTCCGCGTCGCTCCAGGGGGTCAGCGCCCCCATCACGCCCGCCATCGGCCCGCGCGCCCTCGGCACGACGTTCATGTGCAACTTCTCATACAGGCCGCCCAGCGCCAACTTCCCCCCAACCACGCCGATGGACCCGACGATCGACGACGGGTTGACATAGATCTTCTCGCCGCCGACCGCGATGTAGTACCCCCCGCTCGCCGCCATGCTCCCGACGCTCACCCACACGGGCTTTTTCGCCTGCTCGACGACCCGCCGAAGCCCCAGCCAGATGCTCTCGCTCGCGATCGCGCTCCCGCCCGGCGAGTTGATGCGCACGATCACGCCCTTGACGTTTTCATCATCCTCGATTTTCTTGAGTTGCTCGCGGATCGTCAGCGACCCGACCGAAGGCCCGCCCATCAAGCCGCCCCCCTCGGACTTCCCGTCCACGATCGGCCCGTCGATATGGACCACCGCGATGGTGTCGCGCGTCGTGCCCCCCTTCATCGATTCGACCGCCTTCATGATCTCGCCGAACGCCTCGAAGAGCCCCATCTTCGCGAAATCCGGCCCGTCCGTGCTCGGCCCGATCGTCAGGTCCCACTTGAAATCCGCCCCGTACGCCGCCTTCAGGTGCTCATCGAGGCTCAGCCGATCCACTTCCGCGTCGGCGACCTTGTGCTTCACCGCGCCGCCGGCGTCCATGAGCACGCCGTCGGCCATTGCCCCGTCGAGTTGCGTGTCGTCGATCCCGCGCCCCGCCTTGATGTGCGCGCGGACGTGCGCGTACATGCTGTCGAGCAACTGGTTGATGTTCTGATCCCACTCGGGCGAAGGGGACGCATTTGCGTACATCTCCTTCGCCCCCTTGTAGTCGCCGATCTGCACGAAGTCCGGCGTGATGCCGATCCACTTCAGCGTGTCGGCGAGGAACATCTCCTCCGCGTACACCCCCGTCAGCATCACCGCCCCGCCCGCCTGCACAATCACTTCGTCCGCGAACGACCCCAGCACCACCGCCGACTGGTCGTAGATCTCGGTGAACAGGTGGACCTTCTTCCCGGCGCCACGGATCCGCTTCACCGATGCGCCGATCTCCTCCACGCGCGAGAGCGATAACCTCGGCTCCGCGAGCCGAAGGACGATCCCGTCAAGCGACCCGTCCGCCGCCACGCCTTCGAGCGTCTCGATCAGCCCGCGGAAGGTCATCTTGTCCGGCTTGGCGAAGAGGAACGGCGCCACCAACTCCCGTTCCGGAATCTCGCCCTCGACCTTGAGATACCCGACGGTCTTCGCGTGAAGCGCGCCCGCGGGGCAGATCAGGGCGGCAACGGCGATCGTGAGCAGTTTCGCTGGGCCGGGCATGGATGCCTCCTTCGTGGGTATCAACTCGGTGGCGGAGTCTACGGCGGATCGCGCCGCCCGCGGACCTTTGTTCCGCGTATTCGGCCGGCGGTTTCAGGTCTCGCCGGGAAGAAAGGCATCGGGGCATGAGGCATGAAGGCATGCGGATCAACCATGCCGGCGCGACACGAATTCCGGCGGCGGGCGGAGCCGGATCAAGCGTCCCGGGGGCGACTCGAACGCCCGACCTGCCGCTTAGAAGGCGGCTGCTCTATCCAACTGAGCTACCGGGACCCGCGGTAACAGTAGCAGGGGCGGTGCGACCGCAGTGTTCCGAACGCTATCATGCCCGCGCCCTGATGACGCAGTTAGCCCAGCCATTCCCCGCCGTCGCGGTCGCGCCGAGCCTTGCGCGCGATCTCGTCATCCTCACCAAGCCCGGCATTGTCCGGCTTGTAACCATCACGTCGGCGGTGGGGTTCGCGCTCGCGCAGATCGAGCGGGGCTGGGGGCACGGACAACTCCTAGGCATCGCCGCCACCTTCCTTGTCTGCCTCATCGGAACAGCCCTCTCCGCCGCGGGCGCGAACACGCTGAATCAGGTGATGGAGGCCCGCCGCGACGCCCTCATGCAGCGCACGCGTCAAAGACCCGTCGCCGCGGGACGAGTGCTGCCGACGCAGGGCGCGTCCTTCGGCGTCGCGCTGTGCATCGCCGGGGTGGCGGCCCTTTGGCTGGGCACCAACGCCGTCGCCGCCCTTGTTTCACTGTCGACGATCCTCTCCTATCTGCTCGCCTACACGCCGTTGAAGCCCGTAACCCCCCTGGCGCTGTGGATCGGCGCGATCCCCGGCGCGCTCCCGCCGCTCATCGGCTGGTCCGCCGCGTCCGAAGGGCCATGGCGAGGCCTGGATCACCCCGGCGGATGGTCGATCTTCCTCATCATGTTCGCCTGGCAGATTCCGCACTTCCTGGCCCTCGCGTGGAAATACCGCGACGATTACGCGAGGGGCGGGTATCGCGTCCTTTCCCTGAACGACAGAACGGGCATCGCGACCGCCTGGCACTCGGTCCTCTGGTCGATCATCATGATCGCGTTTTCACTCATGCCGGTCTGGGCCATTCGGGCGCACGTCGGCTGGGCCTACGCCGTCGCCTCGGTCGTCCTTGGGTGCGCGATGCTCCACCTGAGCGTAACCCTTCTCGCGCAGCGGAACGATCGCAATGCGCGCTCTCTCTTCCTCGGCTCAGTGATCTACCTGCCGCTGGTGCTGATCGTCCTGGTCGCCGACGCCGGAATGAGCCTGCTTGGTTGACCGCATGTGTACCGCCGACGCGCTCACACCCCCCGCCGAGGATGTCGCCATCGCGGCCCATGATCTCCGGCGGACCTATCGCGCCACGCGGCGCGAAGCGGCGCGCACCGCGCTCGTCGGCGTCACCATCACCATCCGCCGCGGGGATTGGCTCGGGCTCCTCGGCCCAAACGGATCGGGCAAGAGCACCCTCCTGCGGATCCTCGCCACGCTCGACCGCGCCGATTCGGGTGAAATCGACTACTTCAACGCCCCGGCCGCGCTGTCCAAGGGGCGCACCGCCCTCCGTGCGCGTCTCGGCGTCGCGTTCCAGCGGCCGGCGCTCGATCCACTCCTCACCGTCCGCGAGAACCTGATCCTCCAGGCGTCACTCTCCGGAGTCGTCCGCTTCGAGGCCGAGGACAAGGCCCGCGCCGTCGCCGCGGAGATGAACCTCTCCGACCGCATGCACAGCCGCGTCGCGACGCTTTCCGGGGGCCTGGCGCGCCGGGCCGACATCGCCCGCGCGCTCCTCGGCGATCCTGAGATCCTTCTCCTCGACGAGCCCACGGCCGGTCTCGATCTTGACTCGCGCGCCTCGCTCATCGATCTTCTCGATCAACGCCGCGCCGCGCCAGGCCGCCCCCTCACGATCATCATGACGACGCACATGATGGATGAAGCCGAACGCGCCGGGCGCGTGGCCCTGATGCACCAGGGCCGAATCGTCGCTGAGGGCGCCCCCGCCGAACTCCGCCGAGCGCTGGGCAACCACGTCGTGGTTGCGAGGGCCGAGGCCGCCTCTCTCCTCGAATCCGCCGGCCTGACGCTCACGCGCTCCGCGCCCGAAGCCGTGGGGGCGGGCAGCCCCGAAGCGGTCGAACGCGCCGCCGTTGCACTCACGCGCGCCGCCTCGCCCTTCTCCGTCGCGCCGCCGACGCTCGCCGACGTCTACTTTGCGCACACCGGCGCCCGACTGGGCGGGGAGGCCTCGCCATGACGCTTCCGCCCCAGGCCGGGCGTGCCGCCGCCGCCGCACTCGCGCGCCGCGAACTGATCCGCTTCCTCCGCCAGCCGACGCGCGTCGTCGCCACCATCGGCACGCCGATCCTGATCTGGGTCTTCATCGCCGCCGGGATGTCCGGCTCGTTCGCCATGCCCAACGGATCGGGCGCGGCGATCTCCTATGGCTCATTCCTCCTGCCCGGCGTCGTCACGATGTCCATCCTCTTCAGCACCATCTTCTCCGCGATATCGCTCATCCAGGATCGACAGGAGGGATTCCTCCAGGCCGTGCTCGTCAGCCCGGCCCCGGCGTGGGCCATCGTCGCGTCGAAGGTGCTGGGCGGAGCCGCGATCGCGTCGATGCAGTCGGCCATCCTCCTCCTCGCCGCACCGTTCATCGGGCTCGACGCGGGGTTCGTCGGCCTGATCGGCGCGCTCGTCGCCGCCGCGATCACCGCCGTCGCTGTGGTCGCCCTCGGCCTCGCTGCCGCCTGGTGGATCGACTCCACCGCGGGATTCCACGGCGTGATGAACATGCTCCTCATGCCACTCTGGCTCCTCAGCGGCTCCATCTTCCCGGCCCAAGGCTCCTCGCCCTGGCTGCGCACCATCATCGCCGCCAACCCGCTTCACTGGTGCCACTCCGCCATCGCCGCCTGCCTCGGACTGCCGACACCCATCAGCCCCCTCGCCGCATGGTCGGGCCTGATCGCGTTCGCGACCGCGATGTTCATCGCGGCGGCCCTCATCATCGCAACCGCCCCGACACGCACGCGCCCCATGTGATGCTGAAGTCCCCGTCTCCGCGTGCCGCATACACTGGACGCATGGCTCCCACATGTTGCAGCGCCCAAGGCTCCTGTTGTCGATCGCCCTTTCCCTTTGGCGTCGGCCTGCTCGTCATCATCATCGGCGTCGCGGCCGCGTTGTGGCGCGCCGGGAATCGCGAGACGCCGCCTCCCGCCGCCGAGCAGGCTCCCCTCTCCGCCGCACCCGATCCCCTCGCCACGCTCGCCATTCCCGATTTCGACCTGATCGACCAGGAGGGCGCGCCTCAGACGCGCGACATCTTCAAAGGCCGATGGACCGTCCTCGCCTTCACCTTCACGAACTGCACCACCGTCTGTCCCCCCATGGCGGCGAACCTGCTCCGCATCCAGGGCGCCGCCGGCGCCGTGCCCCTGCGCATCGCCACGATCAGCGTCGACCCCACGCACGACACGCCGCCTGTTCTCCGCGCCAAGGCCGCGAAAATCGGTGCCGATCCCGCCCGATGGTCCTTCCTCACGGGCGAACCCGCCACGATCCGGCGAATCCTCGCCTCACTGCGCTTCGCCGTTGAAGACGACCCGTCGCTCACCATCGCGCTCCCCGACGGCTCAACCATGGCGAACATCATCCACCCCTCAAAACTCCTCCTGATCGGCCCAGACATCACCGTCCGAGCCATGGAATCCGGCGTCGAACCCACCGCCGCCGATGCCATCCTCAACCAGGCCCGCGAACTGATCGCGCAGACCCGATGACATCGAACGCCGCGGGCCACCCTTGAACCCAGCGCCCCGTGCCACCAAATTCCCTTGAGGAATCGGTGCCGAGCGCCCCATGCGCCCGATTCCGCGCCCCAGCCGCGGAGCACCCAACACGCGCCGGAGAGGCCGATCCTCAAACCGAACGGTGCTCGCATGACCGCTTTACCGCGACTTCGCGCCGTTGCCTTCACCGCTTCCCGACGATCTCCGCCGCAAGGTCCTTCGCGTCATAGATTCTCCGCATCGCTTCGATGATCGCGCGTGAGTCCACCGCGACCGCGCGATTCAGCCGCTCGTCGTACACGAAGTTCCCCACCAGGCTGTGGATGTTCCCGTCGAAGATCAGGCCGATCACCTCCCCCTTCGTGTTCACGACCGGGCTGCCCGAGTTTCCGCCGATGATGTCCGCGGTGCACACGAAGTTGAACGGCGTCTTCAGGTCGAGTTTGCCCTTGCGATCGACCCACCTCTTCGGCAGATCGAACGGCGGCCGGCCGTGCCGCTCCACGCTCCGCGCGTACATCCCCGCGAGCGTCGTGAACGCCGGCACCCGCTTCCCGTCCTCCGCCCATCCCACGATCGGCCCGAACGACATGCGCAGCGTGAATGTCGCGTCCGGGTACACGCTCTCGCCGAGCATCTCGAACTTCAAGGCCGCGATCCTCGCGTAACCGATGCGCTCCTTCGCCTCGATCTCATCCTCCGCGATCTTGCGCAGCCGGCGCGACTCGCCGTCGAGCCGCTTCACGTGTGCGATCAGCGGGTCCGCGCTCGCGGAGACCGCTTCAACGCCCCCCTCGACCAGCCGCTTCCGCTCGGCGATGCTCTTCAGCCCCGTCCCGGAGATCAGTTCCTGCGCCCGGCTCCGCGGGGACTTGCCGCCCAGCGCGCCGACCACCAGCGGATCGTCCCCGCCCAGCATCATCGCCATGTACTGCAGCCCGTTCGCCAGGCGGTCGATCTCGATCGACTCATGCACCGGCGCATCGCTGTACAGGTTGAGATACACCGAGGGCAACGCCGTGTCGCGGTACTCGCGCAGGCGTTCGTTGCTCGGCTTGGACAGTTCGTCGCCGAGCCGCACGATGGTCATCGCCGCGCCCGCGAGTTCGCCCCCCAACGCGCCCTGCACCGCCGCCCGGCGCAGCGCGATCGACTTCGACGCCTCCTGCGCCGCCGCGATCATCGCCCAGGGGTCGTCGCCCGATTCTCCTTTCGACGCCGCGAACGCCTTGAGTTTCGCCTCTTCCTCCTCCTTCTTCGCCATGAGCGCGGGGTCAAGCAGCCCGCCCATCTGTCCCGTCAGCGACTTCCGCCCGTTCGCCACGCCGTGGAGATCGTCCTTCCCGATGCGCTCCTGCTCCTCGCTCCGCCCCGTGAAGATCTGCATCTGGACCTCGCGCATCATCGATCCCATAAGCCTCTGCGGCGTGGCGAAGTCGCGCACGTACTTCAGATGCGCGGTCGTGTACTGCCTGCTCGTCCGCGCCGGATGCCCGAACACCAGCGCGAGGTCGCCCTCCTCCGCCCCCTCGCTCCACGACAGGTGATGCTCCGGCTTCAATGGACTGTCATTCTCGTAGATGCGGAAGAAGCAGCAATCGAGGTTGAAGCGGGGAAACTCGAAGTTGTCCACGTCCCCGCCGAAGAACGCCGCCTGCTGCTCCGGCGCGAAGACGAGGCGCACGTCCGTGTACCGCTTGTACGAATACAGGTGGTACTGCCCCCCTTGGTAGAGCGTCACGACCTGGCAGTCCAGCCCGCTCGCGTCCTTCGCCTCCTGCTCGATGGTCGCCATCATCTTCCGCCGGGCGGCGTTCGCCTCCGCGGGGTTAAGCCCCTCGCCCGCCCCCTTCACGCGATCACTCACCTCCTCGATCGACCAGAGGACGTTCAACTCCAGGTCGGGGCACTTGAGTTCCTGTTCACGCTTCTTCGCCAGGAAGCCCGTCTCGAGCAGGTCCCGCTCCGGCGTGCTCAGTTTCGCCAGCATGTCGGACCCGACGTGGTGGTTCGTCATCACCAGCCCGTCCGCCGAGACGAGCGACCCCGACCCGCCCGTGTTGAACCGCACCGCGGACTTCTGCATGTGCTCCATGAACTCGGGCGTCGGCGAAAAACCATGCCGCGACCGCAGCATCGTCATCGGCGGCCTGTTCACCAGCCACATCCCCTCATCACCGAGCGCCGCCGCCGGAGCAAGAGACGCGAGCGCGGAAAGAACGATTCGAGCAGAGGTATTCATGACCGGATCGTACCGCAACGATGAGCCCCCATCGCAGGGGCCTTTCCTTATCAAGAGCAATCGCATGATCAGTCGGGTGCCCCGGTCTTGCCGTCCGCGGCAAGGCCGGGACGCACTTGCAACCGCGCCCGGCCTCGCCGCAAAGCCGGCGAGACTGGGGCAACCACGATCATGCGACGGCCCTGGGTCGTGGCCGCACCGACGCACCCCTCCGGGGGGCCCACCGTTCCCCCCCGCATCGACCGTGTGCGCGCGCGCAAATCGCGCCATAGCACGAAAATCCGTCCCCTTCCCTTGCAATGAACCGATCCTGATGCAGAATCAGGGCATGATGGGGGCCACAACCAATCGAGTGCGTGCGAGGCTGCTCGCGCTGACCGCCGGAGCAACGACTCAGGCATCCTGCGCCATCCATTACTACGACCCCGCGACGGGCACCGAACACCTCTGGGGCTTCGGCCACATGGCCATGCGCGTGCATCAGCCCGTGAACGAGCCCTCCGCCGTCGTCACCGGCATCGACACCCTCGGCCTCAGCCTCGGCACAACCCGCGACAGCACCCACCTCGCCGTCGGATGGCACAGCATCCGCCGAATCGAAATGCCCGACAACGGGCTGCTGCGCCTCGAATGGCCCTCGGCGGACTTCTTCGCCGTGCGCCTTGGTGCCGCGCCCGGTCGTCAGCCGTGGTGCGGCGAACGCCATGAGCCCTCGGAATAAGCCCCCGCGCAAGCGGTCAGAAGAACGCCGAACGCTCTCTGGGCCGAAGCCCACCCGAGAACCCGCTCCCTGAATCATCGCTCGCAATCCACGTCCTATGCATGGAAGAGAGGAAGGAGACACCACCATGAATCGATTCATTCTCGCGCTGACACTCGCCGTCGTTCCCGCCGGCTGCGGCGTGGGGTCCAGCAGCCTGCTCTTCGCCACCAAGACCAACGCCGGCCTTGACGTCGACTCGATGCCGCCGACCGCGCAACTCTCAATCGGTCGATCCGAAGGCGTCATCGCACCCGCCTTCGAGCGCGGGCAGACCCCGCCCATCATCGCCTCGTTCCGCACCGCCGACGAGGGCGTCTTCGCCACGCGCGTCGGGTCGGCATTCGCCGCCGGAGGCGCGGCCGTCGCCCTCTCGCGACTCTGGGACTCCGCCGCGAACGCGAGCAACCCCTGCGACTTCGACAGCACGCTCGTCCTCTCGGAAAAGCCCATCCCTCCCATCGGCGAGACCTGGCCGGAGAAAGGCACCGTGCGACCGCTCGTCTTCGGCACGGACACCTCCCTCGGCGTCAAGGCGGCGTGGTCCGCGATGGGCGGCGTGATCCCCGATTCGCTCCGCATCGGCTTCCACCGCAAGGAAATCGCCTGGGCCCCCGCGACCTACGCCGCAAGCCGGCCCGACGGCAAGGGCGGCGTCGAACAGGGGCACTTCGTCGATGTCCCGTCGCTCCTCGCCACCGTCGATGTCAATGTCGACGCCGGAACCCCCGCCGACACGCGCTGGCAATACGTCCAGTACTTCGCCACCGGCCACGCCGCCACGAGACTCGCCATGCAGCCCGAAGTCCGCGCCGCTCTGCGTCAGCGCTTCGACCCGGGGTGCGACGAAAACCACGGAATCACCGACCCCGCAACCGATGATTCCGCCGATCGCCTCCGCGCCTGGCTCGCCGCGGATGATCGCAATGAAACGAAGATGCGCCAATGGCTCGACGCCCGCGGCGTGGCGAACAGCGTCGACTCGGTCATCAACGACCCAACCATGAAACCCCTCCGCGACCACGCGACAACCGACGCAACCCTCGCAGTCCCCCCGCCTCCGGCCCTCGCCGCGGATTCGTATTGACGCTCGGCCGTGGCACGCCCTTTCCAGGGCGTGCCCCCTCGGCATGGGCTGGAAAGCCCATGCCACCCAATCTGCATTTACCCATCTCGGCACACACAACTCCACTCCCGCGGTATCTATCACATGATGAGCATCACCCCTCCGCATGCCCAACCGCAACCAAAGGGTCGGCCCCCGAGTCCGCCCGCGATCCTGGGAACTCCCGGCGCGGACCGCGGGCCGAT
This sequence comes from uncultured Phycisphaeraceae bacterium, assembly GCA_964490785.1. Taxonomy (GTDB): domain Bacteria; phylum Planctomycetota; class Phycisphaerae; order Phycisphaerales; family UBA1924; genus JAEUIV01. The sequence continues at coordinate 11,919 of CAZBDZ010000020.1, forward strand.
CCCCCTCGCGGAGAACAGCGGTCCAAGGCCGGCACGACCCTCGCCGGCTTCCCGCCCGGAGGTGACGCGCTGTCCCGCGTGCGGGCACTCCGCCGTCGGGCTGGTCGGCGCGACCTGCCCCGAATGCGGCGCGGACATGGGCCGCGCCGCCGTGCTCGCCGACCGCAAGGCCCGCGAGGCAAGGGACCGCCGGGCCGCGTACTTCCGTCCGATGACCACCGCAGCGGTCGCCGTCGTCGTGATGATGCTCGCCGTCGTCTTCCACAACTGGGCCTCGGGCGAGATGGACATCCTGCCGGCCCGGCTCGTCGAGGTGTTCGTGTCCTATGTGCTGACGGTCCCGGCGATGCTCGTCATCTTCACCGTCATCGCCGCGCTGTGGTTCGGGTCCGACGATCCGCTCCTGATCACGCTCCTCCGCCTCGCCGCGGCGTGCGCGTTCGCCGATGCGGCGGGGGAGGTCGTAACCATCGTCTGGCTCCTCTTCCTGACGCGCATCCTGATGCTGGGCGCCTACATCGCGGCGTACATCAAACTGCTCGACCTCGAACCCATCGAGGCCGTCGCGCTCGCCGTCATCACCGTGATGGTGAAGTACCTTCTGGTCTCGTCAGTCCTGGGTCATGCCGGGATTGCGTGACGGCCTCTTCGCCGTCTCATCCTCGCCCGCTCCGCAACCTCGCCAGCAGCGACTCGTCGATGCCGAGGTACTCGTGCATGTACCGGTCATACGTCTCCGCATCCTGCTCGCGCGAGAGGTCAAGCCGGAGTTCGTTGATGACCTTGGTCCCCTGACCGATCCACGAGCGCCACGTCTCCGCGGAGATGTTGTCGAAGATCCATTGACCGATCGGCCCCTTGAATGGCGGCGACGCGAGTTTCGTCCCCGCCCGGCCCGTGCGCGTGCAGACGAACGACCCGGCGCCGGCCCCCCCGGGGGATGCCTCGTCGGCACCCTTCACTTCAGGCGGCGACTTCCCGAGCGATTTGAGCATGTCGCCCATCGCCCGCGCGGGCATCATGTCGCCCTTGAGCATCGCGACCTCGTACCCCTTGGCCAGCACTTCACCGGCGCGCCCCGTATCGCCTGCCTTGATGAGCGCCTCGCCCGCCATCTGGTACGCCTTGCTCATGTCGGGCACGATCTCGACGCAGCGGAGATACGCCGCCGCCGCCTCGCCGAATCGTCCGACCTCCGCGTAGGCCCGCGCAAGGGAGAAATGCGCCATCTCGTTCGACGGGTCGGCCGTCGTCATGTTCTCGAACTGGGCGATGCGTTGGGCGGTATCCATGACCAGAGAGTAGCGAGTCCCGCGCGCCCGCCTCGGCGCGCACCGGCAGGCGGTTCCCATGAGCGCCTCACGCGGGAACATCCGCTTCCCTCTGTTCCGGCCCCGTCGCCGGGGATCACACCTTGAACTTCTCCACGACGCGGCGGAGTTGCTCCGCCTGCGTCGAGAGGTTCGCGGCGGCCTGGGCGGCCTGGCTGGCGGCCTCGGACGACTCCCGCGTCGTGCGGTTGATGGCGTCGATGGACTTGCTCACCTGTTCGCTCGCATCCGCCTGCTCCTGGGCCGCCGCGGCGATGGCGCCCACCATCGCATCGACGTTGTTCGAGGAGGAGACGATGGCTTCGAGAGTCCGCCCCGCGTCGCCCGCCATGCTGACGCCCTCGTCGACGTGCCCCGTGCAGCCGGTGATCTTCTCGACCGCGGAGCGCGTGCCGAACTGGATTTCCTCGATGTTGGCGGCCACTTCGCCGGTCGCCTTGGTGGTCCGTTCGGCGAGTTTGCGGACCTCGTCGGCGACGACGGCGAAGCCTCGCCCGTGCTCGCCCGCGCGGGCGGCCTCGATCGCGGCGTTCAGCGCCAGGAGGTTCGTCTGATCCGCGACGTCCTTGATCACCTCGATCACCTGCCCGATGGCCTCGGCCTTGAGCGCCAGCGACTGCACCGCGTCGGCGGCATTCCGCACCTCGTCGTTGATCGAGCGCATCTTCCCGACCGTCTTGCCGACGGTCTCGCCGCCTTCGCTCGCCTGACGCCCGGATTCCTTGGCGGTCGTGGCGGCCTCGGTGCTCTTGGACGCAACCTCGCTCACGCTCGCCGACATCTCTGTTACCGCCGTGGAGACCTGCGACGCCTGCTCCTCCTGCGTGCGGAGGGATTGCGCCATCTCGTCGGCGCTGGCCGCGATCTCGCTCGCGGCGGCCGCCACCTCGTTCGTCGTCTTTGTTACCGCGTTGACGGCGTCGCGGAGCTTGCTTGTCGATTCGTTGAAACTCCGGCTCAGGCGGCCGATCTCGTCCTCGGAGCGGACCGCAACGGACGCCGTGAGGTCGCCCTGCGCCAGTCGGCCCAGGGCTTCCATCACATTCGCCATCGGGCGCGTCAGCATGCGCCGCATGAGCCAGAGGAAGAGAAGCACGCTGCCGACGAACAGCGGGGCCGACCACATCAACCCCTCACCGATGAAGGACGCGACCTGCGCGTCCACGGTGGCCAGCGGCATGGAGACGTGGTACGCGCCGTGCATGTAGCCCGGCTTCCAGTTCTCCATGGGGAAGCCCACGATGTCCTTGCCGTCCTTGGTCGGGCTTGTCGCGGGATCGCCGTGGCAGAGCATGCACGAACTATCGAGACGTACGGCACGCATGAAGTGCAGCGTGTTCGTGGCCTCGTCCACGGCGTGGATGTCGTCGCCCTTGCCGCCGCCCGCCTGGTCGGTCAGGGTTCGGAGCAGGTTCTCCTCGAATGATCCGGGCTTGGGCTCGTTGGCCTTGTTCCGCGCCTCGAAGGCGAGGATGGTGAACTGGATGTTCTCGCGTTCCGCCGCCTGGGCGCCGGCGACCCAGCCCGCGACGATCGGGACCGTAATGAAGATCTTGGTGTCCTTGTAGTGCCCCCCCTTGCTCATGTGGTCCTTGAACTGGGCGAGCAGGGCGTTGACATCGAAACTGCCCCCTTTCTGCATCTCGCCGACGATGTTCTTGGCTTCGTCGGCGACGGCGGTGAACGCCTTGGCCTTCTCGATGAAGGCCTCGTTCGCCGCCTGGCGGTGTTCGCGGACGAACACGACGCTGATCGCGACCGCGACGGCGACCAACACGAAGACTGCGACGGCCGCGGCACGGATGCCCAGCCCCATCGAGGCGATGCGCTTCCACATGTCTGGCTTCCTTCCATTGATTCCAGCACGGGAGGCGTCGCGGCCTGCGGCTGATCAGTGACCCTGCTTCCTTGAAATGCTTCCGAGAATCGCTTCACGCTCGCGCGCGCTCAGCCCCTCCAGGAGGGCCGAGATGAGTTGGTCGGCCTCGGACCGAACGACAGCGGCGTGTCGGCGGAGTTGGGCCGCGAGGAGCGACGCCGCGGGCTGGTCGTCTCCTTCGGCGAGTCGGCGACCGGCGGCGGCGGCCTTGGCCATCGTCAGTTCGCACGCGTGCTCCATTGCATCTTCTCCAGAACTCGACAAACTCAAAGCGGCGCGCTGCCGCTATCGTGGATATGCACATCGGAATCTCCTCTCTCCGCGGTTCACGTCGATTCCCGGCGGCGGGGCACGAATCACCCGTTTGGTGCATCACATGCGCGCAATGGGGATGCGTGCATCACGAAATCGTGGGATCGGGTGCCGGGAATGAGGCAAAGTGGTTTCATTTTGTTTGAGAGACGACGCGATCGCGTCGATAACGGTGAGCGGCATGCGAATGCCGCGCTAACTTCGGACGATCTCGAATGAGTTATCCGGGCCTTGCTCACGATCGACCATGACTGTCGAAACGCAACCCCACCGATCACACTCACTGTCCCTCACGCCTCTCAGCACGCGCGAGGCCGAGGTTGTTCAACTGCTCGCGGAGGGGCATTCGCTGGCGCGGATCGCGGGTCGGCTGCACCGGAGCGTGGAGACGGTCAAGACGCACTGCCGATCGCTGATGCGGAAGCTCGGCGCGCGGAACCGGGCCGACGTCGTGAGGCTGGCGTATCAGCACGGGCTTGTGCCGCTGTGGAGGGCGACGGACTCGGCCAGCGCGATGCTCCCGAGCCATTGCTGGCCGATCGTCGCGGAGGCGATCCTGAGCGGCCCGGTGGCGCTGGCGGTGTTCAGCCCGCGCCTCAAGATGCTCTTTGAGACCAAGGCGTTCGCGCGACTCCTGCGGAGCGCGCCTTCGCGGGACAGCCTCGACTCGGTGTTGACCGGGGCGATGCGGTCCGACGGCCCGATTCGGGATGACGAGGCGTTCGCCGACCTGCCGGCCGACGGGCGACGGATCGCGGTGCGCTGGCCGGACGGGACGGAGGTCGCGCTGACGTGCGTGCCGCTGAGGACGCCTGAGGGGGCGCTCGAGGCGCTCCTTGTCGTCGCGGACGACATCACGCCGCTGGCGCGCGTTCGGCGGGAGGTTCGCTCGCTCCGTCTCGCGTCGGACGCCGGGGCCTTGAATCAGGATCGGGAGATGGAGACGCTTCGCCGGACGGCGGCTTTGGAGATTGCGCGACGGGCGCGGCACGAGCGGCTCCACGCCGAGGTGATCGACGCGGTGCTCGCGGCGAGGAATACGCTGGGATTCGACGGGCTTGCGCAGCGTCTCTGTTCGGCGCTTGAGTCGAGCCTCGTCGTCATCGCCGAGCGCCGGCCGGGCGGCGGCGAGGCCGTCGTGGTGGGGCGAGGCGGATCGGACGGCCCGGCGGATGCGCCCAACCTGATTGCTCCGCCTTGGTGCGATGCGCTCGCGGGGCGCGTGGCGCATTACCCATCGGGCGTGGCCGGTCTGTTTCTCGATGATGCGACGCTCGCCGCGATTCAGGCGGCGTCGTTCCTCGCGGTGCCGGTCGCCGGCCGCGACGGCGAGGTGATTGGAATGATCGCCATCGTGGATAGGGCGCCCAGGCCCGAGGCGGGCGAGGCGCTGCCGATTCTCCGGCTGGTCGCGGAGCATGTCGGGCTGATCTTGGAAGGGCGGCGCGTGGAGGCCAGGCACGCGGAGACGGCCGCGCGGCTGCGCGTGCTCGACGAGGCGGGGCCGATCCCGATGCTGGTGCTCGACCAGGGCGGGGCGTGCGTCAGCGCGAACGCGGCGCTGCTGGCGGCGACGGAGCGGAGTCTTGATCGTTGCATTGGCGCGGGATGGCGTTCCGTTCTGGCTCAGGATGACCTTGCCCGGCTCGAAGACGCGGCGCGCGGCCTGAGCCGGGAGCATCCGCGCGCGTCGCTGCCGGTGGCCCTGCTGGCCGCGAGCGGCGGGCGGGTCAGAGTCCGCGCCGAGGTAGCGCTGCACTGGCCGACCTACGGCCCGGCGGGCGGGCGGGTGATTGCCTTTCTGAACGCGGATTGACGCGAGGGCGCCGCCGTGATGACACGGGCGCCACTCAACGCCGTGAACTGAAGGTGCTGATACTCGGTCTGCTCGCGTGCCACTGGCTGCTTGTCAGCCAGTGCGGCCCCCGGTTGCACCCAAATACAACGCGGTCGCACAGGGTTGTCGGCACTCCATGACCCGCGGTGCGGCTGGGGAGTTCGCGGGTTTGGCGGCGCGGGTCAAGTAGTGGCACCCGGCAAACGAAAAGCGCCGCGAGGCATTCCTCGCGGCGCTTGGGTGCTCGCAGGCGATTCGGGATCAGCGCTTCACGGGCAGACATTCCCCCAGTTCACCAACTCGGTGGTGATGTCCGAGAAGTTGACAACGCCGTTGCAGTCGGCGTCGCCCGGATTCTGGATTCCGGGCGTACCGGAGGCGCCCCAGTTGCTCAGCGTGGACGTGATGTCCGCGAAGGCGATGATTCCGCTGCTGTCCGCGTCGCCAAGGCAGCAGGGGGGAACCTCTTCGACGGACATGACCATGCTGGTCATGGTGGGATTCGGCATCGGGTTGCCCAACTCATCCTCGAACGCGGGGAGCGCCGGGGCGGGGTCTTCCGTGAAGGTGAGGGTCTCGATCTGCGGCGGACCGCCGCGGGTGATCGGGCAGAGCGCTGACACAAGGAACTCATGCTTCGCTTCGGGGTTCATGTCGCCCTTTCCGGGCCGGTCCAGCGGCGTGATGCCGCAGCCGTTCGCGGTCGTGGGGACATCGAGGCAGAAGGCGAAGTCGTAGTCGCCTGGGTCGCTCAGGTTGGCGATCGAGTAGGCGTCGCCGGGCGGGGCCGTGTTCCAGAACCACGCGCACGAAGACGGGATGTTGTTCTGGACGGACACCCACATGCACTGGCCCGGCGCGGCGGGCACGGGAGGGTGATCGGCCGAGTAGGAATACTCGGGCAGGTTCAGCCCGCCCGGATCGAGGACGCGCGGCGTGAGGTTGCGCGAGGCGGCGACCGGGAACGAAGCGATCACCGGTCCCGGCAGCCCGCCCGCGTCGGCGTAATAGGTGACGGTGAAGTTGTCGGGGGCGATGGGCGTGCAGCCGACGCCGCCGCTGGGGTTGAAGTAGCCGCCCCACCAGCAGAGGCTGCGGATGGGGTGCTCCGTAGTCGTGCGGAAGTTGTCGGCGACGACGTAGGCGACGGAAGGCGTGCTGACGGCGCCGATGACGTTCATCGCGCCGTGGGGCTGCTCGTCGGGGAGTTGGCATCCCTGTCCCTTGTCGCATTCGAGGACGAAGGTTGAGCGTGCGACGGTGCCGTCGGGGTTGAGTGGCCAGCAGTAGAGTTGCAGTTGGTTGTTCCGCATGGCGGTGGCGAGGTCGCGGTTGCCGAGGAGCGTGAGTTCGTTCATCGAGCCGTCGGGCGGGAGTGCGGCGAGGTCGCCGTCGAAGATGCCGGTGCCGCCGCCGCCCATGTCGAAGGTGTCGGCGACGGTGCCAAGCGTTTCGATGTACACGCCGTCGGGCCCGACGGGAAGCGGGTCGGGGTCCAGTCCCGCCAAGACCCGCGGCGGCGGGAGCGCGTTCTCGTTGCTCTCGGTCGTGAGCATCATCAGGCCGGTGTTGGGATCGTCGGGGTTGTTGGGCACGACGGCGTAGATCTGCTCGATCTTGATCCGCAGTCGGCCGGGGTACGGACAGTAGACGCGGTAGCAGACGCGGAAGAAGCGGACGTGGATCAGCGTCAGCATGTGCCAGACCGGGGGCAGCCCGACGACGTAGTGGTGCCCCGAATAGTTGAAGTAGGAGAGCGCGACGCGCGAAAGCCAGACGCGGTGCGTTCCCGCGGCGAGGGTGATGTGCTGCGAGATCCACCAGGTCCAGTGGTGCCTCCAGCAGTCCATGACGAATCGGCGGTCGATGCCCCAGATGTGCCGGGCGCGGACGTAGCGGATGCACCATTGGAAGGGCGGGAAGATCGGCGGGATTCCCTGGGCGGCGAGACGCGCGTTGAGGTCGTTGAGTTCCGCGGTGGTCGGCTCGTCCTCTTCGACGACGCCGAAGTCGACGGGCGCCATGCCGGGGAAGAGATTGTCGTTCTCGTCGCGGACTGTGGGGTTCATCGGGATGGGGCCGCCGATGGGGCGGTCGGGATCGGCGACGCCGTCGCCGTCCATGTCGGCGGGAGGTCCGATGACGACCTGCCCCGGCGCGGCGCCGACGACCTCGCCGTTGGCGTCGAGCATCCAGCACGAGAGTTGCAGGGGCGTGTTGCTCTCATCGAGATCGAGTTCGAAGCCCTCGATGCCCGTCGGCTGCCCGGCCAGCATCTGGTGCTTCTGCCCGCCGAGGACGCGGTCATCGAGGTAGTCGGTCGGCGGAGGCGGCTGGGCGCATTGAACGTCCAGCGTCCACGAGCCGAGGTTGCCGATATCGCCGCCCGCGTTGTCGGTGAGGCGGAGAGTCCAAGGCCCCTGCGCGTTGCTGCCGGCGAAGGCGAGGTCGAAGGCGTTGTTCGGCCCTGGGCCGTTCGGCGGGTTGTGCGTGGGGTTCTGCCACGCGCCGGAGTTGTAGTAGGTGCCGCTGGGGATGTTGAAGGTGTCGCCTCCCGCCGCGGCGGCCTGCCAGATGTTGGCGCCGGTGTCGGCGAAGGTGTAGGTCCCCGCGTAGTTGGAGGAATCGCCGACGGACGACGTGTTGATCTGTCCGGGTCGGAAGACCATCGTCGCGGTGTTCCCGTTCGGGCCGGTGAGCGTTCCGACGATGTCGCCGACAAAGGTGTGATTCAGACTGGAGAGCGTCAGTTGGACCAACTCGATCGGGCATGAATCGGCGACTGTCGCCGTGGTCTGGAGGATGCCCAGATCGGAGATCGGCCCGCCCGGCCCGACAACCTGCACGCTCGCGGGCCCCGTGTTCGGCGGGACGATGTTTCCGTTCTCATCGACGAGCCATTGGACGATCACGCCCGGCTGAATCTCCGCCATGCCCGGCGGGACAGGCATCGGCGGATCGGTGATGCGCTCGGAGGCGGGCGGGAGGTCGTTGGTCGAAAGGGCCGTGGTGGCGAGCGTGTAGCCGCCCTGGTTCCCTGCGGTGTCGGGCATGACTTCAAAGCCCGGCTCGCCGAGGAAGTGCATGGCGCCCGTCTCGTCCATGACCATGACATTCTCGTTCCAAGGCGTGCCCGGATCCGGGTCCTCCGGTTCCATCGGGGCGACGATCTCGATGTGGTCCATCGTCACCATGAACCGTTGATTCAACGGATCGACGATGCCGGGCGGCGGGGCCGCCTCGCGCAGAACCCCGTTGTCAATTCCCGCCCAGAACACGCGGTAGTGCGCGCGGAACCGACGGATGTCCGTGACCCTGAACCACCGCCAGATTCGCCACACGCGGGGCGAGTTCGGGAACTTGTAGACGCAGTGGCTGTGGCACGAGAACTCGCGGAGCGCGCGCCCGGTGATCCACACTCCCTCGGCCCGGCGCTTGAGCCAGAGGCGGAGGTCGGTCAGCCAATGGTAGTGGCGGTACCATCGCGCGATCTCGCGGCGGCGATACTCCGTGCGCCAGAGCCCGCCGAAGCGGTACTGCCACACGCGCACGATGAACCCGGGCAGGTCCGCCCGAGCCTCCTGCAGCGCCCCCTCGGGCGCGAACGACGCCCCGAGCACCACGGCGAGCGCCAGGGCCAGATTCCTTCTCTTCATGGTGATGCCTCCTCCGAGGCCTGAAGCCTCGGCCAGGTCCGCCGCAGCGGACGCGCACACACAGGCGGCCCGCGCTTTCGCGCGCGCACGACCGCCTCACTCGAAGGCCCGCAGACGACGGCACTCGCCGCCGGGGTCGCGACGCCCTCTCGCCTCCTCGCGCGTTCCCTCGCCGCGCTGTTTCGTTTCAGGATGGTGCGGCTCACAACTCCCGCAAGATTCCCACGTCCTTTCCTCTTCTCTTTCCATACACCAGAACTGCCGACGTGCAAGTGCAATCTCGGGGATTCCCCCATTCACGGCGCGGTTTACTGTGCTTTCCCAAGCCGCTCAGCCGACGTTTCGCCGCGCCGAGCGCCGCCGTTCGCCACGAAGATCAGGCGGTTTCCCAATGCGCCCGACGAGCCTTCGCGCAAGCGAAGGCTTTTCCTCCTCCCCCTCTCCCAACGCGCCCGCGCCCACGCTATTCAGCATCGCCGTCGAGGTGATCGCGACAGCGACGACATGCGTCCTGAGGCCTTCGCCTTACGAGAGCGCGACGAGTCCGCGCGGATTTCGGGCACATTCCCCCATGTCAAAGGCGCTGTCGCGGCCTGTCTATGTATGCGTGCTGCGGAAATGCAGCAATGAGGACAAAACGCTGAGGGCCGGGTTGATCACGGAGGATTGCCCGGCGCGGCGAACGAGTCCGGTGGGCGGATGACAGGGAGGTCATCCGGCTCGGAGAAACGGAGCCTCTCCTTTACCCGGCCGACCGGACACCGACTCGCCCGGCCGGCCTTTCAGGTCGAACCGAATCCGGCATTGACGCCGGGTTCAACTTCGTCGGCGGATCATGCACGGATGCTCTCCCTCGTCGTCAAGCATCGCTCGCGCTCGCGCTCACCCGATGGCCCGCTCGGCTCGTGGGTGAGGTCGCTGAGCGCCGCGGGGCGCGCCCGGCTCTTCGATCATCTTGTGCGGTCCGACGTGGCGCTGACGCAGACGCTCTCGCATTGGCGGACCCAGCCGCGCGTGTCGCGGGTCTGCGTGCTGCTGATCGCCGAGTGCGCCGCCGCACGTGGGCTGAGCGCGGGGGAACTGGCGCTGCTCTCGCCGGCGATCGAGGACGAGGCGTTGCGCGCGCTCCGCGCGATCGAAGCGATGGGCCGCCGGAAACGCTGCGCGGCGAGATGATTCGTCCTCATTTGGGGAGATTGAGAGCCTGTGTGAGAATGGCGTTTGGTTTCACGTCTTCGCCCGTGAAACGGGCGCACGATGGTTGCCAGACGCGTCAGCGTCTGGAATGCTGGATGCGGAACCTCTGGCCGCGTGTCTATCTTCTGGGCGAGGAACAGAGGGACACTCGGGCCGGGGGCCAGACGCCGGCGCGTCTGGCAACCATCGGCGGCCCATTTCATGGGCCGAGGCAGGCACGCCGCGCGCTCGGCGAGGCGCGCCGGTATTCCCGGTCCTGTGTCGTCAACGCATTCCTCGCACAGGCTCCGAGGCGCGCACATGGACCGACGACGTCGCACGCGGTTTTCGCGCGGCCTCAATGCTCCGGCACTCCGGAGTCGGCACCGCCCGCACGCAAGACGAGGCCGCGGGCCTCGAAACCGACCCATTCGCACTTCGGCGTTTGTCCGTGCTTTGTTCGCCGGAATTGCCTTGCGACGCGGATGTTCGTGTGGCATTCGTCGCCGGTTGTGGCGGGCCTGGTCCGAACAAGGACCGAAACTCGACAAACTACTCAGAACTTTGGGCGGAAACCCCCATGACAAGTTGGACAGAATAGGTAGTCTGATAAGCGGTGGGTAGGAAAATACCTGAGGGCTCGTCCGACAGGTTGTTCCAGTGCTGGGTGATTCGCACCACATCGGTGTGGTCGTTCCCCGAATCACCTGTCGGCAGAGTCGCATCTCTGGAGGACCCGTGCCATGACGCATCGGGACAGACGCGGCGACCGAGGAATCAACATGGCGTCGATGCACTCCGCGCTCGTTTCCTTCGCGCGCCGCCTGGTGGACGCGGATACGGCGGAGGACCTTGTACAGGAAGCGTTCGTGCGGGTGATGGAGGGGGGTCGGCCTGATGCGCACCTCCTGCCGCTGTCCTACTTCAAGGTGGTCGTCAGGAACCTCGCGATCGACGCGTACACGCGCCGAGCCCGCGACGCCGTCGCCGCCCAACGCGCTCAACATCCCGAGGAGTCATCCGAGACGGCCGGGCGCGTGCCGTCGCTTGAATCAGACTTGTGCGATCGGCTCGCGGAGTTGTCGAAGCGCCAATGGGAATCGCTGGTGATGACGGTGGTGTACGGCATGACCGAGCACGAGGCGGCGAGCGCCGCCGACGTGTCGCGCTCCGCCGTGACCGGCAGCCGGGAACGCGCGCTGCAGTGGCTGCGCGACACCGTCGGACGGAATCGTGAGGTCGGAAGAGATCGGCTCGCAGGATGAGGCGACGCCCGAGCGGGCGCGCGAAGAGAGAACGCCGGCGGACGCCGGCGAGTTTGCTGCGGAGGACAGCCATGCGACTTGATTCCGTCGTACTCGAACGAAGCGGGGGATTGCTCAACGGTCGGCTGAACGGCCGGCCTTCCGCGGCCCGACGGCTGACAACCGTCGTCATCGCCGATGAAAAGCCGATCCGCCGCGGCGCGCTGGCGTCGTGGCTCGGGGCCGACCCTTCGATCGAAGTCATCGGCCTGGCGTCGCGCCCGCAGGAGGCCGCCGCGATGGTCGTGGACGGGCAGCCCGCCACGCTCCTCATGTACTGCGATTCTCCGATGCATCCGTTCTTCGAGATCGCCTCGCGCGTCCGCCGTCTCAGCGCCAAGACGGTCCTGATCCTGCTGAGCGAGGAGCACAACACGCGGGCGTGTCGCGCCGCCGTTGCGTGCGGGGCCGCCCACGCTTGCCTCGACGACGAGCCGGACGAAGTCCTCGCCGTGGTCCGCGGCCGGCAAACCGCGCAGCCGGGGCGCTGCGTCCCGCTCGACGAACTCCCCCCGACTCCCCCGCTCTCGAACCGCGAGCGAGATGTCCTCGTCAACCTCGCCAAGGGCCTCTCGGCCAAAGAGACGGCCTCGGCCCTCGGCATCTGCCCCAAAACCGTTGACAACCACGCGCAACGCCTGATGCGGAAACTCGACCTGCATTCAAGAGCCGACGTCGTCCTCTTCGCCGTGCGCGAAGGATATGTAACGCCCTGATTGTGCGCCCGCGCGGGCCTTGGGGCGGGTGAGTATCGAATGCGAAGCAACGCCCGTCCCCGCGCTCGCTTTGTGGCGCTCCGCCGCTATAATCCGCCGTCCCGGCGATGTAGCTCAGCTGGTTAGAGCGGAGGATTCATAACCCTCAGGTCGGCGGTTCGAGTCCGCCCGTCGCCATTTCTGCGCGGAACTTGCTGATCCTCCGCTTGCATCATGTGCGGCGGCGGCGCCAGGTCAGAATCGCACCGCCCGATACCAGCAGCAGCGTCCCCGGCTCGGGGCATTCGACGACGATGTTGAAGATCTCATCAAGGCCGCCGTTCGACCCAACCGAGCCCGTCAGTGTGTCGTAGGTGATCCACCGCGGATCCATCGGGTTATCTTCATCCTCCTGATCGAGATCATCGACGACCAGGATGTTCCAGATACCGGGGATGACCGAAGGCTCGGCGCCGATGATCGCCGCCGTGTGCCCGGCAGGGGGCACGACCGATCGATCAATGAAGTTCACCTCGATGTCCTGGTGGTCCTCGCGCTCCGCCTCGATCTGACCCATCAGCTCCTCTCTTGAAGTGGAACTGCTCCCCGGCGAGAAGACCCGAGTCGTCACCGGGATGTCGTGCGATTCCATCCACGCCTTCTTGGTCTCCCACCAAGGCTGCTCGCCTTCCGGCGGGATCATCCACGCTCCGTCGGCATCCCACCCCGTCATTCCCTCCGCCGTTTCGATCGATGTGAGGCCCGCGACGTCGACGAGCTTCCCTTCCTGCACGAGGTATTTCAGGCTGTTCGACACCGCCGTCGGAACACATCCTTTCGGCTTCTGCTGCTGATTGGGAAAGTTCAGCGCCGTGTTGGCCGGATAGTCAAGCAGTCCTCCCAGAATCCTGCCGGTCGGCGCGGGCAGCGGCCCGAGGACCGAACCGCGATTCCCGCTGAACAACGACGCGTGCGCCGGGTCCACCAGCGCGGACCCCATGCCGCCCGGCATCGTTCCCACCGGACCCGCCGTCAGGGAGAAGTCGAAACTCAGGTCGAACACCTGCTGCCCGCTCACGTTGCCCAGGTCGAAATGGAACACGCTCGCCTGCTCCACTCCCGGCCCCTTGGGATGCATCAGCCGCAGATTCTCCACCTGCCAGACCCCGTTGATCGCGAGATTGAGATAGGTGTCGCCCACGAGCGGCGGCGTGTACGTCAGCCTCGCCGCGCCCCACTCGCTGAACGGGTACAGCGTCCCGTCCCAGTTCCACGAGTACTGACTGAACGACACCGAATCGGCCGCTGCCGCCGTCGGTGCCGCGCCCAGGATCGCGAAGACAAGAGCCAAGCCGCGCCCGCGCGCCAGCCCCTCGCGACGATCCATCACGATGTTCATGATTATCCTCCCGAGAGGTCCGTCCCGCGCTCCGCGCCTCTCGGTCGAATATACCCCGCCGCGGCTCCCGTCGCATCAGGGATATTTCCCCGATCCACGGCCCCGTCTGGAATGTAACTCATTCTCCCGAGTGCTCCACGATTGTCTGCTCCCGGTCGGCACCGACCGACACAATCTCGACCGGCACGTGCGCCGCCCGCTCAATCACTTCCACGTACGCCCGCGCCGCCGGCGGCAGCGACGCGCGTGTGCGGCACTCGGAGATGTCCGCTTCCCACCCCGGCAGCGTTTCGTAGATCGGCTCGGCCTTCGACAGGCCGTCCGCGTCGGGGATGAAGCGGTCGGTCGTCTTACCGCCGACGCGGTACGCGGTGCAGATCTTCACTTCCTTGAACCCCGACAGGACGTCGAGCAGCATCAGCGCGATGCCTGTTACGCCATTGAGCATGACGGCGTACCGAAGGGCCACGAGGTCCAGCCACCCGCAGCGCCTTGGCCTGCCCGTGGTCGTGCCGTACTCGCGCCCGCGCTCGCGGATGCGATTCCCCGCCTCGTTGTCCTGCTCGGTCGGGAAGGGCCCGCCGCCGACGCGCGTGCAATACGCCTTCATCACGCCGATCACTCGATGAATGAACGCCCCCGGCACCCCCGTCCCCGCCGGGATTCCGAGCACCGAGCAGTTCGACGACGTCACAAACGGGAACGTGCCGTGGTCCACGTCGAGGAGTGTGGCGTTGGCTCCTTCGAAGAGGATCGTGTGTCCCTGCGCCAGCATGTCGTGGAGCAGATAGGTCGTATCCATGACATGCGGCCTGAGGCGCTCGCCGGATCGGATCAAATCGTCCGCGAGTTTCGCGGCGTTCGGCATGGCCGCCGCGGCGTGGGGATCGAGGGCGCGGAGCATCGCCTCCTTCCCCGCCGCCAGGTGCGCTATTCGAGCCCGCAGCGATTCCGGATGCAGCAGGTCGCCCACGCGGAGCGCGCCGGCCCTGTGCGCCTTCTCGGCATACGCCGGACCGATCCCGCGACGCGTCGTTCCGATTGATCCGGAGGGACCGGCCCCTTCCGCGAGCGCGGTTTCTCTCGCGGCGTCCTCGGCCTTGTGCCACGGCATGACCACGTGCGCCCGGCTCGACACCGCGAGGTCCAGCGAATGTACACCCGCATCCGCCAACCGATCCAACTCTGTAAACAGCACGTCCGGGTCGAGCACCACGCCGTTGCCGATGACAGCCTTGACGCCTTGGTGGAACGCGCCGGAGGGGATCAGGTGCAGCGCGTGCCGCCTCCCGTTGATGACGACCGAGTGCCCGGCGTTTGCCCCGCCGTTGTATCGGACGACCGCGTGAAACGAGCCGGCGAGCAGATCGATGACCTTCCCCTTGCCCTCGTCCCCCCATTGCAGCCCGACCACGGCGGTGCCGGAGCCTGGCGGGTGCGGTCCCTGCCCGAGCCGATCCGTCGGCCTTGAGTCTCGTGAAGTCTGTGCCATCTCGAACGAGTGTAACGCCCTCCGGACGTGAGAACCCGATGCCGAATGCTCGCCGGACGCCGAGGGGCGTCAAGAGCCTCCCGGCGCGCGCCGATTCCCTATTGCCGCGAGTCCGCGCTGGGGATTCCCATGCCCGAGAATGTCATCCGAGTGATGTGCCCGAATCTCCGATGCCGATCGATCCTCGCCGTGCCGTGCGAGGCACGGGGGCGGCTCGTTCGCTGCAAGACCTGCGGCACGAACATCAAGATTCCGCAGAAGGCCGAGGCGAAAGCCGAGGCCGACGCCGCCAATCCGGACGACAAATCCCAGAAGAAGCAGGCGGCGTGAGCCGTCGATGCGTCTCGCGCCGGATGCCCCGGTTTCGCCGTCCACGGCGAGGCCGGGAGATGTGCCCGCGCCGCGGAGGAACCGAAGCAACCGCCATCTTCAAACAACACTGCCTTGACACGATCCGCGCTTCGCGGCCCGGCTACTGCAGCGTCCCCGGGTCCATCGCCGCGGCGAGTTCGCGGTCGCTCGTGAACGCCCCGACGACCGCCCGCCCCCAGCGGTACCTGAACAACTCCCGCCGAAGATGCGTATCGGCGTCCGCCGAGATGACCTTCGGATCGTGCGTCGTTCGCTCGCGCACGCTCTCGAGCGTCACCCGCGGCCAGACCTCGATGATCCGCTCGTCATTGGCCTCGCCGCCGAGGAAGGTAATGACCTCCGACAGCGATTCCACGGGTCGATCAAGCAGCGCCTCGTAGGTCAGGACGCACTTCCGCGCCGCTACGTCCTCGCGCAGGAGCCACTTGCGCAGGTGCCGGCGGTACTGATGAGCCGTGGCGAGGATCGGCTCCGCGGGCAGATGCGGCGCATCGGCCCCGTGGTGATACGTCAGTTGCGAGAACACCGTGCTGACCACGCCGCGGTAGAGGTACACCACGTCGCGCCGGTCCTTGATCTCGTTCTCGAGATCGTGCGTGTGCAACAGGAGGAACTCCTGGCTGTCATGCTCGTGGAACGACCGCCGGAGCAGCGGACGGTCGAAGTAGAGTTCAAGAAACGACCGCAGCCAGTGGCTCCCCGTGCGGGGAAAACTCACCAGAAAGGGAAGAGTGGCCGAGGGAGCGACGGTGTCGTACGCGATCACTGCTGGATTATCGACGAGGCCGCGGGGGCGCCTTGACCGTGGCATGCCCTTTCCAGGGCATGGTCCTCGTGGAACGCCCTTTCCAGGGCATGGTCCTCGTGGAACGCCCTTTCCAGGGCGTGGTCCTCGTGGAACGCCCTTTCCAGGGCGTGCGGGATTCGCCCCGCGCCCGGAATCAGTCGATAGATGAGGCGTGCCCACCGTTGCGGAATCCATCCTCTACAGCCAGCACGGCGAGGACGCGCTTATCCTCGCTGCGTTCGAGGACACGCCCCGCGGAAGGTTCGTCGAGGTCGGCTGCATCGACGGGAGGCGCTTCTCGAACACGCTCGCGCTGGAGGAGCGCGGCTGGCGCGGCGTGTGCGTCGAGGCCCACGCCGGGTATATCGACCTCATCCGCCGGAATCGCCCCGGCTGCATCGTCGTCCACGCCGCCGTCGCCGACCGGGACGAGCCCGAGGTTCCCTTCTACGCCAACGCCCGCGGCGCGCTCAGCACGCTCGATAAGTCGCTCGAAACGCGCTGGCGGCGCGACTACGCACCGTGGTTCTCCGGGTTCACCGAGCAGCGCGTCCCCATGAAGCGCCTCGGCACGATTCTCGACGATGCGGGAGTGCGCGAGATCGACGTGCTCTCCATCGACATCGACGGCACCGACGCCGCCGCCCTCCGCGGGCTGGACCTTGCCAGGCATCGCCCCGCGCTGATCGTCATCGAGGCCGACGACGACCAAGCCCGCCGCGAGATTGACGCTTTGACCCTCCCCGCCGGGTACGCCTCCGGCCCTTACATCGGCGGAAATGCCTTTTACTTCCGCGACCGCTCGCGCCTCGACCGCATCCGCGGCCGGCGCTTCGAGGGGCGCGTCAACCACACGCAACATCCCCTCGACACCGGCGGCGACGCCCTCGTCCCTTTCGCCTACGACGTGCCGTAGGCCGACGGGGCCTTGAATAACCGCCTTGCACAATGCGTTCAGTTCCGGACGCAACCGGTTTGGGATTATCTCATGCGTCCATCGCTTCGTGCATTGTGCAAGGCGTCCTGAGAGATGGCTGAATCACCCGGATCTCAAGCGATTCCCGTGTGCCACTGGCGGCTCGTCCGCCAGTGTCGTGTGCCACTGGCGGCTCGTCCGCCAGTGCCGTGTGCCACTGGCGGCTCGTCCGCCAGTGTCGTGTGCCACTGGCGGCTCGTCC
>CAZBDZ010000020.1:29436-51452 GCA_964490785.1 uncultured Phycisphaeraceae bacterium
GCCAGTGCCGGGCAAATGGGATCCGTCCCAGGGTCTGTGTAAGAATCGGAGGAAGCGGGTGTCCCCGGTTGACCGCCACGGCCGAAAGACTCGCTCCGCTGGCCGTGGCGCCCGCATTCGGCACAAACCCATCTCACAAAGGCTCGCAGACCCGCCGACCCGCGATTCAGCGCCGCCGTCTCGCCCAGGGCAGCACCGCGCCGATCATCAACCCCACGCCTGCCGGCGATGGAATCACGGAATAGGTCACGGTCTGGGTGTAGCGGTCGGCGATCACCTGGGCGTTATAGAACCCCGGCGCCGCGGGGCTCATGTCGTCGTTGAAGCGATGGTAGGCGAGATTGAAACCTCCCTGGAAGTTTACGGTCGCGATCGAAACGCCGTCGCCGCTCAGGGTCGCGGAGCGGTAGATCGTCCCGCCCGTGTACTCCGGGTCGCTGAAGAGGAGTCCGAAGCGGATCGTGTAATACCCGCCCGCCGGGGGCGTGGGGATCTGGCTGAAGGCATACGGCGTAACGAACGGATCGCCCGCCGTCTCGTAGGTCAACGTCACCGTGCGCGTCATGCCCACGGTCGAGACGTTGAATGTGATGGTCGTCGCCGCCCCGTACTGCGGGTCCGCCGGCGACAGCGTCGTGCTCGTCCCGACCGGCACCAGCGTCGAGGGAATCAACGGGAGCGATCCCAACACGGTGCTCAGGGGATACCGCGTGTCGATGGTCGTGTACGCCGTCAGGGGCGTGGGCATCGCCGACGCCAGACCCGCGACCGTGCAGCACGCCGCCGCCGAGAACACCATCTTCCACTGAGTACGCATCTCACCCTCTCCTTGCCGGCGCTGGAATCGTGGCGACATCCGCGCGGATGCCGGTCGTCCGCGCCGCGCTCTTTTCCCGCCATGCCCCTCGAACCACGAACGCCGATTCGGTTCTTCACGACCGCCGCCGACGTGCTCCGACCATCGCGCCGATCGCCAGGATCGCGGCCCCGCCCGGCCCAGGCACGAACGCCAGGCCCAGCATGTTGCCCGATCCCATGGAACCGATCAGCGTCGCCTGTCCCGTAGCCGGATCGATTCGATAGAGATCGTCGTTGTACGCGCCGTCGGCGTGCGTGTCCGTCGCGAGCAGGCCCCACTGCGGGTCCCACGCCAGGCCGCCGCCGATCTTGCTCCCCGTCGGCCCGTTGAACGGCCCGACGAGCGTGATCGCCCCGGTGTCCATGTCCACACGGAACAGCCTGTAGTTCAGCACGTCCGACGCGTACATGACGTCGTTGACATAGTCGTACGCGAGGCCGGCAAGCCAGGCGCTGGGGGTTGCGGAATAGGTCCCCACGGCCGTCGCGGCACCGGTCGTGATGTCGAGCGTCCACACTTTGCTGCTGTACCCGTTCGTGACGCCGTAGAGCACGCCGCGATTCGGATTGTACTCGATCCCGTGCATCCCGCCCTGCCCCATCGGGCCGATGACGGCGACCGCGCCGGTGGTGTAGTCCACGCGAAGCAGGTTGCGGCCCGCGCCAGTCGAAGTAGACGACGCGTAAAGAATGTCATGCGTCGAGTCGTATGCAAGTCCCGCGACGATCGGATCGCTCAGCGGCCCGATGGGCGTCCGCACGCCCGTCGCCGGATCGATCGACACCAGCATGTCCGCCTCGGCATCTGACCCGATCAGAATCGACGCCGACGCGCTTCCCGCGGCCGCGCTCAGCGTCGCCACCACTCCGAACACCATCGCGCCGCAAACCGGTTTCTTGCTTTTCATCTCGTGTCTTCCTTCCTTACGTGTCGCCTTTCGGCGACGTATTGACGGTCTCTCACCTCTCCAAAAGCCCGCACGGTCCCCCACAAGGTACCCCAGAATTCAGGGATAGTCAAGACTCTGAGAGAGTTTTGAGAGAGCAATATGATCCATCTGAGAACGATTCCAGGAATGCCTCGCGACTGCTTGTGCTTGGACGGATCGATCTGGTATTTCCGGGCCTGAAATGCCGATTCGGGCCGTCGCCGGGCTGAATTCCGGGCTATTCTGATGCTGAACAAGCATGGATAAAACGCCCTCGGCAACCCAACCCGGCGCAGGAGCGCCAAACGTCTCGCTTTCCGATACCGGCACCGAACTCCAGGGACTGATCCGCGACACCCGGAATTCCCTCTGGCGGCTGCTCGACGAAGTTACGGGGGGCGCGGTCCGATCGTCGGCGATCACGCGGACGCTCGGCCTGGACAAATCCCTCAGTACGCGCATCGTCAACGCGCTGAAGCAGTCCGACCCTCTCGCCGTCGCCGCGCAGATCCCGAGTCCCGAAGGGCTGCACCTTCTCTGCGCCGCGGCCCGTCGGCACGTCGGCGCCGAAGTTCACGCCGAGGCACTCCGCTGCGTCGATCGCTTCGAGGAGTACATCCGCGCGACCGCCGGCTCGTTCTCCACGTTCCGCGTCATGGTCGCCGGCTGGACGCCCGAGACGCGCGAGAAACTCGAACGCGAGAGCAAATACGGCGTGTTCAAGGGGATGCGCCAGATCATCGGCCACGAGGCCGACGTCTCCGTCAGCGCCTACATCCTCCGGCCCGGAGCGGTCGAGGGACGCGCCGACAACATCATCGTCCACGGCTTCGCCGGCTGGCGACGCCTCCGCGCCGACGCGCCGCTCCCCAGAACCTATACCTCCGCAACCAGCCGCGAGAAACAAGAAAACGAGCGGTGGAAGCCCGCCTCGCTCGATGGCTCCGCCGTGGACAACGACCCCGCGAGCCTCAACCTCTCGCAGTTCTGCTCAGAGCCCACTCCCGAATACGAGCACCACAAGGTCAACGGAATCTGGCAATACTCGCCCCGCCCGCTCTCGCTCGGCCGCGACGGCGAATGCTCCTTCTACTTCGCCCAACGACACGAAGGGAGCAACCTGCTCCACGCCCTCCCCGGCCGCGATGTCGAGACACTGGGCGTGCTCGTCGGCATCCCCAGCCGCGTGCTGCTGCTCGACGCATTCCTTCACGACGACGTCTGGCCCGGCGCCACGCCGGAGGTCATGATCTTCCGTCTCGGAGCGCGCGGCCTCGTGCAGGACCACGAACTCGCCGATCGCGCCCCGGAACGCATCGCCTTGATGGAACGCCTCACCATCATGCCGCGAGACCCCTCATCCTGGCACTTCCGCGACGTGCCCCGCTACGGCGAGATGATCAGCCACGTCTTCCAGCGCCTCCAGTGGCCGCCGGAGAAGTTCCGCTGCTACCGTCTCCGCATCGAGTTCCCCCTCTGCGGCACGCAGATCATCATGGCCTATCGGCTATCGCCGGCGCGGTGAGCCGGCGCGCCACGGCGTGGCGCGTTTCCGACGCATGCGGGGGGAGCCTTTCACGCAAGTGAAGCGGCTCACGATTGAGACTCGGGCGTCGGCCGGAGCAGTTGGGCGCGTCGCACCCGCGGACAAGTGGCCGGCGGCACCCGAAAGCGACCGGGGGTTTGTATCGGTCCTCTCCCAGAAGCAGTCGGGCAAGCCCGCGCACCGACGCGAAGCGTCATCGCAAGTACAGGAATTCGCGGTGGTTTCGCGTGATAAGCCCTGCTTTGTGCGTTGCCTCATCGCGACCTAATGGGCAGGGCCGGACTTGAACCGGCAACCCCCGCATTTTCAATGCGGTGCTCTACCAATTGAGCTACCTACCCGGGGAGGGGGGAACAGTATCGGAGTTTTTGGGCGGAGGTCAAACGCGGGGTGGGATTCGGCGCGGGTTCACTTTGATGGTGGTACGGGCTTCCAGCCGTGCGGCCTGCGTCAGACTGAAGCAGTGCTGGGATCGCGGGGATCGGCTTCTCGGCGGCTCGGGCGCTGTGGCGGCGGCCGCGCGGGGGTGGTTGTAAAGTGTGGCCCCTTCAGGAGTTACGGCGGGACGGCCGAATAACCCCAACAGATTCCTGCTTTTGTGCAATAGAGCCGCCAGATCATCGTTGAAACAGAGGACAGGTAGATGCCCGACACGACGGCTTCCACCCCAGGCTCGGATTCCCCCGACATACCGGGGCTTCTGGCGCGCTCGGCGCGCGGAGACGAGTCGGCGTGGCGGAGCCTGATCGGGTTGTACGGCCGGCGTGTGTATGCACTGGCCAGGAGTCGTTGCCGGCGCGACGATCTGGCCGAGGAGATCGCTCAATCCGTGTTCGTCACCGTCGCAACCAAACTCGCACTCGGGCAGTACGCGGAGCAGGGCCGCTTCGAGGCCTGGCTCTTCCGTGTAACCATGAACCGGGTGCGCGACGAGATCCGGCGCATGAAGCGCCACGCCGTGCCGACCGACCCGGCGGAGTTCGGCGACGCCGTGGCGACGAGCGACGGGCTGGCGGCGGGTGAGCCGGCGGACTTGGAAGCGCTGCGGCGGGCGATGAACTCGCTCGCACCGGCGGACCGCGAGGTCGTCGAGTTGAGGCATCACGGCGGGCTGAGTTTCAAGCAGATCGCCGAGGCGTTGGAGGAGCCGTTGGGCACCGTTCTGGCGAGGCACCATCGGGCGTTGCGGAAACTCAAGGAGCAGATCGAATCGCAGTCGGCATCGGCAGGACGGGGGAGCGCGAACGAGGGAGAGGAGCGGCCATGAACCACGAACACCACGAGCCGAGGGAGGGAGTCGAGACTCCCGCCGAACTGAAGGCGATCGAGTCGCGCCTGACGGCGCTGGCGTCGGCGGAGGCGCGTCGGGTGCCTGCGGGGCTGGAAGATCGGCTGTTCCAGGGCAGCAGGGGGGTGCTCGTCGAAGCCCCGGCGTCATTGCGATTCCCCGCGCCGGGACGGTGGCGGCTCGCGGCGGCGGTCCTTCTGGTGGCGGGGGCCGGAATCGCCGCGGCGTTCTACGTCGGTTTTCGGGGGCCAACGCCGGGCGCGGGACCGGGCCCAGGCCAGATGGTTCAGGGCACGCCGGTTAGTGAGCCGGCAGTTGTCGAAGGCGACGACTTGCAGGGCGAGATCGAGGAGTTGCTGGCGACGTATGACGAGGTCCGCGGGGCCGACCTCGCGCGGGCGACGCCCATGGGGGACGGTTTCTGGGGCGAGGATGTCGGTTTGAGCACGGAGGACACCACGCAATGACGACCGCGCGTTCCATGAAGATCGCGTTCTGCCTGTTCGCCCTGGCGATGCCCCTGTCCACATTGGCGCAGGACGAGCCACCGCCGCCACCGCCCCCGGGGGCGGACCCCGCCGATGAACCCTGGCCGATGGAAGGCCCGGATGCCGACGCCCCCGGCCCTCGTTTCCGCGAGACGCTCGAGCGGTTGCTCAAGCGCTCGGAGCGTGAGAGCCGGGTGCTGAAGGAAGGCCTTGAGATGCTGGACCGGGGCGAGTCGCCCGAGAAGGTGCGCGAGCACCTCCGGGAGACGATTCGCGACACCATGCGCGACCGCGCGCAGCAGTTCCGCGACGCACGCCGGCCGATGCCGCCCCCCGGGGGCGGGGCGCGGCCGCCGATCGGCCCGGGCGGGATCGACCGCCCTCCTCCGCCCGGCCCCGGCCCGATGGCGGGCCAGCCGCCGATGCGCGGGCCGATGGACCGGCTGATGGGCATGTTGCGCGAGACGAATCCCAAGGCCGCGGAACGCCTCGAGCGCCTTCGCCACGAGAATCCGGAGAAGTTCCAGCGCATGTTCGACGAGTTCGCGCCGAGGCTCGCCCGCCTCGTTGAAGAGCGCGAGCGCAACCCCGACCGCTGGCCGGACCGCGTGAAGCAGTTGCTTCTTCAGCAGAGGGCCAACGAACTGGCGCGCAAGGTTGCGACGCTCCCGCCGGCGAAACAGGATGAGCCGCGGACGCTCCTTCGGAGAAACCTCGAAGAGCAGTTCGACATCCGCCTGAAGTTCGCGAAGGAGGACCTCGTTCAGAACAAGGCCAACGCCGAGCGTCTGCAGAGGGAGATCGAGGAGAAATCAAAGGACCGCGCGGGCACGATCGAGAAGCACATGCAGGAGATGATCGAGCGCGCAGGACACGCGACTCCGCCGGAGGAAGGCGAACCCCCGGAGCCGCCGCCCCCCCCGGGGGGCGCGCCGGGCGTGTTCTGATCCGTGTCGCCTCGGTCGGTCTCGGGGCGGCATCCGCGTCAATACGTGAAGTTCGCGTTCGGATCGGTTGAGCCGAGGCTGCCGGTGTAGGAGTTTCCGCTCACGGCGGCGGCGTTCGTTGTCGCGGCCACGATCGGCGCCAAGGCGTTGCCCGCGGCGATGGTCCAGTTGACGGTGTTCGCGCCGCAGGTGTTGCGGATGATGATGTTGGCCGTGCCGTCGATGTCGATGCCGACGTCGGCTTCGGTGCAGGTGTTGCTCTCAATCCGGCTTCGAGTGCCGATGGTCCGGATCCCGGCCCCGGTCCCGCCGTTGCCGTTGATGGTGCAGACGTTGCCTCGGATGACGGACTCGTTTCCGCAGAGGATTCCGTCCGAGGCATTCGATTGCGCGGCACAGTCGGCGACGAGGCTGCCGATGCCGACGATGATGCCCTGCGCGGCGTTCAAGTACGCGACGCAATCGACGACGACGGAGCCCGAGCCCGCGCTGATGCCGATGGCGTTGCTCTGCGCGTGGCAGCGCGCGAGGACGCAGTCTCCGCCCGATGTGATGCCGTTGCCGGTGTTGAGGTACGCAGCGCAGCCCGTGATCGTGCCCCCGTTGCCGCCGCGGATGCCCGCCCCGGCGTTGCCGCTGGCGACCACGGCTTCGATGCGGCCGTTCAGCGCGGCGTTGGAGATGAGGTCGACGCCGTCGCCTCCCCAGTTGCGGATCGAGCCGTTGACGACCACGATGTTCGCCGCGGCGCTGAGGGTGTTTCTCACGCCGTCGAAGTTCCCCATGCCGGCGACGCCGACGAGGTCGAACCCCATCAGGTCGATCGCGACCCCTGCTGACGCGATTTCTATGCCGTGCTTCCCGGCGACGCCGGTGATATTCGATGCGAGGTAGTAGGAGCCGGGGGCGGAGATCTTGAAGAGGCTGTCGGCATCGCCGGGGGTGTTGGTCTGGTTGATCTCGGTTCGGGGTTCAACCGAGCGGAGGTCCTTGAGCGTCGGCGCCACCGGGCCGACGGGCGGATTGAGATCGCCGGCGTGAAGCACCGGGGCGGTGAACAGGGCGGCAAGGCACACGAGGGGGCGATAACGCATGAGTACTCCTTGGGGTGTGGCAATTCGTCGGCTCAAGTGTGCCGAGAATCGACGCCGGGGCAAACCAAAACCAGCGGAATCGTGAAGGGAAAGCCACTCCGTGCGACTCTGGGCAAAGTCCGCGGCGGGCACGGCATGCCTGGGGGGCCGGATGTGGGAAATCGGGGACGGCGGTCAGGGACGAGTTCGGTTGTCGGCCCGGATAACCCCCCCCGGGGGGGGCGGTGCCCCCATAACCGTCGCCTTGCCGACAATCTCGCGCCAGATCGACGGTCCGCGCTTGAATCCGGCCGGTTTCGCTTCACACTGTGGGTAAGGAATTGCATGCACCGGTCCGCGTCCCCCCGGAAGGGGCGGCCGGCGCGGCGTTGTTTCACACAGGGAGGAAAGAGCATGGATCGCCGGATGATCGTTCTGCTGGTCGTGGGGCTTTGGGCGCCGGGGGCGCTTGCGGAGCCTGTTCAGACGTACACACGCTCGGCGGAGCCTTCGCGCTCCGAGGGAATGCGGTCGCTCCGGCCGTTCATCCCCGCGGGTGATCCGCGGCCTGGGCTTCTCATTACGCCCGCGCCATTCCCGAGCAATCGGATCGACTCGCCCGACCGGTTTGAGAACGGGCGTGTGTGGGCGGCCCGATCGCCGATCGGGAACCGCACGCCGATCCGCGAGTTGACGCGGGGCCTCCCCGGCGCGGCGTCGTATGGGGCCGACGAGGATTCGCTCGACGAGGTCGTGTGGGTGCAGCCCGACGAGATCACGACCGCCATCGCCATCAGCCCGTGGCAGCAGATCGACGGCTTCACGCTCAGGCAGATTCAGAGGCACGAGAAGAACCTCGGCAAGACGGTTGACAGCCCATCCTCCGCCCGGCTTCTCAGCGAGTTGAGGGCGGCGCAGCACCAGTGGCTCGAAGAGCAGGGATACATCCTGAATGTGCGCACGCACGTCAACCCGGCGTCGCGTTCTCAGGCCGCGGCGTCCGCCGAGCCTGCCGTGCAGCCGACATCCGCCAAGCCCCGCCCCCGGGGGATGATCCGCGTTATTCCCGGCGCACCGAAGAAGGTGGCCGACGCGGGAGCGGGGGGCTGAAGGCTGACGCCGCGCATGGGTCGCCGCGAGGCGCTCTGTTCTCGAGCGAGGCCGGGTCGAGCACGGGATCACGTGCTTACGCGACGAACCGCGCGGCGAAGGTCCTGGCGGCCTGGGCGGCGTGAGGGAGTTTTGATGGGTCGGGGCCGCCGCCCTGGGCGGAATCGGGTCGGCCTCCGCCCTTGCCCCCGACGGCGGCGGAAGCCTCGCGGACCCAGTCCCCGGCCTTGAGGCCTTTCTGGACGAGCGCGGGCGGGACGGTGGCGACGATCACCGCCTTGCCTTCCGACGAGGCGAGGAGCATGACGGCCGAGACGGCGTGCTTCGCGCGAACGGCATCGAGGGCGGCGAGCAGCGCGTCGCGGTCGGCGTCGCCTTGGAGTTGAAGCACGATCGCCGGGCCGGAGGCCTGTTCGGCAAGTTGTCGGGCGGCGGCGACCGTGCGTTCTCGGCCTGCGCCGGCGGCCTGCTTCTGCGCGGCCTTCACCTTCTCGACGAGCGGCGCGAGCATCGACTTCAGTTCGGTGCGCCGCGTCAGCGGGACGACCGCCGCGTCGATCTCGGTGGACAGGGCCTGGAGTTCGGGGGCGAGGTGCTTGAGGTCCAATGTCGCCGCGCCGGCAATGCGGGACTTGAGGCGTTCGGCGAGGGCCACGGCTTCGACGGCATGCTCGCCCGTGAACGCGATGACGCGGCGGACGCCCTTCGCCACGCCTTCTTCGGAGATGAGAGCGAAGGCGTCGGCCTCGCCGGTCGAGGCGAGGTGCGTCCCGCCGCAGAACTCGGCGGAGTACCCGCGCCAGCGGACATTCGCCGGATCGCCTCGCATCTCGTCGGCCTTGACGCCGATGGAGACGAGCCGGACGGGGTCGGGGTAGGTTTCGCCGAAGACGGCCCGCACGCCGTGGATCGCCTTGCCTTCCGCGAGCGGGACGGCCTCGGCGAAGACGGGCAGGTTCGCGTCGATCATCCGACGGACCGACTCCTCGACGCGGTGGGTCTGCTCGATGGACATCGGCTGGTTGTGGCTGAAGTCGAAGCGCAGGCGGTCGGCGGCGACGAGCGAACCTTTCTGATCGACGTGATCGCCCAACGCATCGCGGAGGGCCCAGTTGAGGAGGTGCGTGCCGGTGTGATTCGCGGCGACCTGCTTTCGCCGGGGCTGATCGACGCGGGCCTCGACATCGTCGCCCACGCGGACTTCGCCCTTGGCGATTCGGCCGACGTGCAGGACGTAGCCGGCGACGTTGCGCGTGTCCTCGACGATGAACTCGCCGCCCTCGTGCGCATCGGAGGCCGAGGACCGCCGCTCGCGGGTAACCATCAGCCGCCCCTTGTCGCCGACCTGGCCGCCCATCTCGGCGTAGAAGGAGGTCTTGTCGAGGATCACGGCGAAACGGTCGTCGGGGCGCGTGTTGCGGGCCACGATGTGCTCGTCGAAGGAGTGCCCGTTCCATATCGCGACGATGGCGGCCCGCAGGCGCTTGGCGGTGAACTTCTCCGAGTCGTCCGTCGTGCCGATGCGCATGCGCTTCAGCGAGGCGATGGCCTCGGTGCCGAGCGACCCGGCCCCTTCTTCGGTGGCCTTGCCGCCGGCGCGGGCCTTGACGCGCGCCTCCTCCATCAGGCGGTTGAAACCATCGACATCGACCTTCAGCCCGCGTTCCTCGGCCATGAGTTGCGTGAGGTCGATGGGGAAGCCGTAGGTGTCGTGGAGCATGAATGCGCCTTCAGCGCTGATTTGCGGAGGGCGATGGCACAACTCTTTGACGATCGCAGGGGAGAGATTCCCAAGCCGGAATTCTCTAAGGGTCTCGAAGTGCTGACCACGAAGTTTCAACACACTGATTACCGTTTCGGGATTGAAGGGCTGAAGGCCTGTGACTTCGTAAAAGTCGTGAGTTCGGCCAGAAACGACGCCATGGAGGTTCATGACCATGCGTTGATCTTGTGGCTTCTCGTTCTGTTCTGAGGAGAATCCAACATGGAGCCCGTACCCGGCGAAGGACCACCATGTTCGGAGCCCCTGCTCAAGTGTCCTTCCGAACGATACCTCCTCATCCTTGATGACATCATGGACACGCCGCGGGTTCTTGTTCAGTTCCGGGAATGCGCCGCCCATCGTCTCGACGACAGTAGGGACGAGTTCGCAGAGGAAGGGACCGTTGACGCCCAGCACCTGCCTGCCGTAGCGCACCGCCCGGCGGAGGATGCGGCGGAGGACGTAGCCGCGCCCGTCGTTGCTCGGGTCCGCGCCGTCGGTGATGGCGAAGGTGAGGGTGCGGATGTGGTCGGCGATGACGCGGTAGGCGGTATCGCGCGGGTCGGTCCATGAGCCGTGGTAGGGCTGCGACTTGCAGATGTCCTTGATGACGCTGAAGAGAGGCGTGAAGGCGTCGGTGTCGTAGTTGCTTGTTTTTCCCTGGATGACGCGGGTGACGCGCTCCAGCCCCATGCCGGTATCGACGTGCTTCGCCGGAAGCGGGAGAAGGGTCTCGGCGGTGCGGTTGAACTGGATGAAGACGTGGTTCCAGATTTCGATGACGTTGGGGTCGCCTTTGTTGACGAGCGCGTGCCCGGGGACGCGGGCGCGCTCCTCCGGCGGGCGGCCGTCGTAGTGGATCTCGGAGCATGGGCCGCAGGGGCCGGTGTCGCCCATCTCCCAGAAGTTGTCCTTCATGTTTCCGGGGAGGACTCGCTCGGCGGGGAGATACTTGCGCCAGAGGTCGTAGGCCTCGCGGTCGGGTTCGAGGCCGAGGTCTTTGTTGCCCTCGAAGTAGGTTGCGTAGAGGCGGTCGGGTTCGATGTTCCAGACGGCGGTGAGGAGTTCCCAGCCCCACTGGATGCTCTCCGACTTGAAGTAGTCGCCGAAGGACCAGTTCCCGAGCATCTCGAAGAAGGTGTGGTGGTAACCGTCCTTGCCCACGTCGTCGAGGTCGTTGTGCTTGCCGCCGGCGCGGATGCACTTCTGCGAGTTGACGGCCCTGGTGAGGCCGAAGAGGGGGCTGGTGGGGGCGACGTTGCCGAGGAAAAGGGGCTTGAACTGGTTCATCCCCGCGTTGGCGAAGAGCAGGGTCGGATCATCGTGCGGCACGACGGGCGAGGAGGGGACAAAGTGGTGCCGGGCCCGCTCGACGAAGTAGTCGATGAAATCCTGCCGGACCTGATTGACGGGGCGAAACTGGGGCATGGGGGCAATACTAACCGGCGGGGCGCGCGGAGCCGAAGGGGCTGCGCTCGACTGGAATCGCCGTTCCGGGCGGCCCTTGAGCGCCCGTGCAAGGGGGGGGCGAAGGCAGGAAAAGGAAACGGTGCAGCACTGGATGCTTGCCAGCCAGGTAACTCTTCAGCCATTTGCCAACGAACCCGCGTGCGCGGCTGAAGGGCCATTGTCTTCAGCCTGAAAGGCTGGGAGTCAATAGCCGGGGGTGAAGCGAGTCTTCGAGCGCCACCCCCGGAAAACCGCGCCCCGAAACCTCTTCCGCACCCAGTAAGGGTGCGACACGAGCGGGGCATTCAACTCGGACCCGAATGACCAGAGGGGCGCTCTTTGCATTCCGCTGAGGAGTTACCCAGCCAAGGCGACTACCGGCGGCGTGCGTGGCGTGATCGGGGGCAACCGGCGCTCGCACTGGCAGACAAGCCGCCAGTGGAACAGGGATCGGGACGGTGTGCTACTGGCTGCTTGCCAGCCAGTGCGACCGCCGGAGGCGTGCATTGGGTGATTGGACGCAACCGGTCCTCGCACTGGCGGACAAGCCGCCAGTGGCACAGGGGAAAAACCCCCCGACAGGTCCCTGACAGGTTGGCGTTTTCGGACGGCGGCGTTGGTTCCGAGTCGGCGGAGGCGGAACGGGCGAAAAAAAGGTTGGTAAAGCGGTTTACTTTCCGGTGCGGATGCGCCAAGATTGGGACTGCGGGCGCGGGAGGTGCGCCCTGTCGGTGCTGGTCGCTGGAGGAGAGTGCGAATGATGAATCGAAGACTCGGGGATGGTGCAGCGCGATGTGGGCCGATGGCGGTCGGCGTCGTCGTGCTGTCGGCGGTGGCGGGGGTCTCCCCGGCCTGGGGGCAGTCGGAACTGACGGCCAACCCCGTGATCCTTCAGTGGTTCGAACTCTCCTGGAACCGCATGGAGCGCCGGATTCCGGATTTCTTCATCGCCGGGTACGGCGCAACGTGGGTCGCCCCGATCTCAAAGGCGAGCGATTCGACCAGCCCGGGGTTTGATGTGTTCGATCGGTTCGACATCGGCACGCCGAACACGGGCGGCTCGACGACGAACGAGACGATCTACGGGACGGAGCAGGGCTTTCGCGCGACGGTGGACATGTTTCACCGGGCGAACGGGCAGGTGTTCGTCGACAGCGTGATGAACCATAACTCGGGGCGTAACGGCGGGGCGCAGTTCATCGCGGATGGCGGGTATCCGCAGTTCTGGATGAACCCGCCGGGGCCGAAGACGACGGGCAGCGGCGATTGGGGAGATTTCTTCAACGGGTTCTATCAATCGCACGATCCGGGCGGCGGGGCGGGGCCTTACAACCTCTGGGAGGGCGACCTTGTCAGCCTGATCGACATCAACCAGAACGCGAATCATCAGTTCATCCGGCAGCCCGTCGCGGCGGGGAATCCGCAAAACCTGCCTGCGGGGCTTTTGCGCAACCTGCCGAATGCCGCGAACGCGCGGTTCTATCCGGACCAGGGGCTCACGCCGACGGTCGTCAACAATCCCGGGAAGACCCGCTCGGCGTGCTGCGGCTATGGCTCGTTCAACAGCCCGGCCGAGCCGACGACGATCTATCCGTTCAATACGCTGACCCCGATGGCGGGCGACGCGGTGGCGGAGAACTCGACGGGGATGCTGGCGCGGTGGTCGCAGTGGATGATCGACGAGTTCAAGGTGGACGGCTTCCGTCTCGACGCGGCGAAGCACATCTATCCGTGGTTCTGGGATCGGTACTTCGACACGTACATGTTCAACCGGCGCGTGCTGCCCGACGGGTCGTCGGCGACGCCGTTCTCGTTCGGAGAGAACGTCGAGGGGCCGCAGTTTGTCTATAACTATTACGTTCGCAAGGACGGCTTCGGGAACCGCGACGCGCTGGACCTCTCGAACGCGGGGGACATCCGGAACGTGATCGGGGCGAAGGGGTCGGGTTCGCCGACGAGCCTGAACAACAACACGATCGACACATATGACGACGGTTTCAACAACGGGTCCGTCGGCGTTCGGCACATCCATAGCCACGACAACGGCTCACGCGGCGACGGGGCGACGAAGCCGGACTACCCGTATGAGGACAAGGTCGGGTTCTGGGCGTATTGCTACATGCTCATGCGTCCGGGCCACAACATCGTGTATCACAACGCGCGCGAGATGCACGACCGGTTCCCGTCGACGCGCGGCGGGTTCTGGCCGCGGGAGGGCGTGCCGACGGCGCTGGGGTTCGGCGGGATGTACAAGTTTTCGCCGTACACGGTGGCAAACTGCGCGAGCCCGCCCTCGCCGACGGTGAACTCGCTGGTTACGGCGGCGGATGATCGGATCACGAAACTGGTGCAGTTGTCGCAGCGGTACGGCCGCGGGTGGTTCGTGCCGCGGGTTACCGACGGCGCGGTCTACATCTACACCCGGCGCACCCCCAATCTCACGGACAACGTGCTCGTCGGCGTGAACGACGAGTACAACGCCTGCGTCGGCAACTACGACGAGCGTACATTCACCACGAACTTCCCGCAGGGCCTCGTCCTCGTGGAACTCACGGGCAACGCGACCAACGGCACGGTCGATCCGTCGGGGGCGATCTTCGACACGATCACGGTGGGGGCGGGCGGGCAGGTTACGGTGCGCGTGCCGCGGAACACGACGCGCAACGGGACGACGCACACGGAGCATAACCGCGGGTACGTCATCTACGGGCCGGCGACGCCGCAGGGCACGCTGGCGATCGTTGGGGCGTCGCAGACGCTGCCGCCCGACAGCGCGTCGATCGCCGTGTATGCGCGGCGGCTGAATCCGATCGACGTGGTGCAGGCGGCGACGTTCGAGATCAGCCTGACAACGAACCGCACAGGCTACCCCGCGGGCGACCTGAACTTCGACGACACGGCGGTGTTCCGCATCGACCAGGGCTTCGCGGACTACAACGGCACGGGGTCGTTCGATGTTGCAACCGGCGAGTTCCGCGGGTACGAGGGATTCCTCACGCAGCGCGAGCCGATCTTCGGCACGGGCAACGCGACGGGAATCTATCGGCAGGCGATCAACACGGACGCGCTCGAGGAGGGGTACCACTACATCAGCGTTCTCGCGTTCCGGCAGCGGGCGACGGGAGCGGAAGCGGGTGGGCTGGCGCTCTGCAACGATTTCAGGCGGGTGATCTACGCCGATCGGCAGGACCCGGACCTGTCGTTGCTGTCGGCTTCGGTCAACTGCGCGAATGATCGGGCGTCGCTGGCCCTCCACAACGGCGATCGCACGGCGACGCGGCTGCACGTCTTCGTGAACCAGCCGATCGGCACGCCGACGCTGCAGAACCAGGCGACGCCTGTGGATCGGCAGGAGTGGTCCTTCCTGACAGCGCCGCTGACGCCGGGCATGAACACGGTCAACGTGCTGGTGATCGAGGAGCCGAGCGCGGGGATCATCGTGCGACAGGCGTCCTACTCGTTCCAGGTGAACAACCCCGGGGTGGTCGAGGGCGACGTCAACCTGAACGGGTCGGTGGGGCTCGAGGACCTGCTGGCGTTCTATGAACTGACCGGGTATCTATGCGAGGCCGACCTGGATAACAACGGCGTGGTGGACGAAACGGACGCGGAGATGCTGGAAGACGCCGTGCGGATTGACGAGGTCGGCGATGTGATCCAGTTCAATCCATAGTTTCAGTGTGGCATGGGCAAGTCCGCTTGCCCGTGCCGATGACGCAGGGAACCTCGTCCATGGCCAGGACTCCGGGCCTTTCGCCTGCGTGCCAGCGAGCGCTGGACCAATGCCAGTCTTCGGCGCGCTCGACGAAGCCTGCTTTGACTGGGTTCTCGTGGATGTAGTTGATCATGTTCCGCAGCGTTGGTTCGCGGACGACGTTCCGGTCGTATCCGCCTCCCTGCTGCCAGAACCGATACTCGACTCGGCCTGTCGGCCATTCGACGCGAAGCCGATCGAGGAAGTCCGGGCAGTTCGCGCGGAGGAACGCGATGGCCCGTCTCGCGACGGATTGCTTGATGGATTTGAGGATGCCCTCGATCTGGTGCGCTTCATCCGCAGGACGGAGGAGGACGTGCGCATGCTCCGGCATGGCGACCCACGCCCAGAGCCGGAAGCGCCAAGCCTGGCGCGCCCGATCGAGCGCCTCAACGAACCACAGGCGCGAGCGGTCCTTCGAGAGCAATGGGAGGCTCTTGTAACAGGTGAAGGTCAGCATGTGGGCCTGGCCGATGATGTTTCGCGCATGGCGGGTCTTGTACTTGCGCGAGGCGATGGTTGACATCAGGCCTTGCCTTTCCGGCACGGGCAAGAGGACTTGCCCATGCCACACGGTCATCTGGCTGCCTTTTCCTTTCGCCGGCGTTTGAGTTCCGCGTCGATGAACTCGTCGAGGGCGCCGTTGAGGGCGGA
The DNA here is from genome assembly GCA_964490785.1 of uncultured Phycisphaeraceae bacterium. Classification (GTDB taxonomy): domain Bacteria; phylum Planctomycetota; class Phycisphaerae; order Phycisphaerales; family UBA1924; genus JAEUIV01. Next base: position 45,295 of record CAZBDZ010000020.1, read on the forward strand.
GTTGGGGTCGGCCTCGATGCCGGTGCGGTGGTCCTTCACGCGGTTGTCGTAGAGGACGTAGGAGCGGATCTGCGTGCCCCAGCCTTTTTCGAGCGTGCCGCCGGAGGCGGCCTTGATCTCGGCGGAGCGCTTCTCTTCCTCCATCTGCTCGAGTTTCGCCTGGAGGATGGCGAGGCACTGCTTCTTGTTCTGCGGCTGGTCGCGGTAGGTGCTGCTGACAACCATGATGCCGGTGGGCTTGTGGACGACGCGGATGGCCGAGGCCACCTTGTTCACGTTCTGCCCGCCCGGCCCGCTCGCGCGCACAAAGGGCGTCACCTCAAGATCGCGGTCGGGGATCTCGACGCTCGATTCCTCGAACTCGGGCGTAATATCGACGGCGGCGAACGAGGTTTGGCGCTTGCCCTGCGCGTTGAAGGGGGAGACGCGCGCGAGGCGGTGCGTGCCACGCTCGCATTTCAAGTAGCCGAAGGCCTGCGGCCCGCTGATCTTCAGCGTCACGGAGTCGAGCCCGACCTCGGTGCCGAACGACTTCTCGATCTCCTCGATCTTCCACTCCGGGTGCGATTTCTCGAGGAAGAGGAGGTACATGCGGAAGAGCATCTCGCACCAGTCGTTGGCCTCGGTTCCGCCGTCGCCCGCGGTGATCGTCAGGAAGCAGTTGCGGTGGTCGTGGCGGTCGGAGAGAAGAGAGAGGAGCTCGACGCGCTCCATGCGCGACGTGAGGTTGAAGAGGGACTCGTCGGCCTCCTTGAGGAGGTCCTTGTCCCCGGCTTCCTTGGCCATGTCGTAGGCGACCTTGGCGTCGTCGAAGTCGCCCATGAGTTTCTGGAGGGGTTCGATCTGGGCCTTGAGGGCCTTCATCTCGGAGACAACGGAGCGGGCCGCCTCGGGCTTGTCCCAGAAGTCCGCCGCCTCCATCTTCTTTTCGAGGTCGATCAGGTTCGAGCGCTTCGCGTCGTAGTTAAAGCGAGTCGCGGATCGTGTGGATCCGCGCCTCAAGATCGGCGATCACGGGGCCATGGGCGTCGTAGTGCATGGGGGGGAGTGTAGCGAACCCGGTATCGGAAACCGCGAGGCCCGCGCGAAAAGCCGGCGTCGGCGTCGTCTGTCATGTGATCACGCGGTTTCGCACCTCGAAACAGGAGCCTTGACATGCACCGGTTGACTCTCGCCCTTCTCGCCGCCGCCTGCGCCATGACGCCCGTGGGACCCGCCTTCGCACGCCCGAACGAAGAGCCGGCGAGGACGTTTGGGGGGCTGCAACCCGATCCTCGTGCCGATGTGTCCTTCGCGGGGGGGACGGTGAAGCAGTATCTCGACGCCGTGGCCCGCGCCTTCGGGTCCGCGAATGCCGCCGTGCAACCCGGCGTCGAATCGGCGGCGCTCGGACCCGTCGAACTGAAGAACGTCACGCGCCGCGACTCGATCATGCTCGTTGAAGGCCTGTCAGGCGGGAAGGCGCGCGTGCAGGATCGGGGCGACACATTCGTCCTGTTCACGCTGGATATGCGCGAGGGCATGCGCGAGGTCCGTGTCTGGACGCTCGCCAAGGTGCTCTCGCAGATGAAGGCGGAGGAGGCGCTGTCCGCGGTCCAGGCCGCCCTCGACCTTGCCGGCAAGGATGCCGCCGTGAAGTTCCACGAAGACACGACCCTTCTCATCATCGACGGCTCGGCGAGTGAGATCGACGCCGTGAACCAGGTCATCAATCGGCTGGAGTCCGTGGCCGAGTGGCGCGAAGCCCGCCAGCGGCTGGACGAGGCCGGCCCGGACCGCGGCGAGATCGCCCGGCAGTTGGAGCGCGCGATGGCGAAGGTCGCCGATCTCGAAGCGGAACGGATGGAACTGAAGAACACGATACGCTTGCTGGAGCAGGACCTTGAAGCGCTTCGGAAGGCGCGGTGACGCCTGCAATCCCTCGTTGGAACGCCCGGCATGGCGAGCGACGTGCCAACGCTCCTCTCGCGCATCGCCTCGGGCGATCGGGACGCCTTCGCGGCGCTCTACGACGAGTGGTTCTCGTTCGTGCTCGGGCAAGCCCGGCGGGCGTGCCCCCCCGGGGGGGGCGATGAGCACGCCGCCGCCGATCTTGTTCAGGAGGTCTTCCTCAAGATGATCCGGCGCACACCCATCCTCGATTCGCCCGCGGCTCTCGGCGCGTGGCTGAAGCGAGCGGCGTATTCGTCCGCGATGGACCGCGCCAAGGCGGAGGCGCGGCGGCGGGCGCGCGAACGCCGTGCCGTCGCGATGGGGGCGGGCGACGATCACGACACGGACCGCCTCGCGTGGCTTCGGCGGGAGTTGGACCGCATCGACGCCGAGGCGAGGGACATGCTCCGGCAGCGGTTCGTGCTCGGCAGGACCCTCGCGCAGATCGGACGCGTCTTCGGGATGTCGCCGAGCGCCGTGGATGGGCGGATCGGCCGTGTGCTGAGGCTGCTCGCTCGGCGGGCGGGAGAGGTGGACGATGGCGAATGAACCCGACGAGTCCGAGTTGAAGCGCGCGATGCTCCCGGGGTTGCTCAGGGAGTTCGATTGCGTCGCCGAAGGGCGTCGGGCGCGCCGCCGGGCCGCCGGGGTCGCGGGGATGCTGATGGTCTGCGTGGCGGTCGGGCTTCTGGCGATCCGGGGGCGGAATCACCCCGGAGGGACCGGGGGATACTCGATGCGATGGGGCGGGCCGGGGCAACCAGTGAGTCTCCGCGTTGAGTGTGTTGCGACCTCTTTCGATGCCGTGAACCGCTGGGCGATTCGCTCGGCATCCCCCGGAGGAGGCGCGCCGGGGCGCATCGAGCGGATCGGCGACGACGATCTGCTTGCGACTCTTGCATCCATCGGCCGACCGACAGGTCTGGTGCGGATGTCGGGGCGTGCGTGGCTGACGCGCGATGTGGCGGATGAGATCAACCCGGGGTAGGTCCCCCCCTGGGGTAGCCCCCCCCGGGGGGGCCGTTTGAATGCGCGCTCTCGCCGTGGAAGCGCCCTTTGTACGTGGTCGCGGATTGGATACACTGGTCGGGTTCGCATGTCGTCGAGCGAGAGATTCGCCGCCGATTGTTCGGCGTAGGAGCAACAACCATGGCCATTCGCATCGGGATCAACGGTTTCGGCCGAATCGGGCGGCTGGTGTGCCGAATCGCGGCGGAGAACCCTTCGTGGGAGATCGTGGCCGTCAACGACATCGTCCCGGCGGACAACCTCGCGTACCTGCTGAAGTACGACACGATGCACGGACGCTTCCGGATCAACGGGCAACTCGCGGAGGTCTCGGCGACGGAGGCCTCGTTCACGATCAACGGGCGGACGACCAGAACGGTCTCGGAGAAGGACCCGGCGAAACTGCCTTGGAAAGACCTCGGCGTCCACTACGTGCTCGAGTCCACCGGGCTCTTCACCGAGTTCGAGAAGGCGAGCCTGCACGTGCAGGCCGGGGCGAAGCGCGTCGTGATCTCGGCCCCGACAAAGAGCGATGCGGCCCAGGTGCCGACGGTCTGCATGGGCGTCAACCATGAGAAGTTTGACGCCGCGAAGCATACGGTGGTGTCGAACGCGTCATGCACCACGAACTGCCTGGCGCCGGTCGCCAAGGTGATCCAGGACAACTTCGGGCTGGAAGAGGGGCTGATGACGACCGTCCACGCCGCGACGGCGACGCAGCCGACGCAGGACGGGCCCTCGAAGAAGGACTGGCGCGGCGGGCGCAACGCCTACCAGAACATCATCCCCGCAAGCACCGGCGCCGCCAAGGCGGTCACGCTTTGCATCCCCGAACTCAAGGGACGCCTGACCGGCATGGCGTTCCGCGTGCCGACAGCGGATGTGTCCGCAGTCGATCTCACGTTCCGCACGGCGAAGGACACGGCCATCGCCGACATCCACGCCGCGATGAAGTCCGCGGCGGGCGGCTCGATGAAGGGCGTCCTCGGGTACACCGACGAGGAGGTCGTCTCGAGCGACTTCATCGGCGACCGGCGCTCGTCGATCTACGACGCCAAGGCGGGCATCGAGTTGAACAAGCGGTTCTTCAAGATCGTGAGTTGGTACGACAACGAGGCGGGCTACGCCGCCCGCTGCGTGGACCTGATCAACTACATGGCGTCGAAGGACGGGATCAGGTAAAACTGCGGCGGTCGTCGGCGGAGTAATCTGGTGTCGGCGGGGGCCGCGCGATCGGTGGATCGCGGCGGCGCGTCGGCGCGACCCCGGTCTCCGCCGGAAAGGACCGTGCCATGGGCTGGATTTCGATTGTTCTCGGGACGATCGTTGCGGCGGCGCTGTTGTCGGTTGTGCCCCGGCTTCCTGCGAGCGGGATGCGCGGGGCGGTGGCGGCGCTGTCGCTGCTGGTGTTCACGATCGGGATCCTTTTCTCGTCGGTGCGGTACGTGCCGGACGACAGCCTGGGGGTGGTGATCAAGAACGCGCTGGGCGCGCAACTGCCGCCTGGGAAGATCATCGCGACGCAGGGCGAGATGGGGCCTCAGGCGAGGATCCTGCCGCCGGGGTGGCATCTCGGATACTGGCCCGTGATCTACGACATCGAAATCCATCGCGTGACCACGATCGAGTCCGGGCAACTGGGGCTGGTGAAGGCGAGCGACGGCGTGCCGCTGTCCGGGGGTCAGATCTATGCTCCCGAGTGGGGGGCGGCGACGTTTCAGCAGATGCTCGACGCCGAGTACTTCCTCGGCGCGGGCGGCGGCTTCAAGGGGCCTCAGGCTTCGGTCCTGACGCCGGGGACGTACCGGCTGAATCCGCGGCTGTTTGAGATCGAAAAGGTCCAGGTCACGAACATCCCGCCGGCGAGCGTGGGGGTCGTGAAGGCGAACGTGGGCGACGCGCCGCCGGCGGATCGGCAGGGGCACGGGCTCCTCGTCGAGCGGGGGCAGCGCGGCGTGTGGCGCGAGCCGCTGCCGCCGGCGCAGTATTACCTGAACAGCGAGGCCTACGAGGTGACGACCATCTCGACCAAGGCGCACGTGGTGGAATACACGGCTCAGCGCGGGCCGGCGAATCAGCAGCGCATGGGCGAGGCGGGCGAGCGCGAAATCCAGGTCCGGTCGGCGGACGGGTTCACGTTCCCCGTCGACGTGCGCGTCGAATACCTGATCGACACGCAGAACGCCCCCCTCGTCGTCGCGACACTCAAGGACGACCAGGATTCGCTGGCACAGGTGCTGAACTCCGCGGTGCGGGCGATCTTCCGCAACTCGGCGGAACGAGTGAAGGCGCTCGACTACGTGCAGCAGCGATCGCAGCAGGAAAAGCAGGCTCTCGAGTCTCTGTCCAGGGAGATGACCAAGTACGGCGTAACAGTCACCGCCGTGCGCATCGGCAATATCGGCGACGAGCAGAGCCTCGGCACGCTCCTCAAGACCCAGACCGACCGCGAACTGGCGCAGCAGGAGCAGAAGACCTTCCAGGAGCAGCAGCGCGCCGCGGAGCAGAAGAAGGCGCTCACGCGGACCGTGCAGGAAGCGGAGGAAGAGAAGCGCCTTGCGACGGCGAACTACCAGGTGAAGATCGCCGAACAGGACAAGGCGAAGAAGATCATCGAGGCGAACGCGGAGGCGGAGGCGATCCGGATCAAGGCCGAAGCGCAGTCGCAGGCGTTCAAGTCGATCGCGAAGGAGATCGGGCCGGGGAACTCGGCGCTGCTTGAAGTACTGAAGATCGTCGGCGAGCGCGGGATCCTGATCACGCCTCGCGTCATGGTGGGCGGGCAGGCGAACGGCACGAGCCAGTCGCCCGAGACCGTCGCGCTCATCGGAACGATGCTCGAGCAGATGCTGCAGCGACCCGAAAGCCCCGCGGCGCCGGCCGCGCCGCCGCGCTAAACGAACCCTCCGCGCAACCGCAGGCGATCCTCCCCAATCGCCCCGAACCCGGCTACCGACACCCGAGGGTGCGTCAACGGAGCAAAAGGAGCGACACGGGCGGGCAAGCCGCCAGTGGCACAGGGATTGGGATCGTGTGCCACTGGCTGCTTGTCAGCCAGTGCGACTGTCGGGGGCGTACCGATCGTGATTGGACACAACCGTCTCTCGCACTGGCGGGCGAGCCGCCAGTGGCACAGGGATTGAGATCGTGTGCCACTGGCTGCTTGCCAGCCAGTGCGACTGTCGGGGGCGTACCGATCGTGATTGGACACAACCGTC
>CAZBDZ010000021.1:0-2414 GCA_964490785.1 uncultured Phycisphaeraceae bacterium
CGGACGCGTCGGCTGGATTGGAGTTGGCGGCCTTTGCATTCCGCTGAAGGGCCACGGCACTCCACGTCATCGCAGCGAGGCGGCGAAGGATGCGATGCGGGCTGCGCCCTCGCGGATTTGCTCGTCGCCGCAGGCGAAGGTGAAGCGGATGCAGCGTTCGCCGCCCTTGCCGAAGTCTTCTCCCGGGACCACGGCGACGCGATGCTCGTCGAGAAGGGCGGCGGCGAAGTCGGCGGCCGAGTTGATCGGCTTGGCGGCGGGGGAGCGTTTGCCGAAGTGGGCGGAGATATCGGGGAAGAGGTAGAAGGCGCCCGTCGGCCTGGGGCAGATGAAGCCGGGGATCTTCGTGAAGAGCGAGAAGGCGATCTCGGCGCGGCGGGCGAAGGCCTGGCGCATCTCCTCGACCTCGGCGGCGCATTGAGTGAGCGCGACGCGGATCGCCGGGAGTTCGAATGTCGGCACGCTTGTTGTGGACTGGCTCTGGAGGGATTGGATGGCGTGCGAGAGTTTCAGGCCGAAGTCGCCCGAGCCGGCGCAGTAGCCGAGGCGCCAGCCGGTCATGGCGTAGGCCTTCGACAGGCCGTTGATGGTGATGGTCCGCTCGGCGATTTCGGGGATGGAGCCGATGGAGAAGTGGGGGATTCCGCCGAAGGTGATCTTCTCGTAGAGTTCATCGCTGATGACGGCGATGTCGGGGGCGTTGGAGTTCGCGGCGTCGGCGATGACGCGGGCGATGGCGCGGAGTTGACCGGGCGTGTACATCGTGCCGCAGGGATTGCTGGGGGTGTTGATGACGACGGCGCGTGTGCGGGGCGTGATTGCGGCGCGGAGTTGGTCGGGGGTGATGAGGAAGTCGCTCGCGGCGGCGGTGGGCACTTCGATGACGCGGCCGCCGGTCAGTTCAACCTGCGGGGCGTAACTGACCCACGAGGGAGTCGGGAGAACAACCTCGGCCCCCGGCTCGATAAGCGCGTGAAAGACGTGATGAAGGGACTGCTTTCCGCCCGTGGAGATGACGACGTGCTCTGGGGTGATGCCGGGGATGCCGTTTTCGCGGGCGAGTTTCTCGGCGATGCAGGCGCGCGTCGGCATGTCGCCGGGGACCGGGCCGTAGCGCGTCTCGTTGCGGTTGAGCGCGTCGATGAGAGCCTGCTTGATCTTTGCGGGCGTATCAAAGTCAGGCTCCCCCGCAGCGAAGGAGAGGACGGGCACGCCCTGTGCATTGAGGGCCTTCGCCTTGGCGTTGATGGCGAGCGTTGTGGACGGCCTGAGGTTGCGCACGCGATCGGCGAGGAGCATGCGGGAAGGGTAACGGGGCGGCAATTGCAGCGGGAATTCGCGGGGCGATCGCCGCATCCGGGGCGAAGGCCGGCACGTGTGAATCGGCCGGGCACCGACGGATGCCGGGTGAGAGCGCCTGCTTCCCGGCTCGTCATGGCGCACCCGGCTTGAGAAGCGGATTCTCTCCAGCCGGGGCGTTTCGCGAATGGGCGCTTCGGCGTCGCCTCGGTGTCAGGGAATTCCCTGTGTTTCGGCCCGTGCCGAGCGTTCTGGTTCGCCCGGGTTGGCGTGGTGAGGAAATCCGCGTGCCAGATTCATGCGGGATTCCTATGGCCGCGACGCGGTTTTGACTGGATACTGGTGCGGAAGCGGCCCGCGATCTTGACGCGCGGGTTCGCGCCGCGGTCGATGCGGTGTTTCTCCCTGACGGCATTCACGGCCCCGTGCGGACCATTCGTGGATTGTGGTGAGGATTCTGAACAACTGAACGAACGGAGGCAGCCATGTGCAAGAGTGCTCTGATCCTTTCGGTTGCGCTCCTTGGAGCGGGATTCGACGGCCTTGCCCTCGCCGGTGGGCCTCTCCCGGCGAGCCAGAAACTGATGGGGCCGGCTCCCGCTTCAGGAACGCGATTCGGATGCTCGATCGCGGTGGGGGGCGACACGGCTGCGATTGGAGCGTTCCGCGACGCGCTCTACGATCGGACCTACGGGCGCGTGAGCGTTTTCTCTCGAAGCGGCGCGGCGTGGGTTTCGGCCGGGACGCTCGGCTCGAATCAGTTCGGGATGCTCGACGGCTTCGGCGCTGCGGTCGCGGTGATCGACGATGATTCCATTGCGACCGGCGCGCACCTGGACGATGAGTCCGGGGCGAGCGCGGGGGCGGTGTTCATTCACGAGCGGATCGGGGCGGCGTGGGTGCGGGTTGCGAAGTTGGTTCCGTCCGATCCGCCCTTCGTGGATCATTCATTTGATCGGTTCGGCTCGGCGGTCGCGGCATCGGGCGAGTCCATGGTTGTCGGCGCGCCCAACGATGACGGCGTGAACCTGAATGCGGGGGCGGCCCATGTCTTTCGGCGAACCGGCGGAGGATGGATCGCGGAAGGATCGCTGCGAGCGCCCCCCGGGGGGGGA
>CAZBDZ010000021.1:2514-50682 GCA_964490785.1 uncultured Phycisphaeraceae bacterium
GCGCCAAGCGATCTTGCGCGAGATTCGGGGCAGCGCTTCGTCAACGTGTACGAAGAGACGCCGACGGGATGGAGCCTCGCCGCCGCGTTGAGCGATCCGAAGGGGTATGGCGCGTTTGGGCAGTCGGTGGCGATCGGCGGTGGGTTGGTCGTGGTCGGTGCGGCGGGTGATGCAAGGGCGGGATTCGGCGGCCCGGGTTCGGTTCATGTGTTCGCCAAGCCGTTTGAGACCTGGATTCTCCAGGTGCAACTGGGGCCGGACGATCTCCTTGCTCTTGACGCGTTCGGCATCGAAGTGGCGGGCGGCGAGGACTTCATCCTTGCCGGAGCGTCGCAGGGCGCGGGCGAGTTCTCTTTGCCGGGGGTGACTGGCGTTCTCACGAGCGCGGGCGTGTCGGGATTCGCGGGCGGGACGGGGACGCTGACGCTGGGCGATCCGAACGGATCGTGGTCGCAGCCGATCGATGGATCGGTCTCGTTCGCGGGCGACGGGGCGGCGTCGGCGCGCGCGTTCACCTCGGGCGGCGCGGGTGATGATGTCAATGTTTCGCCGGGCGTGAACGCCGCGGGTCGGCTCGGGGGCGAGGTCGCCGACTCGCTCGGGCCGCACGCGGCGGTCGGGCCGTTCCTTATCGAAGGCGCCGTGCGCCGGCATGAGCGTGCGACGCTGACGGACTTTGCGACGAGCGGGCTGACGGTGCCCGGAGCGACGCCGACGACCGGCGTGGGTGTGTTCTCACTTGATGCGGGCGGGATTGTCCACGCTTCGCCTGATATCGCCGAACAGTCCGGCAGCGTCGCGGCTGACGGGTACGGCGAGTCCGAGCATGACCTGAGCGTGATTGAGGACGACCCAGACCCGTTTGATCCTGATGATGCCCGGCTGACGTTCGCCGGCTTCACCCCGAAGGGAGCGGCGAGTGCCGGGATGGTTGCCGCCGACTTGTTTGCGGGATCGGAACCGGCTTCGCCGCTGTACCTCGGCGCGTCGTCAGCGGGGGGCGGGGAAATGACGATTCTCGTTGACCCAAGCGATCCGGGATCGCTCCCGACGAATGGGTTCGGTTTCTTCGCGAGCGCGTCGGGCGAATCGGCGGCCGACGTTGAGATCAACGTGGTCGAAGATGAAACCCCGCTCTTTTACGAGTTTCTGCTCCTGCAGGGCTACGGAAACGCAGCCGCGGACTTCTCCGGCGTGCTCAACCTCGACGACGGGTGGAGTCCGGCGTCGGACTCCGTCTTCGCTTACAGCGGAGGATTCGACGGCGAGATTGCCGTTTCGGGCTTCGCGCAGACACCTGTTCGCGGCGTGTCGAAGGAAACTCGGACGCTGGACCTGGCGCTCGCGTTCGCCGGGGACCTGGATCTGGCGGGGACGGCGGCGGGCGACGACTCGAGCATCGGGTCCGTGTATGTGTTTCCGGCGCCGCCCCCGTTGTGCGTGGGCGACGCGGACCGCGACGGGGCCGTCGATTTCGGGGACATCACCAAGGTCCTTGAGAACTGGCTGGTCGAGTATTTTCCCCGGACCGGCCCGGGCGACGCGAACTACGACGGCCGGGTCAACTTCGGGGACATCAGCAAGGTGCTCACGCTGTGGGGGGTGCCGTGCCTTTGATCCGGCCGGAGAAGCAGGGCCGGGCCCGGCGATGGAGCGTGGCCGTTGCGTTCGCGACGGCGATCGCGGTCGCTGCGGCGTACACCTGGCCCTGGGCGGCTTCGCGCTGGCGGGCGGCGAGACGGGCGGCGGCGTTGCTGTCGAATCTGCCCGAGGAGTTCCACCGGCTGGCCGAGGGGGCGGTCGCGAGCGTGGGGCGCGGCGGGTGGTGCGGCGAAGTCCGCGCGGGGGCGGTTGTCGGCCGCGCTTCGTTTTCGTGGGATCGCGCCCTGGTGCGGCAAGGCGAGGCGATCGTGCTGGATCATCCAGTGATCGAGTTCATCGCGCCGACGTACCGAGTCATCGCGTCGGCGGGATCGGGTGAGATTCAGTTCGAGTCGATCTCCGACGGTTGGCCGATGGCATTGCGGCTCGACGGGTGCGCGACGTTGACGGCCTATCCGCCCGGAGAACCATCGGCGGCGGACATCACCGCGGAAGCGGCGGCGATCACGCTCGACCTGCTTTCGTTGACCGCGATGGCGTCGGGCGGCTGCCGACTGGCGATGGACGGCGGGGTGCTTGCGACCGAGACGCTGCGGGTGCGTCTGGACAAGCGCGATCTCAGGCCGCTGTCCGCGGTGATTGATGCGGGGCGGATCGTGGCCGAAACACGCGGCACCGCGCGCGAGAATCAGGAGCGGATCTCGGGCCGGTCGCGTGAGGCGCGTGCCTGGCTCGGGGCGAGGGAGGGCATGCGCATTTCGACGGAGGGGCGGGTTCGATGGGATTCTGACGGGTGTTCCATCTCGGCCGGCCGGGCCGACGCGACGATTGCATTCGACACTTTGGGTCGGGCGAGCGAGGCGTCCGCGTTGGCGTCAGCGGCAGCAGCGAGCGGGGGCGCGGCGTGTGCCCGGATTGAATGGTCCGCGCCGCTTGAGGTAGGTCGAGTCGAACCGGCCGCGCTCGCCGAGGGAGTGCGGAGCGGCGTTGTTCTCGAGGGAGTCGGCTCGGCTGGGTTCGAGTTTCTTGACCGGAAAGCGCGTCTGTACGCCTCCGCGGCGCGTGCCGAATTCGATTTCGTGTCGCGCGTGCTGACGCTGGAGAGCACGATCGAGGCAAGGCCGGCTCGCGTGCTCATCGCCGACGGCGCGCGGCTCGAGAGTTGCCGATTTGAGTTCGACGCCGAACAAACTCGCATGACCGGGATCGGGGCCGGCGCTCTGATTCTCGAAGGCGCCGCGGGCACGATCAGGGATGGTGGCTCGCGACACCCCGCACCGGCCAGGTCGCTTCGTTGGAAGAGCGGGTTCGAGGCGGTGATCGACCGGCCCGTGGTTTCAGGCGAGTCCGGGGCGGGCGGCTCATTCCGGGGCGTGATGCCGCGCATGATGCGTGCGTGGGGCGGCGCATCACTGGCGAGCGACGCGGGTCGGCTGACGGGGGACGACATCTCCGTGTCGTGGAGTCAGGCCTGCGGGAGCGACGGCGTGCATCGAATGGCGATGTCGCAGATTCGCGCATCCGGTTGGGCGCGGTTCGATTCCGCCGATGGGCGGACGAGCGCCGCCGCCGATCGACTGCTCGTCGTGATCGACCATTCACCGGCCGAGGCACGGGATGCGCCGCTGATCTTCGCCGCCACGGGTGATGCCGTGATGCGCACGGCGGACATTGAGGCGTGCGGGCACGCCGTGAGCGCACACGTTGATATCAGCCGCCAAGGGCGTTTCCTGCTGGAGCGGGTGCATGCGCAGGGCGGCGCCCAGATCACGCGGAGTGGAAGCGACGCGGCGGCGGGCGAACGCGTCGATCTGGATTTCTCGCCGGGCGTCGCTCAGGCGCGATGACGCCTGCGGCGGATGCTCGTCATCGCCGCAAGACCGGCCAACGTGAATGTCGCAGGCGTCGGCACAACGACGTTGACCTGGAAGCCCAGGTCCCATCCCTGCTCGAAGCCGTCGGCACCGTCGGCGCGGAGCGCGTCGCCGCCGGCGTACCCGGCGAACGAACCGCCCACCGAGTATGGGCCGTTGAAGTTGACGTTGGCGCCGAAGGCCGTGCCGAGGACGAAGGCGTAGGAACGGCCCGCGATGATCCAAGCGTTGGGGCCTGAGTAGGCGAAGGTTGGAGAGTAGGGGTACGTGTCGGTGGGGATGGACGCGGCGGCGACGTCCCATTCGCACAACGGGGCCCCGAGCGGGTGTGCAAAGCCCGGGGTGCTGTCGGTGATGTCGTACAGAGCGATGTGCAGGGGCTGCATCGCGGCGTTCCCGGCGGAGTTGTGATAGAGAATTCCGACGACGATGTTCTCGAGGGCGCCGCTCGTCATGGCGAGGAAGCCCTGTCCGAACTTGGTGTTCGCGCCCGGTTGGTTCTCGAACCCGACGTTCGCGCCCACGCCGTACTCATTCAGCGCGGGAAGGAACTCGGCGGTCACGGCGGCGTCCGCCGCGGCGACGAAGGAGGAAGCGGCGACGACAGATGCCACGAACTTGGAAACACGATGCATGGGGACTCCTCCACGCCAGCGTTGATCCATCGCGCTCTTGACACATGTCGCCGCAGGCTGGCCTACGGAACCCGAGCGAGATGAATAGGACTTGACTCCGTGCCGGACGACACCTCCGGCTCTCTGTGCGACATCAGAGTAATTCAAATGTAGAGGCGCTGCAAGGGAAAACCCGAAGATTCGCGCTGATTCGAGAGATTCGTCTCGATTCCGGGTGAAATGGGAGGCGCGGTCCCGGGGCTTCATGCATGATCGCCGCTGGGCATCGACGTGGATTCGTCGATCACGTCGTGGGCCTTGCGGGTCGGAGTTGTCAGGGTGCCCGGCATGCGGTAGACTCTTCATCCACTGTAGGTATGGGTTTTGTCTGGGAACCGTGGTTGTCGAAACAGCAAGGATTAGAAGGACCGGCATGGGCACTCTCTCCGCGGAACGTCGCAAGGGCATCGTCAGCGAGTTCAAGACTCACGCGAACGACTCGGGTTCTCCCGAGGTTCAGGTGGCGTTGTTGACGGAGCGAATCCGTGAACTGACGGAGCACCTGAAGGACCATGACCACGACTACGCGAGCCGGCGCGGGTTGAACCAGATGGTGAGCAAGCGGACGCGGCTGACGAACTACTTGCGCGACACGGACCGGACCCGTTACCTGGAGTTGGTGAAGCGTCTCGGCCTGCGCAAGTGATGCGGGCCGGGTGGTGTATCTCGGTTTGTCGGGCCCCGCGTAGAAGGCCCGCCGGACGGCAGTAGGCAATCCGCAGACGGACGCCGGAGTATGTGGGCCGGCGATCGGTTGGGCTGCTGTTTGTCTTCTGCCACTTTCGGCGCGGACGCGTGAGGGCCGGTCCCCGGCTTGGCGGTGCGCGTGCGCCCGAGCCCGCGGGGCCAAAGAGAAAGGGCGAAGGCAGACATGGCGTATGTGAAGGTCGAGCGGGAAATCGGCGGACGGATGCTGACATTCGAGACGGGGCGGGTGGGAAAACTGGCGAGCGCGTGCGTGATGGCGACTTACGCGGGGACGACCGTGATGGCCGCGGTCGTGCGGGCCAAGCCGCGGGAGGGACTGGACTTCTTCCCGCTCACGGTGGATTACCGCGAGAAGCTGCCCGCGGCGGGGAAGTTTCCCGGCGGATTCCGCAAGCGCGAGGGGGCGCCGAACGAGAAGGAAATCCTGACGATGCGGATGATCGACCGCCCGATCCGGCCTCTGTTTCCGGATGGATTCGTCGATGAGGTGCAGATTCAGTGCTGGGTGATGAGCCACGACGGGGAGAACGATTCGGACATCCTCGCGGGGACGGCGGCGTCGGCGGCGCTGGCGCTCTCGAACGCGCCGTTCGAGGGACCAATCGCGACGGTTCGCGTCGGCCGGATTCACACGGATGATGGGCCGAGGTTCGTCATCAACCCGACCGTGACGCAGATGGAGTACTCCGACCTTGACCTCGTGCTTTCGGGCCATTGCGACGGGGTGAACATGATCGAGGTCGGCGCGGCGGAACTGCCCGACGAGGCGGTGCATGGCGCGATCGAGTTCGGGTACGAGTACATCAAGCAGGTGCTCGGGCTGATCGGCGATTTGCAGTCGAAGGCAGGCAAGGAGAAGGTGCCGGGGAAGCCGGTGCTGGTGCCGGACGAGATCACGGCGCAGGTGAAGAAGTTGTGCCACGCGGAGATGGTGGAAGCGCGGCAGATCAAGGGCAAGGCGGAGCGCGGCGAGAAGATCGATGCCATGCGCGACGCGTTGCTCGACAAGCACTTCGCCGAGAAGACGGACGGGACCTTCGGCCAGTGGAAGGAGTCCGCGACGCGTCGGGCCCAGGCCAAGGAGGCCTTCCGCGTGCTCGAAAAGAAGGTCACGCGTCAACTGATTGTCGAAAAGGGCCTCCGCGCCGACGGGCGGAAGTTCGAGGAGATCAGGCCGATCGAGATGCAGGTCGGGGTGTTCCAGCGGACGCACGGGTCGGCGTTCTTCCAGCGCGGAGAGACGCAGTCGCTGGTGACGTGCACGCTCGGGACGGGGAAGGACGAGCAGATCGTGGACGGGCTGATTCCGGAGTACTCGAAGAAGTTCTACCTGCACTACAACTTCCCGCCGTTCTGCACGGGCGAGGCGTCGCGGATCAGCGGTCCGGGGCGGCGTGAGATCGGGCACGGGGCGTTGGCGGAGCGGTCGCTCCTGGGGATTCTGCCGAGCGCGGAGGAGTTCCCGTACACGGTGCGCGTGGTGAGCGACATCACGGAGTCGAACGGATCGTCGTCGATGGCGTCGGTGTGCGGCGGGTGCCTGGCGCTGATGGACGCGGGCGTGCCGATCAAGAACACCTGCGCCGGCATCTCTGTCGGTCGGTTCACGGACGAGAACGATCAGAACGAGGTGTTCGTCACGGACATCATCGGTGAAGAGGACTTCTTCGGGGACATGGACTTCAAAGTCTCAGGGACGCGGGAGGGGATCACGGGGATTCAGTTGGACCTGAAGGCGCGCGGGCTGAACCTGGAGCAGATTCGGAGGATTTTCGAGCAGGCGCGGAAAGGCCGGTTGCAGATCATCGAGCAGATGGAATGCGTCATCCCTGCCCCAAGGCCGCAGATCAGCCCTTTGGCCCCGCGCCTGGAGAAACTGCAGATCAACCCCGAGAAGATCGGGAAGTTGATCGGCCCCGGCGGAAAGACGATCCGGTCCATTCAGGAGCGGTGGGGGGTTACAGTCGACGTCGAGGACGACGGGAGCGTGGTGGTCGCGGCCCCGAACGGGGACGCGATCGCCGGCGCCAGGGCCGAAATCGAGGCTCTGGCCGCGGAAATCCGCGTCGGGACGTACTTCAACGGGAAGGTCGTGTCCATCAAGGACTTCGGCGCATTCGTGGAGTTGGCGCCCGGGACCGACGGAATGTGCCACATTTCTGAGTTGGCGCAGGGGTATGTCAAGCAGGTTACCGACGTGGTGTCCATCGGCGACATGATCAGGGTCAAGGTGATCAGCGTGGACGACCAGGGACGGATCAAGTTGAGCCGAAAGGCAGCACTCGCGGATGAAGCGGCTGCCGGGGCGGCGACTTCTGGTTGATTCTCGCGGGTTGGTATTGCCCCGAGGCCAAGGCTGAGGTAATTTGGGTAAAGTCTCACTCGGTATTCGCGGCTCGCAGGCTGCGGGTTCGGGCGGGGCGGAGGGGTCGCGCGGCCTTGCGGCGTGCGGCGAAAGAAGTGTCGGGGCCGGCGGAAACGTCGGCCCCGGGGTGTTCGGAGTTTCCGTGCCCGCCGCGTCGCGGCGCGCGGGTCCGCGGCGAGGCTTCAACCATGGCCGAGACCCCTTCACCAACCCTCACGAATCTCCAGGGCATCGTCAAGTGGTTTGACCATAAGAAAGGATTCGGGTTCATTGTCGGCCCTGATGGGCAGGACATCTTTGTCCACTTCTCCAATATCGAAGGCGAAGGCTTCCGAGTTCTGAAAGACGGCGGGCGCGTCGCCTATGACGCGGCAAAGGGGGAGAAGGGGTGGTACGCAACGCGCGTTGTCCGGCTCGACACCGCCGAGGTGAAGGTTCGGCCGCAGGGTGGGTATTCGCGGTCGCCCCGGAGGTGATACGGATCGTCGGTCCATTGCGCGTACGCTCGGGATGAGCGGAGGGTCGCCGCAGCGAATCCCGTGGTCGCCCAGCGCGAGAATGAGGAATGATCCGTGTGGTACGAATCCCACGAGACTTCCGGGCGGGGGCATCCGCCTCTTCACTCGAAGACTCGCTCAGAAGCGGCTTCTCTGACGCCCGGAAACCATGTGGAATCCGTATGAGCCCGAAGTTTTCCGCCTTTCGCCGCCGCGCGGCTGCAAAGTGGCATGGGCTTTTCGGAGAGTCGCCGAGGCGACCCAGCCTATGTCCCGCGCGCCACGCCTTGGAAAGGGCGTGCCACATTCATCTTGCGACACATCACGGGAATCCGCATCACCGTGGCCGAGGCTGTTCACGCTCCGGCGATGGTGCGGCGATGGAGAGGGCGATTGCGCGGCATCGCGCGGCGGTTGCGTCGGCGGCGTGGGTCTTCAGGGCGTGAAGGAGGACGTGCTCGAATCGTTCGGTCCACGGGCGGCCGGGCGGCGCGACGGGCGGCTTTGGAAGTTCAAGGGCGGCGAGGATGGCGCGCGTGAGGTCGTGTCTCGTGCGTTCGCGCACGCCGATGCATCGGGGCGAATCTGCGAGGAGGGATCGCCACGCGGGGTGCTCGTGGGCAACGATCGGAAGGCCCGTCGCGTCGGCCCATGCGAGCGAGGCGGCGCCGAGAGGGGTGGTGTAGGCCGATCCGCCGGGACGAGTCGGCTCGCCCTCCGGCTCGATCCAGAGCGCGAGGTCGCAGGCGGGGAGGAGCTCGGGGGCGGGACGGTCGTCCACGATGATGCGGCGGTGCGGGCGGATTCTCGCGGCGAAGCGGAGAGCGCGGTCCAGCCTTGCCGAGCGAGGGTGTGCGACGACCAGTGCCGACCGGCCGGCGACGCCGAGCACTCCCGCGGCGAACACGGCCGCGTGTGCATCGACGCGTTCGATCGGTTCGCCGAGCGCCATGATGACAACAGTGCCGGCATCGGCGCCCCATTCGGCGCGCAGGCTCTCGCGGGTGCTGCCGGTTGCGATGTGCGGCGCGGGGGCGACGACCGCCCCGGGGCAGCCGAGCAGCGTGAAGCGGGCGACCCATGAATCCCGCAGGAAGGCGGTGGGGTAGACGACGAGGGCGCATCGGCGGAGGGCGCGTGCCGCGATCGTCCATTGAAGGGCGCCCTCGAAGGCCGGGGGCGGGAGCGTCATCGCGGCGATGACGGGGGCCCGGACTCCGGCAAGGTGGGCCATCACCGCGGCGCGGATTGACCACGCGACGATGGCGTCGGGCTCTCGGCGGATGGCGAGGAAGCGGCGCAGGGTCCGCGAGCCGAGGATCGCCGCGCCGGAGATCGGCGCGAAGCGGTCAAGGGGGTCGATCCCGTGCATGTGCGCGTCGCGTCCGGCGTCTGGGCCGCCGATGACAAGGGCCGCGTGGCGGAGCGTGCATCCCCCGTTCCGCGTCAAGTCGCCGAGCAGTTCGAGCGCGGGCCAGGACGATTGCTCGGGATCGACGAGATGGAGCACGCGGGCGGGCACGGGTTCGCGGCTCCTACTTGGTGGCGCTCTTGGAGGTTTCGTGTTTGTAGAAGAGTTGGGCGAGCGATGTGCCGAGGCGGCGCGCGAGGTCCTGCTCCAAGCGTGCGCGGGCGGCGTTGTCGGCGGGCAGGTCGCCTTGCTGCATCGTCGGGGCGACGCGGAGGCGGTAGCCGGTGTCGTTCGGAGGCCAGAGGCGCTTGTTGGTCTCGCAGTCGATGACCTTGACCCGTCCCTCGGCCGCGGGTGCGGCGGAGCGCCCGTCGCGCGTCAGGCCCCAGGAATCGATCGTGAGGTAGATAACGACGCCGGCGCCGGCGTCGCGGCCGATGTCGGCGATGGACTTGGGGCTGCCGGAGCGGTCGTCGCTCATGGCACGCTGGACGGCGCGGGCGCCGATCAGATTCTCCGGCCTGAGCACGCCTTCCTCGAGGAGCGACTCTTCCGCGCCTTGCGCGATCTGGTCGCGGAGTGAGCGTTTCGGAAGACGGCTCCGCATGTCGTCAACGAGGATGAGGTGGACCCGGCCGGTGTCCAAGCGGACCTGGGCCTCGGTTTTGGGCGGTCCCTGGGCGAGCACCATCACCGGACCGACGATGTTGCACGAAGCCATGCCCGCCGAGAGGAGCGAGATGAGGATCAGAAGCAAGGCAAGAGGCGACCCTGCCGGTCGCGAATGAGAGGGACGTGCGTGATTCGAGTGGTTCATCCGATGGTGTCTCCTCGGCACGCGGTCGGCATGCACGAAGGGCCAAAGCCTGGGACAATGCGGCTTTCGAGGTCGGCGCTGACGGAGTGCCCCGGTCTCGCCGTCCGCGGCGAGGCCGGGCGATCGTCCTCCAGCGCCCGTCCCTGTCGCGACGGACGGCGGTCGCCGCAGCGACCGCCCAGGGGGCGGAGAATCCAGAGGGTATGAGCGGCGCGCCGCGGGATGTCGCGGGGCATCAAGGATTCGTCGGTCTTTCCGCCCGCAGGGGGCAAGGACTTTGCGAGTGGCGCGGCGAGGCTCGGCGAGCAAGCCACTCGTCGCGGGCCATCGAAACTCTCTCTGTCTACCTCCCCGCCGCTTGGGCGCGCGACGTTCTTCGCGGCGACCGCCCAAGGGGCCGAGAAGCCAGAGTCCGTGAGCAGTACGCCTTCGAGTGGCTTGCTCGGTCGCCACGGCGACCTTCGCCGCGCCACTCGCAACGTCCGAGCGCCCAAGGGGCGAACGGCCTTCGAGACTGGGACCAGGGACGCCCGCCACGGCGGGTCCTCGACCACGAGCGCCTTGCACGATGCGCTGCTCGACTTGATTCGGCTTTTCAAACACACTCTCAGAGCGCGTGTTGCTCTGTTGAACTGGTTGCGCGTCGCGCACCAGTTGCACCCCTTCAGGGTGCGGACAGAGGCTTTGAGGGTGCTTTTTCCGGGGGCGGCGCTCGAAGACTCGCTCTGCCCCCGGCTATTGAATGCCAGCCTTTCAGGCTGAGGACAGGGCATTCCAACAGAGCAAGCCCGTGCGAAAACCGGAGCGCGCGGGTGCCACGGCCAGCGCGGCCGGCCTTGGCGGTCGGCGAGGGTCGCCCGCCACGGCCGACTGCGCTCGAAGACTCGCTCCGCTGGCCGTGGCACCCGGCCACGAACCGTTCTCATACAGGCTCTGATTGCTTCCTCTGCGTTCATTGCGCCTCGGCGTGGGTCGGATTCTCAATAGTCGGGGTAGTACGGCTCCTGATGTTCATAGAAGAGCCACGAGACCCGGTCCACGAGTCGCTTGTCGAGGTTGGCCTGCACCTGCTGCATCGGGAAGTCGTCGGGAGAAACTCCCTTTTCATCGGGGAAGCGCACCTGGATTTCTTTTCGGTAGATGAACTCGCCGGGCGTCGCGCTGTCGGTTTCGATCACGCCGACGCGTGCGGCGGCCATGGCGTCCCAGATGTACTGGTTTCCGACTTCGGTGAGGCGGTATTCGTACATCTCGACGACGACGAGGCGCTGCACGCCCAGTTCCTCCGCGAGGCGGTCGTAGCCCCAGGCGACCCAACTAGGGTTGCTGATCTGGAACTCCATGAGCATCAGGGGAGGCACAAAGCCCGTGATCCCCGTGAGTTGGCGGTTTTCGATGAAGCGCTCGGTGATGCGGGAGGTCATGCGCGTGAAGAGCGTCGGCTGGCTCCCCTGCAGCGAGCGGTCGCCGGTCACGATCACGGCGACGGACTGGTCCGTCAGCCCCGTGTACTCCGCGGCGACGGCGTGGGTCGAGGAACGTTTGTAGTTCTCCGCGACAAGCCCCGCGGCGGCGACGATGTTGCAGCCCGCGGCCGCCAGCGTCGCCAGCAAACCCGCGACAATGACGGCGAGGCGAAGCAGGAGTCCCGGCGTCGCGGAGAGAGGTGAGTGGGGGGGGCGATGGTGCATTCGTCGTCCGGGTTACGACCCCGGCCAGGTGGCGATCTTATAGACCCACGAGCCTGCCAGCAGTGCCAGCAGTCCCCAGAGCGTTCTTGGGCCGAAGAGCGTGAGAAAGGCAGCCCCCGCCCGCGATCCCGTCGCCGCCGTGTGGACCGCCGGCCAGACCCCCGTCGCCGCGGCGAACGCGAGGAGGGCCCCCAGCGGCTGGGCGATGAACGACTGTCGCCATTCGCAGTTCGCGGCGTGGGAGAAGGCGGTGGTCATGCCGCAGGTCGGGCAAGGGCGGCCCGTGAGCGCGACCCATGTGCAAGGCCCAAGCCCAAGGCCCTTGGCGAAGGCGAGTTGTTCATGGGTGCCATAGCCGCGGGGGGAGGGGTCGAGCCAGGCGGCGATCGCGAGGATACTCAACAGGCCCGCGGCGATCAGCAAGGCCATGATTCGATCCAACACAGTTGCTCGCATGTGTCGCGTGCCTGAGTCCGATCAATCAAACCTGAACACACCCTTGCGATACCCGTAGACATAGGCGATCACCGTCGTCGCCATGAAGAAGAGGACGCGGCCGAGGAACATGCCGCCCTCGGGGGTGCGCGGATCGATGTTGGCGTAGGTCGCGGCCCAAGGGTAGAGGAAGATGACCTCGATGTCGAAGACGAGGAAGGTCATGGCGATGATGTAGAAGCGGACGTTAAACCGCTTGCGGGCGGTGCCGACGGGGTTCATGCCCGACTCGTAGGTCATGCGCTTGATCGAGCCATCGCGTTGCGGCCCGATGACGAGCGTCGCGACGATGTTGATCGCCGCGAAGCCGACCGCCATGGCGAGCAGCAGCAGGATGGGCACGTACCCCTCAAGATTGACCGTGGCGACGATGGCTTCCATGCGGGGAAAGTGTAGCAATTCGGGTTTGGGGTGGGGCGAGGCGGGCGGCTCGGTATTCTGCGAGGGTGTCCTATAGGGTCGTCGAGTTTCAGCCCACCCCGAATCCCAATGCGATCAAGTGCATCCTTGACCGCGCCATCCGCTCGCGCGAAGAGGGCCCCGCCTCCTACCGCGCTGCGGCCGAATCGCACGCGGAGCCACTCGCCGCCGCGCTCTTCGCCGTCCCCGGGGTGTCCGGTCTGCTCATCAACGAGGATTGGATCACCGTGAACAAGGATGCGCGGAGCGAATGGGCGCCGATCAAGGCGGAGATCACGAAGGTCCTCGCGCGGGTTCAATGACGCATGGCCGACGATCGTCAACTTGCGGCCCGCCTCGAATCGTGGTTCAGGAAGCAGGCCCGGCCGCTGCCCTGGCGAGTCGTCGATCGGCGCAGCGGGCGGCGGAACCCTTATCGCGCCCTCGTCGCGGAGGTGATGCTCCAGCAGACGCAGGTCGGGCGCGTGCTCGAGAAGTATGGTCCGTTCCTGCGGCGATTCCCGACGGTCCGGGCGCTTGCCGCGGCGGATGAGCAGGAGGTGCTGGCGGCATGGTCGGGCCTCGGGTACTACCGGCGGGCGCGGCTGCTGCATTGCGCGGCGCGGGCCATCGTCGAGCGCCATCGTGGGCGCATCCCCGATGATGCCGCGGCCCTGCGGGCATTGCCCGGTGTCGGGCGATACACCGCGGGGGCCATCGCGAGCATCGTCTTCGGCAGGGCCGAACCGATTGTTGACGGCAACGTTCGGCGCGTTCTTCTTCGAATCGAGGGGCGGGCTGTTCGAGCGAAGCGAGACGGCAACGACGGATGGTGCTGGGATCAAGCCGGGCGGCTGGTGAAGTCCGCGGCGAGCCCGGCGGTTTTCAACGAGGCATTGATGGAACTCGGGGCGACGGTGTGCGTGCCGAGGGGGCCGAAGTGCGTTGCGTGCCCGATCGCGGCGTGGTGTGCGTCGTTTGATTCGCGGGAGGAGACCGGCAGGGCGGCCGATTCCTGGCCCACGGGCTCGCATGGGCGCGGCGCAGCCGGCGCTAAGAAGCCCGCCGGCGTGGGGATGGAAGCAGGGCCATCGCGGCACTCCGATGGCCGGGTACTGCCGCAGCGGGGCGGCGCGGTCTCGCCACGTCGCCCGGCCTCGCCGCGGACGGCGAGACCGGGGCAGCCGGTCGCGCCGAACTCGGAACATGCGATTGGCGGAGGTTCGTCGGCCGCGTCGCGGCGACAGTGCCGGCGGCCCCTGTTTCTGTCTTCCCTGCTCATTCACAACGCCGAAGGAAAGGTGCTCGTGGAGCAGCGCCCCGCTACGGGCCTGTGGGCCTCGATGTGGCAGGCCCCGTCCGCGGAACGCGATGACAGGCCGGCCCGGCGGTCGGAACTCCCCGCCGGGTTCCGCGTTCGAGGCCCGCGGCCCGTGCTTTGCTTCATACACACGCTGACGCACCGCGTCGTTCGTTTCGAGGTCTGGGCGGCGTCGCTGACGGCGAGCAGGATCGGACGGCGGCGGTGGGTTTCGCCCAGGGACCTTGATCGATTCCCCCTGAGCAGCCCGCAGCGACGCATCCTCACGCTGAAGGTGAAGTCTGTCGCCCAGCGACAAGTGGGATGATCCGGCCCCCCTCCTTTGCCCGATAGCAAGGACTATGTCCCTCCAAGTCCACGATGCGGCCTGGGTTGATCGTTACCGCGACATGCTCGATCATGCCTCTTCGGCGCGGGAGCTCTTCTACCCGGGCGACCCTTACAACCCCGCGCCGCTTGATGATGTCGACCCGGTCTATGACCCCCGTCGGGGCCTGATCACGAAGGATACTCCCGTTGCATCAATGGGGTCTTGCTTCGCTGCGGAGATCAAGAACTGGATCACATCGCACGGATACCGCTATGTCGAGCGCGGGGGCGGCAAGGCGATGACCGGGCAGAGCGGCCCATGGGGAAACCTCTATACGACGCAATCCATCCGCCAACTCTTCGAGTTCGCATTTGCCGGCTGGCGGCCTGTCGAGAAGTTCTGGCGACACAAGGGGCGGCTCATGGACCCCTACAGGTCCGCGACGGAGTGGGCGAACGAAGCCGAGATGGAGGCCGAGCGCGGCGTGCTCGCCGAGTCGATCCGCGCGATCATCGCCGAGGCGCGGGTCCTCATTTGCACGATGGGCCTCTGCGAAGCCATGCGCAGCACCGCGGACGGGGCGGCGTTCTTCCGGTTCCCGCCCGAGGACGTCTTCGATCCTGCGCGCCACGAGCCGCATTGGTACGGCGCGGCGGAGAACCTCGCGAATCTCGAACGGTCTTATGCGCTGATTCGCGAAGCCAATCCGGTTTTGCAGTTGATTGTCACGCTTTCGCCGGTTCCGATGCGAGCGACACTTCGTCGCGAGCGTGCCGTCGTCGCGGATGAGATCAGCAAGAGTACGCTCCGGGTCGTTCTCGACGAGTTCTGCCGACGGCATCCGGAGGTTGTCTACATGCCGTCGTACGAGGTCGTGAAGCGGCTCTGCCCGCCGGCAAGCGGCGGCGCGTGGGAGCACGACAACCGGCACGTGCTGCCTCACGCGGTCGCGCGCATCATGCGTCTCTTCATGTCGAACTACGGCGATCTGGCGCCAGGGGCTCGGGCTGAGCCCGACCGGTTTGCGCCGCCGCCGTCCACGGTTCTGGAATGCACGTTCCGCATGCGCTATGCGACAGAGGTTGTCCGGCGAGCGATCGCGGAACATCCTGTAGGCCGCATCGGGGTTTTCGGGGCGGGCCGGCATACCGAGGCGCTCGTTTCCGCCATCGCCGAGGCGGGGTTCGAGACCTCGCGGCTGGTCATCCTCGATGATCGGCCGAGGCGGACAAATGTCGGTGGAATCCCCGTTGTGGCGACGGCCCAAGCCGATGCGTCGGGCTTCGCGGCGGTGGTTACGTCGTCGGATTCAATTGAGCCGGTGCTGTTCGCCCGCGCCTTGGATTGGTGTGGGCACCTTCCGGCGCATCGTCGTCCTTCGGTCATCCGGCTGTATGAAGGACTGCCCGCCGGGCCGTATCGGGCGGCGGACACGATCGATCCACGCCGCCCGGCACAGCCTTCGGCATCAGTCAAACCCGCGCCGCTGCGGAAGGCCGGGTAATCGTACTTGGACGGTACGGTGTGGCTCAGGGGTGTTGAGCCTTGGGCGGACGCGCAGTTATTCGGGGATTCGTCGCACCGGGGCGGGGGGCATCACGGCATGGGCTGGAAAGCCCATGCCACGAGCACATGGGCTGGAAAGCCCATGCCATGAGCGCATGGGCTGGAAAGCCCATGCCATGAGCGCATGGGCTGGAAAGCCCGTGCCACATTCAAACCCCAGGGCAATCGCATTATGGTGGGTGCCCCGGTCTCGCTGGCTTTGCAGCGAGGCCGGGCGGGGTTGCAAATGCGTCCCGGCCTTGCCGCGGACGGCAAGACCGGGGCACCCGATTGATAATGCGATTGCCCTGATTCAAACCCGGGGGAGGGTGGCGATTCCCGGGTGAATCGGCTATTCTCTTTCCCCCGCCCCTCGATCGGCCCGAGGGGTACCCGAGTTGTGTCGCGGGCGTGTTGCCCCGATCGGGTGTTGGAGGCCGGTAGATTTGCGCCCGGATTGAACCGGGCCATACGTGCGGGATGTGCCGGCGGTGGGTCGGTGCGGTCCCGCAAGGAACATGCAACTCTCATGATCGATGAAACCCTGATCGCTTCGCTCGGCACGGCCGACGCGGAGGCCGAGGCACTTCTCCGCTCCGCGCTCGGTTCCGCCGACAACATGGCCGGTCTCCTCGACAAGATCGGCAACAACCTCGAACAGGACGCGATCCTCACGGGCAAGATCGTCGGCATCGCGGGCGACGATATCGTCGTGGACGTGGGGCTGAAGTCCGAAGGGCTGATCCCCAAGGAGGAGTTCGAGGGGCTCGACATCACGCCGGGCACCGAGATCCAGGTCGTGCTCGAGGAGGTCGAGGGCGAGCAGGGGCTCATCCAACTCTCGAAGCGCAAGGCCGACCGCATCATCAACTGGAAGCGCATCGTCGAGACGACCCGCGAGGGCGACGTCGTCACGGGGCGCGTGATGAAGAAGATCAAGGGCGGGCTGCTCGTCGATATCGGCGTCCCCGTCTTCCTCCCCGCGTCGCAGGTTGACATCCGCCGGCCCGGCGAGATCGGCGATTACATCGGGCGCGACATCCGCGCCGAGGTCCTCAAGATCGACGAGCAGCGCCGCAACATCGTCATCTCCCGGCGAAAACTCATCGAGACCGAGCGCGAAACCGCCAAGAAGCGCCTCCTCGGCACGCTCAAGGAAGGACAACTCGTCAAGGGCAAGGTCAAGAACATCGCCGACTTCGGCGCCTTCGTGGACCTCGGCGGGATCGACGGGCTGCTCCATATCACCGACATGTCCTGGGGACGCATCAACCATCCCTCCGAAATGCTCAAGATCGACCAGGAGGTCGAGGTCAAGGTCCTGAACATCGACATGGAGAAGGAAAAGATCGCCCTCGGCCTCAAGCAGAAGGAGGCATCGCCCTGGGAGGAGATCGAGAAGAAGTACCCCGTCAACTCCCGCGTCAAGGGCAATGTCGTCAACCTCATGTCCTACGGCGCGTTCGTGCGCCTCGAGGACGGCATCGAGGGCCTCGTCCACATCTCCGAGATGTCCTGGACCCGCCGGATCAACCACCCGTCCGAACTCCTCGCCGTCAGCCAGGAGATCGAGGTCGTGGTCCTCGACATCAACAAGGACAAACAGGAGATTTCGCTCGGCATCAAGCAGACCGAGGTCAATCCGTGGGAACTGGTCGCCGAGAAGTACCCGCCCGGCACCATCATCGAGGGCAAGATCCGCAACCTCGCCAACTACGGCGCCTTTGTCGAGATCGAGCCGGGGATCGACGGCCTGCTGCACGTCTCGGACCTTTCCTGGACCAAGAAGGTGGCGCATCCCAGCGAAGTCCTCAACAAGAACGACTCCATCAAGTGCGTCGTCCTCGAAGTGGACCGCGAGAAGCAGCGCGTGGCCCTCGGCGTCAAGCAACTCACCGAAGATCCGTGGCTCCGCGCCATCCCCGGCGCCTACAAGCCGGGCATGGTCGTCCGCGGAAAGGTGACGAAGATCACCAACTTCGGCGTCTTCGTCGAACTCGAAGAGGACCTGGAGGGCCTGCTCCACATCTCCGAACTCGCTGACCACAAGGTCGAGAACCCGCACGACGTGGTCAAGCAGGGCGAAGAGGTGGACGTCAAGATTCTCCGCGTGGACACGGGCGACCGCAAGATCGGCCTGTCGCTGAAGCGCGCCCAATGGGGCGCGGTCGAGGAAGCGCGGGCGGAGCGGGCCGAACGCCAGCAGAACTTCCCCACCCGAGGCGGCATGGACTCCGAGCACGGGGCCATGGGATCCGACAAGATTCGGCTGTGAACTGACTTTGGATCAGATCGCGACGATCGACCCCGGCAGCACGGGATCGGTTTTCAGTTGCTTTGTGCCCTTTGCGGCCCACGGAACGACTCCCGCCCGTATCATCGGGCCGGATGCTCCGTATGGAAGGCGCTCAGCACATCACGGCGAATGTCAGCAGCGTCAGAAGGATGATCTTCCGCTGGTTGTCCGACAGCGTGAGCAGAGAGGACGCGAGGTTGGCAAGTCGATCCTGCATGGGTTGGTCTTCAGATGTCCGCCTCCCTCGGTGGCAACCCCCATGCCAGTCGAATGACTGGGTTTCAAGGCTGGGGAATGGGTGCGGCGGGTCCGAGAACCGTGGGGCGGCGCTGCAATCGGTCAACATTCGGCGGTGTACGCGGACAGCAGGCGGCAAGGGCGCCAGCGCGATTCTGGGCCATGCGGATCGGGCGCCCCGGTGTCGGCGGCGGGACCGGGTGGGGCTTCGCGCTCAGGGCGTTTTTGAGAAGACGATCAAGGAGCCGCGCCATCCTGCGGCGCATCGCGGGTTCGTCGGCCTTTCCGCCCGCAGGGCGCGCGGACGTTGCGAGTGGCGCGGCGAGGCTCGGCGAGCAAGCCACTTGTTGCGGGCTATTGGGAATCTCTCTGTCCGCCTCCCCGCCTGTTGGGCGGGCGACGGGCGTCGCGGCGACCGCCCAAGGGGCGGAGGAGCCAGAGTTCGCGAGCGATGCGCTTTCGAGTGGCTTGCTCGGTCGCCGCGGCGACCTTCGCCGCGCCACTCGCAACGTCCGCGCGCCCTGCGGGCGAAAGGCCTTCGAGACCGGGCCCGCGGCCGCCCGCCGCGTCGGGGCCTCGACCACGACCACCTTGCACGATGCGCCACTCGACCGGAATCGGCTTCTCAAACAGGCTCTCAGAGCCTGTATGAGAACCGGAGAACGCGAGTGCCACGGCCAGCCCAGTCGGCCGTGGCGGACGGCCAGGGACGCCCGCCACGGCCGACTGCGCTCGAAGACTCGCTCCGCTGGCCGTGGCACCCGGCCACGAACAGTACTCAAACGGGCTCTCAGTTCACACGATCGCGTCGGCGCGGCGCGGCGCCCGTCGCAATCCGGATGCTCTTGCTGTTCGTGTTCCTTCTGCTTCAGACTTCTTCCGCCTTCGGCCAACTTCCTCCGGCATCGGATTGCATTGGGTCTTTCAACGCCGTTCAGGAGTGGGTTCGCGCGTGGCGTGTTCCGAGTGAGGCGCAGGCCATCGACCCGCCGGGCGCGACGGGTGCGTGCGTTACGCTTCGTCTCGGCGGGCGCGTGGTCGGGCGGGGGACGTCCTTTGATGCCGGCGCGAAGTCCGTCTGGCAGGCGGCGCGTTCGGCGTATGTGCAGGCGGTGGAATCGCTTCCGGTCGAGGATGATGCGCTCCGCGCGCGCCGGGTCGAGGAGATGACGCCGCGGATCACGGTCGATCTGCAACTTGCGGGCGAGTTCACGCCTCTGCTCGCGGAGGATGAGGCCACGGTCGCGCTGCAGGTTCCTCCGGGGATCGACGGCCTTGCCGTGCGCGTCGGGGAGCGGATCGAGGGCGTTTTCCCGGGCACGATGCTGAGCACGTCAACATCGGTTTCGGAAGCGTTGCGGGTTGCGCTCTCGCGGCTGAATCTCCCGCCTCGGCCGCTGCGGGAGTTGAGGCATGCGGCGCCGCTGACGATCTATCGGTTTCCGGTGAGGCAGGTTGCGCAGGCGCGGGAGGGATCGCCGCCTGAGTTTCTGTATCGCGGCGGCCGCGTCGTGGCGCCGACCGAGGTTGCGGGGCGCAGGCTTCGCGCCGCCGCGAGCGCCATCGCGTCGCACCTGATCTCCCACGCATGGCCCGGCGAGGAGCCGCACGGCCTGACGGGCGATTACGATCTTCTCACCGATCGGTACGATCCGCTCATCGCCCCGCCGGTGGAGCAGGCGGCGGTGGCGCTCGCTTTGGCGCGTTTTTCCGCGGCGCCGGGCATTCCGCCGCGGGACGCGGACCGGGCGCGGCGATTTGCGGCGGAGGTTGTGGAGAAACTGGTCGCCGTCGCGCCGGAGGAGGCTGATCCGTTTGCCGAGGCGCTGCCCGCGGCGATGTGGCTCGCGGCACGGCAGGCGGTGCTGGATGCGGGCGGGAGGGTTGCGACCGACGCCGACGCCGCGGCGCGGGCCCATGAAGCGGCGGCGGCGGCGATTCGGATGGAGGGCGACGCCGTGGCGTGGACCGATCGCGCGCCGACGGCGGGGCGCGGCCTGATCGCGTTCGCGCTTGCGATTGGCGCTCGCGATGAGGGCGCGCGACGCGAAGCGGAGGCGGTCGTCCGGGCCGTGTTCCGCGAAACAGGCTCCGGGCAACTGGTTTCGGAGATGCCCTGGCTCGCGTGGGCGGACATGGCGCTGCACGCATCGCCGGAGGATTTGCCCTCGGCGGTCGCGCTGGTCGAGCTTCGGCGGGCGGCGTATTCATTTCAACTCGGCGAGGCCGACCTCACCGCCGAGGGGGCGGACCTTCTGGGCGCGTTCGTCTTTTCGCGGTCGCGCTCGATTCTGCCGACGTGGCACGCGCTCCGCCCCTCGGCGACCGTCGCCACGATGCTCGGCGACCCGCGGCTGACGCCGGACGGGGAGGTCGTGGCCGAGATGTCGCGGCTCAGGCCGGCGCTGCGCTACCTGCTGCAACTGGTCGTTGAGGATCCCCTGCTTCACCTGGCCCGCGACCGCGAACGGGCGATCGGGGGCGTGCGGCCCGCGGTCTGGGAGCAGGCCGCCGCCCTCGAACCCGCGGCGATGGCCCTCCTCACGCTGACGGAGACGCTTCGCGCGATGGAGGCGCGATCGGGGGCCAAGGCCGGTGGCAAGCCGCCCGAAAACGCCCCGGAACCCTGACGGGATTCGCGCGTCTAGACTTCACGGACCCCTGAGAGGCAGACCATGCGGATTCCACGACTTGTCCGGACGATCCTGCTCGCGGCGATGCTCCTTGGCGAAGGGAGCGCGGCCGCGCGGCCCGATGCTCCATCGCCCGCAGACATCCAGGCGCGGGCGGCGACCGCTCAGAAACTGCGGAAGTCGATCACGATCGAACTCAATGACTCACGGCTGGAAGACATCATCACGTTCATCCGCGACTTCTCCGGGGCTGAGATCGAGGCGATGTGGATCGATGAGACGAACGACACCGGGTTGAAGAAGGACCAGCGGATGACCATCGCCGTGAAGGACGCGACGGTCGTCGATCTTCTTGAGCGCATCCTCGCCAAGGCGGAGACCGAGTTTTCCCCGGCGACATGGCAGTTTGCTCCGACGGGCGGAGCCATCGAAATCGGCCCGCGCGGACGCCTCAATACGCAGGCCTATCTGAAGATGTACGACATCCAGGACCTCCTCTTCCGCATCCCGGATTTCGCCGATGCGCCGCAACTCGACCTCGATCAGGTGCTCAACCAGGGCGGACAAGGCGGCGGCGGCGGAGGGGGGTCGATCTTCGGCGGGGCGCAGAGCGACCAGACCGTCGAGTACATCCCGGAGGAGGAACTCGCGCAGCAGATCATCGACATCATCACCGAGAGCGTCGAGCCGGAGCAATGGCTCGACAACGGCGGCGATGGCGGGTCGATCCGCTATTACAGCGGGCACCTGATGATCCGCGCCCCGGATTACATGCACCGCCAACTCGAGGGTTACCCCTTCGATATCGGCCGGGGCGCCTCGAAAGCGGTTTCCCGCTGAGGCCCGTTCGTCGCTTGTTCGGCGTCAAGGTGGGTGAGATTCTGATTTGAAGTGTCCCCGCCGAATTGTTGTGGCGTTTTGCCCGAATCCACCTACACTTTCAGCCTGTTCGCGGCCGTGGGGCCGCGGATGAGTGCCCGTCGCTGAGGCCTGTGTTCTCAGCCGATGCAGCGATGGCGAAAGGATGCACGATGGGACTCGACTTCGCCGTCGAAGAACTGTACGGATCGGGGTGGTCAACGCTGGACAGCACCGGGTGTACGTGCGCGTCCGACGGCCGATTGGTCCCCGGGATCGAGCGCATCCGGGGCGAGTTTGCCGCGGCGGGGTTTGAACTGACGATCCGGCGTGTCGAACTGTTCGACTGCTTCCGCGCCGAGTGGCGCCTTCCGAGCGGTCAGGCGACGGGCGCGGTTGTAGGCCAGACCGACACCGAGGCCGCGGTGTACGCCCTCAGCCAGATGCGCCGCACCGCCGCGGCGTGCCCGTGATGAGTGGCATGGGCATTCTTGCCCATGTTCCGCGGTGAGCCACTGTCGTCGATTATGAACAGCGAACGCATGCCCTTGAAAGGGCATGGCAGGGGACATGCCCTGAAAAGGCATGGCGCGGAGCATGCCTTGGAAAGGGCATGGCACGGACGCGGTTTGACGCCCGGCGGCCATCGCTTACACTTGTTGTTCCGGCTGATCAGGCCGACCGGCCCCATCGTCTAGTCCGGTCCAGGACGCCAGGTTCTCATCCTGGAAACTGGGGTTCGAATCCCCATGGGGTCATTTCCTCGCCTTGGGCGGCGATTCTCCGCGAAGGCGGGGGATTTGTATTTCGGAGTATCATTTCCTGAGTTCGAACGCACCTCCCGGGCGGGGCAACTCAGGAGTGAATCCGGATGACGTCAGACGAGATCGCGCGGCTGCAGGCGGATGTAGAGGCGTATTGCACCGAGTTGCGCCCGATCGAGGAACTTTGCTACGTCGAGCACAAGCCGAACCAGGCCATCGTTTCGCTCGCGAATAAGCACAACATTCTCGGCATGGCGGTGCCCGTGAAGTACGGCGGGCGGGGGGCCGACGCGCTGACCTACGCGCGTGCGCTCGCCCGCATCAACCGTGAAGGCGGGGGGGTGCGGACCTTTTTCTCCGGGCACAGTTCGATCGGGCAATACCCGATCAACCGTTACGGCACGGAGGAGCAGCGGTCGCGGTACCTGCCGAGGTCCTGTCGGGGGGAGTGCATCCTTGCGTTCGGGTTGACGGAGCCGGATGCGGGCTCGAACCCGCTCGAAGGGACGACGACGTACAGGCGGGAGGGATCGCGGTACCTGCTCAACGGCGTGAAATACCTGATCTCGAACGGGACGATCGCCGACGCGGTGGTGTTGTTTGCGTTTCCGGAAGGGACGACGGGCGCGCAACGCCGGATGAGCGCATTCATCGTGGACACGGCGGGAGCGACGTTTCAGAAGGAGGCGCTCCACGCGAAACTGGGCATGTTCACGTCGGACACCGGCATGTTCCAGATGAACGACCACCCCGTTCCCGCCGAGAACATGCTCGGCAAGGAGGGCGACGGGTTCAAGATCGCGATGCACACGCTGGTCTCCGGGCGGCTGTCGGTTGCGGCGGGATGTCTCGGGACGATCGAGGATTGCCTTGCCGAGGTGCTGTCGTACGCGAAGTCACGCGAGCAGCACGGCAAGCCGATCGGGAAGCACCAACTTGTGCAGGAGCACATCGCGATGATCGAGATCGCGCGGGCGTCGTCCGAGGCGATGATCGAGCGGGCCGCGATTGCGAAGCAGGCTTCGGACGAGAATCCGTCGGATCCGAATCTCCTTGGCGAGGCGGATTTCCGCGTGGCGCAGGCGAAGTTCTACGCGAGCAACGCGGCGTGGGACGCGGCGGACCGGGCCGTGCAGGCCTTCGGCGGGCGCGGGTGGTCGGAGTTGTACCGTCCCGGGCGGCACCTGCAGGATGTCCGCGTCTGCCGGATTTACGAGGGCACCGACGAGATCATGAAACTCAAGATCGCGGCCCGGTTGCTGGGCAAGGAGTTCGAGGCGTTCAAGTAGCGCGGCACTCGTCAGCGCTCAATCTCGCGCCGAAGGGCCGTCCACCCGTCGCGGATCACCTGGTCGGCCGCGGCGCGAATAAGGGTGGGGCTGACGGCGGTGATCAGGCCCTTGAGTTTCACCACGCGCGCCTCCCACGCGAGGATGCAGGCGCTCGCGCCCGCATCCGGTGCGATCCGCAGCGTCGCCTCGATCTCCATCGACGCGCCGATTCCCTCCGACGCGATGCGGATGGTCGCGCTCGATGGCGCGGCGGCGTGCTCCACGACCAGCGTTGTCCGCATGGTCGCGCGAAGGAACGAGAAGCCCGGCCGGATGACGCACTTCAGCGTCCGGGCATCGACCCGCTCCGGCGATTCGACGCCGGGCATCGCGCGTGAAAGGGTGTCGATATCAGTTACGGCGGCGAACAACCGCTCGGCGGCCACGCCGAATTGCTCCTGGCCTGTGAACGGCTCGATCGTGTTCGCCATGGGTGCTCCGTCGGGACGCGGACGCTCGGGTCGGGTCAAGGGAACGCCACGCCGTAGCGTTCGCACAGCCGGGCGGCGATTTCGCGGCAGCGGTCATCGGTCGCGCGGTAGTCCGGCGCGGCCTCGGCGTCGGCGTATTGACGCAGAAGGCCGGACTTTTCAGTGTCCGGGACGATGCTGTCGGCCATGTTGAACAGGAC
Organism: uncultured Phycisphaeraceae bacterium; assembly: GCA_964490785.1. Lineage (GTDB taxonomy): Bacteria > Planctomycetota > Phycisphaerae > Phycisphaerales > UBA1924 > JAEUIV01. The sequence continues at coordinate 26,974 of CAZBDZ010000021.1, forward strand.
GTGGTCCTCCTTCATGATGTGATGCCGGAGGAGATCGAGGAACTTCTCACCCTCGGTGAGGATGACGCGAACCGCCCGTGCGTCGCCGGCGGCGGCCGCGGGGAGGACCTCGGCCATGGCGCGGACGTGGGCGCGTCCGAGTTCGTGTTCCTGGATCATCACGCCGATCGGTCCGCCCTCGCGCGGGATGCCGCAGCGTTCGAGACAGGGGAAGAGGCGATCTTCCTCCTTGCAGTGGTGGCAGCGGTCGGCGAAGCCGTGAAAGAACTCGACGAACGGGCCGAAGATGTCCTTCGGCGTGCTGCCGACGCGCCCGGCTTCGGCGAGCGCAATCTCGAAGCAATCAAGCACTTTCAGGATCACCCGGTGTTCTTCGCGTAGGCGTCGTGTCGTGTCCATCATGTGTCCCTGTCAGCGTGCGAAAGCGGATCACCGCGCGACGGCGGCCTGGGATTGCGGGAGGGCGCCGGTTCGCCGATGGTACCGCTGCAGACCCAGGAGGGCGGCGCCGAAGGCGACGACGTGCAGCGGGCGGTCGGGCACGAGCACGGTCTGCGCGAACCGTTTCCGGCAGGCTTCGATCATCCCCTGTTGCAGAGCGACGCCGCCGATGAACACCACCGGCCCGTTCATCCCGACCAGCCTGAGTTGCGCGAGCGAGCGGTCGGCGAGCGAGTCGTGCGCGCCGCGGACGATGTTGGGGATGGTCTTGCCCTCGGAGACGTGGTTGATGATCTCCGACTCCGCGAGGACGGCGCAGACGCTCGAGATCGGCTGCGGGTCGTCGGCCTGAATCGAGACGTGGCCCAGATCGTCGAGTTTCACCTCAAGGTAGCGCGCGACGCGCTCCAGGAATCCGCCGCTGCCCGCGGCGCACTTTTCGTTGGTGCGGAAGGACTTCACCTTGCCGTCGTCGCGGAGCGAGAGGGCGCGCGTACACTGCGCCCCCATGTCAAGGACGAAGCGCGCGTCGGGGAAGTGCGCGTGCGCCCCGCGGGCGGCACAAGTCAGTTCGGTGATCTGGATGTCGCGACGATCCAGCGAGTAGCGGCCCAGACCGGTCGCGGCGATGTAATCGACATCGTCGCGAGAGATCCCCGCCTCGGCGCACGCGGCATCAAGGGAAGCACGTGCGACGGCCTCGAAGTCCGCCTGGCTTCGGGCGGCCCCGACGCCGCGGATCGCCCGTGATTCGTCGATGATGACGGTCTTCGTGGCTCCGCTTCCGAGATCGACTCCGGCGATGTATGGCATTGAGCGGCTCCTTGTATCACTGTCCATCGGACCAGACGACGGTCTTTTCGGGGGCGGTGATGGCGGCGGCCTCGAACGCGCCGAGGCGGTCCACGGCGAAGAGGGCGGCCCCGAGGGCGCCCATGAAGTGCGAATCGGGCCCGACATTCAGGCGGGTTCCCAGTTTTTCCTCGAGGGCGCGCACCATGCCGATGTTCCGCGCGACGCCGCCGGTGAACGAAACCTCCTCCTCGGTGCCGACGCGCCGGACCAGGCTGATCGTCCTGACGGCGATGGCGAGATGCACGCCCGCGAGGATGTCCTCGACTTTCTTTTTCTGCGCCATGTAGGACATGATGTCGGATTCGACGAAGACGGTGCAGACGCTTGTCAGGCGGATCGGCTTCGTGCCCCTGAGCGAGATTTCGCCGATCTCGTCCAAGGTCAGGCCGAGGACGTCCGCGGCGGCGGCGAGGAAGCGTCCCGTGCCCGCGGCGCACTTGTCGTTCATGCAGAAGTCGAGCACGCTGCCATCGGGGCCGACCTTGATCGCCTTGGTGTCCTGCCCGCCCATGTCGATGACGGTGCGGGTGAGGGGGAAGATCATCTGGGCGCCGCGCGCGTGGCAGGAGATTTCGGTGACCTGGGCGTCGCCCGCCTCGATTTTGTACCGGCCATAGCCCGTCCCGACGACGAACTTCACGTCCGCGCGGGCAACGCCGGACTCGGCGAGCATGGCGTCGAGCGCCTTCTGCCCGGCCTGCTTGACGTTCGCGCCCGTGGGGATGAGCGTTCGCGCGACGACCGACCTCGCGGCGTCCATGAGGACCGCCTTGGTCTGCGTGCTTCCGACGTCTATTCCTGCTGCGTAGGCCATCGTGTGCTCCTCGATTCAGGCGGCGGCGCCCTCTCGGATTCGCTTGTATTGCAGGGACTCAAAGAACGCGTCGATGCGGTTCTTCATCTGGGCCTCGGCGTAGTAGCGCGGGTCCTCAAGGTCGGACTCGACCATCAGCGTCGGCACGCCGAGTTCCCGCGTGAAGTACTCGCGCATGTCGCCCTGGCCCGCGGAGAAGAGTCGGCAGGACTTCACGCTATGGATGACGAGCGCATCGGCGCTCCAGCGCTCGACGTAGGACTTGATCTGCGCGTAGCGCTCGGTCATCGTCCGGTTGCAGAGGTTGTGCACGAGCATCTGCTCGGCGATGGATTCGAGCGGGCGGGCGGGGTCGTGCCGGAACCCGAACTCCCAGGTTCCGCCGACGGTTGAATAGGTGCTCTGCACGGCGACGGCCTTCCACTTCTCGAAGAGGTTGCGGAAGTTGCGGTAGTAGGGGTAGGGGGGCGGCCCCTCGACGACGATTCGGAACTTCTCTTCGTCGAGCGCGCCGACGCCTTCGTTGACCATCTTCTGATAATGCGCGACCGCCCCGTCGAAGAAGTCCGCCGCCTCGCGCGTGCCGCGGAGAGCGTTGATCGGGCCCATCATGTTGATCGAATCGAAGTAGCAATCGAAGGGCGCGGGCCGATTGCGGCAGAGGGACTTGGCGAGAGCCCAGCCCTCCTCGGCGCGGGCCGAATAGCCGACGATCTCGCGCAGGCGGTCGATGTCGAACTTCTTCCCCGTGTGCCTTTCGCAGACGGCGATGAGGTCTTCGAGTTGCGACATGACGTACCGGACATCCTCCGGGCTGGGCTGGTTTTCGCGGACGAAGGGGATGTCGATCATCACCAGCGGCACATCGAGCATCGCCGCGCACTGCTCGAACCACTTGATGTAGACGTTGCACCCGACGAAGTTGCACACGATGAACGTGGGCTTCGGGATGGTCCCGTTCTCGCCCACGCCGCCCGACAGCATGTAACCCATGTCGGCCTTGACGTAGGCGCAGTTGTCGGAGGCGTAGCCGATTTCCTCGGCCTTGAGGATGTAGGGCAGGGCCTTTTTTCGGATCGCCAGTTGCAGGGCGTTGATTTCCGGGAAGACCGGGAGGATGTCGAAGCAGCGGAGGATTTCGACGCAGTTGCCGCTGATCATCATGTACGCGGAGGGCGAGCGGTCCTTCGCCGCGGCCTGCAACTGGTTCATCCAGTCGGTCATCACGTCTTTGGAGAGGTCGTGGACGACGCCGCGATAGTCGCGTGCGACGGCTTCCGAGGCTTTCGGCGCGGCCGAGACCGTGGGCATGGCGGGAGCAGTGGGGGGCATGGCGGTTCCTTAATCGAAGAGCATCGACTCCGTAAAGGTCTCGACCTCCGTCCGAAGGCGGTCGAAGGTCCACATCTTTTCCTCGAACTCCAGTTTCAGGTGGGGCACCTCGCGCTCGTCCAGCGTCTTGCGGAACAGGACGTAGTCGAGCAACGCCGGCTCGCAGAACTTCGCCGCGGCAAAGACCACGGCGGACGCCCCCGCCGCCTCGGTCCGGCGGAGCAGTCCCGTCGTCCGCGGCTGGCCCGAGTCGAAGCGCACGGATGTGTAGAGCGAACCTGCGATGTACGCTTCGGCGAGGTTCGCCAGCGGATCGCCGGTCGTCGGGACGTCGGCCTTCAGAAGTCGCCAGCCGACGACGAGATCATCATCCACGATCTGGCACCCGGCGGCCTCGATCGCGTCGATCAGTTCAATCGGCGGCTGCTCGCAGAACGAGCCTTCGAGCACCACGCGGACCGTGTCGCGGACCACCGGCTTGCGCGCCTTCGCGCCCGAGAGCACCTCCTCCAGCATCGGGATCGCGTCCTCGGGCATCATCCGAGTGGACGCCTGCGCGACCGCGAAGAGTTCGGCCGTGGTGATGGTCCCCGGGTTGGCCCGCTTGTGGGCGTAGAGGTCGCGGATGAGCGCTCGCACGCGGTTGTACAGCCCCGTGCTGCGCCGGATGGCGTCGTCGTCGATCGGGCGGCCGACGCAGGACGCGAGATTGTCGCGGAAGCGCTTGTACTCGGCCCGGATGAACACCCGGCTCGCCTCGGTCGCGGGATTCTGAGGCAGGTGCAGGAACTCGAGGTACATATCCGGCGCGTTCCGCTTGGCCACGCTCGCGAGGTTTCGCGCCACGTCGCAGATGGAGCTGAAGACGGCGCCCTGGAAGGGCTTCATCTCGCCGCGGAGGAAGAGTTCGAGGGTGCTCTTGGCGATGGAGCAGATGAACGACTGGAAGCGCGAGTCGGCGTGCGCGATTTCAAGCCGGTTGCCCACGCCGAAGAGGCCCAGCGGCATCAGCCCCGCCGCGTGGACGATCTCGACGGGTGCGTAGACCGGGAAGACGGCGAAGCCGCCGATGCCTGGATGGCGTTCCTGCGCCTTGGCGAGCGCCTGGGCGGGCAGAAGGTCGAGCAGGTCGCGGCACTGCTGGATGGTGTCCTCAACAACGATCATGCATCGCCTCCGTGGGTGGGTCCGGATTCAGCAAGCCCGGATTCCGCCGGGTATTTCCAACCGGGGAGTTCGACGCCGTTGACCGTGTAGTCAATCGGCGGCGTCTTTCCGCCCCGGTCGAGGAGTTTGAGCAGCCCGGCCTTGATGTACGGGTTCTTGCGCGGGTTGAATGTCTCGCCGGTCTCGCGGGCGAGGGCCTCGTCGTCGATGCCGCGCGCCAGTTCCTTCTTAAACAGGGCACGGGAGTAGGGCGGGTCCTTCGCCATCTGGCGGGCGCGCTCGTAGCCGCGGCGCAGGGCCTCGGCCTCGTCGTCAAAGACGCCGTTGCACAGCCCGACCTGATGCGCCCGGTCGGCGGTCATGCCCTGGTCGAACAACTCGAAGATGAGCGAGTCGCCCAGCCCCAGTCGGCGTAACTCGCCCGCGCCGCCGAAGCCCGGCAGGATGGCGTAGTCGAGTTCGGGCTGGTTGTAGGTGTTCTTCTGCTGCCAGGTTGTCGAGCGTTCCAGCGGGTCGAAGACCATGCCGAACTGCTTCGCGTCGTAGCGGAGGTCGAGGTAATAGGTGAACTCCGCGCCACCTCCCCATTTCTCGCCGAAGACGCCGATGGTCGGCAGCGGGCTGGTCTGGATGAGCCGGAAGAGCGACACGGCGCAGCGGCTCGACGCGGCGGCCTGTTCCTCCGTCAGCGGCGAGTAGCCCTTGTCGCGTTCGAACCAGCCGAAGTTGAACTCGCGTGCGTCGGCTCCGAGCATCCGCATGCCGGTCCCCGCCGCGGTGAAAAGCACGGCCCCGCACTTCCCCGCCCGATGAAGGTCGAGCGCGTGGTGGAAGGCGTGCGTCAGTTGATCGACGAGCGCCTTGCTGAACACGTTGCCACGAAGCGGGTTGTTGAAGATGATCGACGCGACGCGGTCCTTCGACGACGGTTCGACGAATCGCAGGTCCGGGTATGAACCCGTGTGGACCGGCCGTCCGCTCGCGCGCGTTCGCTCAAGATCGAGTTCGGCGACAGGCGTGCGGTAATGCCGGCCGTATCCGAGCAGGGCCGGGATGTTCCGCTTGCGCATCTCGTGCAGGAGGCACGGCTTGCCATTCCTCGGCCCGGATTCGCCGTCCGTATCCAGCATCCCGGGCAGGTGCGGCGAATCGGCATTCTCATCGCGCGCCCGGCGAATGATCTGGAGCAGCCCGTCGATCGTCAGGTGCGCGATCATTGCATCGACCACCTCGACGATCCCGACCTTGAAGCGCAGCCCCGCCCGCGTTGACGTATTGACCTGGCCCGGCGTCGCGTAGCCGTCCTGGATCATGTCGAGGGCGTAAAGGCAGATCGGCAGGGCGTAGCGCCGGAACGCGCGTCCGCCCTCGTCGTCCGCCGTGGCGACGTGGACCAGCGACGCCGCGCTCTTGATCGTCCCGGCCCGGCGGTCGCGCTCCGCGGCCTCGTAGTACGACCAGAAGTCCTTCCGCGATGGTTCGACAATCGGCACGTATTGATCGCTCGCGGGGTCGTACACGCCTTCCGCCCGCGCCGGCTCCTTCTCGCTCCACGAGAAGAAGCCCTTGCGTGAGGCCGACGCGAGGCCGGTCCGGCCGGACTTTTCAAGGCGCGCGACCCACTCGGGATAATGCACCCCCTCGCGGTCGTACAGCGAGCGCAGGCGATCGTCGGCGGGCAGCGCCTTGCCGCAGTGCCGACTGGATTCGGTGAAGGGCATGTGCCCCGTGCGGTCGAGCACCGAGAACGGGTTCGCCGTGAAGAGGTCCCACAGCCCGCCGAGGGAGATGATGTCGCGGGCCGTCTTTACGTCCCATGACACGATGGCGCCCATCGCCTGGAAGATCGGATCGGTGATGTACCCGTGGTGATCCCGCGGCAGGGCGATCACGGTCTTCTCAAGTACCTGGTCCGCGAAGACGACGCCCAGCGCAAACGCTTCGCCGGAGGCGTGCGGCCCCTTCATCACGTCGATCAGCCGATTGGCCTCGAAGGGGTAATACCCGTGAACGGTCAGGAACTTCTCGCGGAACGCTTCGGCCTTGAACAGCACGGCCAGTTCCGCCGTCGTGTGCGACGAGGTGTTGGAGAACACCGCCGCGAGACGCTCCGCGTCGGCCGTCTTCTCGATCTGCTGGAAGATCTTCGCCTTGATCTCCTCGCGCTCGGTGGCGGCCTCCCAGATGATGTCGCATTCCCTGAGCGCGCCGTAGTCCTGCGTGAAGTTCGTTCGATTCTTGAGCGCCGAGGCGTCTTCCGAGCGAAGCCGTCCGGCTTTCACGTCGTCATCCCACAGCCGAGCGAGCGCGGCGCGTGCCTTCTCCAGAGCCTCCGCGCTCACATCAAGCAGCAGCACCCGGCTATCGGTCTTCCGGAGAAGATCGATCGCGATGCCCCGGCCCATCGTTCCGGCGCCGATCACCGCTACGGCGCGCACCGCGTTCACGCGCCGCACGGCGTTGTCGATCGTCTTGTCTCCAAAGGCAAAGGCCCGCTTCATGGATTCACGCTCCGCTTCATTTCGCCTTCATGTTCTCCACCACCACCGCCGCCCCCTGCCCGCCGCCGATGCACGCCGATGCGCACCCGTACCGCTCGCCGCGGCGGACCATCTCGTGAACCAGGTCGGCGATCATGCGCAGCCCCGTCGCCGCCAGCGGATGGCCGATGGCGATCGCGCCGCCGTTGACGTTCACGAGTTGCCGATCCAGCCCCAGTTCCTTCTCGACGCCGAGGTATTGGGCGGCGAACGCCTCGTTGATCTCCCACAGGCGAACGTCGCGCTGCTCGATTCCCGCCATGGCGAGCGCCTGCTTGATGGCGGGCACCGGGCCGCGCCCCATGACTCGCGGCTCGACGCCGCGCACGCCGAATCCCGCGATCCGCCATCGCACGGGCAAGCCCAACTCCTCTGCGCGTTCGCGCGAGCAGACGACCGCTGCCGCGGCCCCGTCGCTGATCTCGCTCGCGTTGCCGGGCGACACCAGCCGGTTCGGGGTCAGCCCCGGCAACTTCTCCAGCACGTCGATCGTCGTCTCTCGGACGCACTCATCGCGCGCCATGCGCACGGGGCGGCCCGAGGGATCGGCGGCGTCGATCTCGAACATGCCGCGGAGCATCTCGCCGCCGTTGAAGGAACTGGCTTTCCGTGCGGCCCGGGCCCTGCGGTGAGACAACTCCGCGAACTCGTCGCACTGCCGTCGCGTGATACCCAGCCGTGAGCCGTACTCGTCCGCCGTGCGCATCATGGCGGTCTGCGCGAGATCGTGATTCAGCGAGGTGAGCATCGAATCTTCCAGCGCGCCGCCTTCGACGAACTCCCAGAAACTCGACGCCGACCGCCTCGGCGAGCGGTCGATGCGCGGGCAGCGCGACATGGTCTCCCCCGCGACGCACAGCACGGCTTGAGCGTCGTCGATCGCCTGGGGAAGCACGATCTGCTGGAACGCGTTGATCAATGTCTGGAGGCCCGACCCGCAGATCCGCTGCACCAAAAGCGCCGGCACATCCTCCCGCACGCCGCAGCGCAGTCCGACGTTTCGGGGGAAGTAGAGGTCCTGCGCTCCCGGCGCGGTGAACTGGTAGACGTTCGCGCCGACGACCGCATCGATGGTCTCTCGCGCGATCCCGGCGCGCCGGATGGCCTCGTTGCCGGCGAGGACCGCGAGGTCCTCCGCCGAGAAGACGCTGAGCGTTCCGCACTTTCCGCCGATCGGGGTCCGTGCCGTCGCCGCGATCACCACGCTTGGAATCTGGGGCTTTGTCATGCGCGCACGCTCCCGGCGGGCTGGGCTTCGTGGACCTCGATCACGCCCTCAGTCGTCGCGGGCGTGAAGAGGCTGTCAACCTGGGGCTTGAAAGCGTCGATCACGGCGCGGCGGACCACCTTTGACGAGGGCGTCAACTCGCCCCGCTCCAGCGTCGGCTCCCGATCCGCCAATACCGCTCGCTTGATCCGCTGGCACTTCGGCTCGATGAGCGGGTTGATCCGCCCGAGTTCCGCCGCGAACAACTCGCGCACGCCGGGCAGCTCGATCAGCGGGCCGTTGCTGTCCAGCCCCTGCTCGCGCGCCCATTGCTTCAGGCGCGAGAAATCGGGGAAGATCAGCGTGCCGACGAAGTCCTGCCCGCTGCCGATCGCCACCGCGGTGCCGATGAAGGTCGATTCGTTGACGAGCATGGTCTCGATGCGCTGCGGGTGGACCATTTCGCCCGTCGTGAGTTTGAAGGCGCCGTCCTTTCGGCCCAGGATTCGCAGGCCGTCTTTCGTGAACTCGCCGAGGTCGCCCGTGTGGAGCCATCCGTCGGGGTCCAGGACGTGAGCCGTCGCTTCTTCATCGTCAAGGTATCCCTCCATCACGTTCGGCCCCTTGACGAGGATTTCCTGATCGCTCCCGACGCGCACCGATACGCCGGGGATCGGGAATCCGACATACCCGCTGCGCCACGGATACTCCGCCGTGCGCACGGTGACGCAGGGCGAAGTCTCCGTCAGGCCCCAGCCTTCGAGCACCGGCACGCCGTGGCTTCGATACGCGGCCTCGACGCGTGCCGGCAGGGGCGCCGCCGCCGTGAACACGAACCGCAGGCGTCCGCCGAAGACATCCTCGGCGGTGTCGCGGTCCTCTTCCGCGCGGGCGGCCACCTGGCCCAACACACGGGGCACGCTGAAGAAAAGCGTGGGCTTGAACAGCCGCCAGTTTTCCAGCAGACGTTCGATGTCGCGCCCGCGACCATCCTCCAGGCAATACTCCGCGCCGTTGTACAGCGACATCATCCGCTCGAACAGCCCGCCGAAACTGTGGTGCCACGGCAGGTAACTCATGAACACGTCCTCGGCCCCGACGTCCCACAAGAGCGACAGCGCCCTCTGCTGCGAGACGAGATTGCGGTGGCACAGGCGCACTCCCTTGGGCGGCCCCGTCGTCCCCGACGTGTACATGACCAGCGCCAAGTCGTTCGGCCGGACGGCCTCGATTCGCGTATTCAGCCGGCCTACCGGCGCGCCGCCATCCTCCATAAGAGCGGCGAAGTCGAGCGCCCCCCATGCCTTCGCGCCCGCGTTGAAATCCATGCAGTAGTACCGCTCGATCCACGCGTGCCGATCGCGCTCGATTTTGTCCAACTGATGCTGGCCTGACACCACGACATACCGCGGCTTGGCGTGCCTCAGCACGTAGGCGATCTGCGGCGGGTGGTATCCCGCGAAGATCGGCACCGCGACCGCGCCGATCGACATCACCGCCAACTCCAGCAGGTACATCTCGTATCGATTCTCACAAATCGTGGCGATGCGGTCGCCGGGGCGGACGCCCTGCTCGATCAGCCGCCGCGCGATGTTCGACACCAGGCCTGCGAACTCGTTCCAGGTCAGCGTCGCCTGCCCGTCTCCGACGCGCCGACGGAGGTAGACCTTGTCGCCGAAGCGTCGCGCTCGTTCGCGCAGAACGACGCCGACGGAAGGCTCGAACTCGCCCAGCGGGATGGCGCACGAGTGCTCCTCGCCCACGCGGTGGATGCCCATCACCTCGTCCGTGCCCAGCGGCGTCGTCTGGCAGTACGCGAGGCACGAATCGCGCAGGAGGTCGCGCGTCCGGCGGAACTTCTCCTCCGTCGGGATGTGGACCGCATCGACGCCGACGAGGGCCAGCCCCGCGCGCCGCCGCATCATGTACGACGCCGCGAAGTAGATGATGTTCGTCGCGATTTCCTTGATGTGCGAGCATCCGACGCGCCCGCCGATCCGCGCCGCGATCTCATTCAGCACGCCGCGCTGCACCCGCAGGCCCACAAGCCGGTCGGCCACCGCCTCCACCTGCCGGCAGACCGGGAACGGCGCGCGGATCATCTCCAGCCGGCTTCGCGTGATCTGCTCGTCGGGAAGGTGGATCGTGAGTTCCAGTTTGATGAGGTGATCGCTGTCGAGCATCGTCCCGACGAGCACCAGGTCGTCCGGCCCCGCCTCGAACAACTCGATCCCGATATTCCGTTGCGCCGTGAGTTTCATGGTTCGTCCTCGGGTGCCGGTGGCGAGCGATTCTTCCTTTCGTCGGCGGATCGCGCGGGCCATGGATTCCTGCACACGCCGCGCCAACGACCTGAACAGGCGTTCCTCGGCCTCCATCCCCGACCGCGCCGCGTACGCCGCCAGCGGCTCAAGAATCCACTCTTCGTTCGGAAGCAGCGCGACGCGCTCCAGCCCCGCGTCGAGCGCATCCCTGAAGTTCTTCAGCGAACTTGTTACATGCGTCGCGGACCGGAGAATGTCGGCCCGATGCGCCGCCCAGACCTTGTCATAGTCGTCCGCCTCCGAATACGCTCCGCACGCGCGCCCCACCCGGAACACCGCCCGCGTGATCTCCTCGACGAATCCCGCCTTCGATTCGTCCTTGCACAGATCGCCCATCCGCAGGTCGATCAACTCGCCGTTCGGCTTGACCGTGTGGATCAACCCGCCGACGTTCAGGACGATGGAGATCATCGCCTTATCGAACTCGACGCGCGACGCCGGCGCCCCCTTCACCCGTCGGCACGGATACCCGTGCGCTCCCAGCACGGCCTCGACGCGCTCCTGCTCCGCCGCGCCGCCTCCCGAAAACTCGACCGCCCCCTTCGGCTGCTTCACGTACACCGTCCCGGCCCCCGTCCCGCGGCGCCCGCCCGCCTGGAGCGACACGCCGCGCACCAACCGGTCCGTCAGCGCGCCGAACATCAACTCGGTCATCCCCGGCAGACGATTCAGGAGCACCGCCTCGCGCAACTGCTCACGGTAGGTCCGCGCCGCCTGCTCCGCGAGGATCCCGTTCGGCAGCACGAGGAGGATCGGCACGTTTCGCTGAACGTCCTCGACCGTCCGCATCCGTCCCCGCCCGGCGAGGTTTTCGATGAACTTCGCCAGGTCCGCCGTGAACGGCCCCAACTGCGCCGGCGTGCAGCACACCATCAGCACCTCCGGCATGGCGTCCCGCGCGTCGGCTTCAAGCAGGTTGGCGAACACATGCCCCTTCAGCGACACCGGCCTGAGCATGCCTGCGTCGTCCAGCGTCAGCGACCCCGCGTCCTGCAGGAACTGCGTGATCCCGTCGCCTGCGCGCCCGATGAAGCACTCCGCGCCCGAGTGAACGAACAGCGCCACGCCGAGCGCCCCGGGCGGATGCACGCCGAGATGGCCCTGCTTCAGCATGAGCGCAGCACCTCCAGCCCTGAGACCTGCTTCGGCGGCGGCTCGCCGCCCTCGCCGCGCATCGCCAGCAATGCCGCGCCGTACGCCCCCGCGTGCTGCGGGAACGGCGGCAGCAGAACCGCCCCGCCCAACGCCTCCTCCAACGCTCTCACCATCGCCCGGCAATGTGTAACGACGCCCCCCGTCGCCGCCACCGGCCCGTCCCGCGAAGGCAGCATCTCAACCACGCGAGACGCGATCGCGCGATACAGGCCCATCGCGATGTCCTCCCTCGGCTGGCCCTCCTTGATGCGCTCCAGGACTTCCGTCGTCGTGAACACCGTGCAGTAACTGTTGAGCGCCAACTTCCCCGTCGAACGCATCGCCAGCCCGTCGATCTCCGCCAGCGGCATCGCCATCCGCACGGCAATCGACTCGAGAAACGTCCCCGTCCCCGCGGCGCATTTCGCGTTCATCCGGTAGTCCGCGGTCTTTCCGTGGGCGTTCAGCCGGATGACTTTCGTATCCTGCCCGCCGATGTCGATGATCATCCGCGCCTGCGGGTACGACTCGTAGGCTCCGCGCGCATGGCAGGTGATTTCCGTGACCCGCCGCGTCGCGATCGCCACGCGGTCGCGCCCGTAGCCGGTGGCGACGCAGCGCTCGATGCGCTCGCGGCCGACCCCCGCCGCGGCGAGCGCTTCGGTCAGCGCCGCTTCCGCCGCCGTCGCGTAATCAAACCCCGAGGGCGCCGCCGACCGACCCAGCATCCGTCCCTCGGCGCCCACGACGACGCACTTCGTCGCCGACGACCCCGTGTCGATCCCGACGTACACGCGGTTGCTCATCGCGCACCCCCTTCGAGTTGCTCGATGAAGGCCTCGATGTTGGTCATCGACTGCGCCGTGGAGAAGAATCGCAGGTCGCTCAGGTCGCCGTCGATCACGAGCACCGGCATCTCCAGCCGCTCGCGCAGGCGTTGCGGCATGCCGAAGCGGGAGTTCGTGTTATTCGGGCATGTCCGCGCGTTGTGGAAGATCGCCCCGTGAACCCCGAACCGATCGAACATTTCGATGAGGAACCGCTCCTTCCAGTCCTCGTCGCGGTTGATGAAAATCTCGATGCTCGTCCGCGCCATCCACTCGAGCGGGTCGCCGCCCGCGTATGGCTCGAAGGCCCACGAGTTGCAGTAGGTGCTCGCCACGACCGCCGCGCGGAGGTCGAAGAACTTCTCGGATAGTTCGCGCAGCCGCGGCCAGATCGGCATGCCTTCCCAGTAGACCCGCCACCGCTCGCCCGGCACGGCCCCCTCGCCCGCCGCGATGCGCTGCTTCATCTCGGCGAGCAGCGCTTCGTAGTACTCAATCGCCGTGCGCGACCCGCGCATCAGGATGACGGGCGCCATGTGGATCGCACCATCCCAGAACGTCAGGGCCGCGGGCTTCGCTCGCGCCGTGTCCAGCACCTCGCGCCACAGCGTGCTCGCCCGGCTCGACAGCGCCACCGCCTCCTCCAGCCGCGACGGGTCAAGCCGAAGGCCGAAGTGCTCCTCGATCCGCCCGATCAGCCCCTGCAACTGCTCCTTCACCAGCGCGACGTGCGCCGGCATAACCTCATTCAGGTACCTCGGCGGACAGATCCCCAGCGAGGGCGCCTCGTGCCGCCTGCCGAAGAAGTTGAACCAGTCCTGCACCTCCCGGCACTGGTTCGTGCTGTACGCCAGCAGGCTTGGCGTGGGCGGCCCAGGAATCCCGTAGATCTCCGTCAGCGGGCTCCGCCCCGTCATCGCGCACCCGATGTCGCTGTTCATGTACGAGCACGACTCGGCGCAGTACCCGATCCCCGCCGCGTGAGGGATCAGTTCGTGGCTCATCCGCCGCGCACCGAGCAATGCCCCGTGATTCTCCGGAAAATACGTCGCGAAGCCGAACGCAACGAGGATTTCGCAAGGCCCGACCGAGGTGCACCACGCGACCCGCCGATCCTTGCACTTCGCCGCGACGTCGAGATCGAGGAAGTAATCGCGCATGAGCGTCCGCAGGCGCTCGGCGCACTTGATCTCGACGCGTTTGGCGGGGGCCGCGGGCATGGTCAACTCATGGAACGACGATCGAGCGCAGCGAAACGCCCTCGTGCATCACCTCGAACGCCTTGTGAATTTCAGACAGCGGGAAGCGGTGGGTCACCAGTTTCATCAGGTCGATCCGCCCCTGCTCGACCATGCGGATCAACGGCACGTAATCCACGGGACGGCAGCCCAGCGAACCTACCACGTCCAGTTCCTTGAACATGATCTTCCCCGGCACGATCGCCGCCGCGTCGGCCGTGTAGCCCACCGCGACCAGCCGCCCGCCGATCCGCACGCTGTCGAACGCATCCTCGAACGTCTTCGGGTTCCCGATGACTTCGAGCACGATGTCCGCGCCGCCGCCGGTGATCTTTTTGATCTCCTTGCTGACCTTCTCGACCTTCGACGCGTTGATCGTCTTCGCCGCCCCCAGTTTCGACGCCCATTCCAGTTTCCGCTCGGCGATGTCCACCGCGATGACATATCCCCCGCACAGCGCCGCCAGTTGCACCGCGTTGATCCCCACGCCCCCGCACCCGAAGACGACCACCGTGTCGCCCGGGCGGACCTGCGCCCGGTTCTTCACCGCGTGGTACGGCGTCGAGAGCGCGTCCGCGATGATGCAGGCCTCGGCCAGCGGGATGTTCGCCGGCAGGTCGAGCAGGTCCTTCGCCGCGACCGCCACGTACTCCGCATACGCCCCGTCGAAATGGTTGCCGAGCATCTTCATGTCGGCGCAGATGTTCTCCCGTCCCTGCCGGCAGAGCGAACACTTGCCGCACGTCAGCACGGCCGGGATCAGCACGCGCTGCCCCTTCTTCACGTTCGTAACCGCCGACCCGACCTGCTCGACGATCCCCGACGCCTCGTGCCCCAGGACGATCGGCGGCTTCTTGAATGTCGGCACGCCGTGCTCGATGTAGTGCAGGTCCGTATGGCACGCCCCGCACGCCGCGACTTTCACCAGCGCCTGATCGGGCGCGATGCTCGGCACCGGGATGTCCTCGAACTTCAGCCCCTGCCCGGGTCCGTGGAATACCGCCGCTTTCATGGTCGATCCTCTCGTCAGGCGTGCTTCCACGCCGGGGCCCTCTTTCCAAGAAACGCCGCGATGCCCTCGTGGGCATCCGACAACTTCATCAACTCGTCCAGGTACATCCGCTCGGCCCGGTCCAGGTGGGCCATGATCTGCTCCCGCGCCGCGAGCATCGTGGCGCTCTTCGCCGCCCGAACCACCGGACGCGACAACTTCCGCACTCCCGCGATGTACGCATCAACCCGCGAGGCGAACTCCGCCGACGGGTACACGTGGCTCACCAGCCCGATCCGGTGCGCTTCGATCGCCGGGATCGTCTCGCCCACCGCCGTGATCTCGACCGCCTTCGCCCACCCCACGCGCAGGGGGAGCACCGCCGCGGCAACAGGCGGGAACACGCCCACCTGCACCTCCGGCTGGCCGAACTTCGCCGTGTCCGCCGCCAGCACCACATCGCAGAAACACGCGACCTCGCACCCGCCCCCCAGCGCGGCTCCATGCACCGCGGCGATCGTCAGCGCGTCCGTCGCCGCGAGCCGACGGAATATCCCGTGGAACCGCGCGATCATGTCGCGCACCTTATCCGCCGTGTGATCCGCGACATCCACCCCGGCGCAGAACGCCTTTCCCTCGGCCCGGATCACCACCGCCGCGACATTCGCCGACGCGAACCCCGCGAGCGCGGCCTCAAGTTCCGCCATCATCGGGATGTGCAGCACATTCACCGGCGGACGGTTCAGCACGACGTTCGCCACGCCCTCGCTGATCTCGGTTCGTATGAACTGCTGCTCCGCCATTCGAATCCTCCGCTAGATGTACTGGCCCCCGTCCACCTTGATGACCTGCCCCGTGATGAACCGCGCCCGCTCGCTGCACAGAAACGCGACCAACTCGGCAACGTCCTCCGCGCGCCCCACGCGCCCCAGCAGAATCTCCCCGGCGGCACGCTCGCGCACCTCCGGGCCCAGGCCCGCCGTCGCGGGAGTCTCGATGAACCCCGGCGCCACCGCGTTCACGGTTACGTTGTCCCGCGCCAACTCGCGCGCCAGCGACTTCGTGAGGCCGATCAACCCCGCTTTCGCCGCGGCGTAGTTCGTCTGCCCCACCTTCCCGCGAAGCCCGTTGATGCTGCTGATATTCACGATCGCCCCCCACGTTCCCGCCTTGCCCCCGTGCATGACGCCCGCTGCGGCCCGGGCGCAGTTGAACGCCCCCGTCAGGTCGACTTCGATCACGTCGCGCCACTGCGAATCCGTCATCTTCCAGATCACGGAATCGCGGAAGATCCCCGCGTTGTTCACCAGCACTTCAAGCCCGCCGAACGACGCCACGAACGCCCCGACCGCATCGTTCACGGCCGCCGCGTCGCCCACATGGCACTCCCGCGACCACCCCCGTCGTCCCGCGCCTTCGATGCGGCGCACCACGGCCTCGCCCTCGCTCTTCGCACCGACGTGCAGAATTCCGACGTCGAAGCCGTCTCGGGCGAGAGTCTCCGCGACGCATCGGCCTATGCCGCTGCTTCCTCCGGTGACCATCGCCCGTTTCAGACGTTCGCTCATCGGGCTCCCATCGCATCCGGCTGAGAGTGGCACGCCTTCTCCAGGCCGTGCGCCCACCGGCATGGGCTGGAAAGCCCATGCCACATCGTCTACCTCGCCTGCGCGGGAACCGCGGCCAGGGCCGCGCCGCACTTCCCGCAGTGATCAAAGAACGCCGGCATCCACTTCGCCCCGCACTCGGAGCACGACTTGCAGTTCGGCCCCCACAGGAACTCGCTCGATCCGTCCGGATCGGCGGCACGCTTCCGCATCCCAACGTAATCCGCCTTGCGCTTTTCGACGAACGCCGTCATCCCCTCGTGCGGCTCAAGGCTCGTGTAGTGAACGCTCAGCCAGTCGCGTGCATGCCCCGCCGTCGCGTGCCACGACAGGTCCTTCCAGAAGTTCACCTGCGCCTTCGTGTACCGCGTGCATTCGAAGAACTTGTTCACCACCTGCTCGGAAAGGTCCGCCACCACTTCATCGAGAATCGAAAGATCAATCGAGTACCCGCCCTCGCCCTTCAGTCCCTTCTTGATGTCCCCCGGCGTCGCCCGACGCTCGAACGGGCTCTCCCACGGGTCGGTGTTCCAATCGCCCAGGTACTTCCGATCCTGCGTGAACTTCGTGATGAACGCCCCGTCCGGCCCCTTCACCGTCGGTACGACCGCGTTCACCATTCCCATCGCCAGCGAAGCAAACGCCGCATACCGCTGGTTCAGGAACAAGATTCCGCGCGCCGCCCGGTCGCCCACGTGGACCGGCAGCCACTGTGTCGATCCGCCGCAGGCCACCGATCCCACGTTGGTCCCCACCTGCGCGATGAACGCATGCTCGCCCATGACGGCAAGGTCGCACGCCAACTGGCTCTCGTTCCCGCCGCCGACGGCCATGCCGTTCAGCCGCGCGATCACCGGCTTGGCGCAGTTCGTGATCGACTCGATGTACGCCTTGAAGCAGCACATGTACTTCCAGTAATCCCGCGGCTTCTGCGTGTAGGACTTCTGATACTCCTTCACGTCCCCGCCCGTGCAGAAGGAATCGTGCCCCGCCCCCGTGTACACCACCACGGCGATGTTGTCGTCCCACGACGCATCCTGAAACGCCCGCGCCAGTTCCTGGAGCGCCGGCGTGCTGTAGGCGTTGTAGTTCTGAGGCCGGTTGATCGTGATCCGCGCGACGAAGCCCTTCTTCTCGTAGTTCACCTCGTGGAGGTTCAGGGCTGAGGGCGGCTGGGTCGGGAAGTGGCTCATGGATCGCTCCAACACCGGACCCCTGCCCGCGGGCGGGCCCGAGTCCTGAAAAACCCGAACAACGGTTCTCGCCGGAGTCCGCGCCTTCATCGCGAGGGCCGGCGTCGAAAACCGGACTTGCTTATCCACTTTATTCAGGATATCCTTATGCGGATGTAGGTGTCAAGGGGGCTGCGGCGTCTTCGTCCCGACACGACGGGCCGGGCACGCCGGGGCTGTGGATCACGCCAAGCCGGCGAGGTGCCCTGGTGGATTCCAAAAAAGCAGAACGAGTGTTCCACCCTACCCCCCCTGGCGCCCAGGCCGACACAACCGCCACGCGCCAGCGATCCGCCAGCATCCTCCACGCCGCCACCCTGGCCTTTGCCCGATCAGGCTACGAACGCGCCTCCATGCGGTCGATCGCCCGCGACGCAGGCGTCAGCCTGGCCGGGCTTTACCACCATGTTGACGGCAAGGAGCGCCTCCTCTTCCTCGTTCAGTTCCGCGCCTTCAGCGCTCTCCTCACGGAGGTCAAGTCCCGCCTCTGCGGCGAGGACGAGCCCGTCCGCCAACTCCGCATCCTCATCCACACCCATGTCGAATACGTCGCCGACAACATGGCCGCCCTGAAGGTCTGCTCGCACGAACTCGACTCGCTCACCGGCGACGCCTACGAGCAGGTCCGCCGCGTCCGCCGGGACTATTACGAACTCGCGCGGTCCATCATCGGCCGCATCATCGATGAAAACGGCGCCGACCCGAGCCTCGACCGCCGCACCGCCACGATGTGTCTCTTCGGCTCGCTCAACTGGCTCTACCGCTGGTACGACCCGCAGGGCGAACGCTCGCCCGCCAGCCTCGCCAACCAGGTTTTCACCCAGTGCCTCGGCGGGATTCTCGGCGTCGCAAAGGCCAACGCCACGTTCGCCTCCGACAACGGCAACGATTCGACAAACGGCCGCCTCTCCGCACGCACCGGCTGAGCCCACGGAGTGCCACAACCGTGTTCCTTCCAGACATCACGCTCCACGAGCCCCAAACCCTCGACGACGCATCGCGGATGCTCCGCCAGTTCGGCAACAGCGCTCGCGTCATGGCCGGCGGCACCGACCTCGTCGTTGACCTCAAGACCGGCCGCCTCGCCGCGGACCATCTCGTCAGCCTCGGTCGAGTCCCAGGCCTCCGCGGCATCCGGCGCGATCCCGCCGCAACGTCGCTCCGCATCGGCGCGCTCACGACGATCGGCGAACTCACCGCGTCCGCCGATCTTGCCGCCCCGTTTGAAGCCCTTCGCGACGCCGCACGCGAGATGGCCGCAACCCAGGTCCGCAACGCCGCGACCGTCGGCGGCAACATCGCGGGGGCCGTCCCGTGCGCCGACCTGCCGCCGGTCTTGCTCGTCCTGAACGCCTCCGTCATCCTCGCATCCTCGTCCGGCGAGCGGGCCGTTCGCCTTGCCGATTTCTTCCTCGGCCCGCGCCAGTCGGCGATCAAGCCCGGCGAAGTGCTCACCACCATCACGCTCCCGCATCCCGCCCCGCGCACCGGCGCCGCCTATTCGCGATTCGCGCTCCGCGAGGGGAATGCCATCGCGGTTGCCTCAGCCGCCGCCTCGCTCACGCTCTCCCCGACCGGCACGATCGACGACGCCTCGATCGCGCTCGGCGCCGTCGCCCCGGTCCCGATGCTCGCCGACGCCGCCGCGAAGGCCGTCGTCGGATCGCGCGGCGAAGACGCCTTCGACCGCGCCGCGCGCCTCGCCATGTCGGCCGCGAAACCGATCACCGACGTCCGCGGCTCGGCCGACTACCGCCGCGAACTCACCCGCGTCCTCACCCAGCGCGCCCTGCGCGCCGCCCTCGAACGCGCCAAGGAAGCAACACGATGACGACCGCGCGAACACTCACGATCAACGGCCGCGAATGCGCCGCCGCCATCAGGCCCGGCGACACGCTTCTTTACGTCCTCCGCGATGTCCTCCGTCTCACCGGCACCAAGCAGGGCTGCGACGTCGGGGACTGCGGCGCGTGCACCGTCCTCGTCGACGGCGAGCCGATGAACGCCTGCCTCCTCCTCGCTTCGACCCTCGAAGGCCGGAAGATCACCACCATCGAAGGCCTCGCCCCCGGCTCGGGCCTCACTCCGCTTCAGGAAGCCTTCGTCCACGAGGGGGCGGTCCAGTGCGGGTTCTGCACCGCGGGCGCGATTCTGTCCGCCACCGCGCTCCTCAATCGCAATCCAAGTCCCACGACCGATCAGATCAAGGACGCCCTCGCCGGCAATCTCTGCCGCTGCACGGGCTACGCCGCCATCCTCCGCGCCGTGGAGCGATGCTCCAATCGCCGCGATGACGGCATCTGCACACGGCGCACCGCCGAAAACGGAACCCCCACGCCCTGCTCCTGTCATTCCGAATCCGACCACGCCGGCCATTCAAGGGGTTTCGCCACCGTCGGCAAGCCCGTCCCGCGCATCGACGCCGCCGACAAGGTTACGGGCCGGGCGATCTATACCGCCGACATCGCCCTGCCCAACATGGTTCATGCCAAAGTGCTGCTCTCGCCGATCGCCCACGGGCGCATCAAGCGCATCGACGCCGCCGACGCCCTTGCTCTGCCCGGCGTCCTCGCCGTCATCACGGGGGCGGACGTGCCGGAGAACACCTACGGCGTATCGCCCGCGCGCTACGACGAAGAGCTCCTCGCCCGCACGAAGGTCCGCCATGTCGGCGACCCTGTCGCCGCCGTCGCCGCCGAGGACGAGCGCACCGCCGAGCGTGCCGCGCGCCTCATCAAAGTCGAATACGAGGAACTCCCCGCCGTCCTCGACGCGCTCGAAGCCGTGAAGCCCGGCGCGCCCCTCGTCCACGACCGCTACGAGCGCAACATCAACACCCACGTCGCGCACGAGTTCGGCGACATCGAGGCCGCATTCGCCGCGTCGCACATCGTCCGCGAGGAGATTTTCACCGGCAACTTCGTCCACCAGGCTCCGATGGAGCCGCAGGCCGCCATCGCCCACTGGGAGCACGACGGCACGCTCGTCCTGCACAGTTCCACGCAGGCCCCGCACTACGTCCAGTACATGATGGCCCACATCTTCCACATCCCGCTCGGGAGAGTCCGCGTCATCCGCCCCTGCGTCGGCGGCGGCTTCGGCGTCAAGGCCGCCACCAATCCCCTCGAAGTCAGCGCCGCCCTCCTCTCGCGCAGGCTCGGCCGGCCCGTCAAGATCGTCTTCTCACGCGAGGACATGTTCCACTACTACCGCGGACGCCACAAGCAGCACATGAACTTCAAACTCGCCGTCGACCGCGAAGGACGCATCACCGCCTTCAAGAGCGAAATCCACCTCGACGGCGGGGCCTATTCCTCCTTCGGCGTCGCCACCGCCTACTACGCCGGCAGCATGATCCCCACCCTCTACAAAATCCCCAACTACCGCTACGACGGCTACCGCGTCATGACCAACAAGCCCGCCTGCGGCGCGATGCGAGGCCACGGCGTGCCGCAGCCGCGATTCGCCTTCGAGTGCATGCTCAACATGATCGCTGAGGACATAGGCATCGACCCCATCGAGATCCGCCGACGCAACGCGATGACCCCCAACACACGCACCGTCAACGACCTCGACATCGGCTCCTGCGAATACCTCGCAACCATCAACGCCGCCGAGCGAGATTCCGGCTGGAAGAACAAGTACCGCCGACTGCCCCCCGGCAAGGGCATCGGCGTCGCCAGCGGAGGCTTCGTCTCCGGCGCGGGCTACTGCATCTACCGAGGCCAGGTCCAGATGACCCACGAAAAGGGCCCCGAGAAATTCCAGAAGAAGTCCATCTTCCCCCACGCCAACGCCATCATCCGCATTACCGAGGACGGCATGGCCGCCGTTCTCCTCATCGGCGCTGCCGAGATCGGCCAAGGCAGCGACACCATCCTCGTCCAGATCGCCGCCGAGGCGATGGGTATTCCACACGCGCGCCTCCGCATGCGCAGCGAAGACAGCGACATTTCTCCGCTCGACCTCGGCTCGTACTCCTCCCGCGTAACACTGATGGCGGGCAACGCAGTCGCCTCCGCAGGCGCCGCAGTCTTCGAGAAGATCCGTCCCTACGCCGCCGCGATGCTCGGCTGCGCGCCGCCCGCCGTCCGCGCCCGCGATGGCCGAGTCTTCGCCGAGGGAAACTCGAGCCGCACCGTCGCATGGGAAGAGGCCGCACGCCGCTACTTCAACGACAACGGCCCGCTCGTCGGCACGGGCTGCTACAAGCCCCCGGAAGGCCTTGGAGGCGACTACAAGGGCGGAACCGTCGGCACAAGCCCCGCGTACTCCTTCGGCACCGCCATCTGCGAGGTCCGCGTCGACCTCGAAACGGGGAAGGTCCGCGTCGAACGCTTCACCGACTCGCACGACTGCGGCACGCCCATCAATCCCCAGCAAGTCCACGGCCAGGTCGAGGGCGCCATCGTCATGAGCGCCAGCGAGACCATCCTCGAAGACGTCCAATACGACGACAAGGGCCGCATCCTCAACCCCAACCTCCACGGCTACCTGATGATGACCATCAAGGACGCCCCGGAAATCTTCAGCGGCATCGTCGATTCCTACGAGCCACGAGGCCCCTTCGGCGCCAAGGAAATCGGCGAGGGCGCGACCCTGCCCGTCCTCGGCGCCGTCGCCCACGCCATCGCCAACGCCACAGGCGTGTGGATCAAAGACCTCCCCATCACGCCGGAAAAAATCCTCGCCGCCCTCCATTCCCGCAAAGCCCCGGCGACGCGCCCGCCCATCGGAGAACCCGCATGCCGGCTTACCGCTTCGAAGGCCTGATCCCCGTCGTCGATCCCGAAGCCTACGTCCACCCCGACGCCGTCCTCATCGGCGACGTCATCATCTCGCGCCACTGCTTCGTCGGCCCGTGCGCCGTCCTCCGCGGCGATATCGCTCGTCTCATCATGCACCCCGGCAGCAACCTCCAGGACGGCTGCATCGTCCACACCTTCCCCGGCCGCGAGGTCATCCTTGAAGAAGACGCGCACATCGGCCACGGCGCGGTCCTCCACGGCTGCACCGTCCGCCGCGGCGCCATGGTCGGCATCCACGCCGTCGTCATGGACGACGCCGAGATCGGCGAATTCGCCTTTGTCGCCGCCAATGCCCTCGTCAAAGCCGGCACCATCGTTCCGCCGCGCACCCTCGTCGCCGGCACGCCCGCCAAAACCATCCGCCCCCTCCGCGATTCCGAAATCGCATGGAAAGCCGATGGCACGCGCTTCTATCAATCCCTCGCCTCCCGCTACCTAAAAAGCGCGGAACAGGTCGCGCCTCTCAGCACACCCGAATCCAACCGCCCATCGCTCCCCGAAATACCCCACCAGGCCCTCCACAAACTCCGCGACGGCTGATGCGCGTGCCACCGACCGCTGCTTGGAGCGGTCGGTGCGTGCCGGGTGCCACTCCTTGACCCGCGCCCCAACCCCACGCACTCCCCATCCGCACCGCTGGTCAAGTAGTGCCGACGCCCCAGGGAAATCGCATGATCGCGTCAACGTGTTTCGCACCCCGCATTGCACGTTGGGTACCGATCCAGAGGCCTCTCGGCCTCGCGCGGCACCGACCGTGCAGAGCCACGGTCGGTGGCACGATCTCCCGTCCTCACCCCGCCCGCTCCACAATCGTCGCCACTCCCTGCCCGACTCCGACGCACAGCGTCGCCAGCCCCCGCCGAGCGCCGCTGCGCATCATCTCGTGAACAAGCGTGACGACCATCCGCGCCCCCGTGCAGCCGAGCGGATGCCCCAGCGCGATCGCCCCGCCGTTCGGATTGATCGCCTCCGCGCCAAGGCCGAGTTCGCCGAGGCATGCGAGCACCTGGGCCGCGAATGCTTCGTTCATCTCGATCAGGTCAATATCGCCGAGCGTCAGCCCCGCGCGGTCCAGCGCCTTCCGCGTCGCCGGCACCGGCCCCAGTCCCATCATCGAAGGCTCAACCCCCGCCGTCGCCGACGGGCCGACCAGCGCCATCACCTTCAGCCCCAGCCGCTCCGCCAGCCCCGC
>CAZBDZ010000022.1:0-5889 GCA_964490785.1 uncultured Phycisphaeraceae bacterium
GGGGGCACGAGCGCGGTAGACTGCCCGGCTTCCCCGGAGAATCGAGCGAATGGGCGTGTTGACGAACAAACGGATCGGTGTAGCGGTGCTGGCGCTGGCGGCGGGCGGGTGCGAGCGGAGCGATCCGCAGTCGCGCGCGATCGGTGAGGCGTCGAACACGATGCTGGCGACAGGGGTGGGGGGGTCGTCGCCGGCGCCGCGTGCAACGCTGGACAAGAACTTCAAGCAAGTCCTGGCGACGTTGAAGGAGGGGGGCGACGGGGATGACGCGACCAAGGCGATCATGGCCGTGTTGGGCGGGAATGCCTTGGGCGGACAGGGCGAGATCGCGGCGGCGGGGTTCAGGGAGGCGGACGGGCATCTGCTGTCCGCCGTGGGCGAGGCGAAGGCCCGGCTTGGGCTCTATGTCGAGCAGCGTTCGCTGGCGACGGCGCTGGATGGGTACAACCCAGAAACTGATGTCGCGCGGTTCGATGCGGCCATGAAGGAACGAGAGAAGGCGCTGGTCGCGGCGGAGCGAGCGCTCGACGACGTGAAGAAGCGCGTCGAGACAACCCGGGGGAAAGCCAAGGGGAAAGCGGACCAGGGACGGGGGATGATGGAACGCCTGGGCGGGCTGCGTCAGAGGCTGATGGACGCGTCGAGCGAGGATCGGCCGGGGCTGGCGGCGGAGTTGAACAAGGCGCGGCGCGAGGCCGAGGGGGTGATGAAGGAATCGGAGTTGTTGGAGGCCGAGGCCGAGACGATCAGCCCCCTGCTGATCGAGCGCTCGCTGGCGGTTGAAGAGGTCGAGAGGCAGATCGCATCGCTGGAGGTGGCGAAGTCGAGGGCGCGGGAGTTGGCGGCGTCGCGAGCGGCGGGGGCCGCGGAAGCGACCAAGGGGGCGGAGCAGACGGGGGCTGAGGTTGCACAAGTGATCGCCGAGGTCAGGCGCGTCCTCGCCGAGGAGGTCAAGCCCGCGTACGAGAGTGCGGCGGCGATGTTCAATCAGGAGGCGGCCAAGTATTCGCAGTCGCGGAACGGGCCTGATCAGAAGTTGCTGAAGTTGACGGCGGGGTCGGCGGCGCAGTCGATCGGGGCGCTCCACCGGGAATACGCGGCGAGCCTGGGGCGCGTGGGGCAGGTGTTGGCGCTGGCGGGAAAGATTCAGCCGGAAATCGAGGGGGCCGAGGAGTTCCGAGCCGCGGCGGAGGCGGTCGAGGGCGAACGGAAACAGGCGCTCGCAGCGGCGCTGGAGCAGTATGACAAGGCGAGGTCGGCGTTTGAGTCGGGCGGATCGGGCGATCTGCGCGAACGGCTGGAAGCCCTGTCGGCGCGGGTGACGGAGGCATGGGTGGCGCTCGGCGGGACGCCGCCGGAGGAACCCAAGGCCGAGGAACCGCCGCCGGCTGAGGAGGTTGCGCCCGCTCCCGAAGCAGAGGGCGAGGTCCAACCTGCGGAAGAACCAGCCCCTGAAACGCAGTCCGCGCCCGAGTCGGCTGAAACGCCGCCTCCGTCCGAGGAACCGAGCGATCCGCCCCCGGAGCGGTAGCGCGGGCATTCGAGCAAGATGGATGCGCGGCTGGCGGCCTGAGAATCAGAGCCGGGGCGGCAGCGTGCCCAGCGCCCTGTAGAGCGCCGCATCGACGAGCAGTTCGACGGGATCGAAGGTGGGAAGCGGGCTTTCATCGGAGTTGACGAGCATGGCTGCCTCGGTTGCGCCGAGGATCAGGGCCTCGCAGCCCCGCTGCTTGAGATTGCGGATGGATTCGAGAACGCGCCGGCGGGACTCGGGCTTCACGCGGTCATGCACGGCCTCGTCGAAGATGATGCGGTCGATGGCGGTGGTTTCGTCGTCGGGAGGGACGTGAAGGTGCATGCCGCGCAGGCCGAGGGCGATCTGATAGGTCGAGCCGAAAGTTACGAAGCGCGTCCCGATGAGCCCGATGCTCTTGAAGCCCGACGCCTTGAGCGCGTCGGCGACGAGGTCGATCATGTTGAGCCAGGGAATGGGCGATCCCGATTCGGCCATCGGGAGGGCATGGTGGCAGACGTTGTCGGGGAGGACACAGAAGTCCGCGCCGGCGTGGGCGAGGGCGACGGCGGACTCGCGGAGCATGTCGGCGACGCGGGGCCATTCGCCGCGGTTGAGGGCCTCGACGTACGTGGAGAGGGGACGGTTGCACAGGACGACCGTCGGCCGCTGGGCCGGATCGGGGAGATCCGAGCACCGGTGGCCGATCAGTCTGTAGCAGGCGGCCGATCCTTCGGGGCTGACCGCGACAATGCCGATGGTCCTGGGCACGGAGGGATGATACGAAAAAGGGGGACGAGGAGGGGGAGTGCCGAGCGGTGAGCGGCGAGTAGGATTCCGGGGATGCCGAAGGAGATTGTCGATCCGTTCGCGCTGCTCGGACTGCCTCGGCGGTTTGAGGTGGATGGGGCGGTGCTGCAGCGTGCGTGGCTGGAGCGTGCCGCCCGGCTGCACCCGGATCGGGCCGATGCGCCGGAGGACGCGGCGCGTCTCTCGGCGGAACTGAACGAGGCCAAGGCCGTCCTTCAGGACCCGGAGCGGCGCGCGAACGCGATGCTGTCGCTGCTCGGCGGGCCGACGAAGGAGCAGGACAAGTCGCTCCCCGAGGGGTTCCTGATGGAGATGCTGGAGGCTCGCGAGGCGATGCAGGCCGAGGTCGAGGCCGAGGGAGAGGAAGCACGAACGCGCTGGGAGAGTTGGGCGGCGTCGCGTCGCGGCGAGATCATCGGGAGGGTGGGGGAGTTGTTCGCACGCGGCGGCGACGCGGCGACGCTGCGCGCCGTGCGCACCGAGTTGAACGCATGGCGGTACATCGAGCGGATGATCGAGCAGGTGTAGGCCTCGACGAGCCGCACGCGCAAGCACGCGGTTGGGCCGCAGGCGGATCGATGCCGATCGCCGCATCGCCTACTCCGCGTCGAGCGCGAGGTCGAGCGATGTGGCCGAGTGCGTCAGCGCGCCGATGGAGATTCGATCGACGCCGGCGCGGGCGATGTCGGCGATGGTGTCGAGGGTTACGCCGCCGGAGGCTTCAAGATGAATGCGGGGGTTCATGCGATCGCGAAGGGCGACGGCCTCGCGAAGTTTCGCGGGCGGCATGTTGTCGAGGAGGATGAGGTCGATGAGGCCGGGCTCGATCTGCAACAGGGCTTCGACCTGCTCGATGCGGTCGGCCTCGATCTCGACGAAGCGGAGCGGGCGGTCGGCGCGGGCCCGGCGCGCGGCGTCGGCGGCGTACGCCGCGAGATCGGCGAGCGGGACGCGGGCGACGTGGTTGTCCTTCACGAGCATCGCATCGTGCAGCCCGAGACGGTGGCAGAAGCCCCCGCCGCAGCGCACCGCGTATTTCTCGAGGACCCGCAGGCCCGGGGTCGTCTTGCGCGTGTCGAAGACGCGGGCGCGCGAGGCGATTCCGATCGCGGCGACAAAGCGGGCGGCCTGCGTCGCGACGCCCGACAGCCGACCCACGAGGTTCAGAAAGGACCGTTCGACGGCGAGGACTTGGCGCGTCGGGCCTTCAAGGATGGCGAGGGTGTCGCCGGCGGCCGCGTGCCCGCCGTCGCATGCGCGGAGTTCGATGCGGGCATCGGGCGCAAAGGCATTGAGAAGCAGCGGCGCGGCGGCGAGACCGGCGATGACGCCCTCCTTGCGCGCGACGAGGCGGGCGCGGGTGCGGTCCGTCGGCGGGGACCAGGCGATGGTGGTGATATCGCCGGCGTCGCCCAGGTCTTCATCGCGCGCGAGGTCGACGAGGCGTTGGACGAGGCCCGTGCGGGCGAGTTCGTCGAAAAGCGCGGGAAGAGGGAGGGCGTTGAGGTTCGGGAGGGCGTTCATGCCGAGGCCGTCTGCGGGTGCGGGGCGACGCATCGCGGGTACACGTCGGCGGCGTTCGGGAGACGTTGCCACGCCCGGCCGTGGAACGCGGGGAACTGCGGGCCGAAGAGGACCGGGCGCACCTCCTCCAGCCAGATCAGTGTGGCGAAGGCGGCCCGGCGCTTGGCGCGCCAGTATTCGGCGTCGGCGGCGATCCCGTCGTTGAACTCCCGCCGAAGTCCGGCGATCCGCCTCGGCGTGAGGTCCTCGAAGAAGTCAATCCTCCCCGCGAGCGCGGTGGCGACGACCGGCCCGCCGCGGGACTTGAAGTAGATGCGCTCGCTTGGCAGGATCGCGCGGTACGGGTCGCACCGCACGACGGAGAGGCGCGATTCGATGTGTTTCTTGCCGCGAAGGATCAGGTCGGCGTAACGCGGGAGAAGCACGGCGACGTGGATCATGGCACGCGCTCCGTCGAACGGTCGCGGACGAAGCGCTCGCGGGTTTCGGGAGTCGTCGCGACCTCGGCGCCGGGGTGGCCCATCTTGCGGAGCGTGGCGCTGGTGCTGAACCCGGGCTTCATCGGGACGCGAACCACCCGGCCCCCCCAGGATTCAAGAAGAGATGCGCCGGGAATCTGCTCCATCGAATACTCGGCCCCCTTCACGAGAACATCGGGGCGGACGGCCGCGATGAGTTCGGCCGGCGTGTCCTCGGCGAAGATCGTCACCGCGTCCACCGCCTGCAATCCCGCGAGGACCACCGCACGGTCGTGCTCGTTGTTCACGGGACGCCGCGGCCCCTTGTATTGCCGGACCTTTTCGTCGGTGTTGATGGCGACGATGAGGAAGTCGCCCTGGCGCTTCGCCTCTTCGATCAGCATGACGTGCCCGGAGTGGAGCACGTCGAAGCAGCCGTTGGTGAGAACGATGCGCTGCCCCTTCGCCCGGCGGCGGGCGACTTCGCGGGCCAGATCGTCGCGGGTGAAGAGTTTGGGGTGCCCGCCGGAGACGGAGCGGGCGACCTCGCGGCGGACACGATCGAACGGGATCGGTTGCACGCCGAAGACCTCGACCTCAAGCCCCGCGGCGACGTTGGCGAAGTTGACGGCCGAGGGCCAATCGAAGCCATTCGCGCGCGCGGCGGCGAGCGCGGCGAGGACCATGTCGCCGGCGCCGGTAACGTCGTAGACCTCGCGCGCGATCGTGGGGACGGCGAGGGGATCCCGCCCGCGCTCGAGCAACAACGCGCCGTGGCGGTCGAGGGTGAGGACCACCGCGTGGATATCGTGGGCGCTCTGGATGGCGCGGGCGAGTTCGGCGTTGTGGGCCATGTCGGCCGATTCGTGCGTGGGCAGGCCGGTGGCGGTTTCCGCCTCGGTGCGGTTGGGCGTGATCGAGGTGCAGCCCTTGTAGCGGGAGTAGTCGGTGAGGCGAGCCGGATCGACGATGACTTCCTTCTTCGCGCGCCGGCAGCGGTCGATGATGGCTTGGCAAAGCCCGCCGCGGAGGACGCCCTTGTCGTAGTCCTCGATGGCGACGGCGTCGCAGTCGGCGAGGGCGCGGTCGAGGGCCTCGAGAATGCGCGTCGCGGCGGCGTCGGGGAGGGGATCGCGCGATTCGATGTCCATGCGGAACATCTTCTGCGGATGCCGATGCTGCGCTCGGCCGACAAGGCTTCGCTTGACGGTCGTGTGGCGGTCCGCGTCGGCGATCAGCGCCGAGCAGTCGATCTTGTCGCGCTTTAGGGCATCGCACAAGGCCTCGGCGGCCGGATCGTTGCCCACGATGCCGAAAGCGGCGACGTTCGCGCCCAGCGCGGCGAGATTCATGCAGACATTGGCGGCGCCGCCCGGCGTGCTGGTCGTTTCGCGGACGTGCAGGATCGGGACCGGTGCGTCCCCCGTGAGGCGCTCGGCGTCGCCGAGGACGGTCTCGTCAAGCATGAAATCGCCCACGACGAGGATGCGGGTGTTGCGCCAGCGTGAGAGTTGGACCAGAAGATCGGGCACGGAGGTAGTGTAGGGGGTGATGGGGTGATGGGGTGATGGGGTGATGGGGTGA
>CAZBDZ010000022.1:5989-44581 GCA_964490785.1 uncultured Phycisphaeraceae bacterium
GGGGTGATGGGGTGATGGGGTGATGGGGTGATGGGGTGAGGGGGTGAGGGGGTGCGGAATGTAAGGTCCGAGATGTTCGGATTTCAGATTTGAGATCTTAGATTTCAGATCTCAGATCGGAGATTGGGTTCGCTTCGATTGTTTGTCGGCGTTGCTCATCGTCTGCCGGCGCTCATGGTGACGGGGCGTTTGAAGCCGAGCCAGGGGCCGATCCAGTGGAGGGCCGGGCCGAGGGGGAGGGCGAGGACGCCGGTGTAGAGGGCGGTGAGGAGGCGTCGGCCGAGGTCGGCGGAGGCGGAGACCAGGAGGATGTCATCGTAGTAGGCGCGAAGCGAAAGGATGGCGAGGACGAGCACGCCGGAGATCGCTCCGCCGACGGTGCAGAGGAAGGCGATGCTGAGTGGATTTCGGCGGAACATGAGGACGCGGAAGTTGAGGACGGTGTACGCGGTGAGCATGCACGCCAAGGCCCAAGGGCCGAGGATGGCGATCGTCTCGCCCGACTTGGTCGGGACCAGATTGAGCATGTCGAGCGACACGCCGAGGAAGAGCGCGGCCCAAAGCGCGTGGATCGGCTTCGCCCACAGCGATACGAAGACCAGCAGGATGAGGACGAACGACGGCGCGATATCCCATGAGCCGACCTGGAGCGCCTGCCGAAGCCCCTGCTCCATGCCGAGGAATATCCAGGCGAGGACGGCGAAGACGATCCAGTTCACGGCGCACCCCCTGCCGCGGGAGGCGGCCCGTCATCCGGGATGCGCAGGACGACACTGCGGACGCGGGCGAGGTCGAAGTCCGGGCGGATGATGAGTTGCTTGAAGAGGGGATTGTCGGTGTCCTCGGCGCGGACGATCCGGCCGACGATGAGTCGCTGGGCGCCGACGGGCCAGGATGGGTCGTCAAGGAATGCGGCGTCGCCGGGGCGGATTCTGGCGGCGTCCTCGGCGCCGATTTTTCCGACCAGCGTGCCGTCGCCCACGGGGCGGACCTGGCAACGGGGAGCGCGGGCGAGGATTTCGGATGTGTTCTCGCCGGCGGGGAGGATGAGGGTTTCGATGAGGTTGGGGATGAGCCGTCGGTCGGTGATGACGTGGATCGTGGAGACGGTTGGACCGACGGCGGTCACCAGGCCGACGAGATGCTGCGGCGCGGTGGTGGCGACCGCGGCGGCGCCGGCGGTAACGCCGTGGATCGACCCGCGTGAGGCGTCGATGGTCCCCGAGCCGAGGTCCGCGCCGACGCGTTGTGCTTCGAGGGTTCTGATTCTCATGGGCGACCCATAGGCCACGCCGCTCTGGAGCGCCTGGACCAGTTGGGTGAGGCGCTCGACCTGCTGCTCGGCGCGGAGGTACTCGCCGCGCCAGAACTCGCGTTCGAGACGGACCTGCTCGACATCGGCGCTCTCCTCGCCGCGACGGCTCTCGCCGGGGCGGAGCCAGACCGAGAGCGAGGTCATCGGCGCGCTGACCGGGGCGATCAGCGTCATGAACGGCCCGCGCAGCCCCCCGGCCCACCCCGACCATCGCAGCGGCAGCACGGCCAGCATCGCCAGCGCGATCGTCGCGAGCGCCAGGAGCGAACGGGGATTGAGCGGTCGTCGAGGCAAGGGATTCGCCAACGGAGAAACCGAAAACAATGAATCGAAACCGCGGATGCCACAGATGGAATGGATTCGAAGTACCGAAGTTCGATCGTCGATCCGAGAAGTCCTGAACGACGCCACCCAGCCCGTTATGTCCTCTCCGTATCCTCCGTGTCCTCCGTGGTGAGACTCACGATCAGACGTCCATGTCGCTTTCGAGGGTGTCCTTCCACTGGTCGAGGTTCTCGAGGAACGCAGCGGTGCCCCGGGCGACGCAGGTGAGGGGGTCGTCGGCGATCTTGACCTCGAGGCCGGTGGCGTTCTGGATGACGATGTCGAGCCCGCGGAGGAGGGCTCCGCCGCCGGCGAGCATGATGCCGTTGTGGACGAGGTCCGCCGCGAGTTCCGGCTCGGCGCGCTCGAGCGTGCGGGTGACGGCCTCGACGATCGAGTTCACTGGCTCCTGCACGGCCTCGCGGATCTCTTCGCTGGTTACAACGGTTCTCCGCGGCAGGCCGGAGAGCGTGTCCCGCCCGCGGACCTCCATCGTCTTCTCTTCGCCGACGGGCGCCGCCGAACCGATCTCGATCTTGATCCGCTCGGAGGTCTGCTCGCCGATCATGAGGTTGTAGGTCTTCTTCATGTGGGTCATGATCGCCTCGTCCATGTCGTCGCCCGCGACGCGGACGCTCTCGCAGGTGGCGATGTCGGCGAGGGACATGATGGCGACCTCGGTCGTCCCGCCTCCGATATCCACGATCATCGAGGCCGTCGGCTCGGTGAACGGCAGCCCCGCGCCGATTGCCGCGGCGACCGGCTCCTCGACCAGGTAGACCAGCCGGGCGCCGGCACGCTGCGCCGACTGCCGCACCGCCTGTTTCTCCACCGCCGTGATCCCGCTCGGCACCGCGATCACCACCCGCGGCGAGAACACGAACAGCCGCGACCGCCCGTTCACCTTGCGGATGAAGTACGAGAGCAGCGCCTCGGTGATCTCGAAGTCGGAGATCACGCCGTCCTTGAGCGGCCGGATCGCCGTGATCGACCCCGGCGTCTTGCCGAGCATCTCCTTGGCGGACCAGCCGACGGCCATTTCGCCCGTGTTGAGTTTGAGGACGCGGTTGGTGCCCTTGCGCACCGCGACGACGCTGGGCTCGTTCAGAACGATCCCCTCCCCCCGCACGGCAACAAGAGTGTTGCAGGTGCCCAGGTCGATCCCCATGTCTACGCTGAACCAACTCAGCAGGCTGTCAAGCACGGCGGCTCCAGACCCGACCCTTCGGGCCGACCGGTTCGACCACGATTCCTTGTGGTCCCGGTGCGACCGGGGCATCGGCACCCACAGGATATCGAAAAAACGGGGCGAGGTACCCGAAAGGTCCTATCTTGCCCGGCTGTGGCATGGCTTTTCCAAGCCATGCCGAAAGGCGCACGCCCTGGAAAGGGCGTGCCACGTCATTGCGCCAGCCTGACCTGCCCCTTCTGATGCAGCGTTACCGCCGCCATGGGGCCGCCGCTGGGGCCGATCTTCATGCCTGCGTAGAAGACGAAGCCGATGGCGGCGATGAGGCAGACGACGGCGGCGAGCATGAGGCCTGTGTAGATGTTGAGCGGGGCTGAGCGTGGGCGTTGGGCGCCGGGCATCTGCATGGCGAACTGGCTCATGGGGTTGCTCCGGTTGTCGTGATTAGAGGGTGGAGGCGATGACGCGGTCGCCGGCCTGGATGGTTACCTCGCGGCCGAGGAAATCGACCCGGCCGACTGATTCGTTCTGATCGACGCGCTCGAGGATGAGTGTGGCGAGGAAGCCGCCCTCGCGGATGATGGAGAGGCGCATGCGCTCTCGCAGGCCGTCGCTTGCCCCGGCGGGGATGGTGGCGAGGGTGTTGCCGGACGGATCCTGGCGGACGTCGTTGATCTGCGAGCGGAAGTTTGCCGGGGCGCGGAGGAGGGCCTGCTCGGCCCCGGTTACGCTGAGCGAAGTCGTCCCCTGCTGGGCGCGGTCGAGGGTCTCGCGGGCGGAGACAAGTTGCTCCTGAAGGCTGCGGGTCGTTTCGCGGGCGACCTCGAGTTCGCCGAGGAGGTCGTTGATGCGGTCGGAGAGTTCGATCTCCTTGCGGGAGGCGTCGAGTTCCTTGGCGCGGAGGGTGTTGAGTTCATCGGCCTGGGCCTTGTTGAGGGCCGAGTAGTTCTGCATGACCGCGGTGAACTGGTCGATCTGGGCGCTATGGCTGACCGAGGCCTGCTTCAGGCCGTTGACCTCAGCGAGGAGTTTGGCGTTCTCGCCCTGAAGGTCGGCGGTGCGCGTTACCGCCTGTTCGAGCGCGGATTCGAGGCTGGCGATCTTGTCCTGGAGGCTCTGACGCTCCGCGGCGGTGGAGGCGGTTACGGCTCCCGCCTGGGCGGCGGCCTGGGCGGCCTTATTCTCGGCGAGGCGCACAGCGTCGGCAAGGGAGGTCGCGTTGCTCGTGTAGGCGATCGTCAGGCCCGCAAGGACCATGCTCAGCACGGCGGCGAAGACGACCAGGAATTTGGTGACAATATGCACAGGCGAGGCCTCCAAAGGCCACGGGAGAAAGCCCGTGGACAACCCAGCGGTACGCCCGGCGAAGGGGGGCGGATGCACCCTAGTCGCCGATCGTGGGGCGATAGATTCGCCACCCCCGGCGGTGGTGTCAAATCGGGGGCTCGGCGCGTCCGGAATCGGGGGGGATCCGCCCTACGCTCGGCAACTCGCGGCAAGGCGGCCCTTGGTCCGCGTCAATCGGGCGGGTCGGTTCCCAGGCGGCTCTTGCGGGCTCGCGTGCGGATGAGTTCAATGGCGAGGAGTTGAGCGCCGACGATCAGGTTGACCCCGCCGACAATGGCGACGACGACGCCGAGGACCGTGAATCGGGTCGCAAACGAGGGATCAAGTTGGGGGGCGCGTTGGGCCTGGGCGGGGCCGACAAGCGGCGTGGCGGCCTCGCGCGCAGGGGGCAGCCCCGAGTCAACCGTTCGGACAATCCCGAGCGATGTCGCCAGGAGGATGATCCCCAACGCGATGACGATGGCGGAAAGGATGATCCTCAAGGCGTGGCCTTCAGGCTAGAGGCGTCGGCTATTCCGCGACGGCGGCGGAGGCGGTTGCCGGGACTTCGCCTGCCGGCGTGAGAACGACGCGGGAGCGTTCGAGCGACGCGCCGGGTCCTTGCCCTCGGGCGCATCCCGCCATGGGCAGGGAAGCGAGCACGCACGCCGAGGCGAGCAGCGCCGGCAGCAATCGAATGGCGGATCGGAATGCGCTGTTCAACGGGGCGGTTCCTCGATCGGCTCGCGCGACGGCGACGCAGGCGCGTGCACCGGTCGTCCTCGCGGGGACCGATGTACCTTCTATCGGCATTCGGCCAACAGGATCACGGAACGCGGGCGGTTCTGCAACCGGCGGACTTGAGCGAACCGTATAATCGCCGAACATCCATGCCAGGAGACAACCCGTGAGACGCAGTCCCCGCTTCGTGGTTCCGTTGATTGGTTTGGCCATCGCGCTGGCGGGCGTCTTTGCCGCCGCCGAGGCGTTTGCGCGGAAGGAGAAGCCCAAGGCCCCGCCGCCCCCGCCGCGGATCGGCGTGCCCGCTCCCAAGCCTCGCACGAAGGACGCGATCCGCCTCGCCTCATACAACATCGAAAACCTCTTCGACAACAAAGACGATCCCGCCCTCTCAGGCGAGAACGACGACATCGACGATGCCAAGCCCGAGGCGCACAAGGCGGGCGTGGCCGCGGCCATCAAGCGGATCGACGCCGACGTCGTCGCGCTGGAGGAAGTCGAGTCGTACGACGCGCTGATCGAGTTCCGCGATCAGTATCTCAAGGGCCTGGGGTACGAGCATGTGGTGTCGATCGATGCGGGCGACGAGCGCGGCATCGAGAACGCGGTGATCAGCCGATTCCCGATCATCGACTCGAAGAACTTCGTCGGCACGGAACTCGAAGCCAAGCACCCGGAGAAAGACGGGCGGAACCCCAACAAGTGGTTCGGCAAGCCGGTGACGTTCCACCGCTCTCCGCTGAGGGTTACGGTCGAGGTGCCGGCGGAGAAGACGGCGAAAGGCGAGCCCTATCGGCTGACGCTCTTCGTCGTGCATGCGAAGAGTTCGCGCAACTTCAACTACTGGCGCGAGGCTGAATCGCGCGGGACGCTGAAACTGATCGAGGAGTTCACAAAGGAGGACGCCGGCGCGAACATCGCGGTGCTCGGCGACTTCAACGCCGAGACGATGGACGAATCGCTCCAGATCTATCTCTCGAACGGGTTCAAGGACCTGTTCATCGATCGGCCTCTGGACGACCCGAAGATGTTTACGCACGCGAGCGAGCGGGCGATCGACCTGATTCTGTACAACAAGGCGCTGGAGCCCGAGATCGTGCGTCAGAGCCGGTTCGTGCTGGGCACGCCGCAGATTGACGAGATGGCCGACTGGCGCACGGCGCCGAAGCCCGAGGGCTACGCATCAGATCATTGCCCGATTGTGGTGGATATTGTGCCTGTTGAGAAGTAGTCCTGATCGTCGCAGTCCAGGCCTAGCATTCGGTGCCATGAGTGAACCGGTGATCGACATCCCCGCAACGGCCATCGCGGCGATATGCCGGGAACATCATGTTCGCGCTCTATGGCTTTTTGGATCGGCGAGCGGCATCGACGATGCCTGTGCGTTCCGCCCTGATTCGGACGTGGATATTCTTGTGGAGTTCGAGCCGCTGCCCGAGGGCCGCATCGCGGATTCCTACTTCGCGCTCCGAGCGGCCCTTACGGGGCTGCTCAACCGGCGCGTGGACCTGGTTACGGTGCGCGCGATGACGAATCCCTACTTCGCTCAGTCCGTTCACGCGACAAAGGTCCCGTTGTATGCCGCCGCGTGATCTCCGGGTGTACATCTACGACATCCTCAAGGCGGGCGAGGCCATCCGTCGGAACATCGAGGGGCGAACTCTTGACGATTTCTTTGCTGACGACGACCTTCGAGCGAAAGTCGAACGCCGCTTCGAGATCATCGGTGAGGCCTTGCGACAAGCGATTTCCGCGGATCCAACGATCGAGGTCAGAATCACGGACGCGCGCCGAATCATCGACTTCCGGAATCTGTTGATCCACGGCTACCACCAGATCGATCCATCCGTCGTCTGGGATGTCGCTCGCACCGACCTTCCGGTGCTGCTCGACGAAGTGAAGGCCTTGCTTCCGATGAACCCGCCATGAGCCAAGCCATCAGGAGTTTGGAGAGGTCCGCGCCCGACGGTTGTCGATGGTTCGACATCATCGTCATCGGCGGCGGGCATGCCGGGGTCGAGGCGGCGTGGGCCGCGGCGAACATGGGGGCGCGGTGCGCGCTCGTGACGCTCGATCCGGCGAAGATCGGCGTGATGTCGTGCAACCCGGCCATCGGCGGGCTGGCGAAGGGGCAGATCGTCCGCGAGATCGACGCGCTGGGCGGACTGATGGGCCTCGCGACCGACGCGACGGGGATCATGTTCAAGACGCTGAACGCGTCGCGCGGGCCAGCGGTGCGCGGGCCGCGCGCCCAGTGCGACAAGCACGCCTACGCGCGCGAGGTTCAGCGCCTCCTCGCGGCACGTGCCGAGATGACCGTGCTTGCCGGGGCCGTCGAACGCCTGTTGCTCTGGAACCCCGACCACAAGGGAGGGGATTCGCGCCGGGAGCGCATCGCCGGCGTCGTCGTCGCACGCGCGGCCGACCAGATCGAACTCCGTGCCCGCGCCGTGGTTCTGACCACGGGCACGTTCATGCGCGGGCTCATGCACACGGGCGAGACGAAGATCGAGGGTGGGCGCATCGGCGAGGCGTCGGCGGTCGGCATCTCTGGCGCGCTGCGCGAACTTGGGTTTGAACTCGGACGCCTGAAGACCGGCACGCCGCCTCGCCTCAGGCGGGCCACGATCGAATGGGATGAGTTGGAGCCTCAGCATGGGGATGATCCGCCCGAGCCTTTCTCGGATCTCACGCCTTCGGAACCGGACCGACGGTCGGCGGCCCCCCGCTCCCTGACGGTTGCGGCTCAGTTCCCGCGTCTCTTGCAGGTCGAATGCAGGATCACGCGCACGACGGCGCGGGTCCATGACCTGATCCGCGCGAATCTGCACCGAGCGCCGATGTATTCCGGGCAGATCGAATCCGCCGGGCCGAGGTATTGCCCCTCGATCGAGGACAAGGTCGTTCGCTTCGCGCAGCGCGACTCGCACCACGTCTTTCTTGAGCCGGAGTCGCACGAGACGGATTGGGTGTACTGCAACGGCATCTCGACGAGCCTGCCGCGCGACGTGCAGGACGCGATCGTTCGGCAGATGCCGGGCTGCGCGCGGGCGGAGGTCGTGCAATACGGATACGCGGTCGAATACGACATGATCAGGCCGCACCAGATTCACGCGACGGGGATGACGAAACTCGTTGAGGGCTTGTTTCTCGCCGGGCAGATCAACGGGACGAGCGGGTACGAAGAGGCGGCGGGGCAGGGAGTGATCGCGGGGATCAACGCGGTGCGCTTCGCGCGAGGGCAGGAGCCTGTGCTGCTGGGGCGCGACGAGGCGTACATCGGGGTGATGATGGATGACCTGGTGACAAAGACGCCGCGCGAGCCGTACCGCATGTTCACGAGCCGGGCCGAGCATCGGCTGCTCCTGCGCGCGGATAACGCTGCGGATCGGCTGACGCCGCTGGGAAGGCAGTGGGGGACCGTCGATGACGAGCGGTGGCGGCTGTTCGAGCGCCGGCGGATCGAGATCGGCGCGATCAACGCCGCGATCGATTCCGGGCGCGTCGCCGGCGAGGCGATATCGCTGCGCGTCCGGCGTCCGGATTACGCGCTCGACCGGCTGATCGCCGATCTGGACGAGATTGCGCCGGGCTTCAGGTTTCAATCGTCGAGCATGCTGACCGTGCTCGCGGAGCGGCAGTACGAGGGGTACCTCGCGCGCCAGCGTGCCGAGGCTCGTCGGCTTTCGGAGATGGAGCATCGGCGGATTCCGGTGTGGATCAACTACGCCGCGATCGCTGGGCTGCGTGCCGAGGCGCGCGACCGTCTGGCGCGATTCCGCCCCGAGACGTTCGGGCAGGCCTCGCGCCTCGAAGGCGTCAACCCGGCGGACTTGACGCTGCTGCTTGTCGAATCGGCGCGGGGCGAGCGGGGGCGATGATGCCCGCGTGATTACGCGGCTTTGGCCGTCGCGAGCGATTCGCAGGCGCGCGCGAGGCCACGCACCTCGGCGAGGAGCCGCGGCTGGGCCGACTCGCCCATCGCCGCCGCCGAGGCTCGTTCCGCCTGTTCCGCGACCGCGACGACGCGGAACTCGCGCGCCGTCGTGGCGATGCGGATGAGCGTTGACCTCGCGCCCGCGATGTCCCCGGATTCGACGAGTTTCAGGGCCTTTCTGCTCAGGTCGAGCAAAACCTCGGCGGATGCCGACGACGTTCCCCCATCGCCGGCCTTGGAAAGCGATACGGCCTCGGGACCGAGGTACTCCGCCACGCCTCGCAGGATGGTCTCGGGCGTAACGGGCCTGAGCAGCAACTCCTGCGCTCCGCCTCCGATCGCGGCGAGCCGGAGCTCCGCGTCGCCCTCGCGCGCCATGAGGATGATCGGCGTGCGGAAACCCAGTCCCCGCACCTTCAGCAGAAAGTCAAGCCCGCTCATGTCCGGGAGGGCGTTCTCGGCGACGATGAGAGCGGGCGACTGATCGAGCAGTTTCAATCCCTCCTCTCCCGTCATGGCGAAGACCAGTTCGACGGAGGACGTGCCGAGGAGATCCTGGAAGAGCCGGTGCGTCAGGCGGTCTTCATCGACGATGACGAGCGTGCCGCGGAGATTGGTAACTTCGACGCGCTCGAGTTGGAACAGGCACTGGCCTTCCTGCTCGATGAAGAAGTCGCGCGGGTTGACGGCCGACGCGAACTGGATGCCGAGATCGTGCGCGCGGGCCTTGACGTGCCGACACCAGCGGATGACGCCCGGGATGCTGCGGGCCGATCCGTCGATGGAGCGGAGGGTGAGATGGCATGTGGTCCCGGGGTGGACGAAGGCGCCCGTCAGGACGGCGGCGCCCTTCTTGGCGAGGTTCCGCGGGTAGGCCACGCCGTGCATGTTCCCCATCAGTTTGCTGCTCGTGGTGAGGACGCAGCGCTGGTGCTGCATGGGCCAGCGCTTGAGTTCCCGTCGGGTGGATTGCGGGGCCTTGGCGGTCGCGCGGTTAAGTTCGGCGATGAGGTCCTCGACCTCCGCCTGGCTCAACCTCAGAGAGTCGAAGACTTCACCGCTCGACATCGATCGGCTCCGAAAACCTCGATCGGCGGACCGCCGACGTGCAGGCTCTCCATCGGACGGATCGCCGAACCCGATCAGGCCGGGGCCGCGGCCGGACGCCGAGCGTGCCGACCGATCAGCGCAGCGCGGCGACCATGCCCGGGCTCGGGCGTTACCGGCCCTTTGTGCCGCCGAGGGCCGTGCTGTCCGCGGCGGTGGCCCGTCTGCACCACGCGGCGAGCCGGCGGAGTTCCTCCGCCGATTCGGCGACGCTCATGCTCGCGTCCAGGCTGCGGTTGGCTTCCAGGGCGAGTTCGCCGAGACGCGCGAACCCGCACCCCTCCGCCGAGGACCGCAACTGCCGGATCGACTCCTTCGCAACGGCGATGTCGTTCGCGGCGAGGGCCTTCTCCAAAGCGTCGGCCTGCTCGGCGGCGAGGCGCACGAACAGCTCGGCTATCTCCCTCGGCGAGTCGGGAGAAACGACGGCCGGCCTCCGCTCGGGCGATTCATCCCGGTCCTGTTCGCGCAGCAGGAACTCGGCGATGGCGCGGTGGAGTTCCTCAGGCGGGAAGGGCTTGGTGAGCATCTCCGTCGCCCCGCTCCGGAGGGCCTTCGCCCGAAGCCCTGGCGACGTGTCGCCGGTCATGAGGATGATCGGGCCTTCATAAAAACGCGCCCGCGCCTCGGCGATGAACTCCAGGCCGCTCCGGCCGGGCAGATGCAGGTCCACGAAGATCATCGACGGATTGTCGGCAAGGCGGGACAGCCCCTCATCACAGGAGCCGACGCATTTCATTTCCAAGGCGGCGCCACCGACAAAGCTCCGGAACAGCCGCAGGAACATCTGGCTATCTTCGATCACGAGCATCAGACCGCGCAGGTCACCGACCTCGACGCTCTCGACCGTGAACACATGTTCGTCGCCGAAGTCGATGAAGTCCCGCGGATTGATGCTCTCCTCGAACTGAAGCCCGAGATCGTGGAGGTGGCGATTCAGGTGCTGGCATCGCGTCACCCGGGCCTTCATGAGCCGTGCTTTTCCGGTCGTGTCGCGGATGGCGACCACGCACCTCGACCCGTTGTGCAAGAAGCCCCCGTGGAGCACGGACATGCCCGAGGCCGAGAGGTTTCTCGCGTAGGCCGCGAAGTGCCTTGCGTTCCCTGCGGCATGATTGGTCGTCAGGATCACTTTTCGCCCGCGCGTGAACCATCGGCGGGTGCGGCGCTTCGAGCCTTTGAACCCGCTCGGCTGCTCGCGCTCCAGGCTCAGCAGCAGCGCCTCGACCTCGCCCTCGCTCAGCCGGATCGTATTGAAACACCGCACATCGGCCATCGCTTGTTCTCGGGCCGGGACGAACTGTCCCGTGTGCCGAGGTGATCGGCCGACCGCAACGAGGACTTGCGTGTTTGTGTGAATCGGATCGCGCGTTCACGGGAGGGAGAGCGAATCGGCGACGCCGAGCGTCGCATAAATCTCCCGCGTCGCGGTGCTCTTGTTCAGGGTGTAGAAGTGCAACCCCCGGACCTTGTGGTCCAGTAAGTCGCGGCATTGCTCGGTCGCCCAGTGGACGCCGACGCGCCGGATGGCGTCCGCGCGGCCCTTGCACCGCTCCACGGCCCGCAGGAGCGCCGCCGGGACGCGCGCGCCGAGCGCCAGTTCGGCGATCGTCTTCATCCCGCTCAGCGACGTGATCGGCATGATCCCCGCGATGATCGGCACGGCGATCCCCGCCAGTTCGCAGCGCTCGCGGAAGTCGTAGAAGTCGCGGTTGTCGAAGAAGAGTTGGGTGACGACGAAGTCCGCGCCCGCGTCGACCTTTCGCTTGAGGTGGTCCATCTCGAGCAGGCGGTTCGGCGTGGCCGGGTGGCCCTCCGGGAAGCCCGCGACACCGATGCCGAAGCCGCGGGGATCGGGATGCTCCCGCCCTGCGTGCCGACCCTTGAAATCGCGGATGAAGGACACAAGTTGGTGCGCGTACCGGAACGAATCCCTCGAGCGGTCGTAGTCGGGCTTGTCCCGCGGCGGGTCGCCGCCGAGCGCGAGGATGTTGCTCACCCCCGCTTTGGTGTACATCTCCAGGATGTCGTAGATCTCCGCCTCGGTGTGATAGATGCACGTCAGGTGCGGCATGGGGTCGCACGCCGTCGTCTGCTTGATCTTCACGACAAGGTCATGCGTCCTCGCCCTCGTTCCCCCGCCGGCGCCGTAGGTGACGCTGACCCACGAGGGATGCAGCGGCTGCAAATCCTTGATCGACTCGAAGAGGTCCGCCGCCGCCTGATCGGACTTCGGCGGGAAGAACTCGAACGAGAAGGTCGTCGGGCGCTGGTTGAAGACGTCGAGGATATGCATGGTCGGCGGGCGAAACGGGATACGTCAGTCGGCGGAACGAGGCGCAATGAGCCTTTTGATCGCCACGATGAACCCCCCGGTGAGGATCAGGTTCACGATTAGCGAAAGCAGGGCGACGGTAACCACGGGTCCCTCGATGTGGTAGCCGAGCGCGATGACCAGCACACCCGCGCCGACCTCGCCGCGGGGCCACATGCCGATCGCCAGCGCCAGGCGTTCATTGATCGGCGCCTCACGCCGGTAGCACATCGCGGGGACCATCTTCCCGAGATTCGAGAGCGCGGTAACGACCGCGACGTGCAGGGCGATCATCCCCCACCCCATCGGCGGGAGTTCGGAAAGGTGGTCAATGCCATCGTGCCACCGACCGTCGTCTTCGACGGTCGGTGCGCCCCCCGCGATCACCGGCATCGACAGCCCGACGAGAGCCATGAACACCGCCGAAACGAGCGTGGCGGCCCGCGCCTCGGCCGGATCATCGTGCCCGTGCGTCGGGTCGAGCGCGAGATCGGGGTCTTCGCCGGAGTCGTAAGGCTCTCGCGGCAAGTGCCCCGGCCGACCCATCAGGCATCCCCACACAAACGCCGGCAGCAACACCTCGATATGGATCGGCGTGTCGGCGTCGATCATCTTGCTGCCGACCAAGATCGCCTCGCTCAACGCCACGATCGCAACGGCGTACCCGACCACCCAGGGCCACGCCGTCGGCACGCGCAGCACGTGCAGCCACCGCCACGCGATCCACAACTGGGCCGACATGATGAGCACGATCGCGGCGAGTTGCCACCTCGGCCCGACGATCATCATCTTCAGCGGGATCATCAGCAGCACGACGAAGAGGTCGTCGAAGATCGCCAGCACCCTGGCCTTCTTGAACAACCACGTCGCCCCCAGCCCCGCCGCGGCGAGCATGCTGAAGAGCACCCCGGCGGACGTCGGCGCGCTGAAGACGCCCGCGAGAAGCGACTCCTTCCATGCCGTCCAGTCGCCCCAGAACTCCCGCGGCGCCATGACGAAGATGAAGTACGCCGAGCAGAGAATCCATGGAAACGTGGCGGCGGTGCAGGCGACGACCCAGTCCACGCCGTACTGACCCGGCTTCTTCTTGTCGATGTCGAACTCGAAGCCGACGTGGATCATGATGAAGGCGAGGGCCGTCACCGTCGCGAGGTGGATCCAATGCGAGGCCGAGTGCCACGCAGAGTCGGTCATCGCGCCAGGCAGCACCTGCGAGCCAACAAGGCCGACGATGAGGAGGAGGGAGAAGAGGAGGACTTTCTTCATGGCGGCATGATGCTCATCGGCACGAACGCGTCAAGGCGCGCACGAGGGTGCCACGGCCAGCGGAGCGCAGGCTCTGCGGAGCGCAGTCGGCCGTGGCCGGCGCGCCCAAGGCGCTCGCCACGGCCGACTGCGCTCGAAGACTCGCTTCGCTGGCCGTGGCACCCAGTCCAAACTCAATACCTGTAGTGCTCCGCCTTGTACGGCCCCTCCACCGGCACACCGATGTACTCCGCCTGGTCCGACCGCAACTTCGTCAGGCGCGCCCCGAGTTTCCCGAGGTGCAGGCGGGCCACCTTTTCGTCGAGGTCCTTCCGCAGGCGGTAGACCTTCTTCTCCAGGGTCTTGTGGTCTTCCCAGAGGTGGAGTTGGGCGATGACCTGGTTCGTGAAGGAGTTGCTCATCACGAACGACGGATGCCCCGTCGCGCAGCCGAGGTTCACGAGCCGGCCCTCCGCGAGGATGATGATCGAGTGCGCCTTCACGCCCTTCGAGGCGTTCGCCTTGAAGCGGAACTCATCGACCTGCGGCTTGATGTTCACGCGCTCGACCTCGCCCGCTTCGACCGCCTTGAACAAGCCGTTCATGTCGATCTCGTTGTCGAAGTGCCCGATGTTGCACACGATGGCGTTGTGCTTCATCCGGCGCATGTGATCGACGGTGATGATGTCCTTGTTCCCCGTCGCGGTCACGAAGAGGTCCGCTGTCTCGACCACGT
The DNA here is from genome assembly GCA_964490785.1 of uncultured Phycisphaeraceae bacterium. Taxonomy (GTDB): domain Bacteria; phylum Planctomycetota; class Phycisphaerae; order Phycisphaerales; family UBA1924; genus JAEUIV01. The sequence goes on from CAZBDZ010000022.1 coordinate 20,224, forward strand.
CCTCGAGCGTCACGACTTCGTACCCGTCCATGCACGCCTGGAGGGCGCAGATCGGGTCGATCTCCGTCGTCTTCACTCGGCATTTTTGGGCCGAGAGGCTCTGGACCGAGCCCTTGCCCACGTCGCCGTACCCGCAGACGACCGCGACTTTGCCCGAGAGCATCACGTCGGTGGCCCGGTTGAGCGCGTCGACGAGCGAGTGCCGGCAGCCGTAGATGTTGTCGAACTTGCTCTTGGTGACCGAGTCATTGACGTTGATGGCGGGGAAGAGGAGTTCGCCTTTCTCCTGCATCTGGTAGAGGCGGTGGACGCCCGTCGTTGTCTCTTCCGACACGCCGCGGATGTACGGCACCATGCGCGTCCAGAATGTCGCGTCCTCCTGGAGTTTGTGCCGAATGAGGCTGAGGACGATTCTGAACTCGTGGTTGTCCGTCGAGTTCGGGTCGGGGAGCGTGCCGGTGCGTGCGAACTCCTTTTCCGCCTTGCAGCCCTCGTGGATGAGGAGCGTCGCGTCGCCGCCGTCGTCCACGATGATGTACGGGCCGTTGCTCCCGTTCCTGTCGGCCGGGAAGGTCAGGGCCTGGAGCGTACACCACCAGTATTCCTCGAGGGTTTCGCCCTTCCATGCGAAGCAGTTGATGGGGCGCTTGCCGGGTCGGCCGGTCGCCATGGCGGCGGCGGCGTGGTCCTGCGTGCTGAAGATGTTGCACGACGCCCAGCGCACTTCCGCGCCGAGGTCCTGCAGCGTTTCCGAGAGCACCGCCGTCTGGATCGTGTTGTGCAGCGAGCCCATGATCCGCGCGCCCTTCAGCGGCTGCTTGCCCGCGAACTCCTCCCGGCAGGCCATCAGCCCCGGCATCTCGTGCTCGGCAAGGTCGACTTCCTTCCGCCCGAACTTGGCCAGGCTCATGTCCTTCACCTTGAAGGAAAGGTCGCAGGTCAAAGGCAGGCCGGTGTTCAGAAAGATTTTGCTGGCGGTGGCTTTCGATGCGGTCGCTGTCGTCACGGGAGAGGCTCCTGGGGAGGTACCGAGTACCGAGGGGACGGGGAGAAGTGCTGAGTGCCGAGTGCGATCTCCGAAATGCGCTCTGCGCACGTTGTTCTATGCTTAGTTTTCGCTTTCCGCATTCCGCTTTTCGCTTTCTGCATCCGCCTTCCCCACGGCCACGAACATCCCCGGCCCCTTGGATTCCGCTCCCGCCGGCAGGGGGAGGACGCGCACGCCCGAAAAGCCTGCCTGCTCCATCATCGACTTCATCCGAGCCTCGGAAAAGCCCAGGTGCCGATGCCCCATCGTGTGCCGATACTCCGTCCTCTGGTGCTCGAACATGTCCACGATCAGGGCCGATCCGCCCGGCCTGATAACGCGCTTCATCTCCGCCATTGCGTCCCCCGGCTCGGGCACGTGGTGCAGCACCAACAGGCACATCGCCGCATCAACGGAGGCATCCGCCAGCGGCAAGGCCTCCAGCGGCCCGTCCACGAACCGAATGTTCGCCAGCCCCGTGAGCCGCTTCCGCGCCGCCTCGAGCATCGGCCGGGATTGGTCCACCGCGATGACCTCGCGCACGTAGGGCGAGATGAGTTCAGCCCCATTCCCCGTCCCGCAGCCAAGGTCGGCGACGATCCACTCCGCCGGCAGAAATCCGAGCAAGGCCCGCGCGGTGAACTCGCCGCCGAAGAGAGCCTGCCGGACTTCGTCCCACTCCCCGGCCATCCGCCCGAAAAAGGAAACGCTGTCGGTACTTCGCTCGGCCAAAACGGCCCTGACCCGCCGAAGGTCGTCCTCGACCGCCACATTGCCCCTCAACTGCCCCGAGACGGCCTGCCAGAGCGTCCGAGGCGACTCGTCCAGGTCATCCGGCGTGAGCCGGTAATACGTCGCCGTGCCGTCTGCCCGCCTCTGAAGGAACCCAGCGTCGGCCAACACCTTCAGGTGTCGGCTGACGGTGGACTGGGGCACCTGGACGACCTGGGCCAGTTCGCCCACGGTCAGTTCATGAGCCTCCAAAAGGCCCCCGAGTCGTAAGCGAACGCCTTCGGAAAGGGCCGCGAGGCGATCGGTCAACAGGGTTGTCGCAGGAGATCGTTTCATCCGTTTATCCGGATGAAGTGTAGAATCGACGATCTGCCGTGTCAAGTCGTGATGGAGCCGACGGGCTCAGGACTTGAGCGGTGTCCGGCAGTCGAGTTCTCCCCCCGCGGCAACGCTTTCGAATCTGTACTTCTTGGTGCTTCGATCGCAGTCGGCAAATGGACCGCAGAAGATTTCAGTCGTTCGAGTCGGGCGTTGCGGGTGTCAATCTCAAGGACCGGGATCGGCAGGGTGGAGATGTTCTGTTCGAGACACAGTAACTCTTCAGCCGGGTGGCACGGCCAGCGCAGCGAGTGTCGCCGCGGCGACTCGGCCGTGGCGGACAACGGGGGGCGGGGGCGCTCCGAACAAGAAGCCGCCGCCGATGGGAAGCCTCGACGACTCTCTCGCGATCGCCGCTCCCGCCACGGCCGACTGCGCTGCGCAGAGCCTTCGCTTCGCTGGCCGTGGCACCCGGCTGAAGAGTCACGAAACGCATTTACTGGTCCGTTGTCAGGAGCAGATCAAACCCCTCGGCGGCCGCGACCGCAAGCAGGCGGCCGTTGCCGAGGGCGCTCCAGCCGCGCTCGGAGGCATGGGTGACGTCGTGGCCCTGGATGAGGCGCTTCATGCCGATATGGACACAGTTGTCGAGGAGTATCCTCAAAGCAGTTCAAGCCCTTAAAGCAGGCCCATTGACGCGAGGTCAATAACACCGACCGCCTGGTCCCGTGTTACGGGGGGGAAAGCCATCGAGAAACTCGCTTATCGGATCTCCCGCCCTCAGGTGATCAAAGTGGATCTTGATCGGCACGCGCGTCCCTTTGAAGCACGGGGCGCCGTGCATCCGGCCCGCATCCACTGAGATGTAATGCGCGAGCGGGCTGTCGGCGGGGATGCGCCCCCCTCGGCTCGGGGCGTCGTCGGCGGATTCGGCAGCGTCGTGGCGGACCTGGGCGGCTCCTCGGCAAAGGACTCGGAATCGCAGGCAACGGCCGAATCGCGCGGCCTTGCGGCACGCCCTTTCAAAGGCGTGACGAGGAATACCCATGATTCCCGCGTGTCAGAGAAGCCGCCTCTGAGCGAGTCCGCGAGTCGAAGAGGTGGATGCTCCCTCCCGGATTGGGCTTTCGACCCGCACGACGGTGTCGGCGGCATGGCCTGGAAAGGCCATGCCACTTAGCCGCCTGGGGCCGAGCGTTCGCCGGGGTAGAGCCACGGGTCCGGGATATTGCCGCCTTGCTCCACCGGCTTCTTCGCGAAGTCGGTTGTCGGCTGATAGCCGGCCGCCTTGATCTTCGCCTGGAACTCCTGGTTCAACGGCTCAAGCCAGAAGGCCATCGCGAGTCGATCGAGCGCCTTCGTCTCGTCGCCGACCTCGGTGTAGTAGTTGTGCAGGGCGAGTTGATACTCCGCATGCAGCCCGCCGTCGGCCCGGGCCGCTGCGAGATACGCCCGCTCGGCGGTGTCGTAGTCCTTGCCGCGCTGCGCGTACCGCCCGAGGCGCACCCAGTCCGTCGGCCGACGGCGTTCCTCGGCGATGGTCTGGAGCAGTCGGCAGCCGCCCTCGTACTCGCCGCTGCGCCCCATCGCCTCGGCAAGGGTAATCATGACCTCGTCGTCCTTCGGCAGAGTGGTGTAGGCCTTTTCGAGTTCCTCGCGGGCCTCGCGGGGTTTGTTCACGCCGAGGAGCGCCTTGCCGTATTGAAGCCGAGCCTTGGCGTTCCAGGGCTGGTCTTTGACGACCTGCGCGTATTCCTGCTCCGCGAGCGCGTAATCGCCGCGCTCCAGCGCGACATCGCCCGAGCGGGCCACCATGTGGGGCTGTCTCGGCCCTTTGGACTGGCACGAGATCGCCGCCGCCGCCACCGCCGTCATCACCGCCGCCATGCGCCTGTTCATGAATCGTCTCCCTGCAAGTCGAGGCCTATCCATCGGTTCGAGACAGTCTAATCCTTCGGACGTTTGCCCAAGGCAATCGCAAGGTCGCCTACGATACCCCTCCTGTGCTTGCGCACAGGGCTCATGTATGGCCCCGGTAGACTTTCCGGCGAGGGCGCGTAGCTCAATCGGCCAGAGCGTTCGCCTTACACGCGAAAGGTTCCCGGTTCGACCCCGGGCGCGCCTATTTCCGTTCGCACCCGATCCCTTCCGTGACCTTGACTTCCCTCGCCCTCGACACCGCCTACGCCCTCGTCGCCGCCGCCACCGCGCCGTGGTGGATGCGCAAGGCACGCGGCGGGTGGTCCGAGCGATTCGGGCGGATCGATGCCCTTCCCGTCGCCACTCGTCCCCGGCTGCTGATCCACGCGGTTTCGGTCGGCGAGGTGAATCTGACCACGCCTTTGATCGACCGGCTCTCGCCGCATTGCGAGATCATCCTCAGCACGACGACCGACACGGGGATGGCGCGCTCCCGCGCGCTGCACGAAGGGGAGGGCGCGCGAGCGCGCGTCGTGCGGTACCCGCTCGATGCGTCGTGGAGCGTCCGCCGGTTTCTCGATGCCGTTCGCCCCGATGCCGTCGCCCTGGTCGAACTCGAACTCTGGCCGAACTTCGCCGGCGCCTGCCGGGCGCGCGGCATTCCGCTCGCCGTGATCAACGGTCGGCTGAGCGCGCGGTCCTTCTCGCGGTACCGGCTTGGGCGGGTGTTCATGGGGCGGTACTTCTCGCAACTCGCCTTCGCCGCCGTGCAGGACGAAGCCTACGCCGGGCGATTCCGGCACATGGGCGTCGCGGCGGAACGATGCCACGTCGCCGGCACGATGAAGTGGGACTCCGCCGAGATCGCCGACACGATTCCCGGCGCGGACGATCTCGCCCGCGACCTCGGCATCGACCGCTCGCGTCCCTTGATTGTGGCCGGCAGCACGGCCCCTGAAGAGCACGCACTTCTTCACGCCGCCACACCCCCCGGCGTGCAACTCCTCTGCGCCCCGCGGAGACCCGAGTGGTTCGATGAGGCCGCGCGCGACCTCCCGGGATGCATCCGACGATCCGACAGCGCCCGTGCCGCTGATTCCCCGAAGGAATCGGTGCCGTGCGGCGGTGGTGCCCCTCCCCCCATGCGCTTCCTACTCGACACGATCGGGGAACTCCGCAAGGCCTATGCGCTCGCCGACGTGGTTGTCATCGGGCGGTCGTTCGGGTCGCTCTTCGGCTCGGACCCTATGGAAGCGGCCGCGCTCGCCAAGCCCGTCGTCATCGGGCCGGCGGTCGCCGACTTCCAATCCACCGTTGACGCGATGAGGCGCGACGACGCGATCGTCCAGGCCTCCGCGAAAGACCTGCCCCGGATTCTCGCGGGATTGATCGCCGATCCCGCGCGGCGCTCCGCCCTCGCGGCGAACGCGCGGCGGTGCGTGCGCGCGCACCAGGGCGCCGCCGATCGACACGCGCGCCTGCTGCTTGATCTTCTCAACTCCTCGGCCTCGTCGAGCCAAACCGGGATCGCAGGCGGATGATCTCGCGCCCGCACATCGCCTCGGCCCGCGATATCGTCCTCAAGATCGGCACGGCGGTGCTGACGGGGGGATCGAACGCCATCGACCGCGCGTATCTGCACGACCTTGCGACTCAGGTGGCCCGCGTCCGCGCGGAGGGCCGGCGCGTGCTCATCGTCAGCAGCGGGGCGATCGGCGCCGGCATCGGCGCGCTGAGGCTCCCGGCGAGACCGGGCGACGTCGCGCAACTCCAGGCCGCCGCCGCCGCGGGGCAGCCGCTGCTCATGTCCCTGTGGCGCGAGGCGTTCGCCGTGCGCGACGCGCCCGTGGCCCAGATCCTGCTCGGCCGCGACGACTTCGATTCCCGCGAACGATTCCTCAACATCCGCAACTGCGTCTGCGCGCTCCTGGCCCTCGGCGCGGTCCCCATCGTGAACGAGAACGACACGGTGGCGACGGACGAAATCTCGCTCGGAGACAACGACGGCCTCGCGGCCCGACTTGCCGTCGCCGCCGATGCGGATGCACTGGTCATCCTCACGACAGGCCCCGGCGTGCTGGACGAGGCGGATCGCGTCGTGGCGGATTCGACCGACCCCGCCGCGCTCGCCCGCCTGGTTCGGCCGATGAAGACGACGCAGGGCCGCGGCGGAATGGCGACGAAGATCGACGCCGCCCGGATCGCCGCCGCCGCGGGCATCGCGACCCTCATCGCGCCGGGTCGGCCTGCGGACGGTTTGGCGCGCCTTCTCGCGGGCGAGCCCCTCGGCACCTGCATTCATCCCGCCGAGCCGCGGCATTCGGGGCGGCGGCGGTGGATCGCACTCGGCGCGACGCCCGTCGGCGGGGTCGTCATCGACGATGGGGCGGCCCGCGCCCTCACGCAGCGAGGGGCATCGCTGCTCGCCAGGGGCGTTACCGCTGTCGAAGGCCGATTCGAGACCGGCGAAGTCATCGCGGTCCGCGACGCACGCCGGCGCGAGATCGCTCGGGGTCTCGCCAACCTCTCGTCCGACGAGGCGAGGCTCGTCCAGGGGCGCGACTCCCGCGAGTTCGAGTCAATCCTCGGCCGACGCTCGCACGAGGAACTCGTCCACCGCGACAATATGGTGATCCTGTGATCGGCTTGTGTTGCTTTGGTGAACGCCGGCCGCCGAGCCGGGACTTCTTGTCCAGGACAATCGCATCATCGCGGGTGCCCCGGTCTTGCCGTCGGCGGCAAGGCCGGGACTCACGTGCAACCCCGCCCGGCCTCGCTGCAAAGCCAGCGAGTCCGGGGCACCCGCAATAATGCGATTGCCCTGACTTCTTGTCCAGCCCGCACTCCCTCCCACGAACCCCCGCGTAGCATCAATCCATTTCGCTCCTCCGTGGTGATCTTCCCCCATGCGCGAATCGGATCTCCTCCGCCATATTGAAGAGCGCTCCCGCGACCTTGCCGGGCGCGGCCCGGTCGTCGTCGGCCCAGGGGACGACGCGGCCGTTCTGAATCTGCCGGGTGGCACGCTCGCCACGGTGGACCAACTTGTCGAAGCGCGCCACTTCGATATCAGGACGACGCCGATCGACCTCATCGCACGCAAGGCCGTGGCGCGCAGCGTGTCAGACATCGCCGCGATGGGAGGCTCGCCTCTCTGCGGCCTGGCGACCGGCTGCCTGCCCGCGGGCTATGAACATGCCGACGAACTCTTCGACCGCATGGCCCACTGGGCGCGGCACTGGACCTGCCCGCTCGTCGGCGGCGACATCGCCACCGCCTCGGGCCCGATGGTGCTGACCGTAACGGTCCTCGGCCTGCCACACGCGACGCGCGGGCCGGTCCTGCGCTCCGGCGCCCGGCCCGGCGATCACGTGTATGTAACCGGCGCCCTCGGCGGCTCCCTGGCCTCGGGACGACACCTTACGTTTGAGCCGCGACTCGTGGAGGCCGCGTGGCTCTGCGACACGCTCGGCGAGGCGCTCCACGCGATGATCGACATCTCCGACGGAGTGGGGCGCGACGCCGCACGGGTCGCGCGGGCTTCTTCGGTTCGACTGCGCCTCGAAAGCGGCGCGCTCCCGCTGCATCCGGGCGTCCCCAACTGGCGGACGGCAGCGGGGGAGGGAGAGGACTACGAACTGCTCTTCACCGCCGCCGGCGACGTCGAACTGCCTCGGACGTGCCCCGCGACGGGCGTCGCCTTGACACGAATCGGCGCGGTTTCCGAAGGCTCCGGCTGCTTCATCCGCACCCCTGACAACCACCTCCTGCCCGCCGACGAACTCGGATGGGATCATTAGATTCTCGCTCGCCTTATGCCGACGCATTCACTGATCACCACCTCCGAATCGCAGACCGCTTCGCTCGGCGAGCGTGTCGCCCGCGCGCTGCGCCCCGGCGATGTTGTCCTGCTCCGCGGCGAACTCGGGGCCGGGAAGACGTGCTTCGTCCGGGGCCTCGCCCGCGGCCTGGGGATCGAAGAATCCGCCGTCAGCAGCCCGACGTTTGTCATCGTCAACGTCTACACGAAGGGCCCGGCGTCGCTCGTCCACATCGACGCATACCGCCTGCACGGGCCGGATGACTTGCCGGTCCTCGGCTGGGACAGACTCATCGACGGCATGAACGTCGTGGTCATCGAATGGCCCGAGCGCATCGCCGAGGCGATCCCGCCGGGCGGATGGGATGTCCGTTTGGAGCACGCGGGGGAGAGTGAACGCCGCATCACGATCACGCCGCCGACCGGCCGCGCGGTCGAGATCGAGGCCCCGACGAAATGTCGGACGTGCGGCCAGGCCGTTCCCGCCGTCGGCCCCTCGCCGTTCTGCTCCGACCGTTGCCGGCTCGCCGACCTGAACAAATGGTTCAAAGGCGATTACAAGATCTCTCGGCCGATCAATGAGCGCGATCTCGACGAGACGTGAGAGCAGCCGACGCGCCATGGACCCCCGCATGCCGGCAATTCAGAGATCCCTCAGGATTCCGATTGGCTCGTCCCGCCCTCAGTGGATCGGCCGAACTCGACGTGCGAGGTCGATCACGGCGATCGGGATCATGATCAAAGGGGCGACATATGTTTGCGTGAGCGCCAATCCCAGGAAAATAAGCACGGCCCAGACACCCATCGCCTTGATCGGAATCCGGCGCGCCGCGCCGATTGTCGGCGGAGCCGCAGGAGGGCTGCATGTCGGTTCAAGTTCGTCGTCCTCGCCGTCGCCTACATCCACCTCGGACCAATCAATGTCCACCGAATCCTGTCGATTCGCCTCGAGTGCGGCCCGCGCCCGCTCGAGATCAGTCGATCGCACCGTAACGGTCGTGATGGCGCCGGAGAGCGTCCCCAGCCCCAGATAATCAAACCCGGAGGCCTTCCGCGTCCACGACTCAACTCCCCCATCGCGCAGCACGGCCTGCACGATCGCCGCCTGCGCCTCGGTCGGGGCGGTCGTCAACTCCACAAGTTCGTCCGCCTTGACGCTCGGCATGCCCGCCTCCTCGATGAGGGACGCTCGGGGAACCGATAGAACCATAGGCCGCGTTGGCCCTCCACGCCGGTCCGATTCCCATGAAGTACCGCGTCATCGGCACCGATTCAAAGACAAAGGCCTCGGTCGAACTTATCCTCGACGCCGCCGACGAAGCCGCCGCCCGCGCCGACAGCGCGGCCAGAGGCATCGCGGTCGAGCGCGTGGTCCCCGCCGACGACCCGCGCACGCCCCGAATCCAACTGATCGAACTCACCGCCAAAAAGTGGAAGGGGCTCTTCCTCTTCTCCGCGGCCACCCTGTTAGCGGGCGCGATGCTGGGCGGCTGGCTGCTGCTCCGCACGCCGCAAAGCCTGGCCCATCCGCCGATCGGCGCATGGATCGGCGGCGCCATCGCCCTGCTCGGGCTGGCGGGCGTCGTGGCGGCGCGCCTCGGGGCGTGGTGGCATCATGGGTGACGGCCATCACCGAAGAACGGGAAGCCTTCGGACCCGCACACGATGATCCTCCACAGCCACCAGGACACCGTCGGCGAGTTCCTGGCCCAAGTTTGGAATCACGGAGGCGAGTCGCTCATTCACCGCGGCCGCATTCCTCCGGGTCAGCCGCAGCGTTACGACACTCGGCCGACGGGCGCGTGAAACAGCGACGATCGCGGCGAAGTCAAGATCGAAGCAGAGGATGATCCGATCTTCGTCTGTCGCAAGCCTGACGATGTCGGTATCCGGTGCATTTGCCGGCAGCCGGCTCCTCGTGGAAAGGCAATCATGACCGTGCGCCCGGAGAAACTCGAGCGTGGCTAGCGCAATGGGCACGTCTCCCAGGAATCTCATGACGCCATCGAGACCGTTCTGTCCCCCGCGAGCCACGCCGCGTACCGCAGCGCTGCGTCGATGTCTTCGGGAACGAGAAAATCCCATTCCTTGAGCATGTCATCGCGGGACAATCCCTCGGCCAGCAACCCGAGCACATGCTCCACCGTGAGCCGATAGCCGCGGATGCACGCTTTGCCGGCGCACTTGTCCGGTTCGATGGTGATTCGCGGAAAGACTTCCACGATGAGATGATAGGCGCGCGAAGGCGCGTCTACCACCCCATCGCCTCGCCCCAATACGCGAGGTTCATCATCGGCCACGCCAGCCGGAACAGTCGCCCCGGCTGCCGGGCCACGGCGTCAACCGCGGCATCGCTGAAGATCTCGCGCGCGAACGCCGACCGCCGGAGCACCTCCGCGTGATCCTCCACCCACACCTGGAACGGCAGCGGGAACGACGCCTTCGCGCGTTCCAGCACGAAGGCGGGCACAACGTCGGCGAACGCCTCGCGCAGGATCATCTTGGTCCGCAGGCGCGTCAGTGTCGCCGTCGCGCTCAGCGAGTCCGCCGGGTCTGCGACCGGCGGCTCGTACTTCATCGCCATCGGCAGGCGCTCCGCCATCTCCGCGACGACGTGGTCCGCGAATGGCGTTCGGCCTTCGACTCCCGCGAGCATCGCCGCCGTGTCGAGTCTTTGCAAAAGCCCTGTCAGGTTGATCCGGCGGTGGAATCGCAGGTGCGCGTCCAGCCCGTCGTCGCCCGCTTCCGCCGCCGCCCGTGTGAACTCCGACTCATACGTCGCGTGCAGCCAGCGGTCCTCCTCGGCGGCCCGCCACGCGCGCTCGCTCAGGACGCCGTGCTTGAAGTCCGGCGGAACCCAGGCGTTCGACGCCAGTTCAAACGCCGCGGGCGAGCGCCCGTCGTTCGGATCGTCCCGGAACCGCGCCGCCGCGTCGAGCGCCTGGTCGTACCCGGCGAACAACTCGTCGGCCCCCTCGCCGGAGAGCGTTACAACGCATCCATCTTCGCGCAGCCGACGCGCGACCTCGTGAATCGCCACCTCGTTCGGCGTGCTCATCGGCAACCCCAGCCGACGGATCATCCAGGGCCAGCGATCGTTGAACATGTCGCGCGGCACATGCGCCTCGGCGTGGCGCGTTCCGAGCGCCTCGGCCGCCCGGCGCCCGAACGGAAGATCGGAATCCGAAGAACCATCCCCGCAGTGGCAAGGCAGCGGCGATCCCGCGGCGTAGGTCCGCAGCCCCGGCAGCGACCGGCGCGCCACCGCCGACACAATCGTGCTGTCCAGCCCGCCCGAAAGGAGCGCGCACACAGGAACATCCGACCGCAACTGCCGCGTGATCGAATCCTCGATCGCGCCGCGAACCTCCGCCGCCGCTTCCTCTGCATCCCCGGCGGAACGCCCCTCCGCGCCGCGCGCCCGCGGCCCGCGCCAATACTCCACCAACCGAACCGCCGGCGCACCGCCCCTCGCCGAGAGGTCGCATTGAAGCATGTGCCCCGGCGGAAGGCTCCGCACGCCTTGGTACATCGTCTCGCCGGCGAGCACCGTCCGGATCGTCGTGAGGTACGCGCTCACCATCCGCATGTTCGGCCCGACAATCGCATCGGGATGCCGCAGCAGCGGCCCCGGCTCGCTCGCGAACATGATCTCCCGCCCCGTCGGCATGTAATACAGCGGCTTCACGCCGAGAGGGTCGCGCGCTAATGTGAGCAGATTCAGACGCGCGTCGTGCAGAGCCAGCGCGAACATGCCGCGCAGCCGCGAGATCGCCTGCGTGCCCCAATGCTCGAACGCGCGCAGCACTGTTTCCGTGTCGGACTTCGTGCGAAACCGGGCCCCCGCCGACGCAAGTTCCTTCCGCAGGTCGGCATCGTTGTAGAGCTCGCCGTTGTAGACCAGCACGAAGCGAGGCGAGCCCGTGGCGGGATCGGATTCCGAAGCAAACGGCTGGGCCGCTTCCGGCGAAGGATCGATCACGATCAGCCGGCGATGCGCCAGGATGACGTTCTCGCCGCGCCACATTCCCCCGCCGTCCGGCCCACGGTGCGACAGCATGTCGCGCAGACGCGCGACATGCCGCTCTTCAAGCGAAGGCCTGGCCCCGGCGACCGCCGCGATGCCGACAATGCCGCACATGAACCTGAATATCGGTCCAACGGTCGGCGGCACTTCGGAGCGTCGGCAGATTCCGTATCAACGGGCGACCAACCGCGATCGGTTCACGCCTGCTCCCCGACCTGCCACCGCAAGAACGCCGAGATCGTCGATCCTGCGGGCAGCAGGTCCTTGATCCGCTTGGTCGGGTCCATGACGAACGGCTGCTCGAGAAGCGCGATCTCCTCGAAGAACTTCCGCATCCCGCCCTCGACGATCTTCTCGGCGATCTCCTTCGGCTTGCCCGATTCCATCGCCTGCTCGATGCGGAACTTGCGCTCCTTCTCGACGATCGCCGCGGGCACGTCCTTCGCCGCGACGCCTTGCGGCACGGGCACCGCCGAAACGATGTGCATGCAGATGTTCTTGGCCATCTCCGGCGAGACCTCCCCCTCCGCCTGGAGCAGGGCCGCCTTCTTGCCGTCATGGTGGACGTACTGCCCGAAGCGCGCCGAGCCGCCGCCTTCGAGTTTGTGGATCCGCGCGATTGAGGCGTTTTCCCCGGTCGTGATGCGCACCTCGTCGATCAACTTGGTCATCTCCGCCGTGGGCGCCACCGGCCCGGCCGGGCACTTGAGGGCCATCTGCGCGATGCTCTGCACCGCCTTCTGGAACGCCTCGTTCTTCGCCGTGAAATCGGTCTCCGCCCGAACCTCGACGATCACGGCGGAGCGTCCCCCGGCGTCGGCGGCGATGTACACCCGACCTTCGCCCGCCGCCCGGTCGGTCCGCGTGTCCATCTTGCCCTTCAGTTTCTTCCGCAGCAGGTCGATCGCTGCCTCTTTGTCGCCGTTCGTCTCCTGGAGCGCCTTCTTGCACTCCATCATCGAGAGGCCGGTTTCGTTGCGGAGCATCATCACGGTTTTTGCGTCGATTTCGACCATGGCGGGAATCCTGAGAAGAAGTGCCGAGTACGGAGTGCCGAGTACGGAGTGCCGAGTTGGGGTGCGCTGAGGAGTGGGTGCTGGGTGTCGAGAACTGGAATCCGAAGCCTCTAATCTCTAATCTCTAATCTCTAATCTCGAATTTCGAATCTCAAATCTTAGATTTGAGATGTGAATCTCCAAACCACCGAGAGGTCCTGGACTGTCGCTCGCAATCTCCGCACTGTGAACTGCAACTCGTCACCTGCGACCAACGCCCCATGACCTGCGAACTGCGACCTGTGAACTGTGCCCTCTCGCCGCCGAGACTTGGTCGTCGCCCTGATCGGACGGAGCCTTCGCTCCAGCGGGCATTGTCCACATGCTGACGGCTGACCTCGGGGACGCGCCGCTTACTGCCCGTCTGCGGCCCCCGCGCCGACTTCCGCCGGGCCAGGCGAATCCTCCGAGCGGAACTGGCTCCGCCGGCTGCGGCGCTGGCCGGCGGGCGCCGGGGCGTCCGCCGGGCGCGCGTTCGGGTCGGCGGCCGGCGCGGATCCCGTCGCCGATTCGCGCTCGCCTGTCTTTTCCACGCGGACCTGTTTCCCTTCAACCACCGCCGCGCACAACTCGCGGATCACCACGTCGATTGAGCGCATCGAATCGTCGTTCCCGGGGATCGCGATGTCCACGAGGTCCGGGTCGCCGTCGGTGTCGATGAGGCAGATGGTGGGGATGCCCAGTTTGCGGGCTTCGAGAAGGGCGTTGCGCTCGCGGGTCGTGTCGATCACGACCATGCAGCCCGGCATCTTGTCCATGTGCCGGATGCCCTCGAGGTTGCGCTTGATCTTCCGCGTCTCGCGCCGCAGTTGCGACTCCATCTTCTTGGAGTACGACTGGAAGTTGTCCTTCTGCTCGATCGCCTCGAGTTCTTCGAGCCGCTTGAGGCGCGAGCGGATGGTCCGGTAGTTCGTGAGCGTTCCGCCCAGCCACCGCTCGGTGACCCAGTGCATCTTCACGTCGCCGACGCGCTGCTGGAGCACGTCGCGGGCCTGCCGCTTCGTCCCGACGAAGCACACGTCCTTCCCCTCGGCGACGCAGCGGGCGATGAACTTCTTCGCCAGAAGAATGCCCTTGATGGTTTCCTTGATGTCGATGATGTGGATGCTGTTGCGCTTGCCGTAGATGAACGGCGCCATCCTCGGGTTCCAGTTGCTGGCGCGCTGCCCGAAGTGGATCCCGGCTTCGATGAGGTCTTTGACGAGTGAGGAGGACATGCGTGGCTTCTTTCGTGCAGCGGGTCCGCGGTCCTGACCATCGGCGGCGGCGTCGGGGGCTGGCGGTGCCCCGATTCCCCTCGGCGTATCCACGACGAGGGCGACGAGCCGATCAATCCCGCAAAGGTCGCTTCGAGTGCGGCTGGAACCACCAGACCCCAGCCGCCAAAACGAAAACCGTTGGGTACGCCCGGCCTGCGGACACCCCGAGGCCCAAGCGCCGGCCCGCCGACGGGGCCGAACAAAGAGTGTACCACACTGCCCCGAGAAGGAAAAGCCCCACTTTGTCGCCGTTGCAATTGTCCCCGCAACCCGCTATTGTTGGGGAACAGTTTGGGAATCACGCTCGCGGCGTGCCGCACGCTGGTGAACGCGGTCGTCGCGGCGAATGGTCGGTGGTTTGTAAAACTCGGTTACACGCTCGGGGCGTGGCGCAGCTTGGTTAGCGCGTTTGACTGGGGGTCAAAAGGTCGGAGGTTCGAATCCTCTCGCCCCGATTTCCTTGTTCTCGGTGTATTCGCTTCCCGGCGAGTGAGCGGGCCGGGTTCTGCGACGATCTGGAGGGCCGTCGTCGAAGGCGCAGCGCCGGGTCCGGCGCGGCGACGCCCGGGGCAATCCTCACCCGCCCCGCAGCGGTCGCCACACTTCGACGACCAGGGTGTCATCCTGTGGCGGGCCGAAGCGGTGTTCGTCCACGCCGCGGAGGATCGCCGACGCGAAGCCGCCGGTTTCGTCGGGCGGGGCCGAGGCGACCAGCGATTCCAGGCCGCGCAGGCCGAGCATTCGGCCCTGGGCGTTGCGCGCCTCGATGGCGCCGTCGGTGTAGACCAGCACCATGTCTCCCGGATGAAACTTCGCGGACTGCGGATTCGGCTGGAAGTCAAGCCCCCGGCACGCGCCGAGGACGAGCGTCGTCGAATCGAGCCGGTCGATCCGTCCATCGACCGTGCGCAGAAACGCCGGCGGATGCCCCGCGCTGGCCCATTCGAGCGTACATGCGTTCGGATCGAACCGCAGGCACACGGCCGTCGCGTACACGCTGTGCGTCGCGAGGGTGTGATGCAGGTAGTCGTTCAGGCCGGTGAGGATTTCGCCCGGCGAGGCGTTGGAGTTCTCGCCGAAGCGGCGCGCGATCTCGCCGTAGAGACGATTGACCGTCAGGGCCGCCCCGATCCCGTGCCCCGTCACGTCCACGACCGCCATGTGCAGCACCGGATGCGCCTGCCCTTCGATTGGCGTCAGTTTCGTGAACAGGTAATCGCCCCCGATCTGCCGCATCGGCTCGTACCTGTACTCGAACCGCACCGGCCCGGTCAGCATCGGCTTCGGGAACAGCGATTCGTGGATCTGGCGCGCGCTGGCCAGTTCCTGCTTGATCTCTCCGTATCGACCCTTGAGCATCTGAATGCCGAACCGTTCGCGGAACCGCGAGTTCCGCCACGCCGACACCGCCAGCCCCGGCACCGCGATCAGCGGCGAGAGGCAGACGAAAATGATCCGCACCCACAAGGGGGCGCCGGAGAAGATCAGCGCGCGAATCGCGTAGATGATGAGCAACGGCGCCAGCGGCCGGATCGCCTCCCGCGGCGTCCACGGGATGAAGAGCGACGCCGTGAAGTGCGCGATGAAGATGCCGAAGATCGTCCCGAGGCTCGCGATCTCCTTGGCCCGCTGCGCGGGGAGGGACGCGTCCTCCACTTTGACGGCAATGCCGGCGAGGATCGGGCCCGCGATCAGCGTGATGATCCCCACCGCGAGGATCAGCCCGCCGACAAGCCGCAGGGCGCGATCCCGCGGCAGGGGGTGCTTCCGGACATACACAAACGCCCCGCCGAACATCAACGCGAAGATGCCGTCCGCGATCGCCGCGACCCGCGCCGCCTCCATCCTGTCCTGATCCACGGCGAACACGCCCGCGACGACGAAAACGCTGAGGATCGTCCTGAAGGCATTCCAACCGCTGAGTATTCCCGTGTACCACAACACGCGGCGCTGAAGCCACCGATCGCGCTCAATCTCGAACTCGTGGCGGAACTCGCTGGTGAATGTGGCGGACATGGGAGGGACGGGTGTTGCGTGCTGAGTGTTGTGTGCTGAGAAGGAAGGTGAGGTGATGCTGCCTGGTTGAGTAGCCCTGTCTTCAGCCTGAAGGGCTGGTATTCAGGAGCCGGCGAGTCTTCGAGCGCCGACCCCGGAGATCGCGCCCAACCTACCTCTTTCCGCCTTTCCGCCCGCTGCGGCGAGCATTACCGGTTCGCGCCCGGCTTCCAAAGGGTATCGCCCGCGCCTCCCGCCCCGAGCCGGTTGGCCGTGCGGGCGAGAACGAAGAGCAGGTCGCTGAGGCGGTTGAGGTAGATCAGCGTCAGGGGGTTGGTCCTGTCGCGCTCGGCGAGGCAAAGCGCGGCGACAGCGCGCTCGGCCCGGCGAACCGTCGCACGCGCAAGGTGCAGGTGCGACGCGAGCACCGTCCCCCCGGGAAGGACGAAGGAATCGAGCGCCTTCAGCGGCTCGTTGAAGCGGTCGATCGTCCGTTCGAGACGGTCGATCTGCGACTGGATGATTCGGAGCCGCGACCCCGGCGTTTCACCCGCCTCGATGGGCACGCACAGGTCCGCGCCGACGTCGAAGAGGTCGTGCTGAATGCGCGTGAGTTCGGTTGTGATGTCGGCGATCAGCGAGTTGGCCTGATCCGCCGGGATCGAAGCGACGGCAAGGCCGAGGGCGGAGTTGGCCTCGTCTGTTTCGCCATACGCCGCGACGCGCGCCGAGGCCTTCGAGACCATTGCGCTGTCGCCCAGCATGGTCTGGCCGGAGTCGCCGACCTTGGTGTAGATCTTTGAGAGGCGCACCATGGGGGGATGGTAGCGAGGGGGGTAAGAACCTGGGGAGAGGTGTGGAGGCGAGGCAGCGCAATCGCAGTATCAATCGGGTGCCCCGGTCTTGCCGTCCGCGGCAAGGCCGGGACGCACTGGCAACCCCGCCCGGCCTCACTGCAAAGCCAGCGAGACCGGGGCAGCCTCGCCATGCGGCGCTTCCGCCAACCACCCCGGACTATGCAACCGCGCCGGACCGTCGCGGATCGAGCGAGAGTTGTCTATGCGTCGGGTGCGGTGGCCCGTTTCACGGCCCCAACCGGAATCCGGCCCGTAATTGCGCATTCCTCCCGGCGCGGTACCATTATCGTGCGGCGTTCGCGCATTCGACCCGTGTGGGGCCGACGGATGCTCGGCAAGGGTGACGCTTACGGAAGGGGACCAGCCATGAAAACGCGTGCGGCATTCGTACTCTCTCTCTCTCTCTCTGATTTGTGTGTGTGAATCGGCACACGCGGGGCCGCCGAACTGCCCGGATGCGGGGATGGTGCTGGGGGAGGTGAAGATTTCGGATACGGCGGGGGGGTTCGGGGGAGTTCTCAGAGATGACGACCACTTCGGCACCGGCGTTGCCCGCCTTGGCGATGTTGACGGCGACGGCGTCTCGGACATGGCGGTGGGTGCCTACAGCAGCGATGACGGCGGATTCAATCGCGGAAGCGTGTGGGTTCTCTTCATGAACTCTGACGGCACGGTCAAGGATGAGCAGAAGATTTCAGACCTTGAAGGCGGGTTTACAGGGGTCCTCGATGACACCGATGAGTTCGGATTCCGTGTCGCGGGGCTGGGGGATCTTGATGGCGACGGCATCCCGGACCTGGCTGCGGGAGCGATCGGTGATGATGACGGCGGGACCAACCGCGGCGCTGTGTGGATCATGTTTTTGCGTGCCGATGGAACGGTGCGCCAGCATCAGAAAATCTCGGACGCGGAGGGCGGTTTCGGCGTTGGGCTGGGAAACAGCGACTTCTTCGGTGTCAGCATCGCGAACTTGGGAGACCTCGACAACGATGGCGTGATCGACCTGGCGGTCGGGGCTCACGGCGACAACGACGGCGGTCAGAATCGTGGGGCTGTCTGGGTTCTATTTTTGAACTCGAACGGCACCGTGAGGGCCAAGCAGAAGATTTCCTCCATAGCAGGCGGGTTCGCTGGCGTGCTGACGGATGACGCTGCGTTCGGCGTCGGCGTCGCTGGCCTCGGAGATCTCGACAACGACGGCAACCCTGACCTTGCGGTTGGAGCCGAGCTGGGCGACGACGGCGGCACGAATCGAGGGGAAGTGTGGGTTCTTCTGCTCCACCCAAACGGGACGGTCAAGGCGCACCAGAAGATCTCCGATACGGAGGGCAACTTCAATGGAGCGTTGGATGACAATGACCGGTTCGGAACCGGTGTCGGCGCGCCGGGCGACCTTGATGCCGATGGGATTCCCGATCTTGCTGTCGGCGCGGTTTTGGATGACGACGGGGGCGACAGCCGCGGCGCGGTTTGGGTTCTCTTTCTGGAAGCGAACGGGATGGTGAGGTCGGAGCAGAAGATATCCACCCTGTTCGGAGGGTTTGGTGGGCCACTGTCGGATGGAGACCAGTTTGGTCACGGTGTGGCCGGTATAGGTGATTTCAACGGCGACGGCTTGAATGATCTGGCGGTCGGTGCCCTCGTGTCCGCTGGGAATGGCCGTGGTGCCGTATGGGTACTCTCCCTCGACGGCTGCGCGGCCGTTCCGCCGTGCTTTCAGGGCAATGCCGACGGTATTGGCGGCGTGAACTTCGCTGATATCACGAGCGTGCTTGCCAACTTTGGTGCGAGCGGCACGCCGGGGGTTCAGAGTCCCGGTGATGCGAACTGCAACGGAGTGGTGAACTTCGCCGATGTGACGGAGGTGCTGAGCAGCTTTGGTTCGGCTTGTCCGTAACGGTTTCGCGCGACGAGACCCGCGCCCTCTTCAAGGACTCGCAGAGTGATCGGGTGGATTGTGTTCCCCGGGCTGCGCCCGGGGCAAGGAACCAGCGCCCGCGTTGCGGGCTGGACGGGTGAACCGCGAGCATGTTGCTGTCGGAGCGCTTTCACGACCGACCCGTTGAGACGGCATCAGCCGCCGGGCGTTCCATTGCGGGGCTGCGAGGCGGGCTCGGTCGGGCCTGCCTCGACCGGGCGCCGACTGGCCGCCTCGGCCTCTTCCAGAAGTTTGTGGGTTGGCCAGTCGGGGAGCAGCGACGCGCGTTCGATTGTGTAGTCGCCCGTGCCAGACTCGAACTGATGCAGGAATCGCATCGCGTTGACGAAGCCAAGATCCCTGATAAGAGCCTCAGTGCCGAGCCGTCTCAGTTCCGCTGGATTGGAAATGGCGTTCACGGAATCTCCTGCTCCACGAACCGAACCGGATTCATGATTGCCATGCCGGGGCGCGAAGTCAACCGAGATGCGCGGGATTGGAGCCGATCATCGGTTGTCAGGAATCGATCTGCTTCCAGCAACTCCGCCCAGGCGAGGTGGAGGGCATCAAACCCCGATAGCCCTCCCCGCCGGAGATCCTCAACACGATTCGAGAGCGCTGGCGGATGCATCGGGGATCGTGGATGCTTGTCGAGCCATTGGCGCACGGCTGCGCCGCGCCGAGCATCCGGATTGAGCGCATTCTCGAGATCGTGCGCGCTTGAACGGAGCGAAACGTATTTCCCCGATTCGCACGCGGCAAGCACGCCGAGAATGGCGGACGTCTCCATGGCAATGCGCGGCTGCGACTGATTATCAAACGGTCGCTTCAGGCAGCACATGTCCAAGTAGATCTTCATGAGCGATGTACGGGCGCCCCCTCAGACTGTGCTTCGATCACGTCCCCGCCGCCACCACTTCCTTCACCATATTCGCCGGCAACTGCCGGTACTCCAACGGCTCCATGCTCGCCGACGCCCGGCCCTGGGACATCGACCGCAGGGAGGTCGTGTAGCCGAACAACTCCGACAAAGGGATCTCACAGGTGATGAGCCGCGTGTTCCCGCGTTCCTCGGTGTTGACGATCATGCCGCGGCGCGATGACACGTCGCCGGTGATCGAGCCGAAGTAGTCCTCGGGGGTCGTGATGACGACCTTCATAATCGGCTCAAGCAGCGTGAGGCCGGCTTTCTGGGCCGCGTCGATGAGCGCGAGCCGCCCCGCCTGCTCGAAGGCGATCTGCGACGAGTCCACGGCGTGGAACGAGCCGTCCACGAGCGTCGCCTTGATGTTGATGAGCGGGTAGCCCGCGAGGACGCCCGAGACGGCGGTCTGGCGGATGCCGTGCTCGACGGAGGGGATGAACTCCTTGGGGATCGAACCGCCGACGATCTTGTTCTCGAAGGCGATGTTGTTGTCGAACTTAAGTTCCTCGGCCTCGGCCTGGGCTTTCGTGAATGGCTCGAGGTTAATGGTGCAGTCGCCGAACTGGCCGCGGCCGCCGGTCTGCTTCTTGAACAGCCCGCGGACGTACTCCGCCGTTCGCGTGATCGCCTCGCGGTACGAAACGCGCGGCTTGCCGACCTCGACATTCACCTTCATATCACGGACGAGTTTGTTCTTGATGATCTCGAGGTGCAGTTCGCCCATGCCGCTGATGATGGTCTGCCCCGTCTCATCATCGTAGTTCGAGCGGAAGGAGGGGTCCTCGCGGCGGATGGTGGTCAGGGCGTCGCCGAGTTTCCGCTTGTCCTCGGCCGTCTTGGCCTCGATCGACATGCTGATGACCGGCTCGGGGAAGACCATGCGCTCCAACTGGATGACGTTGTCGGGATCGCAGAGCGTGTCGCCGGTCATCGAGTCCTTGAGGCCGACGCAGGCGACGATGCGCCCCGCGCCCGCCTCCTCGAGCGGGATGCGATTCTGCGCGTGCATCTCGAACATGCGGCTGATGATCTCGCGCTTGCCGTTGTTGGCGTTGAGGACGCGCGTGCCCTTCAGGAGTTTGCCCGAGTAGACGCGGACGTAGGTCAGGTCGCCGTGCGTGTCGGCGACGACCTTGAAGACCAGGGCCGAGAATGGAGCGTTGACCGAGTGCGGGCGCGACATCTTCTCGTCGAAGTCGCGCGGGTTCGACCCCTGCACGTCCTTCTTCTCGGTCGGGGCCGGGAGGTAGTCGATCACGCCGTCGAGCAGCAACTGCACGCCGATGTTGCGGAGCGCGGCCCCGCAGAACACCGGATAGCACTTCTGCGCGACGGTCCCCATGCGGAGCGCCTTGCGGATGTCCTGCTCGGTGGGTTTCTGGTCGTTCAGGACCTTCTCGAGCAGATGATCGTCGAAATGTGTCGCCTGATCGACGAGTTCGTGGTGATACAACTCGGCCATGTCGCGCATGTCGGCGGGGATCTCGGCCTCGGTCATCACGGCGCCGAGTTCCGAGGCGTCGAAGTAGATCGCCTTCATGCGGATGAGGTCGATGATGCCCTTGAGGTCGTGCCCGTGCCCGATGGCGATCTGCACCGCGATGGCGTTGGCGCCGAGGCGCTCGCGGATCGACTTGAAGGAGAACTCCCAGTCGGCGCCGATCTTGTCCATCTTGTTGATGAAGCACAGCCGCGGCACGCCGTAGCGGTCCGCCTGACGCCACACCGTCTCGGACTGGGCCTCGACGCCCTCCTTGCCGTCAAAGACCGCGACCGCGCCATCGAGGACGCGCATCGACCGCTCGACCTCGATCGTGAAGTCGACGTGCCCCGGCGTGTCGATCAGGTTGATCATGTACTCCACGCCGTCGCGCGTCCACGGGCAGGTCGTGGCGGCCGACTGGATCGTGATGCCGCGCTCCTGCTCTTCCTGGAGGAAGTCCATGGTCGCGGTGCCCTCGTGGACCTCGCCCAGTTTGTAGTTCTTGCCGGTGTAGAAGAGGATGCGCTCGGAGACGGTGGTCTTGCCCGCGTCGATGTGGGCGCAGATGCCGATGTTGCGAATCTTGCTGAGGTCCATGGGAGTCGTCCTGGGTGCTGAGTGCTGCGATCTGCCTTTCAAGCCCTCATGGCTCGATGCCTTGATGGCCTGATGCCATTCTTCTGGATCAACCACCCGCGGCCGTTGCGGGTCGGTGGCGAATGCCGGGTTTCGGGAGGTGGACTTCGCGACGCGGGCTTCCGCCCGAAGGTCAGCGCTCGGCCGCACGCGGCGGCCGGGGGCACGAAGGACAGTTGTCGTCGTCGTCAGAGTCCATGGGTGCGAATCCGGAAAGGCCCGGAATACTAACAGGGACCGGAAGAGAGTCAAGACCCGCCGGGGCACGGGCTTTCCAGCCCGTGTTCATCTGTGGCACGGGCTTTCCAGCCCGTGTTCATCCGTGGCACAGGCTTTCCAGCCCGTGTTCATCTGTGGCACAGGCTTTCCAGCCCGTGTTCATCCGTGGCACAGGCTTTCCAGCCCGTGTTCATCTGTGGCACAGGCTTTCCAGCCCGTGTTCATCCGTGGCACGGGCTTTCCAGCCCGTGTTCGTCCGTGGCACAGGCTTTCCAGCCCGTGTTCGTCCGTGGCACGGGCTTTCCAGCCCGTGTTCATCTGTGGCACGGGCTTTCCAGCCCGTGTTCGTCCGTGGCACAGGCTTTCCACCCTGTGCGTCTTCGGTTCCCCCTCCCTCCACGCCTATGGCCTCCCGGCTCACGCTCTAGAAAGGGCGTGCCACGGCGATCCGCTCCATCTCCTCCCGCTCGGCATCGGTCAACTGCTTGAGCGAGTCCAGATGGAGGTTCGCGTTGATTTCAAGCGCGCGGCAGGCCCACCGGGCCGCCAAGTCCTCGCGCCCCATCTCGGCATACAGCCGAGCCAACCGCGCCGGCAACGTCAGCCCATGCGGATCAAACCTCACCGCCTCTTCGAGCGCGACCGCCGATTGCCCGAGCGCCTCGTGCCCGAGCGAAAGAGCAACTGCCGACCAGCCCGAAGCGAGACCGGCCCACGCCGACGAAGAGCGAGGGAACCGCTGCGTCGTCTCTTCAAGAACGCGCAAGCCGGCTTCGGCGTCCATTCGCGCGGGGGAATCAACTGTCGGAGGCATCAGGCTGCTCAGCACGCGCAATCGGCCTGCAATCTGTGAGACGGCTTGGGTGTTGTTGAAATACGCTCGCGCGAAGGTCAGCATGTCGGCCGCGCCCGACACCTCGATTGCCCGCGCTCGCTCGATCGTGGATGCGATTTCCTCGTCCGTCGCCGCGACGGGCATGCGCTTGTTCGTCAAGGCTTCGAGCCCGCGGACGACTTCGTCGGCCAGGCGCTGCCGTTCCTCCGTGCTCGCCGACCGCGCCCGCTGGTGCAGGGCCGCGATGTCATCAAGAACCCCAAAGCGACTCGCCGCTGATCGCAGCATGGACTCCCCGACGAACACCACAACCACAGGGAAGATCATCCCAAACCCGCATGCCCAAACCGCATTCGCGGCCAGGCGCGCCAGCCTCGGCGTGGCGACTCCCCCCGGCGGCCTCGACGCAACACCCGCCAGCGGCACAAGCGCGATCACCCACCCCGCCGAACTCGCCATCACCCCCGAAACCTCGATCATGCAATGCGTCGCCAGGACCGTCATCGCCGCGAAAAGCCCCGCGTTCAGCGCCCCTTCGTCCGCCTCACCCACCCGGTTCACCGCCCGCGCCACGAACCACCATACCGCGCCCGCGATCATCATCACCATCAGCGATTCCGGCACATACGTCGCCCACTCCGCCCAGATGGAGAAGGCAACGGACGCCCCAGCAACGGCGCAACTCATCACGAGCCCCGCGCGCAAGCAAAGGGGTTCTTGGACGACCCCGAGCGCTTCCTTTGCCGGCGCGCGGTGCTCGTCGGATGACGGAATCTCGTTCGGCGCAGCGCGCAAACCGCCTTTCCAAACCCACGCCACCCACAACCCCACCCACGCCGCCCCGAACACGCCCAGCGTCGCGAGCCAGTCCATCGGCAGACAATGCGGCGACTCCACTTCCTCCGGATTCGTCGGCTCCTTGAACAGCAGGTATTGATCCTTGAACCCCGCCGGCCCGCAGCCGAAGATCGGATGGGCCGCGATGATCCGCACGGCCCCGAGCAGATACTGCCAGCGGAAATACAGGCTGAGTTCGTTCAGACGCTCGCCCAGCATCCCGCGCAGCGCCACAGCGCACAGCGCCAGGATCGGAATTGCAATCGGCGCCCATCGCAGCGCACGCCCAAGCATCCGCGTCTTTGCGGACTCAGGCGCGGCTTCTCGAAGACGCAGCAAACCAAACCGGGCGACAACAAGAACGACTCCCAGAACCCCCGCCGCAATCGCCCCCTTCGACTGCGACAACGCAAGCCCAAACCCCGCAACCCCCGCCGCGATCCACAGCAACCCCCCCTCCGTGCCACTGGCGGCTCGCCCGCCAGTGCTCCCCCC
>CAZBDZ010000023.1:0-43211 GCA_964490785.1 uncultured Phycisphaeraceae bacterium
CCCCCCCTTTCGCACCTCGGGCGGGGGGCCTTCGCTGGTGGGCAGCGTCGGCCCCGGTCCCCGGAGTATCACCGTCATGGCAACCCAGACCCCCGAACCCGGTCCAGAAACACAGATCACGATCGAAGACGCCGGCCCGAGCCGAAAGAGGCTCCGCTTCACCGTCCCCGCCAGCGTCGTCGCGGCCCAGATCGAGAACTCGATGGGCGCCCTCGCCATGAACGCGACGCTCCCCGGCTTCCGCCCCGGCCGCGCCCCGCGACGCCTCATCGAGAAGCGCTTCGGCGAAGGCGTCCGCCATGAAGCCAAGAACCAGATCATCGCCCAGGCCTACTCGAAGGCGCTCCAGGACCACAAGATCTCCGTCATCGGCGACCCCGAGGGCAACGAGGAACTCGCCAACCTCACCCCCGAGCCGGGCAAGGACATGACCTTCCACGTCGAGGTCGACGTCATGCCCGAGTTCGACCTCCCCTCCATCGACGGCGTGGAGATTCTCAAGCCCCTCATCACCCCCACCGATGCCAATGTCGCCGAGCAGATCAAGATGCTCGCCATCAACGAGGGGTCGCTCGAGCCGCGCGACAAGGCCGAGGCCGGCGACTACTGCATCGGCCACGGCGTGATGAAGGACGCCGAGGGCAAGACGCTGATCGACATCAACGGCGCCGTGATCCAGATCCCCACAAATGAATCCGCCGGCAAGGGGGCGATCCTCGGCGTGCTCGTCGAGGACTTCGGCAGGCAGACCGGCCTGCCGAAGGAGGGCGACGAACTTACCATCAAGGCGAAAGGCCCCGAAAACCACGAGAACGAGCAGATCCGCGGCAAGGACCTCGTGATCACCTTCACCATCGCGGTCGTCCAGCGGATCATCCCGTGCCCGATGGACGACCTTCTGCGCAAGACCGGGCTTGCCACCGAGGACGCGCTGAAGGAGGCGATGATGAACCGCCTTCGTCAGCGTGCGCTCGTCGAGCAGCAGGGGGCGATGCGCAGCCAGATGGCCCGCCACCTCGTCGAGAAGATCGACGTCCCCCTCCCGCAGCACCTGACGGCGCGCCAGGCCGAGGGCTATCTCGCGCGGGCCCGCATGGACCTTCTCCACCGCGGGCTCAACGACATCCAGATCGAGGAACGGATGGCCCAGTTGCGGGCCGCATCGGCCGCCACCGCCATCCGCGACCTCAAACTCACTTTCATCCTCGCCCGCCTGGCGCAGACGCTCCAGGTCGCCGTGAACCAGGATGAGGTCCTCGGCCGGATCGCGCAGATGGCCATCGAGCGCCGCGTCCGTCCCGACCAGATGCGGCAGGAACTCGAGAAGCGCAACCAGATCGGCTTCGTCGCCCAGCAGGTCCGCGAGCACAAGACCATGGACGCCCTCCTCGCCCGCGCCAAAGTCAGCGAGGTTTCGCTCGAGGATTTCAACAAGAGGGTGAATCCGCCCAAGGCCTGAGCGGGGACCGCCGCGGAGGCGTTGATGCGCCCGCCAATCTCCGGCATCGTGTGCGCCCCTCATTCACTCGCACAATCGGGCCTGGCCGCCGCAGCGCTGTGGATCGCTGTGTTGCTCGCGGTCGTCGTTGGCGCGTCCATCGTGCTGCTTGTGGTCCGTCGCCGCTTGCTCGGCGAGCAATCCGAGAATGCCGGCCTCGGCCTCACGCTGGAGGATCTGCGCCGGATGCACGCGAGAGGAGAGTTGACCGACGACGAGCTCGCCGCGGCGAAGCGCGTCGTCATCGGCGAAGCGGGGGGCGAGGCGGACGCCGCCGGGCCGGGGACCAACCCGGTCACCGGCGCTCGGCGTGCGCGGCCCGGGTTCGACCTGACCGGAACGCCGCTGCCGCGGCCCGAATCCGAGCGAAACATGGGCGAGGTCTGATCGCGGCCTCTGACCCCGGGCATGGCGCGGAATCCGCCCAACATTGGCCGGTGCTGCCAAAAGGCAGATTCGGGTTTGAGTTGGCAGGTATACGGACCTGCGCAACTTGCGCGGCGGATCGCAACCCGCCGCGCGGACCCCGACTTGAGCAAACTCCGAAAAAGTCCGGGGAAACGGCTTGCATTTCCGCCGTCAGAGCGGATGCTCTGGGAAAGAACTGGCGAGACTCATGGAGAATCTTTCCCCACTCTCCGATACAGTGTGAATCTGGCGCTCATGGTCTGCGCATCGGCCCCGAGGGGTGCGTAACGAGGATCCGATGGCTAAGAACAAATACGACAGCGACGAACACGGCGGGCATCCGGGAGTACCGGGAGGAACAGCCGGCGACGGCGGCGGATTCCGCGGCCGGAAGGTGACCACCTGCTCATTCTGCGGCAAGACCTCCCGCGAGGTCGGCCCCATGGTCGAGGGACCCAACGACGTTTACATCTGCTGCAACTGCGTCGACCTTTGCCAGAACATCTTCAAGCAGGAACGCCGCCGCGTCTCCTCCAGTCGGCATGTCCTCGGCGCGATCCCCTCGCCCCGCCAGATCCGCGAGTTTCTCGACCAATACGTCATCGGCCAGGACCACGCCAAGAAGGCCCTCTCCGTCGCCGTCCACAGCCACTACAAGCGCCTCTCGCAGGCCGACAACGAGGACGCACCGGTCGAACTCGACAAGAGCAACGTCCTCCTCATCGGCCCCACCGGCTCGGGCAAGACCCTCCTCGCCCGCACCCTCGCGCGCATCCTCAACGTCCCCTTCGCCATCGGCGACGCCACCACCCTCACCGAGGCCGGCTACGTCGGCGAGGATGTCGAAAACCTCCTCCTGAAACTCCTTCAGGGCGCGGACTACGACCTCGAATCCGCGCAGCGCGGCATCATCTACATCGACGAAATCGACAAGATCGGCAAGACCCACAACAACGTCTCCATCACCCGCGACGTCTCGGGCGAGGGCGTGCAGCAGTCGCTCCTGAAAATGCTCGAAGGGACCATCGCCAACGTCCCCCCGCAGGGCGGACGCAAGCACCCCGAGCAGCAGTACATCCAGATGGATACGTCGCACATCCTCTTCATCTGCGGCGGGACGTTCGTGGGCCTCGAAGAGATCATCCGCCGACGCATCGGCAAGAAACGCATCGGCTTCACCGCCGAGCCCCAGGTCTTCAACCGCGTCGAGGAGTCGGGACAGGTCCTCGAGCAAGTTACCCCCGAGGACGTGATGGAGTTCGGCATGATCCCCGAACTCATCGGCCGCCTCCCTGTCATCGCGCCGCTCATGCCCTTGACCGAGCAGGCGATGATCAACGTCCTCACCGAGCCGAAGAACGCCCTGGTCCGCCAGTACCAGTACATGTTCAGCCTCGAAGGATCGAAACTGACCTTCACCGACAACGCCCTCCGCGAGATCGCCCGCCGGGCCTTGGAGCGCAAGACCGGCGCCCGCGCCCTCCGCGCCGTGATCGAGGAGATCATGATGGATCTCATGTACGAACTCCCCGACGTCGCCCACGACGGCGCGGAGTTCATCATCGACCGCGACGCCGTCATCGGCCCGCGCCGCCTCGAGGAACTCCGCGTCAAGAAGCGCGAATCGGCGTGAGGCTCGAACCATCGCACATCCGCCAAACCCACGCGATCGAACGCGTGGGTTTTTTTCCAAGGGCGCGAGCCCGTCAACTTGTTGATTCGCCCCCCGACTTCGTCATACCATCGCCCCTATGGATACCCCTGTCCCGTGCGCCTGCCCGTGCTGCACTTCTGGCCCGCGCCGTTGGAAAGAAGCCCCCCTCACCCAGCGCCTCTTCATCATCCACAACATGATGATGCGCATCGGCGACCGGCTCGTCGCGCACCTCGGCCTCACCTCGTCCCGTTGGCTCCTCCTCGGTGCCGTCGCCAATCGTCCGGAGCCGCCGATGCTGAGCGAACTCTCGGGCGATGCCCTCCTCAGCCTGCAGAATGTCAGCCGGATGGTGGCGAGCATGGAAGACGACGGCTTCGTCGAGCGCTTCACCAAGCCGGGCCTGGGCCGAGCGACATTCGTCCGCCTGACCGACCGCGGCCGGGCCATCCACGAGCAGACCAAGGATCAGGCCCGCCGATTCGCCGACGCCTTTCTCGCCAACCTCTCCGGCCCGGCGGTGGAACGCATGGAGGAAGGTCTCGAACAACTGATCCAAAACCTCGAGCGCTTCGAGGCGGAGGTCTGCGAACCCGCCATCGCGGAGGCCCGCGCGTGAAACTTCCTCTCATCTTGCTCGCCGCCCTTCTGACCGCGACCGACGCCTCGGCCCAACCCTCGGGCGGCCCGCCGCCGGCCCTGGTCGCCGTGGACGCGGCGCGCCTCGAGCGCGTCGAAGCCCGGCGGGAGGTCACGGGCGAGGTGCGGGCCGTGAAGCAGGCGGCGCTCGCCGCCGAGGAACCCGGCCTGGTCGTCAGCCTCGCCGCGGACACGGGCCAATGGGTGAGCGAAGGCGAGGTCATCGCGCGGCTCGACGATCGCCTCCGTGCGCTCGACGTCCGCCGGCTCGTCGCCGAGCAGCGCAGCGCCGAGGCCACCATCGCCGAGCGTCAGGCGATGGTCGACAAGGCCCGTCGGGATCTTGACCGTCTGAAGGAACTCCAGCGCTCGTCGGGCGCCTCGCAGAACGAGGTCGACGACGCCCTCACCCGGCTGAAGGAGGAGGAGGCGCGGCACGCCAACGCCATCGCCGAGGCCGAGTCCGCACACGCCGAACTCGACATCGCCCAGAAGCGTCTGGCCGACATGTCCATCAAGGCCCCCTTCGCCGGCAGCGTCGTGCGCAAGCGCATCGAAGTGGGCGAGTGGGTCGGCGTGGGCGACCCCATCATCGAGATCGTGGCCATCGACGCCGTGGACGCCTACCTCGACGTTCCGGAACGGTTCATCGCGCCGCTGTCCTCGCCCGGCGCGACGGTCCAACTGCGCGTGCCCGCGCTGGATCGCGTCATCGAGGCGCCGGTTACAAGCGTGCTCGCCGCGGGCGATCGGCTGGCGCGCACGTTCCCGGTGCGTATCCGCCTCGCCAATGAGGTGCATGGCCCGGCCCAGGGCGCGCTCCGCCCCGGCATGAGCGTCGTGGGCCTGGTCCTCACCGGCGAGCCGATCGAGGCCCTCACGATCCACAAAGACGCCGTGATGCGCAACGACGCGGGCGCGTTCGTCTACTTCGACGCCGGCGGGACCGCGGCGGTCGCCCCGATCGACCCGCAGTTTGCCTTCGCCGATCGCGTCGTCGTTCGCTCTCCCGTCCTCAAGCCGGGCATGAAGATCATCACGCAGGGCAACGAGCGCGTATTCCCAGGCCAGCCTCTGACGATCATGGGAGGCGACGGCGCGGCCGCCAAAGAAGGGCAGGGCCGCTGAACCATGGACCTCGTCAAGTGGGCGATCAGTCGCCCGGTCTCCATCGCCGTCGGCGTGATGCTCGTCGTCCTCTTCGGGCTGATCGGCGTGACGGCCATCCCGATCCAACTGACGCCGACGGTGGATCGTCCGATCATCACCGTCTCCACCGCCTGGCCCGGCCGCAGCCCGCAGGAGATCGTCGACGAGATCACCAAGGAGCAGGAGGAACGCCTCAAGAACGTCAAGAACCTCAAAACGATGCGTTCCACGAGCCAGGAAGGCTCCGCCTCCATCACCCTCGAGTTCTACATCGGCTCCGACATCACCCGCGCCCTGCAGGAAGTCTCCGACGCGCTCCGCCAGGTGCCCGACTACCCGGATGAAGTCGATGAGCCGACGATCCAGTCCTCCGAAGGCACCGTCGATCAGGCCATCGCCTGGTGCATCATCGACCTGGACCCCGCCAAGGCCGCGGAACATCAGGACTACGACATCTCGACCCTCTTCACCCCGATGGACCGCGAGGTCAAGCCCTTCCTCGAGCGCATCGACGGCGTGGCGCAGGTCAACATCTACGGGGGGCGCGAGAAGGAGGTCCGCGTCCTCCTCGACCCAACCCGCCTCGCGCAGCGCGGCATCAGCCATCGACAGGTCATCGACGCCCTCCGGGCCGAGAACGCCAACGTCTCCGCCGGCACGATCGCCGAGGGCAAACGCGACTACCGCGTCCGCGTCACGGGCCAATACGCTTCGCCCGAGGAGATCCTCGACACGATCGTCGCCTACCGCCCGCCCCTGGACAACGCGTCGGGCCTCGCGGTCCCTGTGTTCGTGCGCGACGTGGGCGCGGTCGAGGTCGGGCACCGCAAGCAGCGCGGCTTCGTCCGCTCGATGGGCCGGCCCTGCCTTGCCATGAACGTCATCCGCCAGAGCGGGGCGAACGTGATGACCGTCATGGCCGACGTGCGCGCGCGGCTGAAGGAGGTTCGGTCGGAGTTCCTTCCCCGCCTCGACCCCGAGGTCGGCCCGGCCCTCCGCCTTCGACAGGTTTACGACGAAACGGAGTACATCCAGTCCGCCATCGACCTTGTCATCGGGAACCTCTGGAAGGGCGGCTCGCTCGCCATCATCGTGCTGCTGGTCTTCCTGCGCTCGTTCCGCACCACGGCCGTCATTGCACTGGCGATCCCGATCTCGATCATCGGGACCTTCCTCGTCATGCTGGTCTCCGGGCGGACGCTGAATGTCATCTCGCTCGCAGGCCTGGCGTTCGCCACGGGCATGGTGGTGGACAACGCCGTCGTCGTGCTGGAGAACATCGACCGCCGACGCTCGCACGGCGACGCCCCGCTCCAGGCGGTCTACCGCGGAGCGCGCGAAGTATGGGGGGCCATCCTCGCCTCGACGCTGACGACGATCGCCGTGTTCATCCCCCTCATCACGATCCGCGAGGAGGCGGGCCAACTCTTCTACGACCTCACGCTCGCGCTCGCCGTCTCCGTCACCCTCTCAATGGTTGTCGCCATCACGGTTATCCCCAGCGCCACGGCTCTCCTCTTCGGACGCGAGGTCTCGAGAACGCCCGCGAAGTCCCGCGCGGGCGGCGCCGTGAAGAGCCTCCTCGGTGTCGCCTCCCTCGCGGGCAAGGCCCTCGACGCCTTCGAGCGGCTCATCTATTGGGCCATGACCGGATGGCGCGCCTGGACCGTGCGCCCCGCCCTCATCATGGTCCTGACCGGCGCCAGCATCCTGGGCGCGCTCCTCCTCGCCCCCCCGATGGACTACCTCCCCGCGGGAAACCGCAACCTCGTCTTCGGCGGATTGCTCATCCCCCCCGGCCTCTCGGTCGAACAGATGCGCGCCTACGCCGAGAACATCGAATCCAAGGTCAGCCCATATATCGGCAAGGACACCACGGACCCCGGATCCCGCGCCGCCCTCGAACCCATCTTCCGGTTCGATGCTCCCGCGACGCCGTTCGATCCCGTCGGCGTCGAGAACTTCTTCATCGGCGCCTTCGGCGGAACCATGTTCGTCGGCGGAACCAGCGTCGAGCCGCAGACCGTCATCCCCGTCGGGTCGCTGCTCACCAACTCGATGAACTCCATCCCCGACGCCTTCGGCGGGGCGCGCCAGGCGTCGATCTTCGGTCGGGGCATCGGCTCCGGAAACTCCATCGACGTCGAAATCTCCGGCCCGCGCCTCGAGCGCGTCACCGCCGCCGCACAGATGGTCTTCGGCTCCGCGGCGGGCAAGTACGGCTACGGCGGCGTCCGCCCCAGCCCCTCGAACTTCAACCTCTCGCAGCCGGAGTGGCGCGTCAGCCTGACCGACGCCGGACGCGAACTGGGCTTGCGCACCCGCGACGTGGGCACCGCCGTGCGCGGCCTCTTCGACGGTGCCTACGCGGGCGATTACATCCTCGACGGGCGCAAGGTGGACCTCATGGTCCTTCCCTTCGGCTCATCCGGCGAGGGCCGCCTCGACTACAAGGAGCAACTCGCCAGCATCCCTGTCGTAACCCCGGCAGGCCGCGTCGTCCCCATCGACTCGATCGTCGAAGTGCAGCCCGCGATGGCCCCGCAGGAGATCAGCCGCATCGAGGAACTCCCGAGCGTCGCCATCCAGATCACCCCGCCCAAGGGCAAGGCGATCGAGACCGTCATGGACGAGATCCGCGCCACGATCATCGAACCCGCAAGAGAGGCGGGGCTGATCGATCCCTCAATGCGAGTCCGCCTCGAAGGAACCGCCGCGAAACTCGACGAGGTCCGCTCCGCCCTCTTCGGCTCGCGCGTGCCGGGGTCCGAGCGCGGGGATCTCTGGTGGCAGCGGGCGATGGAAATTGTCTCGTTCGGGCTTGCCGCGGCGGGACTCGCCGTCGGTGTCTTTGCATTGCTGAAATGGTCGAAGCGCCGCGCGGCGGCTCGCGGAGGCGCCGCCTATCTGTACGGCGCGATCGGTGCCGCGCTCCTCGGCCTGTCGCTCGCGGGACTTCTCATGGCCCTCGCCCTCGAACCCCAACTCCTCATGGCCCGTTTCGTCTGGGCATTGCTCGTTACCTATCTCCTCATGGCCGCGCTCTTCGAGTCCTTCCTCTACCCCTTCGTCATCATGTTCAGCGTCCCGCTGGCCATCGTCGGCGGATTCGCCGCCCTCCGCGTCGTCCACGAGTGGACCCTCGCCACACCCACCATCGCCCCGCAGCAACTCGACGTGCTGACCATGATCGGCTTTGTCATCCTCATCGGCACCGTCGTCAACAACGCCATCCTTCTCGTCGAGCAGGCCCTGCACTTCATGCACCCGCAGCGCATCGCGGGCTTCGAGGATCAGGAACCGCTGCCGCCGATCCTCGCGATTGCCGCGTCGGTTCGCTCGCGCATCCGCCCCATCTTCATGACCACGCTCACGACCCTCGGCGGCGGTCTGCCGCTCGTCATTGCACCCGGCGCGGGCTCCGAGATGTACCGCGGCCTCGGCGCCGTCGTCATCGGCGGGCTGCTCGTCTCGACTCTCTTCACCCTCATCCTTGTCCCCATGCTCTTCGGCCTGGTCCTCCAGATGCGCGAGGGTGTCGTCGCCACACTCTTCCCCAGCGCCGAGCCGCCGCAGGACGAACCGAGCAACCAGAAGGGCGAACGCGCCCCTGAGCCTAAACCCCAACATCGCCGCCAACCCGTCCTCGATCCGGCATGATGGCAGGGCAATCGCATTATGGTGGCTGCCCCGATCTCGCTGGCTTTGCAGCGAGGCCGGGCGATGTGGCAAGACCGCCCGGCCTCGCCGCGGACGGCGAGACCGGGGCACCCACTGCACTCGGTCTCGGATATTGCAATTGCCCTGCGCATGATGACGCCCCACCCCCCATTCAGCCGATCGGCGATGATGCTCTCGCGATGACCCGCCGCGCATTTACGCTTGTTGAACTTCTCGTAACCGTTGCCGTGATCGCGGTCCTGCTGGGGCTGCTCCTCCCGGCGCTCGCGCGCTCGCGCGACGCCGCACGCGCCGCCGTGTGCCTCTCGAATCTGCGGCAGACCTTCTTCATCTGCCGGGCATACGCCAACGACCACGACGGCCTCGGCCCCGCCATCGGCCAGCCCTACGCCTCCCGGCCTAACTGGGGCCTGGTCGTCCAGTCCGCCGCCGAACGCCCGGGCACGACCCCGAACGAACTCTTCACCACAACCTCCATCCTCGTCTGCCCCGCGTGCGCGGCGTCCTACGGCCCGGCGATGACGCGAACCTACGCCATGAACGCCACAGGACACGCCGGCGCTCCGGCCGACAAGGACAACTACGACGATCCCGCCTCCACCGCCCACATCCGCTTCGACGACATCCGCCGAACCAGCGAAACCCCGCTCCTCGTCGATTCCGCCGCCGGCGTCGTCGCGGGCAATGCGCCCCCGCCGACCCGCACCGCGAGCGTCATCGACTTCCGCAACCCCGCGCATGTCCCGTTGCGCCTCGGCCGATGGCACTCGGCGCACTTCAACGCCGCGATGTTCGACGGTTCGGCCAAACCCTGCAAAAGCACCTCACCCGACTGGCAGCGACCACTGCCATAGAAACCGCCCAATGAGCCCGTGCTCCCAATACGGGTCCCAGGTGCCTTTGCGTGCCACTGGCGGCTTTCCCGCCGGTGCGCCGCAGGGCAATCGCATGATCCCGATCCTTGGACGCCGAGGCTGAGTCCGCGAAGCCTCGGATTCCCCGGGGGACGAATCCGAGGCTTCGTCGCGGACTCCTCAGCCTCGGCGTCCACCGATTTTGCGCTCGCCCGCCGGACGCCGTATTCCGCGCGATTCGCACAGTGCGCGGAGTATCCGTGAAGTCCGCATCACCTCCGCGATTCAACTGGGATCGGTATGTCTCCCCGCCGCGGCTGCGGAGAGCCGCTATCTTGGCCCCCGCCGCCGCGCCGCAGACGGGCTCACTCACAGATGGAACCTCCGTACCTGACATCGCGTATCCCCCCGATCGGCGGGCGCATCAAGGAGCGCGACGAGGACTTCCTCGTCGAGGAGTTGCCTCTCTACCAACCTTCGGGCCGCGGGGAGCACATCTACCTGTTCGTCGAGAAGAAGGGGCTTTCGACGATGGAGGTGGTGCAGGTCCTGTCGAGGCACTTCGGCGTGCGCGCGGGCGACATCGGGTTCGCGGGCATGAAGGACAAGCACGCGATCACCCGGCAGGTGGTCAGCATCCACGCACCGCGGAAGACCGCTGCCGACTTCCCTTCCCTGCGGAACGACAAGGTTTCGATCCTCTGGGCCGATCAGCACGCGAACAAGTTGCGCCTGGGACATCTCGCCGGCAACCGCTTCTCGATCCGGGTTCGCGGCGTGCAGGCGACCGATGCACTGCGGGCCCATGAGGCCTTGCGCGTCCTTGAGGAGCGGGGCGTGCCGAACTTCGCCGGGGAGCAGCGATTCGGGTCGCGGCAGAACAACCATCGCCTGGGACGGGCCCTGATCCTGCGGGACTGGAAGGCCTGCCTCGACGAGTTGCTCGGGCCTGATCCGGCGTACCCGCATGTCAACACCGAGGCGCGTGCGGCGTATGCCCGCGGCGACTTCACGGCGGCGCTCGACGCCTTCCCCCGCGCCTGCCGGCCCGAACGCGTCGCGCTCCGCGCCCTCGAAACGGGCGGCACGCCGGAGCAGGCCGTCCGCGCCATCGACATCACTCAGCGACGGTTCTGGTTCACCGCCCTCCAATCCTGGGTCTTCAACCGCTGCCTGGCTCGGCGGATCGAATCAGGGACGTTTGAGCGCTGCGTCGCGGGCGATGTCGCCATGAAGGCGGACAACGGCGCCCTCTTCAAAGTTGCGGAGGCCGACGCCGCGCTGGCGGATCGCCTGACGCGGTTCGAGATCAGTCCGACCGGCCCCATGTGGGGGAAAACGATGCTGCGCGCCGAGGGCGAAGTGGGGGAGATCGAGACCGCCGAACTCGCCGCCGCCGGCGTTCCGCCTGATGCGCTCGACGAAGCCGTGCGGCACCTGGGGCCGGCGATGAGCGGAACCCGCCGCGCATTCCGCATCCCGCTGAAGTACCCGGACATCGAAGGGGGCGTGGACGAACATGGGCCGTATATCAGGCTCGCTTTCGAACTCCCGCCCGGCGCCTTCGCAACCACGGTGCTGCGCGAGATCATGAAGTGCGACGGTGCCGAAGGAGAGGGCGAATAGGCGATGGTGAGAAGGGAAGAAAGGCATGAGTCATGAGCCGCGGCAATCCCGCGTGATCGTCTTTGACCTCGGCGGCGTGGTGGTTCGCATCTGCCGGACGTGGGAGGAGGCGTGCGAGCGCGCCGGCGTGCCCGTGCGCGACATGGCGCGCTTCCGCGAACCCGCCTTCGCCGCGGAGCGAAAACGCCTCACCCTGCTGCACCAGACGGGCCGGATCGCGTGCGCCGAGTATTTCGACGCCATCGCACGGCAGAGCGGCGGCCTGTACACGCCGGACGAGGTGCGCCGCGTGCATGACATCTGGATCATCGAGGACTACCCGCGCATCGCCGACCTCATCCGCGGGCTGGGCCCGCGCACCGCGTGCCTGAGCAATACCAACGATTCGCATTGGCGGATGATGCTCCGCGGCAGGCCGGAGTACGCCCCCTCCGAGGCGGTCGCGGCGCTCCGGCACCATCTGGTGTCGCACGAACTCGCCGCCGCAAAGCCTGGAGAGGAAATCTACACGCTCGCGGAGCAGCGGCTGGAAGCAACGCCCG
This sequence comes from uncultured Phycisphaeraceae bacterium, assembly GCA_964490785.1. GTDB lineage: Bacteria > Planctomycetota > Phycisphaerae > Phycisphaerales > UBA1924 > JAEUIV01. The sequence goes on from CAZBDZ010000023.1 coordinate 12,052, forward strand.
ACTCGATCGTGTTCTTCGACGATACGGAGGAGAATGTCGCGGCGGCGCGGGCGCGCGGATGGAACGCGCACCTGATCGACCCCCTCGCCGATCCTGCGGTACAAATCCGCGAAGTGCTGGCGCGCACGCTCGGATGAGCAAAGGCTCCGCGCAGCGAATCCCGTGGTGATGCGGCGCGACGCCGATGGAGAACTCGCACGATGGAACTCAACTGCGCAACGGCAGCAGACGCTCGAACTCGCTCTCCTGCCGGGTCCACGCGGCGCGGGCCTCGTCGAGCGTGATCTCGCTGAGCCGAACCTCCTCGCCCGGTCGTCGTTGGGCGAGCACCGGGATGTCCGCCGCGGCGACGCACGCGACGACGGGATAGCCGCCGGTGGTCGGGCGGTCCTGCATGAGAACGATCGGCTCTCCCGACTCGGGCACTTGGATGGCCCCGAGCGGCATGCCTTCGGAGATCATCCGGCCGGACTGAGGGAGATGAACGCAGCCGCCGGCAAGGCGGATACCCGTGCGGTCGGAATGAGGCGAGATTCGGAAGGACTCTCGGACAATCGCGTCGAACGCGCCGTCCCCTTCGGATGACCGCCCCGCGCGCATGATGCGCACGCCGGGACGGGCCGTCGCCTCGCGAAGCCACAGCGCGAGCGCGGCGAGATCATGCTCGCGCGGCGGCGGGCCGTCGCCGAGTTTCAGCCGATCACCCGAGCGCAGGGCGCGTCCTTCGTGGCCGCCGAAGCTGCCGGGGAGGCAGGTGGATCGGCTCTTCATCAGGACCGGAACATCGACGCCGCCCGCGACGCAGAGATACGATCGGCAGCCGGCGCGGGACGGATCAACGACGATGCGCTCGTCGGCGCGGGCGCGGCGCACTTCGATCGCGCCCCCGCTGACAATGGCGACGCGGGCTTCGCCGAGGCATTCGAACTCCGCCCGGGTCAACGTGATTTCGATGCCGGCGGCGTTGTCCGGGTTGCCGAGTGCGCGGTTCCCCGCGCGGAGCGAGAGCGCGTCGGCAGCTCCGCTCCCAGGCACGCCGAGCGACGAAAACCCGCTCCGGCCAAGATCCTGCACCGTCGCGAGAAGACCGGGAGAGATGACGCGGAGTTCCGGCATCGGGTCAGGACTGCGAAGATAAACGGTCAAACTCGCTGCGGTCGATGGGGATGAAGCGGACGCGGTCGCCCGTGCGCAGGAGGCTGGGATCGGCGCGTGCCGGGTCGAACATGGAGAGGGGAGTTCGCCCAATGAGCCGCCAGCCCCCCGGCGTGGCGCGCGGGTATACCCCCGTCTGCGCCCCCGCGATGCCGACCGCGCCCGCCGGCACGCGCGGCCGGGGACGGTCGAGCCGCGGCGCGTGCAACTCGCTCGGCAGCCCGGCGAGATACGCAAACCCGGGCGAGAACCCGAGAAACTGCGCCGTGTATTCCGCCCCGCAGTGCCGCGCAACAAGATCCTCCTCCGCCAGTTGGAGCATCTCCGCCGTGGAGCCGAGGTCCGGCGCGAGATCGCGCGAATAGCAGACGGGGATTTCAATCGCTCGGCCCGGCGGCGGCGGGCTCGACGCCAGCGACACCAGCGCATCGCGGACGCGCGCCTCGGCCTCGGCCGGGTCGAGCCGCACCGGATCAAATGACAACAGAACCGTCGTGTACGCAGGCGTCAGGTCAAGCAGCCCTGAAACCTCCTCCAGCACGCCAACAGCGGCACGCACGCGCTGATGGGCCGCCTCACCGATGGTGTCGCCGAGCGAAACGCGGAGCGTGTGCTCGCTCGTCCACTCAACGCCCGGCTGGCATGGAATCTGTCGCACGATTGTTCCCCGCGCTCCGTGGCATGGGCTTTTCGCAGAGTCGCCGCGGCGACCCAGCCCATGCCGCACGGCGCACGCCCTGGAAAGGGCGTGCCACGGCTTGAATGGAGCGAACCGGACTCGAACCGGCAACCCCTAGCTTGCAAAGCTAGTGCTCTCCCAATTGAGCTATCGCCCCAAGGCCCGCCGCCGGACGAGCGTTGGCCACCGCGAACACCGCACACGCGAGGCTCCCGTTGGTCCGCAGAGTGTAGCCGTCCGCACTCGGCATGGCCCGCGCCTATCGACGTGCCCCTTTCTCCCACTCCTCGACCAGCCGGCGCGCCCCCTCGTGCCCGTTGTTCGCGGCGTTCCGGGCATAGACCTCGGCCCGTTCCCGCTGCCCGTCGCGGTCGAGCCACAGCGCCGCCTGGTACAGCAGTTCAAAGTCCTTCGGATCCGCCGCGACCGCCGCGACGTACATCCCCGCCGGCTCGCTCGTTTTGCCCAGCATGCCGTAGCAGAGCGACATCTCAAGCAGCACGCCCGGACTGCGCAGCCGATCCCCCTCCGGTATCTCCATGAGAACCGCCAGCGCCCGCTCCGGCTCCGCGTCGCGCCGCAGAGCCTTGGCCTCGATGATGCGGAACGCCGCGTTCTCCGGCTCAAGCCGCCGCGCACGCTCGACGTACTGCCGCGCAACATCCAGCCGGTTCTCATCCAGCGCGATCGCCGCGAGCGAAGCCCACGCGATGCCGAGCGTCTCGTCCAGTTTCGTCGCGATGATGAGATTAGCCCGCGCATCGTCCACCTTGCCCGCCCGCCGCTGCACCTGCGCGAGATACAACGGAAACTTCGGATTCGCCGGCGCCAGCGACTGCGATACCTTGTAATGCGTCTCGGCGTCCTCCAGCCGCCCCAGTTTCGAGGCCAGCGTGCCCGCGACAAACCGGTACTCCGGATGGTCCGGCCCAATGAAGATCCCGCGCGCGTAGAAGTCGTACGCCTCGCCCATCCGGTCCTGCTGGAGCAGGCACTCGCCGAGGAGCAGGCTCAGCATCTGGCTCTCGGGAAACCTCTCGACCGCCGCACGCAGGATTACCTCGGCGCTCGCCGCCTTGTCCTGATCCATGTACGCCCTCGCCGCCTCCACGATCTCCTGGATTGTCTGCGGCAGCGCCGGCCCGGACGATCCTGCCGGCGCCGCCACCGGCCGCGGCGCGCGCAGCAGCGACACCACTGCCCACCCTCCCGCCCCCACGACGACCGCGCCCAGCACCGACAACCCGGCGAGCGCCGCCACGCGAGAACCACCCTGCCTCGAACCCTTCGACATGCCCTGAATGTATCGGCTCGTCCGCTACACTCACCCTTTCGATGCCCGAACAAGCCTCTCAACTTCCGCCGAAATACAAGCCTGCCGACCACGAGCCCGGCGTGCGGGCCCGCTGGGACGCCGCCCGCGCCTTCCACGCCGACCCCGCCCGCGTCCTCTCGGGTGAGAAACAGCCCTATTCCATCTTCATCCCCCCGCCCAACGTCACCGCCCGACTCCACCTCGGGCACGCCCTCAACAACACCCTGCAGGACATCCTCGCCCGCCTCCACCGGATGCGCGGCTGTGAAGTCCTCTGGATGCCCGGCACCGACCACGCCGGCATCGCCACTCAATCCATCGTCGAGCAGCGCATCCTGAAGGAGGAAAGCAAACGCCGCGCCGACTTCTCGCGCGAGGAGTTCGTCGCCCGCATCCAGTCCTGGAAGGACGAATACGAGCGCGTCATCACCGACCAGTTGAAGGCGATCGGCTGCTCCTGCGACTGGGACCGCCAACGCTTCACGATGGACGACATCTGCGCCCGGGCCGTGCGCGAGGCCTTCTTCATCCTTTTCAAGGGCGGCCTGATCTACCGCGGCAAACGCCTCGTCAACTGGGACCCCGTCAGCCAGACCGCCCTCGCCGACGACGAAGTTGAGATGGAAGAAATCGACGGTTTCTTCTATTACATGCGCTACCCCCTCGTGCATGTGATTAAGGGCGAGGACGCCCAGCCGGCATCGTGGTCCGAACTGGCCCGGCGAGGGTATCCGGGGGCCGCCCGGCATCCCGCCGAGGAACAGGCCTGGCTCACCGTCGCCACCACGCGCCCGGAGACCTACCTCGGCGACACCGCCGTCGCCGTCAACCCGAAAGACCCGCGCGCCGCCGCTTTGGAAGGCCTGCACTGCGAACTCCCACTCGTCGGCCGCATCATCCCCATCATCAAGGACGACTACGTCGTCATGCCGTCCTCCCTACCCCCTCTCGGTGGGACGGATTTGCAATTGGCACAGTCGCCGCGGCGACCCGTCTCTGCCCCTTCTACCCCTCCCGAACTCGAAGACCCCAAGGCCAAATACGCCACCGGCTTCCTCAAAGTAACCCCCGCCCACGACCCCAACGACTACGACATCGGCCGGCGCCACAACCTCCCCATGATCAACGTCATGGCCCCCGACGCCGCCATCTCCGACAAGCACGGCTGGGCCGACGTCGGCGACGCCCACCTCTTCGTCGGCCTCTCTCGCGAAAAAGCCCGCGAGAAAGTCCTCGCCGAGTTCAAAGCCCGCGGCCTCCTCGAAAAGCAAACCCCCTACCGCCACTCCGTCGGCCACTCCTACCGCTCCCACGTCCCCGTCGAGCCCTACCTCAGCGACCAGTGGTACTGCAAAGTAACCGATGATCGCCTCCGCGGCAGCGCGCTCCGCGCGATGTCGCCTGAGCAGCGAAGTTCGGTTACTTCTGCCTTTCTACCCCCTCTCGGTGGGACGGATTTGCAATCCGTCTCTACCCCCTCTACTGCCTTTTCTTCCTCCTCCGGAATAGCAGAAGCCCTGACGATTCACAGCCGCCATCTCCCCCATTGGCAGATGGGCGGCAGCGCCTACTTCGTCACTTTCAGGGTCAAGAGCGGAACGCTCTCCGACTCGGAGCGACTGATCGCGCTCGACGCCTGCGCATTCTGGCACGGCGACAGAGCCGCCGTCCATTTGATCACCGTAATGCCGGATCATGTGCATCTGCTGATCACGCCCCTGAAGAGACCGGATGGGCTCTGGGAGCCGCTGCCCGAACTTATTCAGAGCATCAAGCGCCACAGCGCCCGCGAGATCAACAAGTCGCGCGGCGTGCAAGGCACATTGTGGCAGGACGAGTACTTCGACCGAATCATGCGCGACGCCGACGAGTTCGCGGAGAAGTGGAACTACATGATCCACAACCCCGTGAAAGCAGGTCTTGTCAGGATTCCGCAGGACTACCGGTTCATCTATTCACCGGAACGCCACGAGGACGAGCCGAATGGCCGCTGGACGGGGCGGGCGAGTCGGACGCCGGGGAAGACCAAAGCCAGTAGAGGGGGTAGAGACGGATTGCAAATCCGTCCCACCGAGAAGGGGGTAGAAAGCCCGGAACCCGCCGGCGACGGCGCCCTCGCCTTCTTCCCCGACCGCTACGCCAGAATGTACGAGTCGTGGCACGAAAACCTTCGCGACTGGTGCATTTCGCGTCAACTCTGGTGGGGGCACCAGATTCCGGTGTGGTGGGCGCCGGGGAGCGAGATTCCCGCAAAGGCAAAGCACGCTTTTGATGACGCACGCGTTGACGCCAAGCACTACGCCGACCGGACGTGTGTATGCATCCGGAGCGACGACCCCGAGGCCCAGGAGTTCTACGAATCGCTGGGCTTCCGCCGCGACCCCGACGTCCTCGACACCTGGTTCTCCTCCGCACTCTGGCCCATCTCAACCCTCGGCTGGCCCGACCCGCCCGCCGACATGCAAGGCCTCCTCGAAGCATTCAACCCCTCCACCGTCCTCGCCACCGCACGCGAGATCATCACCCTCTGGGTCTCCCGCATGGTGATGTTCAACCGCTATTTCCTTTCTTCTGCTGTCTCCCTACCCCCTCTCGGTGGTATGGGCGTCCCGCCCGTCCCTCCCCCTTCTCCGCCTTTCTCCCCCGGCCGCGTCCCCTTCCGCCACGTCTACATCAACCCCGTTGTACAAGACGGCCACGGCCAGCGCATGTCCAAGTCCCTCGGCAACGGCGTGGACCCGCTCGACATCGTTCATTCCCACGGCACCGACGCCATGCGCCTCGTGCTCTGCCAGATCACCACCGGCACGCAGGACGTGCGGATGCCGGTCGACCTGACCTGCCCGCACTGCGACCACGCCTTTGAGCCGCAGTGGACCACAAGCCCCGCCGGGTACAAAGTCGCCGCCCCGCGACAGACCTGCCCGGCATGCAAAAAGAAGATGCTCAGCGCCTTCGGCGTATCCACCGGCGCCGTCAAGCCCACCGCCGATGAGCCGCAGGCCCGCAACGGCTCCACGCGCTTCGACGCCGGCCGAAACTTCTGCACCAAACTCTGGAACGCCACACGCTTCGCCATCATGAACCTGGAATCCGCGCCCTTTGCTCTACCCCCTCCCGGTGGGACGGATTTGCAATCCGTCGCTACCACCTCTACTCCCCTTGGTGGGACGGATTCGCAATCCGTCTCTGCCCCTACGACCTCCCTCCCCGACCGCTGGCTCCTCTCCCGCCTTGCGCGCACGATCCAGCAGGTGAACGACGCCCTCGCCGACTACCAGTTTTCGCGCTACGCCGAGGCGATGTACGACCTCTTCTGGCGCGACTTCTGCGACTGGTATCTCGAGGCGATCAAGCCGACGGTCAAATCAAACGCCGCGCAGCAGTCCGTCCTCCGGCACTCGCTCGACGCCATCCTTCGCCTCCTGCATCCGATCACCCCTTTCGTAACCGAGGTGCTGTACGGCGCGCTCCGCCCGATCGCCCGTCCGGCCATGCCGGGGCTCGATCTGAAGGACCACGAACTCCTCTGCCTCGCCGGCTGGCCTGAAATGGACTCCTCGTTCATCGACGAAGCCGCGGAAGCCGACTTCGCCCGCATGCAGGCGCTCGTCGATCAGGTCCGACAGGTCCGGTCGGCGAAGGGGGTCGAGCCTCGCCGGAAGGTCACGCTCCACGCCGACGCCGAGACCGCCCGAGCGGTGGCGGCCTGGTCGGGCATGGCGGAATCGCTGGCGGGGCTGGAGCGCGTTGTAACCACGCCTCCGGGCCCGGCCGACGCGCCCTTCCTCTTCGAGGGTCGGCCGTGCGCCCTGTCCAACCTGGTGGACGCCTCCGATCCCGCCGAGGAACGCAAACGCCTCACGGAAGCCCTCGCGAAACTCGATAAAGACATCAGCGTGATCGAGGCCCGGCTGAACAACCCAGGCTACGCCGCCAAAGCCCCGGCCCACCTCGTCGAAGAAACCCGCGCATCGCTCGACCGGAAACAGGCGGAACGCGACGCCATGCGAGACCGCCTGGCCGCGATCTGAATACACACCACAGAGGCAACGAGATGGGGACACACATGAACGCAAAGGCACCGGACGGTTGGCGACGCCTCGGCGCAATCAGCGCCGCGGCCCTCCTGCTCGCATCGGCCGGCTGCACGCCCCCGAGGCCCAGGACCGACGGCACGCCAACGTCGACCTATCACCCCGCCCCGTCCGCCGCCACACATGCCGCGGGCGAGGCCCAATCCGTCGTCAACACCGAAATCCTCTCGCGCGAGCCGTGGCGCTACACCACCGCCGAGGGCGAGATCATCCGCACGACGAACTACCGCCTCTACACCACCGCCGAGGACAAGGTGATCCGCGTCCGCCTCGCCGCGTTCCTTGAGTATGCGCTCGCCCACTACCGCACCGCCGTCGCCCCGCTCCCCGCGCCGCCGACGAAACTCGACACCTACCTGATGAACAACCGCCCGCAGTGGGAGCGCATCACGAAGCAACTGATGGGCCCCCAGGCCGAGGGACTCCTCAAAATCCCCCGCGGCGGGTACGCGTCGCGAGGCTTCGGCGTCTTCTACAGCATCGGGCTCTTCGACACGCTCGCGATCGCGGGGCACGAGGGCTGGCACCAGTTCACGCAGAAGACCTTCAGGGAGCCGCTCCCCGCATGGCTGGAAGAGGGTCTCGCCACCTTCATGGAGGGGCACCGCTGGGAGCAGAACGTGCCCGTCTTCCGCCCCTGGGCCAACGTCCAACGCTTCGACCAACTCCGCAAGGCCAAAAGCGAAGGCAAACTCCAGAACCTGGAGGACCTCCTCGCCTCCAGGCCGCAGGACTTCCTCGACTTCACCGATGACCGGGTGCTTACGTTTTATGCCCAGTTATGGGCTCTTGCCCACTTCCTCAACGAAGGCGAAGAGGGCAAATACTCGGCATCGCTCCGAAGGGCCGTCCTCGATGCCGCTGATGGTCGGCTGACCTCCGCCGTCGCCGCCACCGCCGCCGAACGCTCGGGCTCGACCGGCGGAACCCGCAACGGTTCTGCGGTGTTCCTTGCCTATTTCAACGCCGATCTGGCTACGGCGGAATCCGAATATGCGCGGTTCGTCGAATCCCTGACCCAAACGGGCTCCCGCAGCCCGATCGTCGAAGGCCGATCCCCACTGGCTGCGACCCACCAATAACCTGCACGGGGGACAGTTCCCCGAAATCCACCTGTTTCCTGAGGACAAACCGGCTTTTTCGCAGGTTTGCCCGAAACCGGCTGCCGAACCGCCGCGTATCGCCTCGCAGGTCCGATGCAGATACACGCACTTCTTGTGGGCGGATTCCTTGCCCAAGGTCTGGGCGAAATGTATGATCTAACGGAACTGGAGGGGTTTAGCGTCGCGTTCTCAAGGTGTCGGTTTGTTCTGAACCCTACTGATCGCTGATCTGTAGGGGTCGTCGTTCGGACAAAACCCGAACGACCCAACCGTGGCTTCCCTCTTACTCAACGCCCCGGGCTTGCAGCCATGCAGGCCTGGGGTTGTTTTTTAATCGTCCCGAACGGGCCGCGCGCCCCGCTTTCCGATGCGCACGCCGAAGACCGCCGCGGCGGCGAGCACGCAGGCCAGCGTAAGCCAGGCCCTGTCCCCCGGCGCGGCAACCCCCGACGCGATCACGCCGCCCGCCGCCGTGCCGATGAGCGGGCCGATCGTGTACCCGACGCCGATGAACGCCTCGTGCTTCCCGCCGGCATCCACGCCCGCCGAGCCGACCTCCATCGCGTAATAGAACGCAGCGGAGTAGATCGCCCCCATGCCGAGACCGAAGAAGCACAGCCCGACGATGAGCACAGCCGTCGTCGGCGCGAGGAGCGACATCGACAGCCCCGCAAGCAGAAGGACCGGCGGCCAGGCGAGCGTGGCGCGCCGCCCGTGCCATCCGCCCCAGGCCCCCATGAGCCAGAACATCCCCACACGGCTGATCATCCACGACGAAGTCATGGGCGTGGCCCATTCTGCCGCGACGCGCAGGCGGTCATTCAGGATCGTCGGCAGGAGCGGATTCAGGGCCGAGTACACGAGATACGACATCACCAGCAGCAGCCGGTGGGCATGGAGCAGCCTGCGGTAGTCGGCGGCCTCTTCGGCGGTGTGGGCATGCGCGCCCTCGCCGTGGGGCGCGGGTTCCGGGCGGAGGAGCAGAATGAACGGAATCGCCGCGATGTGCGACAGCCCCATCACCGGGATCGCCCAAAGAGCGGTGTCGGTTTCCTTCATGAAGGGGGCAATCGTCCAGAACGTCGCCACCTGGCACGAGGCCCACGAGAGATTGAACACGCCGGAGGACCGCCGGAGATCGTCGCCCGTTCGCCCCGCCGAGAGGAACGACTCGATCATCGGCCAGAGCACGCCGGAGAGTGGCGAGAAGACGCCGACGACGATCCACATCGCAATCGGTGAGCGATAGAACCCCGGCACAGCGCAGACGCACGCCAGCATGACGTGCAGCATGACCAGGAGCGTCCGCGTCGAGATCGGCCGGCCCGCACCGGCGAGGCGGCGCGTCAAAGGCCCCGCGGCGAGCGCGGCGAGGATGTACGTCGCCCCCTGCACCAGCCCCAGAAGGAACAGCGACGCCGGGGCGAAGTCGTAGGCACGCTTGGCGACGAAGTAGACGCCCATGAGCGCGGTGGACGCGCCGAGGTTGTCGATCCACGTCGCCGCCGCGGCGGCCCACAGGGGCGAGCGCACCGCCGACGCCGGCGCAAGAAGTCGCGGCGGCTGGATTTCTTTGATCTGGCTCATGGCGTCGGCGTGATTGAAAAGCGGCGGGAGCGATCGTAACATGACGGCACACAGCGATGTGCCCGTAGCTCAACTGGATAGAGCGTCGGCCTCCGAAGCCGAAGGTTGAAGGTTCGACTCCTTCCGGGCACGCTTTCTCAGGCGAGAAACGAGCCCTCCGCGCAAGCGGAGGCGTCTCGCTCGTCGGCGACGCCGCATTATTCAACACGCTTGATGACAAGCGCCGTCTGGTCGTCGTCGGCGGGTCGGCCGGTCGTGAAGACGGCGAGGGCGGCGCGCAGGTCCTTGATGATCTCGACTGCGGGCTTGTGCATGCTGGCGCGGATGGCTTCGATGACGCGCTCGGAGCCGAAGAGTTCATCCTGCGGGTTCGCGGCCTCGTAGTACCCGTCGCTGAGCATGAGGAAGATGTCGCCCTTGTCGAATCGGAAAGGCTCGACTCGGTCGGGGTGGAAATCCTCGTCGATACCGAAGGGCATCGCGTTGGCGTTGCGCTCTTCGCCCTCGGTGCGTCCCAAGGCCTTGAGAAACACGAGCGGCGCCTGCCCCGCGGACGCGTAGTGCAGTTCGTTGGTCGCGAGCGTCAGTTGACCGATGAACGCCGTAACAAACCGGCCCATCGGCAGGTCCTTGCATAGTTGACTGTTGATGGTGCGGGCGATCTCGTCGGCCTCCGCGCCCAGCCGGCTTCCCATGCGCACCATCGCGAGAACCTGCGCGACGGAAAGCGCGGGGCCGATCCCGTGGCCCGTGGCGTCGGCCATGAAGATCAGGGCGTCGGCGTGGGCCCGCCAGGTCCCCGCGGCGTCGGCGGCGGCACGGAGGTCGATGATGTCGTAGGCGTCGCCCGCCGTCTCATCCGCGGGCTGGAAATGCCCGGCACAGTCGTACCGCGGCAGCGTGGGCAGCGCGCTGGGAAGGCTCGCCTGCTGGATCTTGCGCGCCACGTCGATGTCGGCCTCGAGCTTCTCCTTGATCCGGCGCGCCTCGATCAGCGCGGCGCGCTTCAGCGCCGTCGCCGCCTGATCGGCGAGATGCATCGCGATCTGCTCGTCCGCGGCGGTAAACGTCCCGCCGTGGTCGAGAGACTTGTTCAGGAGTTGAGCAACGCCCACGAGTTGCTGCTCGAAGTCCAGCAGGGGGATTGTGAGCATGTTCCGCGTGCGGTAGCCGGTGCTCTTGTCCACGGCGGGGTTGAAGCGCGAATCGGCGTACGCGTCGGGGATGTTGATGATGGACTTGGTTTTCGCGGCCTCGCCGATGATGCCGAGGTCGGCCGGGAGTCGGAGCGAGCGCGACAGGCCGTGGGATTGCGTCGCGAAGAGTTCATGCATCCGGGCGTCGTACTGAAAGACACTGACGCGGTCGGCATGAAGGAAGTCGCGGAGCGTGTCGATGATCATGCCCAGGACCTCATGGAGGTCGCTGGACGAGGCGAGCCGGCGCGCGCAGTTGAGGATCTGCTCGAACATGGCGCGGTCGATCGCCGAGGTGCTCTGACCCGTGGGCGAGGGCAAGGGCATGCGGGGGAGTTTAGCAGCGAGGCGGGAGAAGAGCGGAAATCGGAAAGCAAGGAGCGGGATCGCCACGGAATCCCGGATGAAGCCGCGCGCTTGAGCCGCGGAGCAGCGCAACCCGGACGCCCCGCGGCCTCAGACTTCGCCCTTGTTCATACGCCTTCGAGCGGCATTCCGCGCTCCGAAGAATGATGCGCGAGTCCGACGGTGCCCGCCGCCCAAACTCAAGCGCGGCTCGTGTGCAGAGGGGTGAGCACATCGCCTGATGCCAGCCAATGACCGGTTCACGCCAACCATCTCGCGCTCAGCGCCGGCGGCGCCCCGCCGGCAGAAAAAGCCCGAGCAGCAACGCCGACGGGGAAGGAACCCCGGTCGCCCGCACCATCCAGTTGGACGGCGGGACGTTCAGGTTCATGTTCCGGAAGATCGGCGAGCCTCCGAGGTTGTTCAGATCAAGCCCTTGGCCGGCGGGCGCCGCGACGATCCACGATTGCCCCAGGGGCGTCGTGTCGTCGCGTCGCGCCGGGAACTCGAATGCGACCGTGACCCGCTGGATCGCCACGTAGAATCCACCCGCGACCGCCGTGGGCGGAATCGGATAGTCGGCCATGAAGTTCACCGTCGGCCTCTGGGCCACCGCGGAGATGGAGAGCAGCCTGACCGCGTTGGCGGGATTCCCGTCGTCGTCCGGATCTTCGAAGAGGTGGACGGTGATCGGCCGACCGTCGATCGACCCGAACGCCGCGGAAATCGTCGTGATGACGCCCGCGCCGGGCTGCGCGAAGAAGTAGTTCCCCCAGAGCATGTCCGACGGATCGGCGAAACCCGAGTTGCCGGAGCCGACGCCGTCGTCGGCGCGATACTCGAATGCAATCGCCGGCGACGCCGAGGCAAGCGCGACGGCGACGGCCGCCGCGGCAATGCAGTTCTGATTCATCAGTGTGTTCCTCCCTCGCCGGAGCGTTCCGGCGCGGCCGGACTCTACACGGCGTTCTCCGAGCGATCAACATGCGTCAATCCGCCGGATTGGCATATCCGAGAGCGACGGCTTTCCCAATCTCGCCGACTTCGCCCCGGCGCGACGGAAGCCAGGCGGGGGCAACCAATCCGATTCGCCACGGAGATGCCATTGCCCTCTCGAAGGCCGAATCCCGGTATCCCACTCCGGAAACCAAGGTACGATCCGCCCCGTGAGCGACGATTCTCGCCAGCCTGATGACGCGATGCGCCAGGGTCCGCCCGAGCCGCAGGAGCCTGAGATCGTCGTCCACGAGCCGGGCGTCGAGACGCCGGAGGAGCAGGTCGTCGAGGAACTCCTCGAAACGCTCCCCCGCGCCACCGAGGCCCAGGTCGAGGAACTCGCCCCCGCAATGGAGGACCTCCCCGCCGCCGACGCCGCGGAGACCCTCGCCAACCTCGAACCGGAACAGTCCGCCGAGGTCCTCACGCAGATGGAGGATGAGTCCGCCGCCGAGGCGCTCGCGCACATGGACGCGGCCCTCGCGGCAACCGTGCTCCTCGACCTCGAACCCGAGGAGTCCGCCGCCTTCGTCGACGAGATGGACCCCGACGACGCCGCGGACATCCTCCAGGCGCTCCCCAAGCCCGCGTGCGAGACCATCCTCAAGCGACTCTCGCCGCGCAAGGCCGCCCTCCTCGGCAAACTCGCCCTCTACGACCCGAAGTCCGCCGGCGGCGTGATGACGACCGACATCCTCGTCGTCCGCGAGGGCATGACCATCGGGCAGGCCATCGAGTTCATCCGCACCAACCCCATGACGGAGAACCAGAACGACGTCTACGTCGTCGACCCCGACCGCCGACTCGTCGGCGCCATCACCCTCCGGCAACTCCTCTTCACCGACGACCGCGAACTCGTCGAGGCCCACGCCGACACCGACCTCGACGCCGTGCGCCCAACGCTCGGCCGCGAGGAAGTCGCCGACCTCTTCCAGAAGTACGACTACATCACTCTCCCCGTCGTGGACGAGGAGCGCCGGGTTCTCGGCATGGTGACCGTCGATGATGTCATCGACATCGTCTCCGCCGAACGCGCCGAGGACGCCCTCAAACTCGTCGGCGTCCGCGAGGGAGAGGCGGCCTACGGCGGCGTCATCCAGAAGTTCCGCGGACGATCCCCCTGGCTCCTGATGAACCTCATCACCGCCCAGGCCGCCTCCGCCGTCCTCCTCTATTACCACGACTTCATCGAACTCATCCCCGTCGTCGCCACCGTCTACCCCGTCATCGCCAACGAATCGGGCAACACGGGACAGCAGAGCCTCGCCGTGGTCCTCCGCGGCCTGGTCCTGGGCCAGATCAAACGCGAAATGGTCTGGAAGATGATCGCACGCGAGGTCGCCTCGGGACTCCTTACCGGCGCCTTCGTCGGCCTGTGCTTCGGATTCTCGATCTGGATGCTCCACGCCACGGGCCTCATGCCCGACATGTCGTGGCGACTCGGCGCCGTCGCCGGGATCGCCATGGCCTCCGCCATGACCGCCGCCTGCCTCATCGGCGCCGCCATCCCCCTCATCCTCGACCGCCTCAACTTCGACCCCGCCACCGCATCTTCCATCTTCCTTACCATGCTGACCGACGGCCTCTCCTACGCCGTCTTCCTCGGCCTCGCCTTCGCCATGCAGACCTGGTGGGCGGGGCCGTAGCATTCTTCGATCGAATCGGGGTGTGCCCGACTCCGCCGATCGACGGGGGCGATTCAGGAATACCCTGAGGCGTTTTGGCAGGAATGAAGATAAATGGGTGGATTTTTTTCAAAAATGTTGTAGAATTCGCTTGCAGAAAAAAAAACGGGGTATGCATAAGGGGTCGGGGCGTGGATCGGTTCCGACCTGCCTTCCCCGATGCAAGGCCCGCATGCAGGGAAGGAGGCGACGGATGCGGTTCGATCTCGCGCGCTGTTTCGGGTTTTCGGTGCGGCGTGCCTCTGCTTTGAGGAGCACGCCCAGGGCCGGGAGATGGCCGGTGCGGATCCGGTGGCTCCAACTCGCCGTGGCATGGCCTTTCGAGGCCATGTGCCTCTGCGTGGCATGGGCTTTCCAGCCCATGTGCCTTAGCGTGGCATGGGCTTTCCAGCCCATGTGCCTTAGCACCCTCGCGGCGGCGCTCCTGCCGGGAGTCGCATCCGCCCAGGCCCCACACCCGATTCCCGAGGCCCAGCGCTGGGCGACGATTACGCATGCGGGGAACGAGGCATATCACTACGCGGACGGCTTCGGCCGACCTCGGGAGGTGGGGGCCGTTGACCACGAATACCAGATCAGCCGGACGGAGGTCACGGCAGGCGAGTGGATCGAGTTCGTGCGGGCGTATGCGCCGTACGCGGGCCTCACGGCCCTATCGATCAACCTCACGAGCCGATGGGTTCTTTGGAACCCCGTGCTCCAGGACTACACGATCGCTGCGGGGGCCGACAACCGCCCCGTGGAGATCGCGTGGCGCTATGCGGCGACTTACACCAACTGGCTGCACAACGACAAGGCGCAGACGGCGGAGGCGTTCACCAGCGGCGCGTACGACACGGCGACCTTCATCACCAACCCCGACGGCACGTTCCAGGACCAACTCACGCGCTCGCCCGGCGCACGCTACTGGATTCCCTCGCTCGACGAACTCATCAAGGCGTTCCATTACGATCCGAATCAGCACGGGCCGGGCGAGCCGGGGTACTGGATCTACCCGCACGGGTCCGACAACCCGCCGATTCGTGGCGCGCCCGGAGTGGGAGAGACGAATACAGGCTACAGGTCGGATGTCGATGTGGCTTCGTACCGCGACGTGCAATCGCCCTGGGGCCTGTGGGACGCGGCGGGGGGCGTGTCGGAGTGGACGGAAGGTGTCTTTTTCTTAGAAGAAGGGGCTCAGTTCCCAAGGGTGCGTCTGTTCGATGGCTCGGCCTACTTCCACCCTGACACCACTGCGGATCGCATTGATGCGTTCGGTCAAGGTACTTTGAGTCACAGAATTGGATTGCGCCTTGCGCGCGCAGTTCCGTCGCCCTCAAGCGCCATTGTGTTGTTCGGCGCGGTTCACTTGTTCACCGCCAGAAGAAGGAGACCCGCACATGACACGCACTCTCAGGCTCGTTGGATTCGCAGCGGCAGCAATCGTTCTCGTTCTTTCACCACCGGCATGGGCGATTCCCAACGTGGCGCAGATCAACCCTTCGACCCCCCAGATGTATGACCTGCAGCCGGTCGAAGGAGTCCCGAACGCATGGGACCTGACGGTCTGGAGCGTCCGCCCAGGTAATCCGGACGCCTGCATCGGCGGGTGTCCGAGGACGACATTCACGGTTACAAGGGGGTACCCCGAAGAAACGGTCATCATCCGAAAACTCATGATCATCCGTCCAATTGGGGCGGATGAAACGGTCATCGTCAGGCTCGGCAATCGGCTGGCCGGAACTTCCCAGGACAGATTGGAAAGTGTGCAGGAGGTTATTGCGCAGGCGCAGGGCGAGGAAGGGCGGGAGGGGTATGTAAAGGTCCAGGACATCTTCGTCGCTGGTGACATAGGCATGATCACCAACGTGAACTTCCTCGATGTCGAAACGCTCAACGGCGACATCGGAGCCGCGGACAAACCGATTCTCTGCGTGATGCATCCGAATGCGCCCATGGCGCCGTCGAAGTTCGACGAGCCGCGGTACAGCACGATCAGGCTCTTTTCGGATGGCGGCAGCCTCCTCGGCGATGTCACGATGGCGTCGTCGGGGCCGACCTTCGTGCCCGGCATTATCGAGAAACTCGATTTCCAGGGCGGCACGATCGGGGCGAGCCCTCAGAGCCCCGTGACTATCCGCGCAGGCGGCGCGAACACCGGCCTCCCGAGCGGCGCGATCACCGGGATCATCGCGGACGAGATGCACGCGAACATCCGCGGCATCGGGACCGGGGCCGACTCTTACCTTCATTTGCTTGGCTTTGTCCAGGTGGGAGAGACCACCACCCCGCCCGGCAGCGGCGAGTTCACGGGGGAAATCCGGGCTGAGCGCTTGTGCTACTCCAACGTGTACCCGCAGGAAATGTGGGGATTGATGTTCTTCACGGGCGACATGCGGGCCCACATCTGGGCGCAGGAGGCGCCGCACAGCGGCTATTACATCAACATGGTGCGCGGGCGCGTGTTCGGCACGCTCTCGTTCGGCGTGCTCAACCAATCGCAGGGCGCCGGCGCGTGGGTCAGTCTGATCGGGCTGATGCTGCAGAATCAGGTCTTCAGCACGCCGAACCCGAGCGACCCCTGGGTCCTTTCGTCGAACGACGCCGCCGGGTACACCCCCGCGCGCCCCGCGAGCGATCTTGGCGGCGGGGCCGTGGGACTTGTGCGGTTCCGGCTGCATGCGAACGACTGCTTCCCCGCCGACGGCGTGTCCATTGATCCCGCGAGTGTCGGCAACGAGATTCGCATGCGGCACTACGGGCCGGTCGCGTGGGACCCCAACGACGGGCAACCATTCAAGGTCGAGCGCCGACGGATCGGGTCGATCTCGGAATCCGACTGGAAGCATCAGGATTGCTTCACCTGCACGCCCGACTCGAATCCGACCATCGTGAAGGTGTCGACCTCGGCAGTGAGTCGTCTGCAGCGCGGGTTTGAGTACCGGGTCTCGCGGAACACTCGGCCGGGGGACGGATCCAACGTACTCAGGTGCGACCTCCCGCATCTCAGCATCTCGAGCGACCCAGAGGTGTACGACTACGCCCCGCTTGTATTCAAAGTGTGCGACACGTTCTATGCGTGGGCGCCGGGCGACGCCGACGACAGCGGAATCGTGGACGACGAGGACATCGACTCGGTCCTCGCGAACTGGGGCTCGACCGCGTGCATGAAGTACGGCGACGCCAACCGGGATAACGTCGTGAATGTCCTCGACCTCGAGACGGCGGAGTTGTTCTACACGTAGGAGTACTGCTACGTCGGCGGCCAGGGCATGTTGGTCCCGCAGGGCGATGGGTTCGCAGCGCTGGGGTTTGCGGAGGATCAGGGCGCGGCGGCGGCGCCGATGCCGCTGACGGAGGCGGTGCAGGCGCTCGGGTTCACGAGTACGCAGACGTTCGGCGCGGCGTATGACGCGCTGCCGACGGCGGGGCGCGAGGCGCTCGCCGAGGCGGTGATGCGGCTGGTGCGCGGGCAATAGCGCGCCAAGCATCCCACCCAAAGCCGAGGGGCTTGCCCCTCGGTCTTCGCGCGCAAGACAGGTGGGTTTTCCTTCTTCATCCCCAATCTGCGTGCAACAACCTCCGCCCTTGTGTTCGTATAGCCTAGGTCGGACTGCCGTTGGGAGGATGCCCATGCTTTGCACACTTGCCGCCGTTCGGCGTTCTGCCGCCCTTGCTGTGCTTGCCTGCCCGTATGCCCTGACGCCTTCCGTGGCAGGGCAGTCGTCCTGCGACGGCGAATGGCTGCCGGGGCCGGCGATTGTGGATTTGAACGATGCGGTTCGATCCATCGTTCGCTGGGATCCCGATGGGCCCGGCCCGGCCGATACGGTTTTGGCGGTCGGCGGCGATTTCACCACCGCCGGCGGGATGCCGGCGAATCGAATCGCCGTGTGGGACGGCGAGGAGTGGTCGACGCTTGGAAGCGGATTCGACGGCATCGTGCGCGCCCTTGTGGCACTGCCTTCAGGAGAACTCGTCGCCGGTGGGCAGTTCACGACAGCCGATGGCCAACCGGCCCCCGCATTGGCAAGATGGACCGGCGAGGCGTGGACCGCAATGCAAGCGGGCCTTGCGGCTCAGTACATCTGGACGCTGGCCGCTCGCCCAAACGGAGAGGTGTTCGCGGCGGGCGCGTTTGTCGATGCTCAGGGAGTCTCGCACCCGCTCGCCCATTGGGAAGGCACCACATGGACGCACATCTCCCAGGGCGTCTCGGGAAGAATCGAAGCGCTGGCCGTTCTCCCGAACGGTGATCTGGTGGCCGGTGGGACATTCCGTGTCAACCAGATCGATACCTATAGCATCGCCCGCTGGGATGGGTTGGAATGGTCGCGCCTCTCCGATGAATGGCTCAGACCCGTCACGGCACTCGTGGCGTTCCCAGATGGCCGCTTGGCCGTCGGACAGTCCAGCGGTGTGCTGATCCGTTCCGCCGACGGCGCGACATGGACTGATACGTGGGCGCCGCTGGCCGGGACAATCCTGGCGTTCACGGTATTGCCGAACGGCGACCTCGTCGCTGGGGGGACGTTTACCTTCTACACACAAGGCGAAGCGGGTCGAGGCGTCGCGAGGTGGAACGGAAACTCATGGTCCGCGATTGGAACTCGCTTCACAGGAGGCCCCGAGGCCGGCCCAAACGGATACGTCTACTCCCTTATGGCGCTCCCCGCCGGCGGGTTCATCGCCGGTGGCTCGTTTCGGAAAACGAATGATCTCAGCGATCAATCGACCTTCGTGCTGACAAACAACATCGCGCACTGGCGCGGCTCGGAGTGGAGCGTCGTGGATCCGCAATACTTTGCCCCCTACACCATTGGGCTGCTGCCCGAGGGCGGAATCGCGATGGCCGCCTTGGTCGCATCCCGGACAGACCCGGTTCGGCGCAACCGGATTGTGAGGCAAAGCGGATCCGATGTGATCCCTCTCGCTTCCGAGATCAGCGGAGGTGTCTATGTGCTCATGCCGATCGCCTCCGGCGCGCTTGTGGCGGGAGGATCCTTCACCGCCATCGACGGCGTGCCGGCGCGCAGTGTCGCCCAGTGGGACGGTGTGCGTTGGTCGCCGCTTGGCGCGGGGCTCTACGCCAACATCTACGAAATCGCGGAACCTGCGTTTGGGGATCTCGTCGTTGCGGGGCACTTCTGGTCGGATCCGGAGAACCTCCAGTTCGGGCACATTGCCCGCTGGACCGGCGACGATTGGGTGCCGCTCGCAGGCGGATTCGATGGACCGGTCTACTCCATGCTGGTGGTTGGTCATGGCCAACTGATTGCAGGCGGTTCGTTCACCATGGCGGCCGGGGCTCCGGCGAATCACATTGCGCGGTGGGACGGTACCGCGTGGCTGCCCATGGGCGAGGGACTCACAGGAGACGTTTTCGCGCTTGCACGGCTATCGGATGGAAGCCCGCTCGCTGCCGGGGCGTTCTCCCTCGCGGGCGAACCGACTGCACAGAGCATTGCCCGATGGGATGGAGCCTCGTGGCTCCCATGTGCACCCGGTCCAACTCCAGTCCATGACCTGGCCATCATCCACGACGATCGCCTCGTCGCGACGCGAAACGGCTATCCGCAACTTTGGGATGGCTCAGCCTGGACGCCGTTTGGAATCACAAGCGGCGGCTCTGTTCGCGACCTTCTATCCCTCCCCAACGGCGATCTCGCCGCCATCGGCACCTTCACGACCGTGGCCGGACTTCAATCGGCTTACTTCGCGCGGTGGGTGCATACGCCGGCCCCTCAGGTTTCCGGGTGGCCGGCACCGCAATCGATCTCACAGGGGCTCACCTCCACGCTCATCGCGTCGCCAGTTCTCGGCTTCGCCGAACGAGCCGACACGCTCTCCTATCAATGGACCCGCAACGGCCTGCCGATCTTCAACGGGTACGGCGGCGCGTCCCCCGCCGGCGGAACCGTCTCAGGCGCCCACGGCACGCTCAATTCAACATCCGCGCTGACTCTCACCATCTCCGACGCACAACCCACCGATTCCGGCGAATACGCGGTAACCCTCACCAATGATTGCGGCACGGCCTCCAGCCAGACCGCAAGCCTCATCGTTTCTCCACCCCCATGCACCGGCGATGCCAACGCCTCAGCCCACGTTGACTTCGCGGATATCCTCAGCATACTCGAGCACTGGGGCGCGACCTACGCGCCCGATGCCCCCGAAACCACAGGCGATGCCAATGCCGACCGCATTGTCAACTTTGCGGACTTCACCGCTGCGCTTACCAACTTCGGTCGAGTTTGCCCATAGAAACGGCAGCGCCCCATGCTTGAGCGCGTTTGGCCCGAGGGGCCCAGCCCCTCGGCGTTATGGCGATGACGAGGGGCTTCCCCGATCAAAAGACCGCCCGCGCCCGTCGATTTCATTGGCCCGGACCGCGATTACGGGGTATTTTCTTTTCGGTGCCCCATGACAAAACGCTTCGTGCCGTTCGTGGTCCTTGCCGCTCTTGCCGCCTCCGCTTTGGCCCAGCCGGCCCAGAGGACACTGTTTGTCACCAACAACGTCGGCAGCCCCGGCTCCGTAACCTCGTTCCGCGTCAACGCCGACGGAACGCTCACCCTCGTCGGAACCTACAACAACGTCGGCGTCAACCCGCAGGACTGCGGCCTGACCGCCGACGGCACGCGGCTCATCATCCTCAACGCCACCGCCTCCGTAACCACCGAGGACATCTACACCGCGCGCGTCAACCCCGACGGCTCCATCGTCGTCAACCCCACTCCCAACACCGTCGGCGACGGCCCGCTCGCCCTCCACGTCACCTCCAACGACTACCTGCTCGTCCCCTCCGCCTCTTCCGACAACCTCACCTCCTACCGCATCAACTTCAACAACCTCACCCAGATCAGCCAGGCCTTCGCCGGCACCTTTCCCACCAAGCCCATCGCCACGCCGGACAACAAGTTTGCCTATTCCATCGGCTCGGCCTCGCCGAATGACGTCGTCCTCTTCACCCTCGACCCCGGCGGCGTCCTCGCCTTCGTCTCGGGCACCGATATCGCCGGCGGCGGCGGCTTCGGCGCCGCCATGCATCCCACCGGCGACACCCTCTACGTCTCGACGGGCCTGCAGAACCTGATCCTCCAGTACTCGATCAACATCAACAACGGAACGCTCACCCTCATCGCCGGGCACTCCTCCGGCGGCGGCGTGAACAACTCCGCCGTGGAAATCGCCCTCCACCCGGCCGCTGCATGGCTCTATGTCTGCCACGTCGTCAGCGACAGCCTCAGCGTCCTCCGCGTCAACCCCGACCGCTCCCTCTCCGAGACCGGATTCACCTACGACATCGGCAACGACATCCGCGACGTCGCCACCGACGGCACGTTCGTCTATGTAACCGACGAAACCACCCTCGAACCCGGCGTGGGCGTGATCGTCTATCGCATCGAGGCCGACGGATCGCTCACGCACCTCAGCGGCCCGACGCCCACCGGCGGCGGCCGGCCTCAGTACATGGCCGTCTTCAACCGCCCGCCGCCCTCTTCATTCGCCCTGCTCACCCCGCCCGACGGCACCCTCAATGTCTCAGTCAATCCGACGCTCTCGTGGCAGCCCTCGGCCGGCGCGGCTTCGTACGACGTCGTCCTCGACGATGAACCGACGCTCGCCCCGCCGCATGTCTTCAGCGGCTCGACCGCGATGACCTCCGTCGGCATCACCGGCCTCGCGCAGGGAACGCAGCACTTCTGGCGCGTCACCGCCATCAGCGGCTTCGGTCAGACCGCGGGAAGCCCCGACCCCGCCGACTTCACGACCGAAACGCCGCCGCCTCCTTGCTTCGGCGACGCCAACGGCGACTTCGTTGTCGACTTCGCAGACGTTACCGCCACGCTGGCCCAATGGGGCGGCTCAGGCCCCCTCGGCGACGCCACCCACAACGGAACCGTGGACTTCGGCGATATCACGGCGGAACTCGCCAACTGGGGACCTTGCCCCTGACGTGGCACGCCCTTTCGAGGGCGTGGTCCCCCCCTTGACGCCGAGGCTGAGTCAGCGAAGCCTCGGTTTCCATCGGCGACGAACCCGAGGCTTCGTCGCGGACTCCTATGCTCCGGCATCCACCGATCTTGCGATTGCCCTCGTGGTCCCCCGTGCTGGCGCACGCCCTTTTCACAGACTCGGCGGACTTGTCCGCCGCAGTGGCGCAACCCAGTGCTTTCGCGCCACGGCCTGGGCTGGAAAGCCCATGCCACATTCAATCTGACTCACGCCTTGGTCCATTGGCGGCCTTCAACCGATCCCAGACCGTTCGGGATCAGTTAGCGGACGAAACCAAGGATAAGTCCGCGAAAATCACTGGCCTTCGAGCCGTCCGTATGGCAATATGGATGCGTTCGAGGTGAGTGGAAAGGGACCCTCGGGCAAGTATGGCGGGCACGCACAGGCCCCGCCGGAGTCGTCGGCGCCAAGCCGACATCGATTGGAGAAGGGACCACATGAAAGGTCTTACCGCGCTCATCGTGGCGACATGTTCATCGCTCTGCGCCTCGGCCGCGTTCGCCCAGGCCATCGACCGCACCCTCTTCGTGACGAACAACGACTCCGGGACCGTCTCCAGCCTCCGAGTGAACTACACCGGCACGCTCACACTTATCAGCACCTACCCAACGGGCAACAAGCCGCAGGACTGCGCCATCACTCCCGACGGCCGGTACCTGCTCGTCCTCAACTCCGACGCCGACATGGTCGGCCCGGAAACGCTCAATCTCTTCCGCATCAACCCCAACGGCACGCTCGCAGGCCCCGTCTTCTCGACAACCGTCGGCGACGCCCCGCTCGCCCTCGGCATGTCGCGCAACGGTTTCGCCCTCGCGCCGTCCACCACCAACGACTCGCTCGAATCGCTCCTCGTCGGCGAGGACACCGTCTCGCAGGTGAACATGGCCCCGGCCGGCGTCTTCCCCTTCAGGCCCATGTCGTCGCTCGACTCGCGCTTCGTCTACTGCGCTGGATCGATTTCCCCCGACGACCTTGTAACCTTCTCGATGTCCGACTCCGGAACTCTCGCGCGCATCGGGACGATCGACATCCCCAACGCCTCCGCTTTCGGCATCGCCATGCACCCCGCCGGGAACAAACTCTACGTCTCCACGGGCCAATCCAACTCCATCCAGTGGTACAACGTCGACCAGGCCACCGGCGCCATCGCGCTCGCCGGTTCGATGAACCCCGGCGGGAACTCGGTCACCGAACTCGCCGTCACCCCCGACGGCAAGTGGCTCTTCTCCATCCACGTCCTCAGCGACACCCTCAACGTCTCCCGCATCAACGCCGACGGCTCGCTCTCCTCCACCGGATTCTCCAACTACCTCACCAGCGACGCCCGCGACGTCGTCACCGACGGCCGGTTCGTCTTCGCCACCGATGAAACCCTCCTCGGCGGCGCGGTCGGCATCTACTCTTTCCAGATCAACAAGTCCGCGGGCTTCCTCACACAGATCGGCCTCCCCACCTTCACCGGCGGCTTCCGCCCCCAGTTCATGGCCCTGTGGAATCCCCCATTCTGCACCGGCGACACCGACCGCAACGGCACGGTCGAGTTCCGCGACATCACCCAGGTCCTCTCAAACTGGAACGGCGCAGGCCCCGCCGGCGACAGCAACTACGACGGAGCCGTGGACTTCGCCGACCTCACCGACATCCTCGCCAACTTCGGCGAGTGCGTCTACCACTAAGAATCCATCTCGAAACACACTTCACCGCGCGCCGCGGCGGGCAATGAAGCGGACTGTCGAAGTTCCGAGATGGTCTCTCAGCCCGCGAAGCGGGCGCCCGCCGTTTGCCACCGGCGCAAGCCGGTGGGAAAGGTGATTTGATACCTCTCCCCCAAGCCCGCGGCGCGGGCGCCGGTGCCTTGCCCCGGACGAAGTCCGGGGTTCGCGGGCGCTGGGCCAGAGCCTCTGAGGGGCGAAGGAGGCGTGTTGCAAGCCGGTGCGCGCCGAACTGCAATGCGACCGCCGCCCCATCCGGGGCTTCGGAGGCGGCAACTTCCTGATTCCCCGGACTTCGTCCGGGGCAAGGGACCTGCGCCCGCTCCGCGGGCTGTGAAACACACCGAAGCGATCATGCGATTGCCCTGGTCCCTCGGGCGCGCGGCGGTCGCCGCGCCGCTCGCGACCTCCGTGCGCCCAAGGGACGAAAGGCCTTCGAGACCGGGGCCACGACCCACCGCCAAGGCCGAGTCGCCGCGGCGACACTCGCTCCTTTGGTCGTGGCACCCGCGCAGGGCAATCGCATTATTGCGGCTGCCCCGGTCTCGCTGGCTTTGCAGCGAGGCCGGGCGGCGTTGCAAGTGCGTCCCGGCCTTGCCGCGGACGGCAAGACCGGGGCACCCTCTTGATAATGCGATTGCCCTGGGCACCTGCGTACTTCGGTTCTCTCGCAGGCTCTCGGAGCGTATCCTTGCCGCCGCCACGCACCCCCGGCTCACACGATGCTGCCCACAGAACGCGTCATGTCCTTCGGCGAACACCTCGAGGAACTTCGCCGACGCGTCGTCCTCTCCCTGATCGGCGTGATCCTGCTCTTCGTCGTCGGCCTCTACTTCGGCGGCCCGCTCCTCCAGTTCCTCTCCGCGCCCCTTCTTGCTGAACTCAAGGCCGCGGGGCAGGCGCCGTCGATGCTCGCGACCAGCCCGCTCGAGGGCTTCGGTGCCTACATAAAGGTCGCCACCGTCGCCGCCCTTGTCGTGGGCATGCCTTGGATTCTCCTGCAAGTATGGCTCTTTGTCGCCCCGGGGCTCTACCCGCGCGAGCAACGGTTCGCCGTCTTCCTTCTCCCCATGTCCGGCGTGCTGACCATCATGGGACTCGCCGTCCTCTATTGGGTCATCCTCCCCATCTCCCTTTACTTCCTCATCAGTTTCGGGTCGGGCCTCATCCCCGATCGCGCGCCCGACGCGCCCCTCGCGCCCGGCATCACCCTTCCCACCCTTCCGGTCCTCGACGCCGACCCTGCCGATACGCCGACCGGTTCGATCTGGGTGAACCAATCGCTCGGCCAGATTCGCATCCACCTCAACGGCGACCGCATCATGGGCGTCCCCCTCGTCGGCGGCGGGATCATCGCTCAGCAGTACCGCATCAGTGAGTACGTGAACCTTGTCTTCATCCTCGGCCTGGCGTTCGCCGTGGCTTTCCAGGTCCCCTTGGTGCTCCTCCTGCTCTCCTGGGCCGGCATCCTTGAAGCCGACCAACTCACGAAGCGACGCCGGCACGTCATCCTCGGCTGCGTCGTCGGGGCGGCGCTCCTCCCGACTCAGGACCCCTGGTCGCTCATCCTTCTCTCGGCGATGCTCGTCGGCCTCTTCGAGTTCGGCATCCTCCTCGTCCGCTACCTCCCCGCCCGCCGAATCGCCCAGGCAGGGAAGCCACCAACCGACGCCGACGCGGAGGCATAATGTGGCACGCCCTTTCCAGGGCGTCTCGTGCCACACCCTTTCCAGGGCGTGCGACCCCGGCCGTGGACAGGCCCGCAACACCCATCCTGCCGCAGGCGCATCTGTCAACTGAACTGAGAAACCGCCCTTTCGTCCCTCCGTTACCATGCCTTCCATGCCCTCGATCACGATCAACGGCCGGAAACTCGAGTACACCCCCGGGCAGACGATCCTCCAGGTCGCCAACGCCGCGGGGATCGCCATTCCGCAGTACTGCTACCACGAGGGGCTGTCGATCGTCGCCTCTTGCCGCATCTGCCTCGCCGAGGTCTGGGCCCCCAACCCCCGCAACAACGGCGCCCTCGAATACCTCGGCAAACTCATGCCGACCTGCCAGACCACCTGCACCGAGGGCATGGTCGTCTACACCGACTCCCCGCGCTCCATCGCCAACCAGAAGGCGGTGATGGAGTACCTCCTCATCAACCACCCCCTCGACTGCCCCGTCTGCGACCAGGCCGGCGAGTGCGGCCTCCAGGACTACTCCTACGAATACGGCCGGGGACAGTCGCGCTTCGAGGAGACCAAGGTCAAGCAGCCCAAGAAAGACCTCGGCCCGCACGTCTACCTCTACAGCGACCGCTGCATCATGTGTACCCGCTGCGTCCGCTTCACCCGCGAAGTCTCCGGCACCGCCGAACTCATGGTCGAGGGACGCGGAAACATGGAGCAGATCGACGTCTTCCCCGGCGTCGCCCTCGACAACGAACTCTCCGCCAACGTCGTGGACCTCTGCCCCGTCGGCGCCCTCCTCGACAAGGACTTCCTCTTCGCCCAGCGCGTCTGGTTCCTCAAGGAGACGCCTTCGATCGACGGCATCACCGCCTCCGGCGACAACATCTCGATCAACCACAACGAGGGCATCATCTACCGACTCAAGCCCCGAACAAACCCCGAGGTCAACAAGTGGTGGATCTCCGACGAGATCCGCTACGGCTGGAAGTTTGTCCACCGCGAGGACCGCCTCCGCTCGCCCGTCATCTCACGCAATGGCAAGCGCGCCGAGTGCGACTTCGCCCGCGCCTACAACGAGATCGGCAAGGCCCTGAAAAGCATGCGCCCCGGCACGCGGCTGCTGCTCGTCGTCTCGCCCATGCTCTCATGCGAGGACGCCTTTCTCCTCGCCAGGGCCGCCATGGCATTCAACTCGAACCCTATTTTCGCCGTCGGCCCGATCCCGCGTGTCGGCGAAGACAAGACCTTCCCGGGCGGATACACCACCTACGCCGAGAAGGCCCCGAACGCCCGCGGCGTCCGCCGGGTCCTCGACGCCATCGCCCGCGAGCACAACGTCTCCGACGGCAAGGTGCGCACGTTTGACGAGGTTCAATCGATGCTCGCCGGAGCCGGGGCACGCGAACTCGGCGGAGTCATCCTCACGGGGAACTATCCAAGCGAATGGGCTACGGAGTCATTCGTGAACTCGCTCGTAGGGGCCCGACGCGCCAGTGAGGGTCTTTTCACCCTCCTCATCGATACGCTCCCGAACCGCCTGAGCGACATCGCCGACGCCGTGCTCCCCGGCGCCACCTGGGCCGAGAAGGCCGGGACGTTCGAGAACGCCAAGGGCCTCCTTCAGGCTTTTGAGCAGGCGATCCCCGTCATCGACGGCGGGAAGTCCGAAGGCCAGATCGCGCTCGACCTCCTCGCCGAGGCCGCGAGCGGCTCGCAGCAGGACGCCGCCCTTTTCAACGCCGCGAGCACGCGCCGCATGATGCCCGACCGAGCCCGCGGCGGAGCCGAGACTCTCAGAATCCTCCTCACCGACCTCCGCCCCCCACCCGCCGAAACGCGCCAGGAAGCGGAGATGGAAGTCGTGGAGTTGTAACACGCCGCCGCCGACCGGCGATCCCAGCGATCGGCGCGAACCCCCGGGCGGCCTGCAGTGGAATCACGACCGAGTGCGACGATCCGGTCGTCCACAGCCGGACCGCGATTCCGCATCGGGGTCGACCTTTGATCCGAGGAACCAGTCGATGGAGTAGCCATTGCGCATGCCGCCCGCCGTTCGTCAATGCGGTACGCTTTTGCAGATGACACTGCGGACCCGTTGCATCATCCGACGACTCGCGACAGCAGTGGTGATCGGTGGAGTATGCACCGTCGCCGCCGCTTGGATTCTCGTTATGATCGGCCCGACCTTGAAACACCTTGGACCATCATATGTTCGTGACGATGGACGGCATCTTTGGGAGGTGCGATACTCGAGTACGATCGGCTTTCGTGGCTCCATTTGGCACGCACGAGCCGCTTGGCTGATTGGCGCGACTTCTGAGCAGCGGCAGAGGCTCGTTGACTACTTCACCCACACGACTCCCGGTGAGATGAGGTTCCCCACACTCGACCCGTGGCCGCCGTCGCTCAAGGAGCCGTATCTCGATGTTGTCCGCGCAAGCCACTCATTCGCGATCCCACATGCACCAGATTTCAAGACTGTGCCCGATGAGTTTCGGTCTTTCGCCGTGCCAACGACCGGGGCCTATTTTTCTGTGCGAAAATGGGGAGCACCGTTCCTTTCAATGTGGTGCGCGAGCGACATGCAGCACGGGCGTTGGGTGCGTGATGCAGGATCGATCGGCGTATCGGGGATTCAGAGGCCCATGTTTTCATCGGCTGGAGATGCTCGGGAAGTACGGTTTCCGTATTACATCGACTGGCCGCCGTTCATCGCCAACGTTGCGGTGTACGGCGTTCTTTGGGCTGTGGCGACAAGCTCGGTGCGGTTTGCCTTGCAATGGCGCGCGCGATCTAAGCGGCGCCCCTATTGCCCGGGCGAGTAGCACGCTCGAGCGGTTCCTTCGCTCGGCCGTGCTACCCCCCTCGCCCCCGCCACATCCCGAATGCACTGTCCAACTGAAAACGGTTGGAAATGGGCAGCCACTCTCACGGCGCCCACACATTCGCCACCCGTTCCCTCGGCACCGGCTTTCCGTCCGGACCGTGGACGTGTCCGGCGGCCATCCCGCCCGGCGGTTCGGAGCCGGCCGCCCAGCGGGGGAAGTGCTCTCCCTGCCAACTCGCCGGGTACTTCGCGTCATCGAAGTCCAGCGCGGCCTGCGTCGGGTGCAGCGGGCGGAACGTGTCGCACATCACGGCCAACTCGCCCGTATACGTCGCTTCGAGCGAGGCTTCGATGGTCCCGGGGTGCGGCCCGTGGGGGATGCCCTGCGGGTGGGCCGTCATCGATGCCACCTCGATCCCCTTGCGCGAGCCGAAGTTCCCTTCGACGTAGTACAGCACCTCGTCCGAGTCGAGGTTCGAGTGGTTGTACGGCACGCGGATCGCGTTCGGATGCCAATCCAGCATCCGCGGGCAAAAACTGCAGATCACGAAGTTGTGCGCCTCGAATGTCTGATGGATCGGCGGCGGCATGTGCAACTTCCCCGTGATCGGCGCGAAGTCGTCGATGTTGAAGATGTAGGGGTAGTAGCAGCCGTCCCACCCCACGATGTCGAGCGGGTGGTACGGGTACACATAGGAATGCACGCAATCGCGGGCCTTGATGCGGACCTCGAACGCGCCGGCCTCGTCGAACGTCAGCGGCAGTTCCGGCATGCGCAGGTCGCGCTCGCAGTACGGCGCGTGCTCGAGAAACTGCCCCGTCGCCTTGGAGACGTACCGAGGCGGCGGGCCGATGTGCGAGGCGTTCGTCGTCTCGATGAGGAGGAACTTGCCGAAAGGCATGTCAGAGGCGGGCGGGCCGCCATCCAGATATTTCCCGTCCGGGCCGGGGGCTCGCGTGTCCCACACAAACTTATATATGACTCCCTTGGGAATGATGATGTAGTCCTTCGGCCCGAACCTCAGCGCGCCGAGCATCGTGTACACGACCCCCGAGCCGAAGTGGATGAAGAAGCACTCGTCTCCCTGCCCGTTCTTGAAGTGGTACTCCATCTGCTCCGCGGGGACGCAGACCGCCATCTCGCAGTCGGCGTTGCCGAAGTAGACGACGCGGCCGGTCACGGCGTCGCCCCGCGGCTTCTGCGGCCCCGTGCGGACATGGCGCATGCGCATCGTGTCGGTCTCGACGTACTCGACCCTGGTGGAATAGAGAGTCTTCCACCCGGTGATCTGCGTCGGCGGGTGGATGTGGTACATCGTCGTCGTCGGGCCGACGAACCCCTCCGTGCCGAAGACTTCCTCGGAATACAGCGCGCCGTCGGGCCGACGGAACTGGACGTGCCTCTGTTTGGGGATTTGGCCGAGTTTCGTGTAGTAGGGCATGGATTCCTCCGCGTATGAGTCGTGGGGAAGTGTACGCGGGCAGGGTTTTCCCCGGTTCACGGGCCGGGCTGCGCGCCGGGCAATCGCATGGTCGAGAGGGCGGCCCGGTCTCGCCGGCTTTGCAGCGGGGCCGGGCGGAGTTGCAAGTGCGACCCGGCCTTGCCGCGGACGGCAAGACCGGGGCACCCAAACTGAGAATGCGATGGCCCTCGCCACGGATCATGCCCCGGAAAGGGCATGCCACGGGGCCGATAGAGTGTCCCGTATGACAGCCCGCACCATCCTCATCACCGGCGGCGCGGGCTTCATCGGCGTGAACTTCGTCCGTCATGTCCTCCGCAATCGTCCGGCGTGGCGCGTCGTCAACCTCGATCTGCTTTCGTACTCAGGAGTCCTCGCCAGCCTCGCCGGCCTGGAGAACGAGCCCCGGCATCGGTTCGTGAAGGGCGACGTCTGCGATGCGGCCGTCATGGAACGCCTCGTCGAAGGCTGCGACGCGGTGGTCCACCTCGCCGCCGAAAGCCACGTCGATCGGTCGATCGCCGACGCCCGCCCGTTCATCGTTACAAACGTGCTGGGCACGCACGTCCTGCTGGAGGCCGCACGCCGCCATCGCCGGCGGATTGTCTTCGTCAGCACGGACGAGGTCTACGGCTCGCTGCCGCTGGACGCGGAGGCGGCCCGGTTCACGGAGGACTCCCCCTTCGCGCCGAACAGCCCCTACGCCGCGAGCAAGGCGGGCGCGGACCTCCTCTGCCGATCGTACTTCCGGACGCACGCCTTGGACGTGGTCATCACGCGCTGCACGAACAACCTCGGCCCGTACCAGTTCCCGGAGAAACTCGTCCCTCTCTTTGTTACACGTCTGATCGAGGGAAAGCGCGTCCCGGTCTATGGCGATGGGCTGAACGTGCGCGACTGGATCCATGTCGAGGATCACTGTGCCGCGCTGCTCGCCGCGCTGGAGCACGGGCGCCCCGGCGAGGCCTACAACATCGGGGCGGGCGCGGAAGTCTCGAACATCGCGCTGACGCGGGAGATCCTGCGCCTGATGCGCAAGCCGGAGAGCGCGATCGAGTTCGTCGCCGACCGTCCGGGGCACGACCGCCGGTACGCGCTTGACACGCGGAAGATCGAGCGCGACCTGGGCTGGAGGCCGACGCGCTCGACCTGGCCGGCGATGCTCGAAGAAACGGTCCGGTGGTATATCGAACACCCTGAGTGGTGGCGGCCGCTGGGGCATCACGGAGGACACGGCGGGGCACGGAGGGAATCTAAGAATGCCTAACACAATGCAAGACGTAGAAGCGGTAGAGACGGGTTGCAAACCCGTCCCACCGA
>CAZBDZ010000024.1:0-4224 GCA_964490785.1 uncultured Phycisphaeraceae bacterium
CCAACGGACGCCAACGGCAATTCGCACTGGCGGGCGAGCCGCCAGTGGCACGGGAGCAGAGGATTCGTGTGCCACTGGCTGCTTGTCAGCCAGTGCGAGGGGCCCGGTGCGCCGGCGCACCCGACGGACGCCAGCGATAAATCGCACTGGCGGGCGAGCCGCCAGTGGCACGGGGGCCGTTGTTTGGAAAGTGATCGCGTTCTGGGTGTTCTGCTTTTCGTTGGCGGTTTCCGCTTGTGGGGAATCTGAGCCAGCGCCGACCGGCGGGCGGGCGCTCTCGAACCAGGTGGCGGAGGCGTTCGAGGCGAAGGAGTACGCGCGGGCGCTCGAGTTGTTGCAGCAGCAGGCGCGGGAGCGGCCGAAGGATCCGTTCGTCGCGTACAACCTTGCGTGCGCTCAGGCGATGACGGGGGCGACCGGCTCGGCGGCGGAAACGCTGATCAACGCGGTGGCGTTTGGTTTTTCGGATCTGTTCCACATGGCGCGCGACCCGCACCTCGATCCGGTGAGGGCTGAGCCGTCGTATGTCGCGCTGGTGAAGGGGTGGCGGAAGGTGCTGGACGCGCGGGGCGAGGCCGACCTGAATGGGGCGCGGGAGGCGCTGGGCAAGGAGTACGGCTACGAGCGCGACGAAGCGCTCCGGTTGTCCTATGCATCAGCGATGCCGGCGGGCTCGTTCCATGACGCGAAGCGGGAACTGGCGCGCGTGTCGGCGTGGGCGGAGGCGACGCTGGGGATCGGCATGTCGGAGGACGACGCCCGGCCCGACGCGTGGGTGCTGATCGTGCTGCCCACGCCGAGGGACTTTGCGCAGTTGATCGGCCAGCCGGGGGTGGGCGGGTACTACGACAAGGACCGCAAGCGTCTCGTGGCGCAGGATATCGGCGCGACGCTGCGGCACGAGTTCTTCCACGTTCTCCACTGGCGGCAGATGGACCGCCTGGGTCAACGGCATCCGTATTGGATCATGGAAGGGCTGGCATCGCTGCTGGAGGATGTCGAGGAGGAGGGCGAGGGCTATCGGCTCGCGGCGTCGTGGCGGACGAACATCGCGAAGCGTCTCGGCGCGTCGAACCGCCTGACGCCTTGGAAGGACCTTTTCGCGCTGGAGCGGCAGGGATTCATGGGGAGCCGGGCGCGGGCGAACTATGCGCAGGCGCGGGCGGTGCTGATGTTCCTGCACGAGCGCGGGATGCTCGGCGGCTGGTACCGCGCCTATCTTGAGACTTACAAAGAGGACCCGACCGGCGGGGCGGCGGTGGAGCGCGTGATGCAACGTCCGCGCGAGGAGGCGGAGAAGCAGTTCCGTGCGTGGCTGGAGACGCTGCCGCGGGCTGGCGAGATGAACAAACCGGGCGAGGCGGGGCTGGGGGTAGACCTCGGGCCCGGCGCGGGCGACGGGCCGATGGTGGAGAGCATCGTCGCGGCATCGCGCGCCAAGGCCGTCGGCGAGGAACGGCTGCGCCGCCTGGACGTCATCACGAAGGTCAACGGCGTCGCCACGCGCTCGCTGGATGAGTTCGAGCGAGTGCTCGGCGCGTTCAAGGTCGGCGACATCGTGAGTCTTGACGTGAGGCGCGGATCGCGCGTGCTGGTCGTGCGGATGGAGTTGGTGCCGAGGCGGGAGGCGGAGCGGTGATGGTGAGGAAGGGCATCGAGGCAGGTGGCATCGAGGCACCGATAAGCGCGGCGACTCAGGGCTAACCATGCCCCCCGAAAGCGGCCAGTTGGAGCAGGCGATTCAATTGAACGCGGGCGCGATTATCCGCCCTTTTCCGTCGCGATGTTCATTCCGATGGTTGGGGCGAGGTGCTGGGATGATCGCACGTCGTGCATTCACGCTTTTGGAGTTGGTGGCGGTGCTGGTGGTGCTGGCCGTGCTGGGCGGCATCGCCGTGCCGAAGTATTTCGAGATGGCGGATCGGGCCCGCGCCGCCGCCGACGAAGCGGCGCTCGGGGCGATGAACACGGCGCTGCACGGCGCCTACATGTCGCACCGGGTCACCGACGCGGGAAGCGATCAGTGGGTGACGACTTCGGACGACATCGCGGCAACGATGGAGTCGCTCGAGTTGCCCGCGGGGTGGACGGTCGAGGGTCTGCAACTCACAGACACCCGCGGGAACGTGTACGTTCTTGAAACGGAGACGGCGACCGCCTCGGCGCGGATCGTGCCGGAGGATGAATCGGGCGGGGCTCTCGCGGGCGGAGGAGGGGGCGGCGGAGGCGGTGGCGGCGTGCGCAGCCCCGAGACGATCCAGGCGATGTCCACGGAGGAACTTCTCGCGGCGGGCCTGACGCCCGAGGAGTTCGCGTACCTGACGACGGATCAACTCGCGGGGTTGACGCCGGCGCAACTCGCGGGGTTCGGCGCGAGCCACATCGCGGCGCTGGGCGGGTCGCAGATTGTCGCGCTGTCGTATGCGCAGTTCGAGGCCGTCGCGGGGTATGTGAGCGTCGCGCAGATTCCGCTGGCCCTGCCCGAGCAACTGGCGATGCTGAGCAGCGCGGCGTACTCGGCGCTGACGGCAGAGCAACTGGCGGCGATGACCGACGCGCAGCGCGCGGAGCGGGCGGTATCCGTCGCCGCGCGGGCGATCGCGCCGTCGGGGATCAAGACTCTGGCGGTGAACGCGATCAAGTACCTGCTGCCGTCGCAGGTCGCGGGGATCACGAGCAACTGGGCGATGAGCCAGATTTCGGAGGACAGGCGGGCGCAGTTGACGGCGGACCAGGTTCGGGCGCTGAACACGGCGGCGGTGTCGCTCGCCTATCTCACGGATGGGCAGCGGGTGATGCTGACGACGGCGCAGATGGCGGCGATCCGATCGAGCGACATCAAGTACGCGCCGGCGTCGCGGATCACCGACGTTCCGCCGGCGACGATCGCGGGGATTTCGAGCGACTGGGCGATGAGCCAGATCTCGATGGACCGGCGCGCGGCGATGTCGTCGGCGCAGGTGCAGGCGCTGGACACGCGGGTCGTGTCGCTCGTGTACCTGACCGACGGGCAGCGCGAGCAGTTGACCACCGTGCAGATGGCGGCCATCCGCGCGAGCGACATCAGGTACGCGCCGGCGGCGCGCATCAGCGACATCCCGCCCGCGACGCTCGCCGGGATCACGAGCGACTGGGCGATGAGCCAGATTTCGGCGGACCGCCGGGCGGCGCTGACGGCCGGGCAGGTGCAGGGAATCAACACGTCAGTCGTTTCGCTCGCGTACCTGACCGACGGGCAGCGCGACCAACTGACGGCGGCGCAGATGGGCGCGATCCGCGCCGGCGATATCCGCTACGCCCCCGCCTCGCGCATGGCGGACATTACCGCGGCGACGTTCGCCGGGATCACGAGCGATTGGGCGATGAGCCAGATCTCGGCGGACCGGCGCGAGGCGCTCACGGCGGGGCAGGTGCAGGCGCTCAACACCGCGGTTGTGTCGCTTTCCTATCTGACTGACGGGCAGCGCGGGCAGCTGACCACGGCCCAGATGGGCGCGATCCGCGCGAGCGACATCAGGTATGCCCCGGCGACGCGCATCAGCGATATTCCGGCGGCCACGCTCGCCGGAATCACCAGCGATTGGGCGATGAGCCAGATATCGTCCGACCGTCGGGCGGCGTTCACGACGGGGCAGGTGCAGGGGATCAACACGGCCGTCGTCTCCCTCTCCTATCTCAGCGATTCGCAGCGCGGGCAACTGACCACATCCCAGATGGGCGCGATCCGCGCGAGCGACATCCGGTACGCGCCGGCGACGCGCATCAGCGACATTCCGCCCGCGACGCTCGCCGGGATCACGAGCGACTGGGCGATGAGCCAGATTTCGGCGGACCGCCGGGCGGCGCTGACGGTGGACCAGGTGCGCGGGATCAACACGTCCGTCGTTTCGCTCTCGTACCTGACGGAGGGGCAGCGTCTGCAATCGTCCACGGCTCAGATCGCGTCGATCCGCGCGACCGACGTGCGATATGTGCCGACGACGCGCGTGGCGGAGGTTTTGCCGTCCACCGTTGCGCAGATCACGACGTCTTACGCGTGGAGCCAGGTCTCCACGCCGCAGGTCCAGGCGCTGACGCGCGACCAGGTGGTGGCGATCTCGGCGGAGTCTTACGGGTATGTTTCGTCGCGGCTGACGGCTGAGCAGCGTTCCTGGCGGTAGGAGGACCATGTGCCTGCTGCTGCGTAGCACTCGGCATTCGTCTCTTAGACATGCGCCCGGGGCA
>CAZBDZ010000024.1:4324-42596 GCA_964490785.1 uncultured Phycisphaeraceae bacterium
GTGCCTGCTGCTGCGTAGCACTCGGCATTCGTCTCTTAGACATGCGCCCGGGGCAATCGCATCATCTCGGGTGCCCCGGTCTCGCCGTCTGCGGCGAGGCCGGGCGGTGTTGGCACATCGCCCGGCCTCGCTGCAAAGCCAGCGAGACCGGGGCACCCGCCTTCCTTCTCCTGAACACAAGCCTTGGGATCGCCCCCCGCCCTGCCCGGCGGTTATGATCGGCCGCCCGGCCGTCGGCGGTGTGCTATCGTCGGGGCGGAATCAGGAGGTTTGACGAATGCGAATCGAGGTCCGGAGCAAGAACCTGACGCTGACGCCCGCGATCATGCAGTACGCGGAGTCCAAGTGCCAGAAACTCCCGCGCTACTACGACGGGGTGCAGGAGATCATCGTGTCGATCGAGCGGTCGGCCAAGCACGAGGAGTTCACGGTCGAGATCATCACCGACGTGGAGAAGCACGACGACTTCGTGGTGCGTCTGACGAGCCATGACGTGTACGAGGGGATCGACATCGCGAGCGACAAGATGGCCCGGCAACTGACGGATTTCAAGGAACGGCTGAAGAACTCGAAGCACTGACGCGGGAGGCGCGCGCCCATGAAACTGAGCGACATTGTTCCCTCCGGGGCCGTGGTCGTCGGGCTGAAATCGACGGAACGCGACGAAGCCATCGCGGAGATCGTCGATGCGCTGGTCGCGTCCAAGGTGCTCAGGGCGGACCTCAGGCAGGAGGTGCTCGACGCGGTGATGGAGCGCGAGCGTCGCGGCTCGACAGGGTTCGGCAAGGGCGTTGCGGTCCCTCACGTCAAGCACGGCCGGATCAAGAAGATGGCGGCGGCGATCGCGCTCTCCGAGACCGGGGTGGACTTCAACGCGCTCGACAAGCAGCCGGTCTATTCGATCTTCTTCCTGCTTTCGCCCGCGGAAAGCCCGGAGGAGCATCTTCAGGCGATGGAGGTCATCTTCAAGAACCTGAGTCAGGACACGTTTCGGCGATTTCTCCGGCAGGCGACGACGGTCGAGGCCGTGCGGACGTTGCTTGAGGACGCGGATCATCAGAGGCTGAGCGGCTGACCGGCCGCGACGTGGAGAAATGAACCCGGCGTGCCGCGCATCAGCGTCAAGGTGGTCATCCGCAACCGGCTGGGGCTGCATGCGCGGCCTGCGATGGCGTTCGTCGACGCGGCGGCGGGGTTCGAGAGCGCGATCACCGTCCGTCGCGAGGACGCGAGCGAAACGATCGACGGAAAGTCCATCATGCAGATGATGATGCTCGCGGCGACGCAAGGGACGGCGCTGGAAATCACGTGCGAAGGGGATGATGCGGAGCGTGCGTGCATCGCGCTCAAGGCGCTGGTCGAGCGCGGGTTTGATGAGGAGTGATATGGGGTGGTGATCCGGATCACCATTGAATCTCGGGCAAGAGCGGAAGTGGTCGCGGGGGTAGCACTGGCGGACAGGCCGCCAATCGCAATCGGGAATCGCCTGGCATCCGTTTTACACAGCCGACGCACCGACCTCAGCCCGCGTGTTCCACGGCATGGGCTGGAAAGCCCATGCGACGTCTAGCGGGCGATCACGGCGGCGACCAGCTCCTTGAGAAGGGCTTCGTCGGCTCCGAGGTTAATGGTCAGTTGCGGGCGGGCGATGGGCGGGCCGGGGGGGGTGCGGCGGGCGAGTTTCACCCAGTCTTTCTCGGTGGTCGCGAGGGCGATCGCGCCGGCGGCGGCGGCGCGGTCGCGGATGAGACGGGCGTCGGCGTCGGTCCATTCGTGGTGATCCCGCCTTTCGAGGACCCCGACGAGTCTCGCGCCGGCGGCTTCAAGTCCCGCGATGAACGGCGCAGGATTGCCGATCCCGCAGACCGCGAACACGGGCCGCCCGGCGAGCCAATCGAGCGATTCGTTGCGTTCGATCGGCGAAGAGGAGGGATCGTGCAGGCGCAGGCCGGTCCACAAATGCCGCGAGATGAAGCATCGGCGATCGCGCTCGGCGTGCGACGGGCGCGAAGAATCTGATTCCCGGAGCGGGCGGTCTGACATCTGAGTTGTGAAACTCGAGATTTCAGATCTGAGATTTCGGATTCGAGATTGAAGGACTGTAATCGCGTCCTCCTTCACTGCTTCCGCGTGGGTAATGACCACGGCGTCGGCCCGGCGGAGGGAGTCGATCGGCTCGCGCAGCCAGCCGGCGGGGAGGCAGCGGTCGGCGAAGGGCGAGCGCGTGGCGTCGATGAGAACGAGATCGAGGTCGCGGGCGATGAAGCGGTGCTGGAAGCCGTCGTCGAGGACGACGCAGTCGGCCTCGCCGCGCGACAGAATCGGGCGCAACCCGGCGAGACGATCCGGCTGGGCGACGATCGAGAGATCGGGAAAGCGGGCGCGGTGCTCCGCGGCCTCGTCGGAGGGCGCGCCGGGCCGCGCGCCGTAGCCTCGCATCGCCACGACGGGTCTTCGTCCGGCGTCGCGGAGCCAGGCGACGATGGTCATTACAAGCGGGGTCTTCCCGGTTCCGCCGACGCTGATATTTCCGACGCTGATGACCGGAACAGGGAGCCGGGCGACGCGGCGGCCCGCATCGAAGGCGCGGTTCCGCGAGGCGACGGCGAAGCGATAGAACGGCTCGGCAAACAGGCCGAGCGGCAGAGGAATCGGCGGCGGGCGGGAGGCGTGCATGGCGCGGGTCATGGCGGGGCGCGGAGTTCATCGTGAAGGCGGCGACGGGCTTCGCGGAGCAGGCGGAACGTGTTGAGCACGTCGAGGACGGCGAGGGCGATGTTCATCATCAGGAACGCCATCGCCGCGATCCAGACCATCGTCCACGCGGCGGGGTGGGTTCGCGGATTCACGACCGCGAAGCCGATCGCGGTGAGGGGCAGGGTAGCCATGATGAGGCATGCGTTGGCGAGGCGGATGCGTTTTCGGCTTGGGGGTTCGGAAGAACGGTGGACGGCGCGGGCGTGCAGGGCGACGATCACCATCAGGGCGGCGGCGACGCCGAGGGCGATGATCGGCGGAATGATGGGAAAGGGCATCATGCTCGATGGAGGAGTCGCGTGAGAATCGGCGTGAGCCTGTGGATCGGGAGGCCCATGATGGTCGCCGGGTCGCCGGTGAAGGTGATGGGCCAGTTGTCGGCGAGGCGCTCCATGAGGTTGTACGCTCCGGCCTTGCCGCGCCATGAGCCGGAGGCGACGTAGGGGTCAATCAGGTCGTCGCCCAGCGTGCCGACGGACACGCGCGCCTCGTCGGCGAATAGGAGCCTGCGCCCTTCGCTGAGGAGGGCCACGGCGGTGATGACCGAATGCGAACCGGCGGAGAGGCGCTTCAGCGTCGCGCGTGCGTCGTCATCGGTCATGGGCTGGCCCAGGATCATGCCTTCCTTGACGACGATGGTATCCGCGGCGAGGAGGAGGCGATTGTTCACGCTCGACGGTTGTCCCGGTGTCGGCGCGGCGCCCGGCCTTGCCGAGGACGGCAAGACCGGGGCACCCGTCGAGAGGCGCTTTTCCGCGGCCTTTGCCTTGAGAAGGGCGAGGGTCGCGGCCCAGAGTCTCGGGGGCGCGCCCTCGGGAGCGTGCAGCGGCGCGTCGTCGATTCCCGGCGAAACGGAGTCGTGCGGGAATCCCGCCTCGATGAGGATCTGCCGACGGCGCGGCGAAGTTGATGCGAGAACAAGGATCATGGTTCAAGTCGGTGCATCGCGGCGTCGATCACGAGGCGCGAGGGAATCGCCTCCATCGCCGCACGCCCGAACGCCTGGTCCTTGTGGCGGTTTTTGGGGATGTTGCGGATCATCTGGATGACGTCCTGGAGTCTGCCGTAGGGCCCGACGAGATCGGCGCGGGTCGGGCCGAGGAGGGCGACGAGCGGCCGATCGAATCCGACCGCCATGTGCATCGGCGCGGAGTCATTCGCCAGCACCAGCGCGGCACGCTTGATGATCGACATCGAGACGCCGATGGATGTTCGCCCGACCAGGTTGACGACGCTCGTCGTCTCTCGTGCGAGTTCGAGGAGCGCGCCGCATTGATCCTCCTCTTTCGGCCCGCCGAGGACGACGACGCGGTCCACGCCCGGTCGGTCGAGCAACGCGCGCGCCACCTCCGCGAAGCGCTCGATGGGCCAGCGCTTCCCGGGCCAGCGGCTCGTCGGCGCGATCACCATATGGCGACCGGATCCGACGAGACGACGCGCCGCGTCGTCGTCTTCGTGAGTCGTGTACAGCCGAAGGTCGCGCTCGGGCGGGATTCCGGCGGCGTCGATCAGGGCGAGCATTCGGTCGACGGCGTGCAGGTCGCGCGGGACGAAATGGCGCTCGGTCAGGCCCATCCATCCGAGTTCACCGGCGTTGGCGTAGCCCACCCGCCGCGGCGCGCGCGTGAGGAAGGTGAAGAAGCCGCTCCGGCCAAGCCCCTGGCAGTCGATGACGAGGCCGTAGTGCCCGCCCCCCAGCGAGTCGAGGAAGCGTGCCAATGCGGCCGCCGCCGAGGGCCTCCATAGCCTCGCAAGGGCGACTTCCCGCCTGGGGAATGGGACGACGCGTGTGAGGGCCGGATGGGCCGCCACCGCAGGAGCGAAGTCGCTCTGCACAAGCCAGTCGATCTTGGCGTCGGGAAAGCGAACGCGGAGGGACGCTAGGACGGGAACCGTTCGGCACACGTCGCCGAGCGCGCTGGGGCGGATGAGTAAAACTCGTGAGGGATTTTCCAATTGAAACCTGTACCTCCGCCGGCGCGATCATTGCGCCGACGGGCAGCGTAAGATGAAACGAGCAGCCGGTTCAACCCGGCAAGGAGGCGTCCCATGACAACGGCAGACTTCGGGCGGTGGTGGAGACCGACGACCCTTCGCCGGGCGACTGTGGCCGGCGCCATTGCTTTTTCGGCCATCCTCGCGCCGCTTACCCTCGCCCGGCAGGGCGATGAGGCGGAGAAGAAGCCGGAACTTCAGACGCTGTTCATGGTGGAGCGGGGGGTGTGCAGGGACCTTCTCGTTTCGGAGAAGGACGCGGCGCTCCTCAAGGCGATGGAGATGCTCCCCGCGCGGCTGCGCGAGTTGCGCGAGCAGGTGCCGGGGATGAAGGAGGACGTTCCGCCGGAGGCGATCGACCTTCTGGCCGACTGCATCACGCACCCCGCGCGGATCGCGATCACGAACAAGGGCTTCGACGAGAAGACGGGCATGCCCGGCTTCGGCGCAGTCATCAGTTTCAATATGGGCGCGGACGAGGCCGGGGCGAAGGCGATGCACGGGCGCGTCGAGAAGATCCGCGCCATGACGCAGATGCCCTTTGAGTCCGTCGAGAGCAAGCGGTTCCAGGGCATGACGGACCTGCCGCTGCCGATGGGAGTTCTGTCCTACGGCCCGCGGCACGCCGCCGACGGTTGGCGCTACGAGTTCATCTTCGCGGCGGTGGACGATCCCGATGCGGCGTTCAAGGGGCTGCCGGAGTGCGCGAAGGGGGTCAGCCCGGTGCTGCGCGGGTCGCTCGATCTGGCGGCGTGCAGCCCGATGGTTTCGATGCTCGTGGGCTTCGCCGCGATGGCATCTCCTGAAGGGCACAAACTGATGGACCGCCTGCGCGAGGGCGGCGTCATCGGGCCGGACGCGATCAAGATCGAATGGACGCTGGGCCAGGGCAAGGACATGATGCAGGGCACGCTCGCCGCGCGGCGGCTCGGCAAGCACGCCGACGCCCTCGCCCTGACGCGCGCGACGATCACGACCGAGGATCTGACCGTGATCCCCGCCGATGCTTCCTATGTCGATATCTCCAAGTTCGACATGAGGAAGTCGTGGGGCAACATGCGCCGGCAACTCGAAGCGATGGGCGGCGAGGAGTTCAAGGCGGGCTACGAGCAGGTCAAGGCCGCGCTCGGATTTGATCCGGAGTCGGAACTCATCGAGGCGCTCGGCGATACGGCAATCGTGTATATCTCTGATTCCACGGGCGGCGGGTCGGTGCTCTCCGCGGTGCTGATGATGTCCCTCGCGGAGCCGGCAAAGGTCCTGTCGGCGCTGGACAAGGGTGCGGCGCAGGCGAACGCGCTCCTCAAGCAGGAAGTCGAGCCGCCGGCGCAGATCGAAATCGCCCGGTTTGAGCGCGGCGGCGTCGGCTACACGCAACTGCGCTTCCCCGGGCTGCCGATCCCCGTTGAGCCGACGGTCGCCGTCGCGGGGAAGTGGCTGGTGATCGGGGCGACGCCGCAGGCGGCCAGCGCGGCGGCGCGGCATGTACTTGCGGCGAAGCCCGGCGGGGGGATCATGGCGAACAAGGCTTTTACCACGTGGAAATGGGACCTCCCGGGCGAGGCGGGCGTCTCGGTGCTTCATTTCGTGGATGCATCGCGGACGATGCGCGACGGATACTCCTGCCTTACGTTCCTGTCGGCGGCGATCGAGAATGCGATGCGCACGCGCGGCGACGCTGACGCCGTGCGCGATCCGGGGATGGTGCTCCCGATGTACGCCGACCTCACGAAGGACGCGAATCCGATGATGATGCTCTCATACTGGAGCGGAGACGATTTCATCACGGAGATGCGCGGCGACAGGTCGTTGCTGGTTTCGATGGCGACCGTGCTGGGCATCGGCGACTTCATGCCATTCGTCGGCGGGGCGATCGCGGGCGGAGCCGCGGGCGCGGGAATCGCGAAGGAGCAAATGGAGCATCGCGGGTGGAACCAACGCGATGAAGATCGGAGCGAAGAGAAGACGGACGATTCAGAGGAGCAGGGAGAGGAGAAGACGCCGTATTGATGTGCGCAGGGCCTCGCATTGAAGGCATCCCAAGCGCGCCGGCTGCGGTCTTCGCCGCGAAGCGGCGCGCGGGTGTTGCCAGACCCCGCCGTCCGCGGCGCGGGTCTGGAAAGGACTTGTTTCTCAGCCTCTGTGCCCTTACGGGGCACGCGAACCGACCGAGTATCAGCGCCTTCATTTCACCGTTGCCTGGAGGGTTGGGCACGCGCGGGGCCGGGTTTCGATGAGCCAACTCGCGAGCCTCTTCGGGGCACCAGCATTACTCATCAAAGGGCTCGACCAGACCCGCGCCGAAGACGGCGGGGTCTGGCAACACCCGCGCGCCGCTTCGCGGCGAAAACCATCCGGCATGTCGCTTCTTCCTCATCACCCCATCACTCCATCACCCCATCACCCCATCACCCCATCACCCCGGATAGGTCGCGCAGGTTCGATCGGTCTCCCAGACCGTGAGGGCTTTGAGTTCCGCGCCGCCGCGGGAATGCTCGTTGATGGGGCGGCTCAGGATTTCGTAGAACTGGCGCGCGATATTTTCGACGGTCGGGTTCACGCCGAACCTGCTTGAGAACTCCGGCGTGTCCTCGTTCAGGTTCTTGTGGTCGAAGCGGTCGATGATGTGGGCCTGCACGAGGGTTTCAAGGGCGGCGAGGGTGAACGTCGGCGCCGGATCGAGCAGCACCTTCACGCAGGGTTCGACGCGGTAGTTGTGCCCGTGGCCCGCGGGGTTGTTGCACTTGCCGAAGATCTCCGCGTTCCGCTCGTCGCCGAGCATCGGCACGTTCAGACGATGCGCCGCGGAGAGATCGAACCACTGCCGAAGGAGGACGTACGAGGTGTTGTCTGCCATTTCGAGCGAATAGTAGGGCGTCAGGCTCCACCGGACGCTGTGGAACATCGGCCCGAGGCGGCGTCGCAGGGCCCGCGCGATCTGCACCAGCACAATCGCCGGCTCCGTCCGCGGCCTGTCGCGGCACGCCTCGGCGATCAGCGGCACCGCGTGCATCCGCGCCGCCGCGTCGATCGCCTTGATATCGACGAGAAACCCGGTATGCGGATCGGGTTCGGCCCGACAGGTGATGTGCAGCTCATAGAACCGCCCCATCCCCCGCATCGCGGGGATTCCGCCGAAGCCGTTCTCCTCCCGCACCGGCGGCACGGGCCCCTCGCCGGGATTGATGCAGAACCGAATCGTCCGAGTCAGCGTGCGCATGGATGCGGGGAGACAGTAGGCGCGTGCCTGCGCGTGCGGTTCGTTGGGGTCAACGGCCCCAGGGCAATCGCATTATCAAAAGGGTGCCCCGGTCTTGCCGTCCGCGGCAAGGCCGGGACGAACTTCCAACCCCGCCCGGCCTCGCCGCAAAGCCGGCGAGACCGGGGCAGCCACAATAATGCGATTGCCCTGTCAACGGCCCGGCCTGACTGAGGCCAGTCAGACCGGGGCAACCGCTGGTGGGATTGCGTTTGGCAGGACCACGACGAACTCGGTTCCCTTTTCCGCATCCGTGTTGACCTCGATCCGCCCGCCGTGGGCCTCGATGAGGCGGCGGGTGGTCGGGAGGCCGAGGCCTGTGCCGCCGGCTTTGGTGGTGAAATAGGGGGTGAAGATTTCCGGGAGGGCTTCCGGGGGGATTCCCGGGCCGGTGTCGATGACATGCAACTCGCATGTGCCGTTGGGCCCGGTGTTGGTGCGGAGAATTAACTCCTTCGCCCTTCCGCCCGGCGCCCCTTCCATCGCCTGGGTTGCGTTGAGCATGAGGTTCAGCAGGGCCTGCTTGAAGTGCGACGCGTCGAGCATCACGGGGAGAGGCTGTTTCGCGAGGTCCGCGCGCAGCGCCACGCCTCGGTGGCGTGCCTGCGGCATGAAGAAGTCCGCGAGTTCCTCGACGACGGCGTTCAGATCGGCGGGCCTCGGCTCAATGCGGACCTCACCGGCGAAACGGAGGAAGTCGGCGAGCGTGTCGCGGAGACGCTCGACCTCGCGGCGGAGGGTTTCCAGCCGACGGACAAGCCGGCCCTTTTCGAGGTCGTCGATCGGGAGGTCCCCGATCGCCTCGGCGAGCAACTGGGCGTTCAGGCCTA
Source organism: uncultured Phycisphaeraceae bacterium (assembly GCA_964490785.1). Taxonomy (GTDB): domain Bacteria; phylum Planctomycetota; class Phycisphaerae; order Phycisphaerales; family UBA1924; genus JAEUIV01. Next base: position 13,166 of record CAZBDZ010000024.1, read on the forward strand.
TGGTCGAGAGCGGGTTCTTGATCTCGTGGGCGAGGCCGCCGGTCATGGCGCCGATCTCAGCGAGTCGTTGGGCGGCCTGGGCGCGTTTCTCCGCGGCCCGGGCCCGGGCCGTCTGCCGGCGCAACTCGTACAGCACCAGCGGCACGCCTACCGCGATGCCGAGGGCCAGCCCGATCAGGATGCCCGCGAGCCATTGCACGCGGACAACGATAACGACCCGGCAGGCGATGGATCAGGGCGACGCCGGGTTCACGGCGGGATGTTGCGCGCGGCTCGCGTCGAGGCGCGGACCGACAGAGGGTGGCGTGGTCGCCGGGGGAAAGCGGCTTGCGCCGCTCCGCGGTTGCGGGACGCGGGATGGATGACCGAAATCGCGTTTAGTACGCGAAATGGGCGAAGGCCTTGTTTGCCTCGGCCATGCGGTGGGTCTGTTCGCGGATGGTGAGGGCCTTGCCTTCGCCTTTCGCGGCGGCGATGAGTTCGTCGGCGAGGCGGATGCTCATCGGCTTGCCGCCTTCGTCGCGGCAGGAGTCGATGATCCAGCGGAACGCGAGGCTCTGCTGGCGACGGTCGTTCACGGGGATGGGGACCTGGTAGTTGGCCCCGCCGACGCGCTTGGAGCGGACTTCGACGCGCGGCTTGGCGTTCGAGATCGCCCGCTCGAAGACGATGATCGCCTCCTTCGGCGCGTTCGGGTCGGTCTCTTTTTCGAGGCGCTTCTGGATTTCGTCCATCGCGTCGTAGACGACGCGCTCGGCGACGGCCTTTTTGCCGTCGCGCATGACGCAGTTGATGAAGCGAGAAAGCACCCGGTTCCCGAAGCGGGGATCGGGGCGGAGTTGATCGTCGGATTTGGTCCAGCGTCCGGCCATGTCGGTCTCCTTTGGCTCATCCGGCCTCTTGATGAGGCCCATCTGTTCACCCCGCGTCCGGGCCAACGCGATGCGGGATTACTTGCCTGAATTCTTCATGCGGGGCGCACGCCCCGGCTCTCATCATCTCACGCGGCGGGCTTGGACGCGGCGGGCTTGGCGCCGCCCTTGCCACGCTTGGCGCCGTACTTCGATCGGCCCTTTCTGCGACCCTCGACGCCGAGGCAGTCGAGCGACCCGCGCACAACGTGGTATCGCACGCCGGGGAGGTCGCGGACGCGGCCGCCGCGGACGAGGACGATCGAGTGTTCCTGCAGGTTGTGCCCCTCGCCCCCGATGTACGCGGTAACTTCGTTCCCGTTGGAGAGCCGGACGCGGGCGACCTTGCGGAGGGCCGAGTTGGGCTTCTTGGGGGTTACGGTGCGCACCTGCAGGCACACGCCACGCTTCTGCGGGCACTTCGCGAGGTCCTTGACCTTCTTGAGTTTGACCTGCGGCGTGCGCGGATTGCGAACGAGTTGGTTGATGGTCGGCATAATTTCGTGCGAGGCCTGGATTGAAGGGCGGGTCGATCCAAGGCTGGCGCGTCGCCCGCGACTTGGGGTCGATTACACAGAGCGCTCGCCAACCCGCCGAAGGCGAGCCGCGTAGTGTAGCCAATCCCGAATGGAATGCAACCCTGTGAGGCGGGGGTATCGGGATTTGTTCGGTCGTGGCGACGCCGTGGAATCAGAAGCAGGCGATCGCGCGACGCGGGTCCTTTGGGGTGGACTTGGTCGGTCTCCCGGCCCCGCCTTGGCGGGACTGGGGCAGCCAACCCGGCGTCGCTGCAGAGCCAGCGAGACCGGGCCGGCCGGGCAGGGCAATCGCATTATTGTGGCTGCCCCGGTCTCGCCGGCTTTGCGGCGAGGCCGGGCGGGGTTGGAAGTTCGTCCCGGCCTTGCCGCGGACGGCAAGACCGGGGCACCCTTTTGATAATGCGATTGCCCTGGCCGGCCGGACGGAGACACTTCGCTCGGTTCGGGTGATGGTTACAATCGGCGTGGAGGTCGAGAGCCGCACGCCCCTCGGACCATGCCGGACCCCCACTTCAAGGCAGTCGAATCCGCGAATAGCCAGCCTGTGCGAGCGGTCGGCCCGGTGTCATCGTCGGATGCGCCGACGACCGATCTCCGCGATTCGGCGAGGCCTGCTTTGGATGGCCTGGAGCTCTCTGAGTCGCCTTCCATCCCGGGGTACCAGATCAAGCGGCTGATTCGGCGCGGCGGCATGGGGGCCGTGTATCTCGCCATCAAGCGGCCTCGCTCCGGGGTCTCCTGGTTCGAGCGCGAGGTGGCGCTGAAGGTCCTGAACGCGACGCCTTGGAGCGGCGGCGATATTGATGCGTTCAAGCGCGAGTGCAACTTGGTCAAGGCGGCGGATGCTCACCCGGGAATCGCCACCATCTTCGAGGCGGATGAATACCTCGACCACGGCGTGCGCCGGCCCTTCTACGCCATGCGATACGTTCCCGGCGAACGGACCCTCAGCGACCTCGCGGCGGATCGGCGGCTCTCGGCGGAGGAGTCGGCGGGACTGATCGCGGACGTTGCCGAGGCGCTTCACGCGGCCCATGTCGCGGACGTGGTGCATCTTGACATCAAGCCCGGCAACATCATGATCGAGCCTTCGGGGCGGCCTGTCGTGATCGACTTCGGCGTCGGTCGGGCGATCAACGCGGACAACGCGAACTTGGGTGTCTCCGGCACGCCTGAGTACATGTCGCCCGAGCAGGCGGAGGGGCGCGGCGACCTGATCGGGCCGGCGTCGGACGTGTATTCGCTGGGGGTCGTGCTGTACCAGATTCTGCTGGGTCGAGCGCCGATCGCGGTGAACAGAATGGAGGCCGATTGGCGCGGCTCGATCCGGTCGCGGCAGCCGCGCCGGCCGGGGGAGATCGACCCGGCGTTCGATCCCGCACTGGAAGCGATCGTGATGCGGTCGATTGCGAAGGAGCCGACGAATCGATTCGCGTCGGCGGAGGATTTCGCAAGGGCGCTCCGCGGTTGGCTGGCGGGGAGGCAGCGGGCGGCGGTGCTCGCGGAGTTCCGCAGGGACACGCCTTGGACCGCATCGCGGCGGCGGCTTGCACGGCATCTCGGCGCGGCGCTGATCGCGTCGCTCGTGCTGGCCATCGTCATCTCGGAACTCATCACCGTCCCGATGGTCCGCCTGCTCGGCCTTGACCGCGAGTGGCTCGGCGTGCTGACGCGCTCGCCCATCGGCGGGTGGGGGGCGACGCTTGACGACATCGTGATCATCGGCATCGGCGATGAGACCGACATGGCGGACCTGGGAAAACAGGCGGGGCTTGACGGCGTCGATCGGGCGGCGCTGACGACGTGGCGCGCCGTGCATGGGGCGCTGCTTGATCGGCTGGCGGGGGCGGCCCCTTCGGTGGTTGGGTTCGACCTGATAATGAGGCAATCGCAGCCGAGCGATGCACGACTGATCGAGGGTGCGCGTCGCGCTGCGGAGGCCGGCGTGCCGGTGCTGATCGCGGTCCCGGACTGGGAGGTCGGCGACAAGGGGCCGAAGGGGATGAGCCGATCGCTTGTCGAGGCCGGGATCGCGTGGGCGCCCGCGACGATTACGCATGGACTGCCGAATACGGCGTCGCACGACCTCGCGCTGCGGCATGAAGGACGCGATTGGATCATCGGGTTCCCATTGATGATGCACGCGCTGGCGCAGGCGCGCGGCCGGCCGAGGATCGAGTTCGACGCGGGCCGAGTCGAAGTGGTCCTTTCGTTTGAACGGGGTACGGAAACGCGGCGCGTGCCCGTGAGCATGCTCGAAACCAGGGCGTTCGCCGATCCGGAGTTCGCTCGGCAGAGCGACGATCAAGCGGTCGTTTTTGACGCGATCATGCCGGCGGATGCTGTCTTCGCGGACCGAATGGTCGCCTACGAGGACGCCTGGAGGATGAGCCCGGCGGCCCTTCGGCGGCTGGTGCGGGGCAAAGCGGTGATCGTCGCTGACCTGCGCGATGGGATTGATCTTGAGGAATTCACGGACAAGCGGATCGTCCCCGGCGCATTCACCCACGCGGCGGCGCTGGATTGGCTGATGCGCGGCGTGGCGCTTCGCTCGGATGTTCCGGCGCTGCACCAGTTCCTGGCGGCGGGCGTGGCGGTGGGAGGCGTCATTCTCGGCTCGGCCTTCTGGCGGGGACGGAGACGGAATGTCCTCGGCGTGGCGTGCTGGGCGGGAGCGGCGGGGCTTGCGTTTGTGGGTTCCTATGCGGCGTTTCGCGGTTTGTTTATCGTGGTGGACCCGTGGACGCTTGCGCTTGGGATGCTGCCGGCGCTGGTGTTGGCCGTTGTGGTGCGCAAGTTTGCCGACGTTTCGGACGTACGGGTTTGAGACACACGGAGGCCGAAGGGCCGAAAGGAGCCTCATGAACGGGAAACACATCGCGTCGTTTGCTCTGGCCGCTCAGGTTGCACTGATCGGCGCGTGCGCGTCGGCTCAGTCGAACGAGCAGCAGACGCCGGCGGAGGCCGGGAAGCCGGGCCCGCTCGCCGGTGCGCCGACAGCGCGGATCACCTCTCGGATCGAGACCGATAAGTTGAAGCAGAGCGATGAAGATCTCGTGATCATCACCCACCTGAAGGCGAACGAAGCGTACCGTCGGGAGTTTCGAGTGCTCTTTGGAAGTCTCTGCAACCGCGATGGAATGCTCTGCGATGGCTCGGACGATTGCGGATGCACCCTGGGCGAGGGGGTCTTTCACAACGACGATCCCGAATGGGAGATCAAGGGCGGCTACGCGATGATCCGCGGGTATCGGCCGCGCGTGAGGACGAGCCGATCCACCGCCGCGGCCGAGGGGACGGACTTCTTCGTGCAGATCGACAAGACCGGCGGCAAGGAGGTGCACCGCTTCGCGCTGCTGAAGGGCGGGCCGCTCCATCTGTACAAGTACGTCAACAACAATGGCAACCATCCCGATAAGCTGAAAGAGCTCCACGCCGAGACGACGCTCGAGAACGCGCAGACATACGCCGAGGTCACGGTAGACGACGCCGGTAATGTGAACTTCAGTAATCCCTTGTCATTCCCACCGACGGATGACGGGAGCCCGGGGGCCAACCTGCGGAAACTCATCGTCGCGGTGGAGGCCAAGCCGTTGGCCAAGGCGACCGAGTAGGGACTTGGGGCTTGCGACTCCATGGGGGGCGCGTGTCAGGCGTAACACGCCCTTTCAAGGGCGTGCGGCGCTCGGCATGGGCTGGAAAGCCCATGCCACGGATTGGCGCAAAGTCCAGAATTCATGGGCGGTTTTCCCGAAAGACGAAGAAGGTGTTAGTCTGTGCTCACCTTGGAGCCGATTGAATGAGCCAGTCAGGCATCGCGATTCGGTCCGGCACGCGGTCCCGCGGCCGGGGAGCCTTTGTGCGGCAGTTCATCCTCAATACGGGGATGATCGGAGCGATCGCGCCCAGTTCGCGCTTTCTGGCGCGGGAGATGGTGCGCGGCCTTGACCTCGCCGGCGCGGGGGCGGTGCTCGAGTACGGCCCCGGGAGCGGCGTCTTCACCGACGCAATCCTGCCGAGGCTTGGGAAGCGCACGAAGTTCCTGCCGATCGAGTTGAACGATGACATGGTGAGCGCGTTCCGCAAGCGTCTGCCGCGCGTGCCGCTCGTCCACGACTCGGTCGAACACGCAAGACGGATCTGCGACGACCACGACATCGGGCAGGTGGACATCATCATCAGCGGCCTGCCTTGGGCGTCGTTCCCGGAGTCGCTTCAGGTGCGCATCCTGGAAGCGACCGCCACGGTACTTAAGCCCGGCGGGACGCTCGTAACGTTCGGATACCACGTCGGCCGATTCATGCCCGCCGGTCGGCGCTTCGCGCGCCTGCTGCCGCGGTATTTCAGCAGGCTCAGCCGCACGCCGGTGATCTGGCGGAACATTCCGCCGGCGTTCGTGCTTCGCGCGGTGAGGTAGGGCGCGGGCGGGCGGAGTTCACCACGGAGCGCACGGAGGGGGAGGAGTGTGTTGCGTCGGCGGGGCGGGCATCCGCAAGGCAAGCCGGATCGGGCAGGATGCCCGCTCCACCTGCCCATTGTTGCACTCAAAGCACCGGCAGCGTGGCAACGCCGTCGCGGAACTCGGCGGGTGCGGGGCGCAGGGCGATGGGTTTCGCCGTCGCGGGATAGGGGTTGATCGGCGCCGCGTCGCGGCACGCCGACAGACGTGCGGCGGCGAGAATGTCGGCGACGACGGCGGAAGCCGTGGGAAACCGTCCCGCGCCGTCGCCCGCCACGAAGGCTGAGGGCATCGCGCCTCCCCTCAGCCGGACCCCCATCTCCGCGCCGTCCACGCGCGACAAGGGCGATGCGATCGGCACGCGCGCCGGGCCGTTGAAGAGTTCCACGGCGTCGCCGCGCCGTCGCGCGAAGGCGAGGAGTTTGACGGCGGCGCCGGCGGCGCGGGCGTCGGCGAGATGCCCGGGCGTCAGCGACGTGATGCCGCGAGACACTGTTTCACTCGGTATGGCGTCCGTCGTGATCGGCACACCGAACGCGAGCGAGGCCAGGATGCACAGTTTCTGGAGCGAGTCGTCGCCGGAAACGTCGAGAGTCGGGTCCGCCTCGGCGAAGCCAAGGCGCTGCGCCTCCTTCAGGGCGGTCTCGTAGGTTCCCCCGCGAGACATTTCGGTGAGGATGAAGTTGCACGTCCCGTTCAGGATCCCGGCGAAGGACTCGACTCGATCCGAGGCGAGCGACTCCGTCAGCATCCTGATGATCGGCACGCCGCCGGCGACGGCGGCCTCAAAGAGCAGCCGGCGTCGGTGTGTTTCCGCGAGGGAGAAGAGCGCGGGCGCGCGGGCGGCGAGGAGCGCCTTGTTCGCCGTAACGACATCGCGCCCCGATTCGATCGCCCGACGGACATGTGAATCCGCCGGCTCGATGCCGCCCGCCACTTCCACGAGGATCTCGAACTCAGCGCGAAAGAACCGCTCCGGGTCGTCGGTGACAAGCGCGCCGTGCGGCACGTGATCCCGCGGACGGCTCGCGTCGCGCACGAGCGCGGCGGCGATATCGATCTCGCGCCCGCAGCGGGAGACGTGGAGCGCGCGATGGCGACGAAGGAGTTCGACCACACCCTGCCCGACGGTCCCAAGGCCGATGATGCCGATGCGCATGGGGACATGCTAATCCACGAGCATCACCACGGAGGACACCGAGAGGATTGCACGAAGGTGCCCTTGACCACAATCCCCATCTCCGTGCCCCGCCGTGATCTCCGTGGTGAGTTCCGCCCGCAAGAGCGCGAGGTTGTGTACGCTGCACTCATGCCCGAGACGGTGTGGATCAACGGCCGATTCGTGTCGCGTGAGGAGGCGCGGGTGTCCGCGTTTGACGCGGGGCTGCTGCACGCCGTGGGGCTGTTTGAGACGATGCTCGCCACCCCGATGAAGGGCGACGAGGACGCGACGCTCGGCCGCGTGTTCCGCGTGCATCAACATCTGGAGCGGATTGAGCGATCGGCGCGAATCCTCGGCCTGACCGACGGGCTGAAAGTCCGCGCACTGCAGGAACTCGTTGAGCATGTCGTCGAGCAATCGGGATTGACGAAGCCCGAAGCCGGGACGCGCCGGGCAGCCCGCGTCCGGCTGACCGTTTCGGGGGGCGACCTGAACCTTCTCGCCGCCCAGCCGAGGCACGCGGTCGATCCCACCATCATCATCGCCGTCCAACAGGCGACGCGGTACCCGCCGGAGATGTTCGAGCGCGGCGTGCGCGTCGCGGTGGCGTCGGCCCGCGCGAACCCGCTCGGCCCGGACGAGGGGCACAAAACTCTCAACTATTGGTGGCGCCTGCGCGAACTGCACGCCGCCTCGGGCAAGGGGTGCGCCGAGGCGCTTGTGCTCCAGGTTACAAACTCCATCTGCGGCGGAACGGTCAGCAATCTTTTCGCGGTCAAGAAAGGCTCGCTCATCACGCCGACGGCGCGCGGCGAGGAGGAAACGCTCGGCGGCGAGCATCTTCCCAGCCCCGTTCTGCCCGGGATCACGCGGCAGGCGGTCTTTGACATCGCGGACGACCTGGGCCTGCGGGTCGAGCGGCGGCCGATGACCATCGCCGACGCACTCGATGCCGATGAGGTGTTCTTGACGAACTCGTCCTGGGGCGTGCTGCCGGTGAGCGCGATCGAGGCCAAGCCGATCCCGCTCGGCGAAGTCACCCCGCGGATTCGCGCCGGGCTGCTCGAACTCATCGAGACCGAACCATGAGACTCGTGCCGGAGCGACGCTTCATTACAAAGGACGGCAGGCAGGCGATCGTCCGCCCCGTCCGCGAGGAGGACATGCAAGGCCTTGCCGTCAGCCGGCGCGAAGTCATCGAGGCCCGGACCGGCATGACGCGCGACGCGCACGACCACGAAACGACCGACGAGGACAGCCGTCGGAAGATGCGCGAGTATCTTGATCTTTTCGACAAGGGCGCCGGGTGCCACATCGTGGCGCTTGTGGAGGGCGAGGTCGCCGGCAGCGGGATCATCCGCCGACAAGCCCGCCAGCGCACGAAACACGTCGGGCACATCGGCATCGGCATCCGCCCGAAGTTCCAGGGGCTCGGCCTTGGGCGCGCGATCATGGTCGGGCTGATCGACTGGGCACGGTCGCTGAACGGAGCCGTGACGCGCGTGGATCTGAATGTGATCTCGGACAACGCGAGGGCGATCGCGCTGTACGAATCCCTGGGGTTCCAGCACGAAGGCCGGCGGCTCAACGCCGTTCGTTACGAAGACGGGCGCTACGCCGACGACCTCACGTTGGGCATGCTCCTGCCTTGATGCCGCATGCCTCGGTGCCTTTCTTCTCAATCTGGATTCCGCCGAACGATCTGCACGCCGCGACGGAGCGAGTCCTCGGCCCCCATCCACCGGCGAACCGACCGCCATCCCCACACCACGGCGGCGATCAGGGCCAACATCGCGGCGATCAAAAGTCCCCAGACAAACAGTGCGGCCGCGACGCCGAGGAGCATCATCAGAATGACAAAGGCGGCGACGCGGTGGAGCCATGTAGGCCTGGCGAAACCCGCGTACGCGCGCCGGACACGCTCCGGGGCGACGGCATCCATCGGGTCGTCGGGGGACATGCAGCGAGTGTATGCGGCCGCCGGTCGCGAACCGTTCCTACAATGAGCGTGGCTCTTCAGCCGGGTGCCACGGCCAGCGAAGCGGAGGCTTTGCGCAGCGCAGTCGGCCGTGGCGGGAGCGGTGGTCGCGAGAGAGTCGTCGAGGCATCCCATCGGCGGCGGCTTCTTGTTCGGAGCGCCCCCGCCCCCCGGTGTCCGCCACGGCCGACTGCGTCCGCCACGGCGGATCTTCGACTCGAAGACTCGCTCCGCTGGCCGTGGCACCCGTCTGAAGAGTCACGATGAACCACTTGCCGCCCAACTCGGCGAAATCCTGCGCTTCCGACACTTCTTCCGGCACGCGTATTCGTTCGACCTGCGCTGGGACAACATGGCGCCTCTCGTTGCGGGGCTTCCCGCCACGCGTCAGAGATTCGAGTTGCAAGTGCGGGCATTTGTCGATGCCCTCCGGCCCTGATCTTTGAGGCGAGACTTGCAGGTGGCGTCGATTCCTGTGCCACTGATTCCCTGTCAGCGGGCAATCAGTGTGCAGGCCCTCCTCCATTGGCTCGACCGCACCGATTCCGGAGGATCGGAATCAGTGGCACACGGGAGGACCGAGACCACTCGCTATGTCCCGGACATTTGGTTCAACCCGCCGCGCCCCAAGGCTGGAGGAGAGGCGCGCCGAGTCCGCACTCCACAAACCGCGCCGACCGCGATGATGACGATTGTCGCTGGTGAGGGGAAAACGACAAGGTCAAGCCGGACTTCACGGACATCGTTCGCGTGAACCGGCCGGAACCCAGCGAACCCGTTGAAGAGAACAAAGTACCCATCCCATGGATTCGGATTGCCCACGATGCTCAAGAAGTCGTGCGGTCCATAGATGCCTCCGCTCGCGGTTCGAAACGAAAGAACCGCACTCTCAAGCGTCACGGGAGTGATGAAGTCCATCGGGTTGCTGAACGCGCCTACATTCACAAACCCATAGTCCTGACCATTTCCCAAATCGGGGAACAGATTGGCGGAAGCCGTGACAATGATCGAAATAAGACTACTACCACCTGGGAGCATCGACTCGGTCGCGACAATATCCGCCATTGTGCCGTTGGCATTCGTCAGATTCCACGGGCGGTGAACACCATCTGCGGCGATTGTTGTAATCGCCACGACGCCGCTGTTCGATGTTGCGAAGTTAAAGGTGCTGCCCGGCTGAACAAGTTGGGCGCTTGAGATGGGTGCGCCCAGATCGACACATGCCGCGCAAATCGCGACCCCGATCGGTAAACCTCGAAGCAGGCCCTGCATGCCTCTTCTCCTTGTCTCTCGCCGAATGCCGCGCTCGCCATGTGCGCATTCGCCTCTTTGTGTTGGACCATTCGCGAGCACGCTTGAGTGTACCCCCCGCCCCCCCTCCGTCAAATGCGACTTGGACTTCTTTGCCAAACAGCGCATTCTTGGAAAGCAACCAACGGCCAGCACAACTGATTCTGTAGTGCGCCCATTTCGGGCGGATTCCGCGGGGTCGCCGGAATCGCTTGGTGTGTGTTTGGAACATCTTTGCTAGGCGGATCATTGGTTCAGCGCGTCTGCGGCGCGCGTCTTTCAAAGCTCGGTGCATGGCAGGGTGGGCGAGGGGCTCAAATGACATGCAGCTCCTTTCCCCGGCCACCTCCCATCTCCGGAACGAGGCGGTAAATCTTCACCGATCCAACTCCGCCGCCACCACGTTCAAACTCCCCAGGATCGCCACCACGTCGGCCAGCATGTGCCCCTCGGTCAGTTTCTGCATGACCGAGTAGTTGATGAAACTCGGCGGCCTCGTCCGCGCGCGCCAGGCCCTCGGCCCGCCGTCGGAGACGATGTAGTAGCCGAGTTCGCCGTTGGCGGTTTCGTTCGCGCCGTAGACCTCGGCGACGGGCGCCTTCCAGCCTCGGTTGCTCATGATGATCTCGAAGTGCTGGATCAGCCCCTCGATCGAGCCGTAGACGTCGGCCTTCCGCGGCTTCACGAACTTTCCGTCGGCGAAGGTATCCATCGGCCCGCCCGGGATGTTGTCGATCAACTGGTTGACGATGTGGATCGACTGCCGCATTTCCTCGATCCGAACCTGGAAGCGGGCGTACACGTCGCCGTCGGCATGCACCGGCACCTTGAACTCGACGGCCTTCGCGCCCTGGCCGTCCCAGTTGTCGGCGTAGCACAAGTACGGCTCATCCTTGCGCAGGTCGCGCACCACGCCCGACGCCCGCGCGATCGGCCCCGACAGGCTCCACGCGATCGCGTCCTCGCGCGAAACCTGCCCGATCCCCGCCGTGCGGTCGATGAAAATCCGGTTCCGCAGCACGAGCGCCTCGAGGTCCTCGATGGCCCGCGGCAGGTCCTCATTCACGAAGTACTTCACCATCTTCTTGAAGATCTCTTCGTCAGGCAGGTCCTGCATGACGCCGCCGACGCGGGTCCAGTCGGGGTGGAATCGCTGGCCGGAGATGAAGTCGCAGATGTCATAGACGCGCTCGCGGGCGTTGAAGCCGTAGAGGAACCCCGTGAACGCGCCGAGGTCCAGGGCCGCGGCCCCGACGCAGAGAAGATGGTCCTGCACGCGGGCGAGTTCTGCCATGATCGTGCGGATGACCTTGCACCGCGGCGTGAGGTCGATGCCGAAGAGTCTCTCGACCGCGTGGTGCCAGCAGATGTCGTTGGCGATCGGCGAGAGGTAGTTCATCCGCGAGGCGATCGTGACGTACTGGTTGTAATCGAGATGCTCCCCGAGTTTCTCGAATCCCGAGTGGAGGTACCCGATGTGCGGCGTGCATCGTGCGATGCGTTCGCCGTCGAGTTCGAGGACGAGGCGCAACGTCGTGTGCGTGGCCGGGTGCTGCGGGCCGAAGTTCAGGGTCCAGCGGTCGCCTGTATCGACGTGGTCCTTGAGGTAGGACGTGGATTCAACGTCGATGTCGAACTCCGAGCCGGGCTTGAGGGTGAAGGGCATGGGGGGGGATTATAGAGAGGGGGAAAACAGGGGATTTGGGGGAGCGGAAGAGCAGCCAGTGCGGCTGTCGGAGGCGTGCCTACCTCGATCGGACACCAGAGTCTCTCGCACTGGCGGACAAGCCGCCGGTGGCACGCCCTTTCCAGGGCGTGATGTGCGGGCATGGGCTGGAAAGCCCACGCCACTCTCGGACTCACTCCCTCACGCGCACCACCACCACGGTCTCATCGTCCGTCTGCGGGTTTAGCCCGATGTAGCGTCGGACTTCCCAGATGACGTGGTCGGCGATGGATTTCGCGCTCGCGCCCGGGGCGCCGGCGGCTTCGAGGAGGGCGCGGCGAAGCCTGGCCCGGCCGAAGCGCTTCGACTCGAAGTTCATCGCGTCGATGATGCCGTCCGTGTACGCGATGAGCGTGTCTCCCGGGGACATGTCGAACATGCCGCGGGCGTATTGCTGCGAGGCGTCGACGCCCACGACCATGCCGCCGGCGGTCAGTTCGTGGATATCGCGCTCCTCCGGCGCGCGGCCTGTGGCCCGGCGAAGGAGCAGCGGCGGATCGTGGCCCGCGTTGCAATACGTCAGCCGCAGCGTCGCCGGGTCGATCACGCCGTAGAAGATCGTGATGAACTCGTGCGGCAGGGTGTCGCGGACCATCGCCTTGTTCACGCGCGACATCACCTCGTCGAGGTGGTACACGTTCGACGCGTGCGCCCTCAGCGACGACCGCACGGCGGCCATCAGCAGCGCCGCGGGCACTCCCTTTCCCGCCACATCCCCGACAAGCACCCCCAGGTGCCCTGACAGGTTGAGCAGGTCGTAGAAGTCGCCGCCCAGTTCCATCGTGGGGATGTAGCGCGCGTCGACGTCGAATCGCGGAATCGCGGGCACGGTCTGCGGGAGCATGCGCCGCTGCACGTCCGCCGCGAGGTGCAACTGCCGCCGCACGGCCCGTGCCCGGCTCTCGGCGACGACCATCTTCGCGCTCGCCACCGCCGACGACGCCTGCTCCGCGATCGTGCGGATCAGCGCCTGCGCGTCCGCGTCGAGCGACATGCCGCACCTCCAGAGGAGGCGCATGGCGCCGAGGGCCGCGCCGTCGAATACGAGCGGTGCGGGAATTTCCCCGGCGAATCCGGCCGCCGCGATCGCCTCCTGATACGCCGCGGATCCCGGCTGCAGCCCCCCCACCGCCGCCGACGACTCCGCCGAAAGGCCCGCGTGGGCACGCAGCGCGTGCTTCCCTTCGTCGTCCGTCAGATGCACCATCCCCGCGTCGGCCCCAAGGACCTCCATCGCCGAGCGCAGCGCAACGTTCAGAACGGTATCAACATCGCGCGCCCCGACGAGCAATGACGAGAGCCGGAACAGTACCGACAGCTCGGCGTTGCGGTGCCGCAGCGAAACGTCCTGGTCGCAGAACTCGTTGATGGTGAGCAGGAGTTTGTCGAGGATCACCCGCAGACCGTCCAACTCGCCCGACGCGTGCCGCGACGCATCGGCGGCGATCACCACCGCCCCGACGGGCTTCCCCGCCACGATGATCGCCTCGACAACGCGACCGTCGGCCGCCACCGCCTCGTGCGCCCCCGGCTTCCGATGCAGCGCCGCCGCGATGCGCCCAGCCTCCTCATCCTCCGGCCCGACGGACCACGGAGGCGCCCCGCCCGTGTAGTCAATTCGCCGGCCGGCCTCATCATGCACCGTGATCCGCACCCGCGCCATCTCCCCCAGCGCATGGCACAACTGCACCATCGACGCATCAGTCAGAAACTCAGCAATGGACCGCGGCGGACGCTTCACAGGCCGAGAGGATAGGCACACTCCCCCATCGCCGCGAAAGAGCGCCTCATGCTCTGTTGATACGCCGGTTCCTCAGCCTGAAAGGCCGGCATTCAATAGCCGGGGGCAGAGCGAGTCTTCGAGTCGAAGATCCGCCGCGGCGGGCGCCGCCCCCGGTATGGCTCTCCAGTCCTCTGTCCGCACCCTGAAGGAGTGCAACTTGCGCGCGACGCGCGACCATTTCAAAAAAGGTGGCTTTTCAGCCGGGTGCCACGGCCAGCGAAGCGGAGGCTCTGCGCAGCGCAGTCGGCCGTGGCGGGAGCGGCGGTTGCGAGAGAGTTGGCGAGGCTTCCATCGGCGGCGGCTTCTTGTTCGGAGCGCCCCCGCGAGTCCGCCACGGCCGACTGCGCTCGAAGACTCGCTGCGCTGGCCGTGGCACCCGGCTGAAGAGTTACCAAAGAAGCAAGTGCCTCACACAATGCCTACCCACCTCGGTGGGACGGATTTGCAATCCGTCTCTACCGGGATCTCTGAACAACCGGTGGGGCAGGCTTTCAGCCTGCCCGTCGCCTGCATCTTCGCCGTGAAACACGGAGGCGCAAATGCACCGCAGACTCCTGCATGCCGGGCGGGTGGCATCGATTCCCGTCCCCGTGCCACTGATCCCGCTCCGCCGGAATCCGTCCGGCCTTCGCGGGTGCGGACGGCCCACCCATTGATTCCCCGCTGACGGGGAATCAATGGCACAGGGACCAATGCCACCCGCCACGACGAGGAACCGATGCCACCCGCCCCCATCGACAGGTTCACGCCCGCCCGAGTCGAGCGCCTCGATCACTTCCAGCAGCAGTTGCCGGTCGAAACCGCGCACGACCAGCAAGCGTCGCCCGTGCGGCAACTCGATCGCGATCCCTCCGACCGTCCCGACGCCGCCCCCGCCCCCGGGGGGGTGCTTGTCATCGACGCCTCGCACCTTCGCCTCGACGAACGCCCGAGCGGGCGCCGCGCCGGCCAGCCGACGCTTCCGGGGGAACAACGACGAGGCCGCGACGCCACGCTCATCGCAGAACCGGGCCACCGACAACTCACTGTTCCCCTGCGCCGCGATGATCCGCGACCACTTCGCACGTGCCGCCTCGGACTTGTTCATGTCCAGCATCTTCGCCACGCCGCCCACGCGAACAAGATGCGGATCACGTACCGCTCACCGACGGGGTTTTGCTTTCAGCCTGAAGGGCTGGGAATCAATAGCCGGGGGTCAAGCGAGTCTTCGAGTCGAAGATCCGCCGCAGCGGGCGCCACCCCCGGAAAATCGCACACCCAAACCTCTTCCGCACCCTGTAGGGGTGCTACACGAGCGGAGAGAATCACCGTGGACCCGCTTGGAGAATCTGGCGGCCTTTGCACTCCGCTGAAGAGTCACTCCCATTCTTCACCGCTGACCCGACCTTACGAAACCGTGCCGGCCAGAATGACGCGGACAAGTAGCTCCGCATCGATTCGAGATATCCAGTGCAAATGTCGGTTGTCGACGCGAATCTCGCCCACACCGGAACGGAGGCCCCAGATTCCGAACACGACTCGGCGGGCTGAAATATCTGCACTGGTAGCGATGCGGCCCAAAACGGCATCATTCAATTGTGCAATAATATCATCCAACTGAGTATTGGCATCAGCGCAGTCTTCACGCGCCGATCCCAGAGACCAGCAAGTCGTTGCCCAGATACCGCCGGAGGGATGTACCTCACCCTTGTTGGCGCTTATTGGCCGATCGCATGGTACGCCCAATAAGACGTCCAAGTCGTTCAGTGCCAACGTGGCGCTATGAAGTTTTAGGCGCACATGTATTGTCACGATGACCTGCCCCCATTTTCTGTACCAGGTGCTATGAGGGTCTTTGGGTGTGGTGTCCTTGGGTCAGGGTGTGTGAAGATACCGAGAGGCTCCCCCGCGTGCAGGCCGGCTCCTCCGCTCGGGCTCGCTACGCTCGCCCTCGCTCCGTCGCCGGCCTGCACGCGGAGGAGCGACCCGGTACCCTCAGACACCTTCACCCAGGAACCTCACACCCAAAGACCCTCATAGCACCTGGTACAGAAAACCGGGGCAGGTCATGTGCCTCGTCCGCTTCATCGAGAGTCTCCTGGACCCAACCGGGGTCCATCGGGACTCTCATAGAACCTGGATCAGTTTTCGGGGGGCAGGTCAGGGGCAGGTCACAATCACGCCAATCGGTCATGCCTCCTTCCGCACTCAGGACATACAACGTTGCACGAGGCTCCAAACTGGCAAGAGAGATCGTAACCACACAGACACCGCTTCTTAACAAGTATGCTTCGGAGCACACGATTTCGCAGCGCCGCCGCTGCACGGACAGTGAGCGGCACTGCGACAGCAACAACGATTCCGACAGTAAAGACAATTCGACCTACGAGCGGATTCTGAAACAGGGATCCCCGCCACTGTTCGCCATCCCAGCACAACGCGGATACAGCACAACCGAGCGCAACCACGCTACAGTTGCGAGCCAGAGTGTTGAGCCTATCAGCGCGGCGTACCCGCGCTACTTTGGAATACAGATGGGTGGCAACCAAATATGCGACGCCGAGTGCGGCCAATACGACGATGATCCGCCGTCCGATTGGCTCGATCGTTCTCCAATAATGCCCACTCTCGACCTGAACAGAAAACGGTGGCGTCGCTCCTTGGACGAGGATGTCGTCCTCGGGTCCGACTGACTTCCCCGGGTAGGTGATTTGTATGGCCAGCACCTGTCCCGGCATTGTCTCAAGTGCAATGCTGACGTGTCGTCCGGCCAAAGTGGAGATAAACTCTTCATCGCACACGTTGTTTGCAACAAGATACTCATTCAGAACAGGTCCTCCTGACGGCAACTCGCTATTAGGTTGTAGTTGCAATGTGTGTATCGCATATGCGAGTTGGCGCATCATCACGGCTAAGCGCTTTTCGTCTGTCCAATATCTGGACAGCAAGTTGGTCGCGGCCGCCTGGGTTGTTAGCGACAATAGCGTAGCTGAAACCGTGATCGCCATAGCTGCGATCAGTTGGCGCACGCGAAGACAATCGCCTGGCGTCATTCGCAGCCTTGATTCGTGAAGTTGCTGCACTTCCGTGTCACAACGTCGAAGTTGTGCTGCTGATCGCCGGGATGGGCGTCGGGGTCAAGTTCTTCCGGGTCCGGAGTATTGTTTGTCTTGTGCATGAGTTCATGAAGTATATCCTCGATGATCTTCTCCGGTCTTGACTGATTGTGATCCTTGTTCGGATTGAGATCACCGTCTCGAGTCACGGGGTAATAGATCGGAACGGAGAAGTGCCCTTCGGGACCCTCCCGGACGTAAGGGTCGGGCGCGAATGGATCTGGTTCAAACCGAACTGGAGTAGATGTATTGCGTCCCGAGCAGTGCTTTGCCAAGACATTGTCCAGGTTCTGTTTTAGCTTATCGAGGTCGGTTTTGTTCGAACCGGGAAGATTGGCGTCGATGCAGCGCCTCATCTCGGGATCATTGAGCGCGTCAGAGGCATCGCGAGCACGCTTGCAAGCACCCCGTAAGCCACGCCGCAGTTCTTCTTCCGCTGCCGGGGTAAAGGTGGTTACGGGAGGCAATGGCAATTCGGGGCCATTTAACGGGACGAAGGGCCCAAATGTTGGCGGGGCGGGTTCAGCGTCCGTGGAAGCCAGTCCGAGCGGATCGACAAAGCGCGAGGGCCGACTTCCGCAGTAGGCGTTCGCCGATCCGAGTCCATGACGATCTCCCCACACGCCGATCATATCCCTCGTCGTGAACCTCCCCCACTCGTGTTCCAGGTAGCGCGTGCGGTAGTAGGAGAGGTCGGTCTCCTCGTCGTACTCGCGGCCGGTGAAGGCGAAGCGGTTGCCGATGGTGGACGTGTCGCCGAGGATGTTGCCCGAGGCGTCGGTCACGGCGACGTTCCCGTAGTCGCCGTAGCGGACGCGCTCGACCACGGCCCCGCCGGCGTTGGTGAGCGCCACGATGCTGAAGAGGTCGTCCGGCTGGTAGTAGAAGTCCTGCGGCTGCTGCGGCCCGGCACCGTCGAGGTCGCGGCGCATTTGGATCGGCTCATCGTCGCCACGGCGACTCTTCGAGATGTAGTTGCCGAAGACGTAGGTCGCCAGCGGCGCAGTATCCCACGGCTGGAAGCCGTCGAACTCCGCCAGGACCTGCCACGAGGCCTGTCCGCCGTAGGCGTAGCGCGTCACAGCATGATTCGCGGATTCGTGGTCGGTCACCTTCGCCACGCGACGGCCGAAGCAGGTCGCCACGGCGACTCTCCGATCGTAGTGGTACCGGTGCGTGCGGAGGTTGTCGAGGTCCGTGTACTCGACCATCTGGTTGCGGTCATCGTAGGCGATCCCGATCACCCGCGCCAAGGCACATTCCTGCTCAAAGCAGCAAGAATGCCACCCGAGCACGCAGGCCATCCGCCACGTTCACCCCACTCCCACCGCCCTCGACCACTTCGGCACGTCGATCTTCGGGTACCGCCGTTGCAGTGCGGCGGCCATCAGGCCCATGAACATGGGCTGCGGGCGCAGCGGGCGGCCGGTCAACTCGGGGTGGAACTGGGCCGCGATGAAGAAGGGGTGCCCGATGCCGGGGCGCGGCTCATCGGTCGAGGGCAACTCAAGAATCTGCATGATCTGATGTTCCGGGTGTCGGCCCGAGAATACCAATCCGCCGGCCTCCAGGCGTTCGATGTAGAGCGGGTCCACCTCGTAGCGGTGGCGGAAGCGCTGGCGGACCTGCTCCTTCCCGAACAACTGGTACGCGAGCGTGCCCGGCTGCACGAGCACCTGCTGCCCGCCGAGGCGCATCGTGCCGCCGAGCTTCTCGATCTTCTTTTGCTCGGGCAGTTCGCTGATGACAGGCTGCGAGCAGTCGGAGTCGAACTCGGTCGAGTTGGCCTCGTGCAGCCCCAGCACGTTCCGCGCGAACTCGATCACGGCCACCTGGAACCCGAGGCAGATGCCGAGGTACGGCACCTGGTTGACGCGGCAGTGCTTGACGCACGCGATCTTGCCCTCGACCCCGCGGCCGCCGAAACCGCCGGGGACGATCACGGCGTCGAGGTCCTTCAGTTTCCCCGCGACGTTGTCGTCGGTGATCTCCGTCGATTCGATCCACACCAGTTCGGTCTCGCACTCAAGGTGCGTGGCGGCGTGCTCGACGCACTTGTCGATCGAGGCGTAGGCATCCCGCACGCTCGCGTATTTACCCGTCAGCCCGATGCGCACGGCCCGCTGCTTCGACGCCTCCAGTTTGCGCACGTACGACATCCACCGCTCGCGCGAGCGGTCCTCGTGGGCGAGGTCCACCCGGTCGTGCAGGTTCAGCACGCTGAGAATCTCGCGGTCCAGGCCCGCCTCGCGCATCGCCTCGGGAATGAAGTACACGCTCTTGCGGTCGTGCATGCTGAAGCACCGCTTCAACGGCACGTTCGTGAACATCGCGATCTTCTCCAGCACCGATGCGCTGCACGGATTCGTCGATCGGCAGGCGATGATGTGCGGCTGGATGCCCGCTTCCATCACGCGCTTGACGCCGAGTTGGGCCGCCTTGCTCTTCTGCTCGCCGAGCGCGGGCGGCTCGACGATGTAGGTCAGCGCGACGAAGCACACCGCGTCCGGCCCCTCCTCGAACGCGAGTTCGCGCAGCGCCTCGACGTAAAACGAGTTCTCGTAGTCGCCGACCGTCCCGCCGACCTCGATGAACACGACGTCGGCCGGCTTGGAGCCGTCGCCGTACATCGCCAGGTCGCGGATGCGGCGCTTCACCTCGCCGGTCACGTGCGGGATCATCTGCACGTCGCGCCCGAGGTACGCGCCGTGGCGCTCGCGGTCGAGAATCTGCGAATAGATCTGTCCCGCGGTGACGAAGTTGCGGCGGGAGAGGTTCTGGTCAAGGGCACGCTCGTAGGTGCCGAGGTCCATGTCGCACTCGGTGCCGTCGTCGAGCACGAAGACTTCGCCGTGGCGGTACGGGTTCAGTGTGCCGGCGTCGACGTTGAGGTAGCCCTCCAACTTCAGCGGCGTCACGACCAGCCCCTTGTCCTTCAGCAGTTTGGCGACGCTCGACGCGAAGATGCCCTTGCCGAGGCCCGACATCACCGTGCCGAGGACCACGACGTATTTGTGTCGCCCGCGCCGGTAGCCGTCGGGAATCGAGGAATAGTTCTCCGAGGAGAGCGATGCATGCCCCTGCTTCGCGAGCAGGTCCGAGCCGGTCGCCTTTTCGACCTCGTTCCAGTCGATGCCCTTGCGGAACTCTGCAGGATCGGACGCGCGATGGTCGGATGAGCGGTGCATATCTGATCGTACCACCAGCCGACGGGTTGATGGAAGCGCATACCCACCAGATAAGGAAGTGTTTGTAGTTTGTTTGGGTGCCGATCCTCGCTCAGACGAGGAGCGTCGCCGGTGCTTCCAGCAGGTCCCTGACGGTCTTCAGGTACGCCGCGGCCATGGTGCCGTCGATGACGCGGTGGTCGGAGGACATGGTCATCTGCATCTCGTGGCCCACGACGATCTGGCCGTCGCGGACGACGGGCTTCTCCACGGCAGCCCCGACCGCGAGGATGGCGACGTTGGGCGGGTTGATGATGGCGGTGAAGTGCTCGACGCCGAACATGCCGAGATTGGAGATGGTGAAGGTCGAGCCTTCCATCTCGTCGATCGTCAGGCCGCGGGTGCGGGCCTTCTCGGCGAGCGACTTTGTTTCGGACGAGATCTGGCGCAGGCCCATGCGGTCCGCGTCCTTGAGGACGCCGACGACGAGGCCGCCGCCGCGTTCCATGGGAAGCGAGATCGCAACGCCGACGTTGACGCGGTCGTGGAGGAGGATTGTGCCTCCATCGGGGCCCCATGAGGAGTTGACGTAGGGATGTTGGTGCATGCCGATGGCGCAGGCGCGGACGAGGAAGTCGTTGACGCTGAGTTTCACGCCTTGCGAGGCGAGTTGCTCGTTGAGTTGCTGACGGAGCGCGAGAAGGCGGTCCATGCCTGCGACGACGGTAACCTGGTAGTGCGGGATGCTCGTCTTGCTCTGGACGAGGCGCGTCGCGATGGTGCGGCGCATGTTCGAGAGCGAGACGGTTTCCTTCGTCAAGCCCGGGCCGAAGGAGGGGAGCGCGGCCGGGGCGACGGGCGTCGGCACCCTCGCGGCGGCGAGTTCGGCGGCGGGGCGCGCGGGGATTGAAGGCAGCCTGACTTCGGCGGAAGAACTCGCGGCACTCACTTCCGGGCTCCCCGCGGCGGTTTCCACGTCCTTGCGAGTGATGCGTCCGCCGGGGCCGGTGCCGTGGACGCGCGAGAGGTCGATGCCCATCTCGTCGGCGACCTTGCGGGCGAGCGGCGAGGCGATGACGCGCCCCATAGGGCGTCCGTTCGCGCCCGCGTGCGCGGGGGCGTCGAGGGACGTCGTTGCGCCGCCGCCGGCGCTGACGGGTTCGAGGCCTTGGGACTCCTTCCGGCGTGCCGCGGTCGCGAACTGGGCTTTGACCGCGGCAGGGTCTTCGCCCTCCTCCGCGAGGATGAGAATGTTCCGGCCGACGTCGATCGTCTGACCTTCCGGGAGAAGAATGGCGGCGACCGTGCCGGTGTCGAAGGACTGGAGTTCCATCGTGGCCTTGTCGGTCTCGATGTCCCCGAGGACGGTCCCGGGCTTGACGGCGTCGCCTTCCTTGACGCTCCAGGACACGATGGTGCCGCGCTCCATGGTGTCGGACAGGCGGGGCATGGTGATTTCGATGGGCATGAAGTCTCCGAGAAGGTCGTGGGGCGCGGCCCTCGGAGAATCTTACTCGACATCCCAACGCCGGGGCGGGTGCCACGGCCAGCGGAGCGCAGGCTCTGCGGAGCGCAGTCGGCCGTGGGCGTGCGCCGGCGGCGTCCGCCACGGCCGACTGCGCTCGAAGACTCGCTCCGCTGGCCGTGGCACCCGCATGGGCCGGAAAGCCCATGCCACGGATCACGGGCAGGTCGTGGCCCAGTTCTCCAGAACCTTCGTGATGTCGGAGAAGTTCACGACGCCGTCGTGGTTGGCGTCGCCGGGGCCGGTGCAGGGAACGAAGTCCATGCCCCAGTTCTCGAGGACCCTGGTGATGTCGGCGAACACGACAACACCGTCGCCGTTGGCGTCGCCCGCGCAGGGGAACAGAGCGCAGCGGTCGTGGACGAAGACGTCCGCGGAGCCGTTGGTGTCCCCCGCGACGAGGTTGAAGGCGAGTGAATAAAACGCCACGAACCGGCCGTCGGCGGAGATGGCGGAACCCCCACTATTGTTGTTTCCCTGCCCTCCTCCCGTGGCGACGCTCACGCGCGTAGTCTGGCCCGTCTGCCGATCGTGGACAAAGACGTTCGCCCCGCCGAAGGTCAGGGCATTTGCATTATCCAACTCTCGACCCCCTCCAGACCCTTCTTGTCGCGCCGGAGGGTGGGCGCTCGACAGCAGAACAGGCGCAAGGAATGGATCATGCGATCTCCCTGAAACGATGGTTTCCGCCGCAACGAGGTTGGAGGCCCAGGAGTGAAACGCCACGAACCGGCCGTTGGCGGAGATGGAGGGAAACCCACTACCGTCATCTCCCTGCGCTCCCCCCGTGGCGACGCTGACGCGCGTGGTGTGGCCTGTCTGCCGATCGTGGACGAAGACGTCGTAAGTGGCATTGGTGTCCCCCGCGACGAGGTTGGAGGCGAGGGAGTAGAAAGCCACGAACCTGCCGTCGGCGGAGATGGAGGGCTCGTAGTAACTGCTGTCGTTCGCCTGCGCTCCCCCGGTGGCGACGCTCATGCGCGTGGTCTGGCCCGTCTGCCGGTCGTGGACGAAGATGTCTCGGAAGCCGTTGGTGTCCCCCGCGACGAGGTTGGTGGCGCTGGAGTAGAACGCCACGAACCGGCCGTCGGCGGAAATGGAGGGGTCGTAACTGCTGCTGTTCCCCTGCGCTCCCCCCGGGGCGACGCTGACGCGCGTGGTCTGGCCTGTCTGGCGGTCGTGGACGAAGACGTCGTAAGTGCCATTGGTGTCCCCCACGACGAGGTTTCCGGCTGAGGATTGGAATGCCACGAACCTGCCTTCGGAGGAGATGGAGGGGGAGTAACTCCAGCTATTCCCCTCCTCTCCCCCCGTGGCGACGCTCACGCGCGTGGTCTCTCCCGTCTGCCGGTCGTGGACGAAGACGTCGCACGCGCCGTTGATGTCCCCCGCGACGAGGTTGGAGGCGTAGGAGTGGAACGCCACGAACCGGCCGTCGGGGGAGATGGAGGGCCGTTCACTCGAGTTGTTCCCCTGCGCTCCCCCTGTGGCGACGCTCACGCGCGTGGTCTGGCCCGTTTGCCGATCGTGGATGAAGATGTCCGACGAGGCATTGGTGTCCCCCGCGACGAGGTTGGCGGCTGAGGATTGGAACGCCACCAACCGGCCGTCGGCGGCTATGGAGGGATACCGGCTTTCGTCGTTCCCCTGCCCTCCCCCCGTGGCGACACTCACGCGCGTGGTCGTCTGGGCCGGCGCAAACGAGGTCCCGAGTGCAACAACCGCCGCCGCGAGTGCGATACGCCGTATGTGCATCTTCGGCCCCTTCCTGTCGCCGCGGCGACTCTTCGATTCGACCGGGTCGTCAAGGCGTTCAGTTTGGAAACCGGCTCACCTCGGCCTCAGCTTTTACGCACCGACTCATGCGGAGTTCCCGTCATCATTCTGAGGTGATCTGTTCGGAATGCAAGAGAGGGACGAAGAATGGAGGAGGATTCACGGGGATCGGCCTGAATTGGGCGCACAAATATGGGTCTGTGGGTAGGGAAGGCCCTTGGGAGGCGGGGGGAAGGCGCAGGAAAGGCAGGAGAGACGGATTGCAAATCCGTCCCACCAGAGGCAGTTGAGGGGGTAGGGAATCCTTGAGAAACGGATCGCCGCGGCGGGACGGGCGGGCTGGAAACCCGCCCCACCTCGATCAGCCGCGCTTCGGCTTCCGCTTCTTTCCGGTGCCGCCGTGGCCGTTGCCGTTCCGCTTCAACTTCGTGATTTCAGCAACGAGGAGGGCATTGATGAGGCGCATCTCGTTCCCCTCGGTATGCACGATGAACGATGTTGAATGAGGGCCTCGCATGCCCCGCTCTTCCGGCGGCGGCCCAAGCCAGATGTAGTCGCGATGGGGCGCGCGGTACACAGTCCCGTCGATCATGCGGATGGAGACACCGCCCGGGTGGTTGTTGACATCGTCTCGGATCGCCTTGAGGTCCATGACCCTATTCTACCCCCACCACCCGCTTCACCGCCGCGATGATCTTCCCCTTGTGCGGCAGGTACGCCTGCTCCAACTGCTTTGCGTACGGCGTCGGCACGTCATCGCTCGTCACGCGCACCGGCTGGTGGTCGAGGTCGTCGAAGCACTTCTCGCAGACCTGCGTGATGACTTCGCTGGCGATGCCGGCGAAGGGCCAGGATTGATCGACGACGACGATGCGGCCGGTTTTCTGGATGCTGGCGACGATCGAATCGACGTCGAGCGGGCGAATGGTGCGCATGTCGAGGACGTCGCAGTGGATGTTCTCTTTCGCGAGTTCGTCGGCGGCTTCGAGGCAGAAGTTCACGGGGCGGCCGAAGGAAACGAGCGTGCAGTCCTCACCCTCGCGTCGCAGCGCGGCTTGGCCGAAGGGGACGGTGTACTCGTCCTCGGGCACGAGGCCGGTGTCGCCGAGCATGCGTTCGGATTCGAGGAAGAAGACGGGGTCATCATCGCGGATGGCGGTCTTGAGGAGTCCCTTGGCGTCGTAGGGGTTGCTGGGGATGGCCATCTTGAGGCCGGGGACGTTGGCGTAGAGGGCTTCGACGGACCATGAGTGGGTGGAGCCGAGTTGGCCGCCCGCGCCGTCGTTGCCTCGGAAGACGATGGGGCAGCCCCACTGGCCGCCGGACATGTAGAGCATCTTGGGCGCGTTGTTCAGAATCTGGTCTGCGGCCACCAGCGAAAAGGACCACGACATGAACTCGATGATGGGCCGCAGGCCGTACATGGCCGCACCGATGCCGAGGCCGGCGAAGCCGTTTTCGGAAATAGGTGCGTCGATGATGCGCTTTGGGCCGAACTCTTCGAGCATGCCTTGGCTGACCTTGTAGGCGCCGTGGTACTGGGCAACCTCCTCGCCCATGAGGAAGATGCGCGGGTCGCGGCGCATCTCCTCCTGCATGGCCTCGCGGAGTGCTTCGCGGAAGGCGATCTTGCGGGTGGTCGGGGGAGGGGGTTCGAGGGTGAGCATGGAAATGTGGCGCTCCAGTGTCACGCACTAGCCGGATTGAAAGGCGGAGATTCTATGCGAGATGGCGGCTGCGATCAGCAGCGTTGCGAATTCGGGTCGTGTCTCAGTATGAATGCGGCACGCCCTTTCCAGGGCGTGCGCCCTGCCGTAAGGGCAGGAAAGCCCTTGCCACGTCAAAACTGAGACACGACCCGAGTTCGAGAGGACAGACGCAGGAACCGAGGTCGAGGGAATCGGTTGCACGGATTTCGCCGTTCGCAGGCGGAATGCCCGCAGAACTTCAGGGGAAGAGCCGAGTTGCCGTCCACCCCTCGGCGGCGCGTTCCCAGCGGGCGCGGTCGTGGAGGCGGCCGGGGTGGCCTTGCCACAACTCGACGGCGTCGATGCGGAGGCGGTAGCCGCCCCATTGCGGCGGGCGCGGGATCGGGGCGGCGTCGGGCGGGCCGATGAGGTCGGCGGGGCTGATGGCGAACCGCTCGGCGGTCTCGAGGACTCGCGCGATCAGGTCCGTGCGGCGAGCCATCGGCTTGCTCTGCTCGCTGGCCCAGGCGCCAAGGCGGGAGAGGACGTGGCGCGTGCGGAAATACGCGTCGCTCTCCGCGGGGCTGACGCGCTCGATCCGCCCTTCGACGCGCGCCTGACGGTCCTGATGGTCCCAGTGGAAGACCCCGGCCGCCCGCGGGTTGGCCTCGAGTTCCGCGGCCTTGCGGCTCGTGTAGTTCGTGAAGAAAATCAGCGAGGCTGTCGCCGGCTCGACCTGCTTGCACAGGACGATGCGCACCGAGGGGGTGCCCGTCGCCGTCGCGGTCGCGAGGGCCATCGAGTTCGGGTTCGGCTGCTTCGCGGCCCGGACGGCGTCGTCCAGCCACGCCGACAAGTGCGACAGCGGATCCGCAGGCAACGGATCGGGCAGCCCCGAGGCGGAGGCAAGGATCTTCTCAAGGGCACGCTGGATCATGACGGGCCGAACGACGCAGGTGAGGGTGCGAGCGCGCAGGATACCGCGCGGGAATGCAGGGTTCTCCATTCTGGTCGGGACAGGGCCCGGCAAGGCCGCCGACAAACTGCGCCTAATCGTGCCCGCCGGGGAGGAGGCTGCCCAGTGTGCGCATCTCGGCGGTCCGTTGTTCGGGGGTCATGTGCGACAGCGCGTCGCCGAAGGCTTCGATTGACTCGTAGCCCATTTGGATCAGCGCGGCGGTGATGACGCCGACGGCGTCGGCGGCGGTCATCGGCGCATCTTGATCGAGGTCCATCGTCGCGAAGCCGTCGCTTTTGGCGAGGAGGGATTGGCCGAGGGCGGCACAGTATGCCTGACCCCAGTTTGCGGTGATGGCCGTGATATCCGCGAAATCCGCGTCGCCGTCGCGGTCGGCGTCGCCGAGGGGGAAGCAGGCGCACCCGCCGGTCTCGCACCAGTTCAAGAGGACCCTGGTGATGTCGGCGAAGTCGACATCACCGTCGTCGTCGGCGTCGCCGGTCGCTCCCAAGGCCTGGCCCGGAAGGAGGTCCGTGCAGATCGTGAACGTCAGCACGGGCGCGGTGGTGGAGGTGGAGACGGGAGGGTCGAACGCCGTATCGAGATGCGGCATGTCGCTGCGGAGCACAGTCGTTCCGCCGACGATCCGGGGCACGACGCGGTATTCGTAGCCGCGCTGGAGATTCCACGGCGGCCTGATGACGACCGTCCGACTGTCGTTGGGATCAGGGTACTGCAGGTAGCCGGTGCATGTGCCAAGCGGCTCGTCGCACGCGCGCCAGGCATTCTCATCCGACGATCCGGCCCGTCGGCGTTGGATGACAAGCGGGAAATCGCTCACCGCCGGATCCCAAACGACCGGGCCGTAGCTGCGCACCCGAATCTCGTTCGACGGTCCGGGACGCTCGGCCATCGTGTTGATTTCGATGGGCGAGCCGTCGATTGGCTTGGCGGGCGTGCAACTCTCCAGATGTTGCGGGAAAGGCACGAGGCCGATCGACCCGCCGCCGAGGGACAAGGCGGTCCGCGGCGGGGTGTAGCCCTCGGCATCCTGATGGTTGAATATCCAGTGGTTGGGGTTTGTCTCTGTCGGCGTCGTAGCAATCTGACCCAGCGGCATCAGCGCGAAGGGTCCGGTCCACACGCCGGGGCCGACTGTGTAGTCGAGCACTCCGACCGCGCCGATCCCGAACATCTGCCCTTGGTGAATCGCGACTTGGATGAATGGATGAGGGACTTCCTGGACCCAGATGTTGGCGTGCACGGGGCCGGCGAGATACAGCGGCAGGCCGAACTTGGCGACGTCATACTGATCGGAATATCCGATCCGCTCGGCGCGGATCTCGCCCGTGAACTCCCCGCTGCCGCCGGAGGCGTAGCCGATCTCCATGCCGGTGACGAGGTGGACGAATGAGTCCATGCCAGGCCCGGTGCTCGTGCCGCGGAAGTTCGCGTGGCATTCTCCGGCGATGACGGCGGCGATCACGCCGTCGGCGCTGATCGCGACGGGGGCCGACGAACTTGATCCGATCGTGCCGCTGGCGAATTTCAGCCATTCGATCACGCCGCGCACGGGGGCCACGCCGGGCGAGGGCTCCATGGTGACGTCGCCGAGGAGGCTCCCACCGAACGATTCGAGCCTGACACTACTGCTGTGTTCATCGGTGGGATCGGGTATTGCTGGAGCGCTGGGGTGCATGACGCAGAAGATCGGTTGTAGCGGCCCGCCGATGTCGCCGCCTGCTTGAACATCCAAGTCGTTGACGTTTTCGCACTTCCCGAACGATGCCTCCAAGCCAGCGAATACCCTGACAGTGCCGTGCAGGCCCGCCTCCCCCGGCACGCCCTGCACGTCCGCGATGATCTCCTGAACGCTGTGCAGAGGTAATGTTCCGCTTGGAGTGGCGAGGCTCACCGTGACGCGCACACCCTCGTTCAGATGGCGGTGAATCCGCAGCGTTCGGATCTTCACCGTTTGAGTCGGGAAGGCCCTGGTGACCGTGAAACTCGTGTTGGGGCAGGCGATCGCGCACAGCGGGTGGTCTTCCGCGACCCCTTCGACTTCCAGATCCCAGGTGTCCGTCGTTTCCGGGTCGCCGACCGGTTGAAGGTCATACAACTTGACGGCGGCTTCCGAAGGATTCGCCTGCGTCACCACCGGGGGCACGGCACTGGCCCTCGAAGAAAGACTGATGACGAGGATGAGGGACGCGATCGCACACCCATGGAACCTGAGGAATCGTGTCATCTGCGGATCTCCTTCTTCTAATGGTGAACAGAGGAACCGCGCCGAACAACACAAGCGCGCAGGACGGCGTAGGGATTACGCGAGCCAAACGAATACCGATACCGAAAAACGACGTGGAAAAAACGCCTCCGAAAACGTCAACCCGGTCGAATTCGGTGTACTGGCCACCAAGCCCAAGGTGCGAAGAGCCGTCGTAGAGCCGATAGGTCGGCAGCGGATCGTCCGGGTAGGAATAAAGCACCCCCTCGGTCCACTCCGCGACGTTGCCCGAGGTATCCCACAGGCCCCACGGCGACTGCACATCAAAGTAGGATGCGACCGGATAGAGCGTCCCGCCGCCCGTCTGCCCGACGCCGGGCGCGCCGAAGGCCGGCGGCGAATCCGAACTGATCGAATACTGCCAGTACCCCGGCATGCCCGGGCCGTACCGGTCGGGGTCGAAGTGCGAGGCTTTGACGAGTTCGTCGAGCGACGGGATCCAGTACCGCGCGCCGGGCGAGCGCGTCATTTGATCGGTGAATCCTTCGCCGGGTACATCGCCGAACGTCGCCGTGTCGTACGCGCCGCTCGTGAACGCCTCCGGCGTCAGCGCCTTGTCGTTGTGCAGCCAGTTGGCGTAGATCGCCGCGAAACGCCAGGTGGTCTCGATCCCCGTGTTCTCGTAGCCGGGGCGGATCCAGTAGTCCTGCGTCTCGAAGTTCCATAGGATCAACGGGCTACTGAACGCCACTGAGAACCGTTGGAACCCCGGCAGGTACGGCCCATACGCCCGCACAAACTCGATCCACTCGCCCGCCGTAACTTCCGTCCGGCTGATCTGGTACTCGTAATCGACGCCGCCGATCTCCCGAGGCCGGCCGAACTCGTCCGCGTAGTGATACGGCTCGTTCCCCGCATGCGTGATCGTCGCCCAGCGCTCGGCCTCCGGGATCGGGTGCGGCGGCAACTGCGCCAGCGCCGGCGCGGCGGCGAGCAGCACCACGGGTGCCACGGCCGGCGCAGCGAGTCTTCGAGTCGAAGATCCGCCGTGGCGGGCGAGGTCGGCCGTGGCGGTGCGCCCTCGGCCTCCGGCACGGCCGACTGCGCTGGCCGTGGCACCCGGGGAGCACCGATTCCTTGAGGGAAT
>CAZBDZ010000025.1:0-42341 GCA_964490785.1 uncultured Phycisphaeraceae bacterium
CCCGTGTCGGCCCACTGGTGCTCGCCGAACGTCTCGTAGTCCATGAACAGGTTGCACAGGAACCCGTCGCCGTTGATGTCGTGGACCCAGCGCGCGAACTTCTCCGTCGTCAGGGGCCACTCAGCCCAGCCGCGGTTCGAGAACCGGAACGCGATGTCATCCGAGAGTCGGTAGTTCTTGAGGAGCAGCCCGAAGGGCTTTCGAGCGCTCGCGCCGTCGCCCGTGTTCGGCGGGCGGTAGACGTAGTTCGGCGAGCGATAGCCCAGAATTCGGTCCACGCCCTCGCAGATCATCCCCTTCCACCGCGGCCCGCCCGCCGCGTCCTTCATCGACGCCACGAACGACGCGACGTCGTTGTTGTAGGTCAACTCCGTGTTCCGGAACACGCTCGGCGTCTGCCCGAACAACTCCTGCACCTTTCGCGTGTGCATATCCACCTGTTCGCGGAACTCCTCGCGCGAGTACAGGAATGACAGCGAATGGTGGTACGTCTCGCCGAGAAACTCGCAGCAGCCCGTCGCCGCCAGTTGCTTGAACAGGTCCACGACATCGGGGCACCACGCCAGCCATTGATCGAGAACAACCCCCGTGATGGAATAGGAGACCCGGAAGTTGCCCTTGTTGGCCTTGACGAGGTCAAGGATCAGTTGCGTCATCGGGCGGTAGCACTTGTCCGCGACCTTGAGGCAGATCTCCTTGTTCTTCGAGTCCTCGAAATAGAAGGGGTCCGAGTCGAAGACGGAGTATCGCCGGAGACGGTACGGCTGGTGAACCTGGAAATAGAAGACGACTGAGGCCATGCGGGAGGAGTCCTTTCCCGCATTGTCGCGGAATGCGGGGACGGGGCAAGTGCGGCGGAAACGGGGCGTGTTTTTGGAGGCGTTGACGCGGGAGCCGGTTGAATGGACCCTGTAGCCATGAACCGCATCGTCGCCCTCTGCCTCGCCGCTCTGTTCCTCGCCGCCTGCACCAACTCGTCGATCCCGCGCGACTGGCACCGCTCGCGCCCCGTTGCCGAGGGACGCCGGCCCTCGGGCCTGCCGGGCCAACCCGTCGAGCCCGCCGTCCAGGCCGCGCCGAAAGACCCGCGATCGCTCCTCGTGTTCGATGGGCAATCGCACGCGGGCCTGAACTGGTCGGAACTCGTCTCTCGGGCCGCCCAGTCGGACATCGTCCTCATCGGCGAGGTCCACGGCGACCCCACCGTCCAAGCCTTTCTCTCGGCCTTCTGGGAGGACCTCACGCCCACCGCCGGGGGCGCCTGGCTCGCCCTCGAGTTCTTCGACCGCGATATGCAGACCGCCATCGACGACTACCTCGCCGGCGTCACCACTGAAGAGGAGTTCAAAAAGGCGACCAATCGCACCAAGGGCAACTACCCCGAAGGCCACCGCGCCATGCTCGAACACGCAAAGTCCCTCGGCCGGCCGGTCATCGCCCCCAACGCCCCACGCCGCTACGCGCGCCTCGCCCGCACGAGCGGCTTTGAGAAACTCCAGTCCCTCGGCCCGGACACCCAGCGGCTTTTCGTCATCCCCACAACCCTGACCGAAGGTAGATACCGCGCCGATTTCGAGGCGCAGATGCGCGAATCCATCGAGGAAGGCGCCCATACGGAGAACGAAAAGAAGGAGAAGTCCGAGGCGGCCAAGTCGGGCGACACGTCGAGCGAGCCGGAGGACGTCGAGGCCAAGGTGCAAGGGTATTTCCGCTCGCAAAGCCTCTGGGATGCGACGATGGCCGATTCGATCACCCGCCCGGCCCTCGCCGGCGCACGCCCCGTCGTCCTCGTCGTCGGCCAGTTCCACACTGACCACGCCGGCGGCCTCACTGAGCGCGTCAAGGCGCTGGCGCCGCACCTGCGCGTGATGACGATCAGCCTCGTGAACGAACCCGCCTCGCCCGACCTCACGCTCCGCCCCGAGGACGCGGGACGCGCGGACGCCGTGGTTCATCTGAAGTGATGAGTCGCATCAGAACATGACCACCCATACCCCGACCCACACCCCTCCCACCACCATCGCCACTGCCGTATAGCCCACGATTTCCCGCGCCTTGGCCCCCGTGATCGCCAGCAGAGGCAGGGCCCAGAACGGCTGGAGCATGTTGGTCAGTTGGTCGCCGTAGGCCACCGCCATCACCACCTTCGCCGGGTCCACGCCCAGCGACTTCGCCGCATCGAGCGCGATCGGTCCCTGCACGGCCCATTGCCCGCCGCCGCTGGGGACGAATAGGTTGACCACGCACGCCGCGAGGAAAGTCAGCAGAGGCAACGTCCCGGGCGACGCCGCGCCGGCGATCCCTTCAGCGATCACCTTCGCCAGCCCGCTCGACACCATCATCCCCATGATCCCCGCATACAGCGGGAACTGCACGATGATCCCGCCGCAGCCCTTGACCGCCTCGTCCACCGCGGCGAGGAACCTCCGCGGGGTGCCGTGCAGCAGCAGACCGACCATCAGCATCGTGAGGTTTACGGCGTCCAGGCCCAGCGTGCGCACTCCGCTCGGCCCTTCCCTTGGGAAGTAATAGCCCCACGCCCACGCGGCGATCAATCCCGCAAGCAGAACATTGACGATCGGCGTCTCCTCCATCAGGCGCGGGAACCAGCCGAGCGACAATTCCCGGTCAGAGCCGCGACCGTCAGGGAGCGGTTCCGCGCGGGTCGGAAGCCCATCCCCGCGTGCGTGCGCGTGCGGCTCGTTGGGGTTCGCCATGAGCGACATCACCACCGGAACGATGACCAACAGCCCCAGCGTGATGACCAAGTTCATCGGTGAGAAGAGCGTGCGCGAAAGGGGGATCGGTTCGGGCAGCAGCGCCGCCGCCGGCCCGAGCGTGCTTTGAATGTCCTTCAACGACGTCGCCGTCAACGGCGCGGACCCCGAGAGCCCGCCGTGCCAGACCATCAGCGGCGTATACCCCGCCGCGGCCAGCAGCGCGAGGTTCGCCGCCAGGCCGCGCGACCGCATCGAGTCGTGTACGCGCTTCGCCAACAATGCCCCCGCGACCAAGCCCAACCCCCAGTTCAGCACGCCCAGCGCGCACCCGACAAACGATACCAGCATCGCCGCCCTTGCCTCCGTCCTCGGCATGGCCGCCAACCGGTCCAGCACCCACGACACCGGCCCGCTCGCTGCGAGAACATGCCCCGTCGCCAGGATCAGGCACATCTGCATCGAAAAAGCAAGGAAACGCCACACCCCGTCGCGCCCGAACACGCCCGAAGCCCCTGACCAATGATCAACCAGTTGCCCCGCTGATGCCTCTGTGAATACCAGCGCCAGCCCGAATGTCAACGCGGTCAACAGCACGGCGATGACGAATGGATCGGGGGCCACGGCCCGAAACACGGCGGCGAGTCGTTCGGACAGCCGAGCAAGCATCGCCCCAAGATACCGCTCCTGCCTTGATGCCTGCTTGCCTTGATGGCTATCTTCACGTCATGTTCGGCTCCCACCTTTCCGTCGCGGGCGGCCTAGTCAACGCGCTGGCCGAAGCCGAATCGCTCAAACTCGACACCGTCCAGATCTTCACCAAGAACCAGCGCCAATGGGTCGTCCCACCCCTCGACCCCGGCGCGGCCCGGGAATGGCTCGCGGAACTCTCGCGCCTCGGCTGGACACGCCGCACGGTCTCCCACGATTCCTATCTCATCAACCTCGCCAGCCCGGACGATGCGCTCTGGGAGCGCTCCATCCGCGCCATGCGCGACGAGATCGAGCGTGCCGCAACGCTCTCGATCCCCTTCCTCGTCTCCCACCCTGGCGCGCACATGATCAAGGACGGCCCGCTCCCACCGGAAGGGCGAATCGACTCAGGGTTGCGGCGCATCGCGAGCGCCTACAAGCGCCTCCTCCGCGAGACGCGCGGCTGCGCCGTAACCGTCTGCCTTGAAAACACCGCCGGCGGCGGCACAACCCTCGGCCGCACCTTCGACGAACTCGCGACGCTCCGCCGCTACATCCTCGACGAGGCCGGCGGCGACGCCGAACTCCTGCCGGTGCGTGCCACGACCGGCGCGGTCGATCGTAGCGAAGTGCAATCAACCTCCCTCGCCACCGCGGGCGCTCGCATCGCTTTCTGCCTCGACTCCTGCCACGCCCTCGCCGCCGGCTACGATTTCGCCGCAACGGACCACGGCAGGAAGCGATCCCGCGCCGCCGCCGAAGCCGCGGCCCGTGCCGTCCTCGGCGAGTTCGACCGCGTATGCGGGCTCAAAAACCTCCGCGTTCTCCACCTCAATGACTCCCTCGGAACCCGTGGCAGCCGGATCGACCGCCACGCTCACATCGGTCGTGGGCACGTCGCCCTCGGAGCCTTTGCCGCGATCGTGAACCACCCGGCCTTTGCTGACGTACCGAAGATCCTCGAAACGCCGAAGGAAGACAACGCCCGGGGTGTCCCGATGGACACCATCAACCTCCGCAAACTCCGATCCCTCATGCCCAAACCCCAACGCCCGCGGCCTGTTCCCGCCGATGAAACCACGATGAGCCCCCCGCCCGCGCGCCCCGGGCCGCGGTTACCGGCTGCCAAGGTCTAGGACCGTATCCCTTATCCTCCCCACCGAATGATCCGGCCGACGATCCATCTCTCGCCCCGAGTTGCCGCTCCATTCCTGATCGCACTGGTTGCGCTCTGCGCGCTGCCCGCCTGCCGGACCGGCTCGCGGACCCGGGGGCCGACGCCGGACCGCCGGGCCGAGCCTCCGAATCCGCAGGCGCAGCAGTACGTCGAGCAGGCGCTCGAACTCAAGGACGAGGGGCGCGCCGACGAAGCCCTCGCGCTCCTCACCCGCGCCATCGAAGCCAACCCCACCCTGACCACCGCGCATCTCGAGGCCGCGCAAATCTATGAAGACCGGGGCGACTATGAGGCCGCGGAACGCTCCTTCGGCACGGCGTCCCGGCAGCAGCCCTCCAACTTCGCCGCGCAGTTCGGCCACGGACGATCGCTCCACCTCCTCAACCGCATCGCGGAGGCCGTGCGCGCCTACCTCCGCGCCCTCGCCATCCAGCCGGAGAACTTCGACGCCAATCTCGCCCTCGCGACGGCGTATCTCCAGATCGACGGCCCGTCGCAGGCGCTGCCCTACGCGCAGCGGGCGGTGCAACTCAATCCCTCCAACGGCCCGGCGCGGGCCAACCTCGGGTCGGTGTATTCGCAACTCAGCCGCTACCGCGAGGCCGTCGAGCAGTACCAGGCCGCCTCGGAACTCATGGAGTTGTCGCCCTCGCTCCTGCTGAACCTCGCCGAGGCGCTCGGCAAGATCGAGCGCTACCAGGAGATGATCAACACGCTGGACCTCGCCAACCGCCTCCAGCCCTCCGCCGGCGCATGGGAGCGCATCGGCTTCGCCAACTTCAAACTCAAGCACTTTGATCAGTCGATGGACGCCTTCCGCAACGCCATCGCTCTCGACGACGCGCACTACCCCGCTCTCAACGGGCTGGGCGTTTGCCTGCTGAACCAGTATCTGCTCTCCAACAAACAGGACGCCGCGGCCCTGACGGAATCGATGTCCTACCTGAAGAAGAGCCTCCGCATCAACAACCGCCAGCCGAGGATCGTGGACCTCATCGCGCGGTACGAGCGCTGAGCACGCCGTTGATCACAGCCGCCTCAGCGCATCAACCAGCCCGTCGATATGCCCCCGCTCATGCGCCGCCGAGATCTGCACGCGCAGGCGCGCATGACCCTCCGGCACGACGGGGTACCCGAACCCGATCACGTAGACCCCCATCTCCAGCAGTCGCTTGCTCATCGCAATCGCCCTTGCCGTCTCGTGAACGATAATGGGGCAGATCGCGGTGGGCGATTCGAGCACGTCGAACCCCGCGGCCCTGATCTTCTGCCGTGCATACTCGACATTCTCCCGCAGTTTCCTCACGCGCCCCGGCTCGCGCTCGAGAATCTCGATCGCCTTGCTCGCGCTGCACGCGACGGTGACCGGGAGCGCGTTCGAGAACAGCGTCGGTCGCCCGCGCTGGATCAGCATGTCGATCACCTCGCGCGACCCGGCGACGTAGCCCCCCGCCGCACCGCCGAGCGCCTTCCCGAGCGTCCCGGTGAAGATGTCGATGGCGTTGCCCGGCATGTCGTGGTGCTCGTGCGTCCCGCGACCCGTGGCCCCCATCACGCCCGTGCCGTGCGAGTCATCGACGATGAGCGCCGCGCCGAATCGGTCGCAGAGGGCACGCATCCGCGGCAGGTCGGCGATGGAGCCCTCCATCGAGAACACGCCGTCGGTAACAACCCAGATCACGCCGCTCCCGGAGGCGGTCGCGGCCTTCGCTTCCGCAAGTTTCGCCTCAAGATCTGCGACGTCGTTGTTCCGGTACACGAACCGCGATACCCCCTTCTTGATCACGCTCGCCAGCCTGATGCTGTCGATGATGCATGCGTGGTTCAGCGCATCGCTGACGATGGCGTCCTGCGGCTCGCACAACGTCGGAAACACCGCCTCGTTCGCCGTCCAGGCGCTGACGAACGTGTACGCCGCCTCGACCCCGAGAAACCGCGCGATCCGCGCCTCGATCTCGTGGTGCGGCGTGAACGTCCCGCAGATGAAACGCACGCTCGCGGTGCCCGCGCCGTAGTCGCGCAGCCCCTTGATGCCGGCTTCGATGACCTCCGGATGGTTGGCCAGACCGAGGTAGTTGTTGGAGCAGAAGCAGACGACCTCGCGCGTCATCCCGTCCGCCGAACGAAGCCGGACGACGGCGTCCATGGGGCCTTCGATGGTCTGCAACACCTTGTACTCGCCGCGCTGGCGCAGGCCATCGAGGATCGGGCGGGCGCGGCCGGTGAAAGTCGGGGCGATCTGGCTCATGACGAACATCTCCCTATCAACGGAGATAGTTTACGGATTCTCCTTGCAGGACCGGGAATCCGGGGCACACTCTCCAGAGACTCCGCACTCGATAACGACGATGGGCGGAGGAATGTCGATCGGCTTCGCGCTCCAGGCACGAAGAAGGGACAACCACATGATGCTGCGCATTGGCGCCACGCGCGGCTGCGCCGCCGCACTGATCGTGCTGTCGAGTCGCGCCCTCGCGGGCCCGCTCGCGCCCCCCGCTGGCCCAGTCGCGCCGACCCCCGGCCCGGAGCCGCGGATCGCGGTCAACGCCACCAACACGCCCGGGGATGCGGACAGCGTGTTCAAGATCACGCAGCCCGGCTCCTACTACCTCACAGGCAACATCAACGGCGTCGTCGGCAAGCACGGCATCGAGATCGTCGCCATCGGCGTCACGCTCGATCTCAACGGGTTTGAACTCGCGGGCGTCCCCGCGATGGGCGCCTTCGACGGCGTGAGCGCCACCGTGCCCAACCTGAAGAACATCGCGGTGCTCAACGGCTCGGTCCGCAACTGGGGAGCCTCGGGCGTGGACCTCGGAAGCAGTGCGTCGAACGGCCGCGTGGACGGCGTGCGCGCCAGCGTCAACGCAGGCAACGGCATCTCCGTCGGCATCGGCTGCGCCGTCTCGAACTGCTCCGCATACCTGAACTCCTTGGGCGGCATCGCCACCGGCACCGGTTGCACGGTCTTCAACTGCTCCGCGTACGGCAATGCCGGCAACGGCATCGGTGTGGCCACCGGCGGGACGGTCTCCTTCTGTTCGGCGTACGAAAACCTGGGCTACGGCATCAGCGCGAACGACGGCAGCACGGTCTCGAACTGCTCGGCGGCCCTCAACGGCAGCAACGGCATCACCACCACCTCCGGCTGCACCGTGACCAACTGCTCGGCGAACCAGAACTCTGCCAGGGGCATCAGCACCCACAACGGCAGCACGGTCGCCGACTGCACCGCCCGCGCCAACACTCTCGACGGCATCGCATGCGTGTCCGGTTGCGTGATCCGCGGCAACAACTGCCAGGCCAGCGGCCTCGGCGGCGACGGCGCCGGCATCTACGCCTCGGGCAGCGACACCCGTGTCGAGGGCAACAACTGCACCAGCGCGAACCGCGGAATTCACGTGGACGACGACGGCAACAACATCATCAGGAACACCTGCGCCGGCAACGGCATCAACTGGGTCATCGTCGCCAACAACGTCGTCGGGCCGATCATCGACCGCACCGCCCCCGCCAGCGCCGCCATCAGCGGCGACTCCGCCCCGGACTCCACGGGCAGCACCCACCCCAACGCGAACTTCACCTACTGAGCCCGCACGCGACCTACGGCTGCTCGCCTGAAGTGTCCGTGTCGTACCGTTTCGCCGCACGCCTCTTCGCCGCGAGGAGACCCGACGTCGTCGTCTCCGCCTCCTCGCGCTTCGGCTCCGCGGCCGGCGGCGGACGGTGCGACGCATCGTCCGGCTCCGGCGTGCCTCGCATCTGCGCGCGAAGACGCGACGCGCCCTCCGCCCCCCGGGGGGGGAATCGGCTCGGCATGACCGGCTCGTCGAGTGTGCGCGGCTTCGGCGCATCCGGCGTCTCGCCCGCGCGGGCCGCCGCCCTCTTGAGCGACGCCACGGTCGCCGCCGCCTGCTCGGACCGCGCCCGCACCGCCGCCGCCGCGTGCTCCCGCATCTCGCGCGCGAGTTCCTTGGAGAGCAGCCGGTCCCACGCAACCCGTCGCGTCCCCACATCCATCAGAAACACCGCCATCGCCCACCCGATGAGCATCGGCCAGATCGGCGACGCCGCTCGTACGGGTTCAACATCGCCGCGGTCGTACAGGTTGGCGTCCTGAGGTCGGGCAGGATCGAAAACGCGCCCCCCCGTCGCCTCGGCGACCTGCTTCACCAGCGAGATGTTGGAGCGCGCGACGCGGAACTCCGCCCCGATCGCGCGCGACGCCCCGCCGACGATCGTCGAGAGAGGCCGATCCCCCTGCTGCGGGAGCAGCACGAGGTAGTAGTTCCCGCGCTTCGCCGCGGGGGCGCGCGTCTCGTACGTCCCCGGCCCGACCTGCGCCAGGCGAACCTCGGTCTTCTCGCCCCCCACGGGCCCGTAGAGCACGCCGGGGATGTTGAGCCGGTCCATCGGCCGCCCCCGCTCGTCCTGCGCGTCGTATCGGATGACGAGGTCGTCGCCGACGATCTCGGTCGTGAGTTCGCCGCTGCGCTCCGCCGTGGGCCGGGCCGTCTGCCGGACGATCTGCGTCCACAGCGCCGCGTACCCGGGCCAGTCGAGCCAGTCCCGTGCCCAGCCGTGCGCGTCGGACGTGAACGCCGCCACGCGCCCCCGTCCGACGAACCACGCCGACAGCACCGGCTCCCCCTCCGGCGTCGCCAGGACGTTCGTCACCGTCGCGTCCTTCCGCTTCTGCGTCAGGACCAGACCCTGGAGCGCCGGAATCGGCCTTGGCAGGCCAGCGATCAGCCCGCTCCCGGACCCGAGGTCCACGGGAACAAACGCCGCCTCGCGGATCAGCGGCTTGCGGACGACGCGGATCTCCTTCACGAAGATCCGCGGCAGCAGGTTCGGATCGGCAACCTTGTAGAACTGCCCGCCCCCCGCCACGGCAATCTTCGCCAGTTGCTCATCGTCGGCCCCGTCGCCGACCGAGATCGTGGAGACGGTAACCCCGCGCTGCTGCATCAGCCCCGCGAAGTCCTCGAATGTGCCGCCTCCATCCGGCGGGGCCGATTGCCCGTCAGACAACACGATCACATGCCGGATCGACGCCTTCGACGCTTCGCCTGATGCGAGGTCCTGAAAGGCGCGCCGCAGCGCCGGATAGAGGTTCGTCCCCCCGCCCGGCCCGATCTGGCGAACCTTCGCTGCCGATCGCTTCGCCTCGGAGTTCCGCCCCATCGGCACGATGATCGAGTAGTCGCCGCTGAACGCGATCACCTCGAGCATGTCCGTCTTGTCCAGCGTCTCCACGGCGAGGGCCGCCCCCTCGTTGGCGATCTCCTGCTGGCTCTTCAGACCGCCCCCGACCCGGCTGCCCATCGACCCGGAGTTGTCGATCACGAGGACCACCGCCGCCGACGGAACCAGCAGTTGCTCGGGAAGATCGATATTCACCGGCAGGATCGGCTCAATCGGCGTGCCCTTCCAGCCGCCCGCGCCGAACGAATCCGGCCCGCCGATCATCACCAGGCCCCCGCCGAGATCGCTCACGTAATCCGCGAGCAGCGATTGCACCGGCCTCGGAATCTCCTCCGCCGCGACATCCTGCAGAATGACAAGATCAAACTCATGAAAGGACAGCAGATCCGTCGGCAGTTCCTCGACTCGCCCCGTCCGTGTGGCAATCCCGGCCCGCTCCAGCGCGCGCGACAGCGTCCTCCCCGGCGAATCAGGAGCCGCCGCGCCGACCCCGTCCACGATGAAAACAGACCCCGCGCTGGGCGTCACAGTGAACGTCTCGGCCGAGTTGTTCGTCGAGATGCGGTCCTGCCCGCGCTGCTCGGCGGTGAAGACCGGCCTGAAGCGATGCACCGATTTCCCCTTCGCCAGCGGAACCTCAATCGTCTCGACATTTCGCCCGCGCTTGAGCGCCACGCCGCGCCCCGTGCCGGGCGATGCCCCGTTGATGTCGATCACCTCATCCCCATACAGAATCTCGAGCGTCCCGCGCGTGTCCTGCGTCGCGCTCAGAACCACGCGGACGGTCACGGTCGATCCCTCGGCGGTCTGTGGCGGGGCATCGACAAAGTCCACCATCACCTCGTTCTCAACCGTGTACGCGATCGGAAGCGCATCGATCCGCAGGTCCCCCGCCCCCGCCGATTTCAGCCGCCGCGCTTCCGCTAAGGCGTCGCCGTCGGTCTCGTTGCCGTCGGAGATGACCAGAAGTCGCCGCGCCGCGTCAGGAGGGAAGATCGCCGAGGCGAATCGCAGGGCGCCCTCAAGGTCGGTCCCCTCCTCGAGCGCGACATCGAAGACAAGGTCCTTGAACAAGTCGAGCGCTTCGCCCTCCTCGCCCGGCTGCTTGATCGGCCGGGGCATCATGACCGCCGCCGACGCACCATCGAAGACCACCGCGCCGAAGAGATCGTCCGGCCCCCGCGCGCTCGATGTCGCCGCGGCTTCGAGCCAGCGACGGACCGACTCGCCGTAGCCGAGGCGCTTGCCTCCCTCGACGACACCAAAGTCGGCAAACTGCCTCACGGACTCGGACACGTCAACGACCGCGACAACCGCCAGCCGCTCCGTCGTATGAACCGCCGACGCCCCCGCCAGCGCCATCGCCACGAGAACCATGAGCACCCCCCGCGCCAGCACCGCCGACCACGCCCGCGCCCGGCTCATCGCCGAGAACCACCGCACGCCCACAACCCCCGCCGGCAATGCCGCCGCCGCCACCAGAAGCCACCAAGGCTGTTCAAACGTAACGGGCACGCCGCAAGTCTAGATTCCCCCTTCCCTTCAGGCGGCACGAGGCGCCACGGACTGGCCCCCACCCGCGATTCGTGCCGATACTGAACCCGTGGACGCTCAGGCACCTCCATCCTGCCCGGCCGAGCCGGCTCCCTTGCCGCTCTTCCGCATCGACCCCGGCTGGCTCTTCCTCCTCGCCGGGATCGCGCTTCTCGCGGCGACGGTGCTGATCCCCGCGATCGACGACCTCCGCCAGGCCGAGTGGCACCGCGACCGCGCCCGGGCCGTCGAGGCCTACCGCAAGCAGCGCCTGGCCAACTACGCCCAATACCTTGACGCCGTCCGCGCCGAAGACCGCACCCTGGTCGTCTCCCTCGCCGCCACGCAGTTGAACCTCGCCCCCGCCGACCGCCGCCCGATGCTCGACGCATCCCAGGTCGGCCTGCCGACGATCGACGTCTTCACCCCCCTCGAACCCACCCTCGACCACCCGCCCCAGCCGT
This sequence comes from uncultured Phycisphaeraceae bacterium, assembly GCA_964490785.1. GTDB lineage: Bacteria > Planctomycetota > Phycisphaerae > Phycisphaerales > UBA1924 > JAEUIV01. The sequence continues at coordinate 11,793 of CAZBDZ010000025.1, forward strand.
CTACCCCCCGCTCCATCCTCCAACGCTGGGCCACCGACCGCCACATCCGCCCCTGGCTCCTCGGCGGAGGCGGCCTCCTCATCCTCATCAGCCTCCTGCCTTCAGCGCGAAGAGCCGGCTGATCGACGCCGACCTCACATCATCCAAAGCCCCGAATGCAATGGGCTTCTGCAAGGCCCGCGCCGATTTTGGCACTTCCGGCCCCTCATCAAGATCCGCCATCACGCACGCAACCCGCTACTCTTTCCCATCATGGATCGGGCCGAGTTTGAACGAGCCGCTGTGGAGCACCTCGACGCCTGCTATCGCATGGCGTTGCAGTTGACGCGGAACAGCGCCGAGGCCGGCGACCTCGTGCAGGAGGCCTATCTCCGCGCCCTGCGGAACTTCACCAGGAACTCGAAGGGGTCGTTCACCGAGACCGGGGGTGGCGTGCGGGCGTGGCTGTTCACGATCATCCACAACACCTTCTACTCGCAGGCCGAGCGACGGGCCCGGGGGCCGATCCTCGCCGCCGACCCCGGCGCAATCGAGGGTTCCCCCTCGTCCGCCGCGCCCCCCTCCGATGCCCCGCCCCCCGCCTGGGACCTGCGGTCGCTGGACTGGGAACAGGTGGACGATCGGCTGAAGACCGCGATCGAAAGCCTGGCGGCGGAGCACCGCGAAGTGCTGCTCTTATGGGGCGTCGAGGGGCTGAAATACCGTGAGATCGCCGCGATCACCGGCGTCCCGATCGGGACCGTCATGAGCCGCCTGCACCGGGCCCGCGCGATCCTGGCCCACGACCTGGAACAATTCCGAGGCGAACTCGGTTGGAATATCAAGGCCCCGGAGCGCACGACGCCATGACCTCCTCTGATTCACCCCGAGGGTTCGATCCGATCCCGCCGGTTGGCGGGGCGGAGGCGATTCGCGCCGCTGCGGACGGAGAGCGCCCTCCCGCCGCCGCTCCGGACGATCAGACCAATCTCCGCATCGCCTTCGAGCGCGACCTGCGGGAAGCGGTGGGTCGTGTCATGGGCGATGCACGGGCGCCCGCCGAGTTGCGCGGGCGAGTGATGCATGCGCTCGCGGCAGAGGACTCCGCGCCGGAGGCTCGCGGGCTCCGCCTCGTCCGGGCCGAGGATCACCCGGAGATCTATAAGCCGGCGCCCACGCTCCGGCTCCAGTGGTGGCTTGCCGCCGCCGCGGCCGTCGCCCTCATGGCGGCGCTCGTCTGGTTCGCGCCCCTGAAGCCGTCGGCCGGCCCATCGAATCACCAAGCGACAACCGTGGCCGGCATCGGGACCACGTTCGTCCAGGTGGCCGGCTACGTGACGTCCGAGCATGGCCGATGCGAGGGGCTGGGTTCGTGGTTCGAGAAGAAGATGACTGCCCGAACAGAGACCGAGGCCGCCAAGGCCGCGATCGAACTACTGCCCCGCGTCCCCTCCGTCCTCGAGTTGCGCTCGGACGCGCTCGCCAAGGCCGGCTATCACTTCGCGGGGCTGGGCAAGTGCGCCGTCCCCGGTAAGGGGCGCTCGGCCCATCTCCTCTACAAGCCCGACCCCGCCATCGCCCCCGACGCCCCGGTCGTCAGCCTCTTCGTCAAGGAAGACCTCGGCGACATGGAACTCCCGATGAACTGCTGCCTCACCAACAAGCCCTGCAACCCCGATGAACTGGCCGCGTGCCGGTGCATCGTGACGGCGTGGCGGAAGGACGGGCTGATCTACCTCCTCGTCGCCCCGCCGGTGTCCCCGGAAATCCGCCGAGCCTTCGACGCTCCGGAGCAGGAGCGTTCGATTCTCTGAAGGCCTGTTTGAGAAGGGCCTTGCTTTTCTTCTCCTTGGCAGTCATAGGGCAGGCGACGCGCCGACTTCGCCGGCTTTGTCCGCTCGTTTCACGGGTGAGGAATAGAGGCGCGTGCAAGCCGCTCTCGAGACGCTGCCGCATCCGGCCAGCATCACACACCCGCTTTGCGGGTGACGAAAAAGGGCCAAGGACGCTTCACATGCGAACTCCCGTTGAGACTCGGACGTGAGCAGGAGCAGTTGGGCGGCGTCGCACTGACGAACGATCCGCCAGCGGCGTCGGGTGCCGGTTTCCGCGGACGGGAATCGGTCGCGCGGGCTATTCGGGGCAGGTTTCGGCCCAGTGGACGAGTGTGGTGGTGATGTCGGTGAAGTCGACCGAGCCGCTGCCGTCGGAGTCGCCTGGGGTGAAGGGTGGACCGGACTCGCCCCAGTGGACGAGTGTGGTGGTGATGTCGGTGAAGTCGATTGAGCCGCTGCCGTCGGCGTCGCCGAAGCAGAGTGGCGGCGTGAGCGCGCCGTGGCCGAAGGTTACGGCAACGGCCCCCATGGCGAGGGTTGTGTCGGGGACGCCTGTCGAGTTGGCGCCGATGTAGGCCTCGCCCAGCATGAACGAATCGGGGATCGAGTCGGTGTTCATGACGGCGGTTTCGTAGGCGGCGTGGGACATGCGGAGGTCGAAGTCGGCGTCGGGGAAGGGGTCGGGTTGATGCAGGACCACGTCTCCGTTGACGACCTGGATTCCGCCGAGGACGATCTCGTCGGCGGGGCTGTTTCCGACGATGAGGTTGAACTTTCGATCGCCGAACGCGGAGGCGAGCGAAGGGGGCATGACCCAGAGAAACTGTGCGAGGTCGGCCCAGGCTTCGGCGACGGAGTCATCGGTTCCCGGATGCTCGACCATGGGGATGGCGGCTTGGATGCGCGGGTCGATGGGGGTTTCTTCGCCGAGGATCCCGCCGCGGGAGCCCTTTGGAGTGATGCGATTGGCGCCGAAGGCCCACTGGTCCCATTCCGCGGTCTTGCAGGGGACGCTGAACGACCATCCTTGGATCACGGCGTTTGGAAAGGCGTCGGCCCATTCCTGGCGCAGTTGGCCGCAGGCCTGGAAGACAACCTGCTGCATGGCGCCCCGGCGTCCGGCGGGGATGGCGGCGACGACTTCGGCGGCCGAGAGGTAGTCGTCGGGCCCGGTGCCCGGGCCGATCCAGATCTTGGCTTGCCATTGGCTGGTATTGCGGTTCCATGTGCCGTGGCCCGCGAAGAGGATGTGAGTGACGCATGGATTATTAAGTGCGGCGAGGATCTGGGCCTTGGTGCAGTTGGTGACGCGGAGAGTGGTGTATCCCTTGGCGAGGTACTGGTCGCGTGCGTTGGCGGTGATGCGCTGGATGTTGGGTTGTCCGGGACCGCCGCCGCCGAAGACGATGGCGCAGTTGTTGGCGAGGGCGGCGGGGGCGAGGGTGCTGCTCACGAGGAGGGCGAGGGTGCGCGCGGAGATGAATCGGCCTGTGGGGATGGTCTTCACGGGTACATACTCCTTGCTGGTGGGTGGGCGGTCGCTCTTCCATTGGAAAAACGCCGGCGGGCGGCGGAACCGGCGCGCAGGCGGGGCGGGCGCCGCGGGTCGGTCGTGTCCCGGCTTGAAAGTGGCATGGGCTTTCCAGCCCATGCCGCCTGCAAAACGACCCGGCCAAGGCCGACTGCACTGGCCGTGGCACGCGGCGGCGGCCGTCGTATGATCGTGCCCGCATGAAACTCTCGACGTCGGACTTTGGCGTGGCGATCGAACTCCCGTCGGGCGAGTTATTGCCGGTTCGGCAGATCATCGGAGTGGGGCGGAACTACGCGGAACATGCGAAGGAGCAGGGGGCCGCGACACCGGAGGCTCCGATGATCTTCACCAAGAATCCCGCGTCGGCGATCCTCAGCGGCGGAGACATCGTCATCCCGAAGATCTGTCAGGACCGGGAGCAGGTGGACTATGAGGGTGAACTCGCGATCATCATCGGCAAGCCGACGCGCGACATCACGGAGGCGCAGGTGCGGGACGAGCGGGCCGGGCACATCCTTGGTTATTGCGTGGCGAATGACGTCTCGGCGCGGTGGTGGCAGAAACAGGGCAGCGGGGGACAGTTCTGCAGGGGGAAGTCGTTCGACACGTTCTGCCCGCTGGGGCCGAGCGTTACGCCGGCTGGGCAGGTGAAGAACCCCTCGAATCTGCTTCTGACGACGAAACTCAACGGCGAGACGGTGCAATCGGCGAATACGGGAGAGATGATGTTCTCGCCGGTGTATCTCGTCGCGGAACTTTCGCGGGGGACGACGCTTTTGCCGGGGACTGTGATCCTGACCGGGACGCCGAGCGGCGTGGGGATGGCGCGGACGCCGGCGCGGTATTTGAGGGCGGGGGACTTGATTGAAGTGGAGATTGAGGGGCTGGGGAGGATCGGGAATCGAGTGAGGTTGGAGTGAGCCGATCCGCGGCCGGACGGCGCGGATTGACAGGGGTTTTTGCCAGCCGGGCGGTTGGGTGGATCGAACCGGCCGGCGAGTCGCCTGTGGCACAGGGTCGTGGCATTGTGCGAACAAAAGCCTAACCCTGCCCTTCCGCAGCAATTGTGCTAAAAAGCCGCATCCGGTGGTCTGGCTGTATCGTATGGGCGTATAGTTTGGGCAGACAGGCGAATCGGGAAGGTCCGTTCGCAGGGTTGCGACAGAAATAGGGCCAACCGGTTGGCGTGTTTGAGCGAATGAGGTGTCGGCGGAGGAGTCGGCACCGGCGGGAGAGGGATCTTCCGATTCGGCCGCAGGACGGCGGAGTTCCCGATCGACCGGCAACGGCCGACCTGGAGGCGGCCTTTGTCGGGAGATCGGGTGGACTCCCGAGAGTTGGGGGGGTGGGCCTTCAAGGCACCAAGGCCTTGTGGGCGTTTGTGTTCGGATGAGAGGGCTCGGAGGAAGGTGGAGGCAACTCGTGCCGGTGCAGGAGCAAACCATGTCCGTCCGGAGTTTGAACGAGGCCATCTTCCGATTGGGGCAGGTCAGCAAGGATCGAACGCTGACGAACGCGTCGCTGTTGCGGATGCTGGCTGATGTCGTTGTTGATTCCGTGGAGGTTGGGGTTGTGGTGCTGGCGGTGTTCGAGCAGGGGGTCGAATCGGCGAGCACGGCGTGTCATGTGCGCGGGCCTTGGACGGAGGAGCAGCGGGATCGGTTCCTCGAGCAGACGCGCTGGCAGTTCGATGAACGGGCCATGGCGATGCGGCTGGCGGGGCTGCGTCGTGGACGGCTGTATCACCGGCCGGACCTGATCGCGGAGCGTGATCCTCGGGATACCCGGATGTTCGAGGAGTTGCCCACGCCGAAGGGGATGGCCGATCAAGCGGTGGCGTTGTATCGGCGGAGCGACGGGGTTGAGTTGCTGGTTGCGCTTCACCAGGTCGAGGGTGCGGGGGTGTTTCAGCGGACGACGCTGGCGAAGGCTGGTGCGTTGGCGCCGTTCGTGGCGCAGTGCTGGGCGGGGTCATGGCGGCAGGAGCCGGTGTGGATGCGCGGGCTGAAGCCTCTCAGCCGGGGGATTCTGGAGCAGTTGCTCGAGGGGCTCGACGACGACCAGATCGCGGACCGGATGCGGCTGAGTTATCACAGCGTGCGGGCCCATCTCAAGCGGCTGTTCCGCGATGCGGGCGTGCGGAGTCGGCTGCACTTGATGCAGGCGTGCCGGCCGACGGATGGGGCCACCGCCAATCTCGTCGTGGAGATCCCGAGCGAGGACGCGGCGCGGCAGGCGACGGGGTGAGGGCGTTCTGATGATCAGGCGGCGGACGAAGGACGCTCGACGCGGCGCGCGTTGGCGATTTCGCCCTCGGCGATGGGCCTGACCTGTTCGCGCGAGACCGTGGCGACCGCTATCGTCTCGCCGTCGAGCGCGCAGAACTCGACCTCGAAACCCTTGCCGTGCTCGTGGACCATGACGATAGTGCCGAGGTCGCCGGCGCGCAGTCCGATGGTGGGCAGGTCGCAGGTGAGGATGATGCTGTCGAATTCCTTGATCATGATCGCCGCATTCTAGGCTTGAGAGTCTTGCGGAGTGGATAGGCGGTGACCAAATGCGCGTCTTGGCCGTTTGAACAGTACCAGACCGAACGCACCAAGGGGTTTCGACCATCTGGTGAACGGAGAATGCCCTCGGCGACGAATCGACGGCCAATCGTCGTCCGCTCCTCAGAGGCCAATTCGGAGTATCGTCCATGCTCGTGAAGCGCGAACTCCATGACTTCAGGGTGCTCCGCCCGAAACCCGAACGCGTTGAAAAACAGAGCCTTGGTCCGTCCGATTGGGTGCTGCGGGGAGAGGAGGTAGTCCTGCACCTTGTCTCGGGATACAACCGTGCGCAATTCTCGAGGGATTCCCAAGGCCAGCCTCCGGCACCAAGAGTCATACAAACTGATTGAAGAACTCCCCTTCGATCTTGAACGCCCGCACCGGCGATATTCCAAGTTCCAGTTCTTCGAGCAAGGCCATCAGTGCCTCTCCATCGACCAGCTCGATGGGTGGTGCGCCATCGCGCGACGCTTCCCTGCGGGCTTCAGAGCTGAAGAACCCGGTGGTGAGGATCAGACCCTTGTCCGCGCGACCAGCCATGGCCCCGCGAAAATCGCGCACGATTGAGGGTCCGACTGAGTCTTTGAAACGCTTGCATTGGAACAGAACACGGATGCTCACCAAGGGCCAGAGCTTGAGCAATCCGTGGCCATCGATCCCACCGTCGCCACTTCGACCAGTGACATCGACGCTCTCGAATCCCGCCTCCAGCAATACGCGACGAGCGAGTTTCTCAAACCCCGAAGGCGACAGACTTCTTAGTATGTTCAGCAGATTCCTGCGATGGGACTCGCGAAGCGGATCCCCCCGGTCGTCGAACTCCGGCGCTTCTTCAGAATCACAGTCCGACTCCGGATTCTGGCGATCGACTCTCCGCTGCAGATCGGCGGCAAGCTCGGGAGTAACCTTCGCGAAGGCTCCCCTCTCCGTGAGTGACCAGACTCCGCGGCGCGACGAATCGAGGTATCCGGAGCGCACCAAGTAGTACCTTGCCCAGTCCACTCGATTACTGAACTTCGATTCGCCGCTCTTGTCGAATGAGTCGAGCAATGACCGATCAAAATCTGCGTACTCGACAATCCACCCCTTGACCTCTGCTGGTCTTGCGGAACCGCCCAAGGCGTTGATCGCATCCAGTACGGGCTGGAAGAACTGCGCGTGCTGGGCGGTCGTAGTTGGCTTGCGTTTCCCCATTTGCGGCGACAGTCTAACACTCCGGCGCGAAGCCGCGGCGCATGGCGTTTTCGCAGACGGCGCGTGGCTCGACGAAGTGGTGCAGGTATTCCAGGCCGCCGGCCTTGGAGCCGGTGCCGGACATGCCGAAGCCGCCGAAGGGCTGGCGGGCGACGAGCGCGCCGGTGATGCCGCGGTTGAGGTAGAGGTTGCCGACGCGGAACTCTCGGCGGGCCTTGTCGAGGTGGCTGGGCTTTCGGCTGAAGACGCCGCCGGTGAGTTTGTAGGGGGAATCGTTGGCGATGCGGAGGGCGTCGTCAAAGGTGTCCGCGCGGAGCACGGCGAGGACCGGGCCGAAAACCTCTTCGCGGGCGATGTCGTGGTCGGGGCGAACGTCGGAGAAGATGTGCGGGGCGACGAAGGGGAGCGTGGCGGCAACGGACTTGAAGCCGTCGCGTAGGGCGGCGGGGACTTCCATGGCGAGTGCGAGGCAGGATTGGGACCTGGCGCGCTCGATGTAGTAATGGATTTTCTTCGCGGCGTCGTGGTCGATGACGGGGCCGACGTCGGTCCCGGGCTGGGTCGGGTCTCCGACGACGAGTGCGCGCGTGGCTTCGACGAGGCGTTCGAGGAAGTGATCGTGGGCGCTGCCCGGGCCGACGACGATGCAGCGCGAGCAGGCGGAGCATTTCTGGCCTTGGAAGCCGAAGGCGGAGTGGCGCACGCCGAGGACGGCCTCGTCGAGGTCAGCGGACTCGTCGATGATGATGGCGTTTTTGCCGCCCATCTCGCAGATGACGTGTTTGACGTGGGTGAGGGGAGTAGAGGAAGTAGGGACGGGCGGGACGCCCATACCACCGAGAGAAGTAGAAGAGGCAGAGGAGAACGGCGAAGGCGGGGCGGCGGCGTTGAGGATGTCGAGGCCGACGTCGCGGGAGCCTGTGAAGGCGATGAGGGCGATGCGCGGGTCGCGGACGAGGGCGGCGCCGACGGTCTCGCCCGGGCCGGGGCAGAAGTGGAGGGCGTCGCGCGGGAGGCCCGCTTCGTAGAGGATGTCGGTGAGGAGCCTGGCGATGCCGGGGGTTTGCTCCGCGGGCTTGAGGACGACGGTGTTGCCGGTGGCGAGTGCGGCGACGGTCATGCCGCAGCAGATGGCGAGGGGGAAGTTCCAGGGGGAGATGACGACGGCGACGCCGCGGGGCTGGTGGAAGGCGTGGTCGATTTCGCCGACGAATCGGCCGATGCGGTGGGGCTCGAAGAGCGGGACGGCGAGGCGCGCATAGAACTCGCAGAAGTCGATGGCTTCGCAGGTGTCGGCGTCGGCCTCGCGCCAGGTTTTGCCGGCCTCCTTGATCATGACGGCGGAGAGTTCGTCGCGGCGGACGCGCATGAGTGCGGCGGCCTTCGTAAGGACGTTGGCGCGGACGCGGGGGTCCTCGTCGCGCCAGCGTGGGAAGAACGCGGCGGCGCGGGCGACCATCTCGGCGGCGGCGTGCGGCGTGGTGTCGTTCGCGACGGCGGGCACGCGGGCGCGCGCGACGGCGCCGGCGAATTCCTTGTGCTGCGGCGCCTTGTGAAACTCGCGGAAAGGCTCGTTGAAAAAGGGGAGGTCGTCGCCGACGCCCGGGACCGTGGGGGTAAGCGCGTGGCGCGCGGCGGAATGGCTGCGGGTGCTGGAAGTAGGCGAAGCGGGAGCGGAATGCGGACTCGCGAGCAGCGCGTCCGGGTCGGCATTGTCGAGGAAGCCGGCTTTGAGCCAGGACTCGTTTGAAGTGTTTTCGAGGAGTCGGCGGACGAGGTAGGCCATGCCGGGGATCATCTCGCCGACGGGGACGTATTCGCGGACGCGGAGTCCCATTTCCTGGGCGGCGTACTTGAGTTGGTCCGCCATGCCGTGGAGCATCTGGAGTTCGATGGCGCTGCGCGGCAGGCCGCGACGGTCAAGCCCTTCGAGCGCGGCGGCGATGGAGCGGGCGTTGTGCGAGCCGAGGGCGAGGCGGATGCCTCCCGATTCCCCTTGCCTGCGCGCGGGGCTCGTCGGCGTCGCGTCGAGGAGGATTTCAGTCATGCGCTCGAAGCAGGCGTCGGTCTCACGCTTGGTCGGCCAGACGGGTTGCTGCCAGCCCATCTGTTCCGAGTGGATCGTCTCGTAGTCCCAATACGCGCCCTTGACGAGGCGGACGGAGACGGTTCGGCCGGTGCGCTTCGCCCAGTCGGCGAGTCGGCGCGCGTCGTTGTCGCCTGAGCGGAGGTAGGCCTGCATGGCGAGGCCGGCGTTGAGTTCGACGGCCTCGCAGCAGCGCTGGAAGAGTTCGATGGTCAGGTCCTTGAGGGCGAACTGCTCCATGTCGAAGTTGATGAAGACGTTGTTGTCGCGGGCGAGTTCGAGGATGGGGCGGAGGCGGGCGATGAGTGCGCGGATCGAGCCTTCCGTGTCGATCGGGTCGCATCGTGCGCTGAGGGAGGAGATCTTGATGGAGACGTTGACGCGCGGGATCGGGCCGAGGTGGTCGCGCTCGAGCGTGTCGCTCGCGGGCCAGGAGGCGACGGCGGCGGGGAGGTTGCCGACGAGGTCGAGGTATTTTCGCTGGTAGGCGTCGGCCTCGGCTTCGGAGACGCAGGCTTCGCCCAACAGGTCCACCGAAAAAGCGATGCCGTCGGCCCAGAGGGACTTGAGTTGGGGCAGGGCGCTCGCGGCGTCGGCGCCGGCGATGAACTTCTGGGCCATGCCGATGATCTGCGAGGAGATGGTCTTGACGGCCAACCCCTTCGCGAGGGAGCCGGCTTTCAGGGCGGTGGCGATGACGCCGGGGACGGTGACGCCGGGCTGGGAGAGGTAGTCGTTGAGGTGGTCGTAGATCGAGTCGGGGGTGGTGAGGGTCGGGAAGGCGTCAACGAAGCGGAACATCTGGACCTTGAAGTTCGGGTCCTTCATGGACCATTCCATCAAGGCGTCGGAATAGAACTGCCTGGAGAAGATGCCTGCTTTGTGCCCGCGGGCGCGGTCGAGGAGTTCGGCCCCGATGGCGCGGATGCGCGGTTCGTCGCGCAGGCCGGCGGTGGGCGCGCGGCTCGGTGTGGGCGATTCGACAGCGACAGTTTTCGCGGCACGGCGTGAAAAAAGGGCCATGAAGGCATTCTAGAGGATGCCCAATCCAGCCCCTCGCGCAAGCGAGGGCGAATCGCTTGTTCGCATGCGCTATGTTGGCTTTTCCGCCCGATCTTTCAGCGCCCGAAGCGCATCGAACGCCTGCATGGGCGTCATGCGGTCGAGGTCCAGGGCTTTTAACTCGGTGATGGCGGGGTGGTCGAGGTATTCGCGGAAGAGTGAGAGTTGTTCGGAGGGTTCGGGGAGGCGTGGGGGCGCCTTCGCTTGCGCGAAGGGCTCGTCGGGGCTTGCGTGCGAGACACTGAGCGATTCGAGGAGAGCGTTGGCGCGGTCCACGACGCCGCGGGGCAGGCCGGCGAGTTTGGCGACGTGGATGCCGTAGGACTGCGAGGCGCGGCCGGGCAGGATGCGGTGGAGGAAGATCACCTGGTCGCCCCACTCGCGGACGGCGACCTGAAGATTCTGCACGCGCCCGGGATGGCGATCGGCGAGGTCGGTGAGTTCGTGGTAGTGGGTGGCGAAGAGGGTGCGGGGGGAGGCGCGGGGTGCCACGGCCAGCGACCGAGTCTTCGAGGGAGTCGGCCGTGGCGGGGTGTCGGCGGCGTCCGGCGCGCCGCCACGGTCGACTGCGCTGCGCGGAGCCTCCGCTCCGCTGGCCGTGGCACCCGCGCCGGCCAGGTGTTCCGCGATGGCCCAGGCGAGCGAAAGGCCGTCGAGGGTAGAGGTACCCCGGCCGATTTCATCGAGGATGACGAGGGAGCGTGCGGTCGCGTGGTGGAGGATGTTCGCGGTTTCGACCATTTCGACCATGAAGGTGGATTGGCCGGCGTGGAGGGCGTCGTCGGCGCCGATGCGGGTGAAGATGCGGTCGGCGACGCCGATGGTCGCGTTGTCCGCCGGGACGAAGGAGCCCGCGTGGGCGAGGAGGACGTTGAGGGCGACCATGCGGATGTAGGTGGATTTGCCGGCCATGTTTGGGCCGGTGATGAGGGCGAGGGAGGGTGCCGCGGCTGGCGACCGAGACTTCGAGGGAGTCGGCCGGGGCGGAGCATCGGCGGCGTCCGGCTCGCCGCCACGGCCGACTGCGCTGCGCGGAGCCTCCGCTGCGCTGGCCGTGGCACCCAGGGCGCAATCATTCGGCACGAAGCGCTCGCCGAGGAGTTCTTCGAGGACGGGGTGGCGGGCCTGCTGGAGGTGCAGCAGAGGCTCGTCGGTCATTTCGGGCCTTGACCATTTGCGGAAGCGTGCGCGGGAGGCGAAGCAGCCGAGGGCGTCGAGTTCGGCGACGGCGTGGGCGAAGCGGTTGATCTCGGCGACATGTTTCGAGACCTTGGCGCAGAGGGAGAGGAAGATGTCCTGCTCTCGGCGGAGGGCGCGTTCCTGGGCGTGGGATACTTTGTCTTCGTATTCCTTAAGTTCTGGTGTGATGTAGCGTTCGGCGTTTTTGAGGGTTTGTTTTCGGCTGAGGACGGCCGGGGCGCGCTGGGCCTGCGCGGAGGGGAGTTCGATGTAGAAGCCGAAGATCTTGTTGTAGCCCACCCTGAGGCTTGGGAGGTTGAACTCCTGGACGAGGCGGGCCTGGTACTCAGCGAGCCACTGGCCGCTGTTGGATTCGAGGTTTCGGGCCTCGTCGAGTTGCGGGTCGATGCCCGGGCGGATGAGGCCGCCGTCGGTGAGCCGGGCGGGGGGGTCTTCGACGCAGGTCTCGGCGATTTCCTTGCCGATGGGGGCGAGGGCGTCGGCGACGGCGGCGAGGGCGTTGTGTTGTTCGAGGAGCGCGGGGGCGCCTTCGATGGCGGCGGCGGCGGCGACGACGCGCGAGAGAGATCGTCCGAGGGCGACGAGGTCCCTCGGCGTGGCGCGCCCGAGGCCGACGCGTGCGGCGATGCGTGGGGCGTCCTGCACGCCTTTGATCGCGTCGTCCGTCGCGCCCGCGAGGAGTGAATCGGTGAGGAGCGCGCCGACGGCGGCGTGGCGAGTTTCGATGGATTCGCGTCTGGCGAGGGGTCGGCAGAGCCAATCGCGGAGGAGGCGCTTGCCCATCGGGGTCAGGGGCGGACGACAGCCGCGCTGCGGCGAGAGGAAGAGTGAGAGGAGGGAGCAATCCTGTCCGCTGGCCGAGCGCAGGGTGCGTTCGACCTCAAGGGCGCGGAGGCTGACGGCGTCGACCATGAGGTAATCGGAGGGGTCATCGCGTTTCGGCGGGGCGATGTGTGCGAGCGACTTGGGGCGGATGATGAAAGCGCCGGGTGTGCCGGAACTGACGCCTTCGCTGGTCGGCTTGCCGGCGGTATCGAGGGCCTGGACTTCGGTGAGGTAGCGGATGACGGCTCCGGCGGCGGGGATTGCGGGGTCATCGTGGGCGAGGCCGAAGCCCGCGAGGGACGCGACGCCGAAGTGGTTGAGGAGGGCTTCGAGGGCCTCCTTGCCGCGGAAATGCCAGGACGGACGTGGCGTGCCCGCCAAGGCGAGCGATGCGAGGACGCGCTCGAGTCGGGCGGGCGCTCTGCCGTTGGATCCGGGGGAAGGCTCCGCATAGAGGAGTTCGCTGATGGATCGGCGTGCGAGTTCGTCGACGAGTTGGCCGGCGCGGCAGTCGAAGATGGTGAAGTCGCCTGTGGAGAGTTCAACGACGGCGACGCCGACGCGCGCATCCGGGGCGTCGCCGGCGTCGAGGAAGCAGGCGGAGGCGAGCGAGTTGGCTTCTCCCTCGTCGAGAAGGGCCTCGTCGACGAGTGTGCCCGGGGTGAGGACGCGGGTGACGGCCCGTTCGATGACGCCTTTGGCTTCGCGCGGGTCTTGAATCTGGTCGCAGACGGCGACGCGGAATCCCTGGGCGATCATTCGGCGGAAATACGACTCGGCGGAGTGAAAGGGCACCCCCGCCATGGGGATGCCCTCGGAGCGCTGGGTGAGGGTGATGCCGAGGGCCTTGTGTGCGGTGTGGGCGTCGTCATCGAAGAGTTCGTAGAAATCCCCCATGCGGAAGAACAGCACGCAGTCGGGATGCCGCTGCTTGAAGGTCGCGTACTGGCGCATCGCGGGGGTGTCGCGGTTGGCGGCCATGCGGTGAGTCTAAGGGTTCGCCCCGGTTGCCTTGATGCCTCGTGGCTCGTTGCCTTTCTTCCCCAAAAACACCACCGGCCCGGGGTCACCGGGCCGGCGAGTGCTTCTGTTGGCCGGAGCCAAGTGGAGCGAATGAGATTCGAACTCACAACCTCCTCGATGCGACCGAGGCGCTCTCCCAATTGAGCTATCGCCCCATGCGGGGAAGGGAGTATACGCCACAGGGCCACCGATCCCCGCTTGGGGTGATCGCTTCCGCCCGGCGGGGCGGAATCACATGCAAATTGGTTGCATCTGGCTTGACTCCGGGGCGGGATGGGCCGAGAATCCCGGGCGATGACCGATGCCGGACCAACGTTGAAAGCGGGCAAAGCCCACCCTGCGGCGGTGGGGGTGCTGGTAGTCGGGGTGATCGCGTTGATCGCGGGGTTGATCCGTGTGAATCTGGTGGGCGAATCCGTTCCGTTCCGCCCGGCGATTTCGGGGGCAGGCGAGCGCGAGCCGGGGCCGATGCGGATTGTGGCGACGATTCCGCCGATGGCATGGGTTGCGCGGGGTCTGGCGCCGGCAGGGTCGGAGGTGGTCGTGCTTGCGCCGACGGGGGCTGGGTGCGAGGGGATTGAACTGACGCCGGGGCAGGCGGCGGCGGTGCGGCGGGCGGACGTGGTGGTCCGTGTCGGGTTCGGGTTGGATGACGGAGTAGTCGCGGGTCGGGGAGCGTTGCGGGCGTGGCAGCGCGAGGCGGTGTTTGCTGAGGTTGTGGAGCCGGATGAGCGGATCGCGGCGGGCCGAGACGCCGCGGGGCACGAAGGGCACGATCACGCGACGGTCAATCCGCATGTATGGCTGGACCCGGTCTTGGTTGCGCGGTTCGTGCGAGTTGCGGGCGAAGCGGTGCGCGACAGCGAGGCCGGGATTCGGGTCGGCGAGGGTGCGGCGTCGGCGGTGCCGACTGACATTGCGGCCCGAGTCGCGGTGTTGGAGGCGGAATGCCGGGATGTTGGCGGCGAGTTCACCGGTCGCCTCGCGTCGGCGGGGGTGCGTGAGATCATCACGCAGCATGACGCGTTCGCCTATCTTGCGCGGCGGTTCGGGCTTCAGATCGCGGCGGTGATTCAGCATTCGCATGACGTGGAGCCTTCGCCGGCCGAGATTTCTGAAGTGTCGCGCATCATGGCGGAGCGCGGCATTAGAACGGTGTTTACCGAGCCGCAGATCGACTCTTCCGCCGCGCGGCGGATCGCCGAGGTGGCGGGGGCGAGGATTCTGGTTCTCGATCCGCTCGGCGATGGGGATTGGCCGACGATGATGCGCAGGAATCTGGATGCTCTCGTCGAGGGGCTGAGCGCGCGATGAACGCCATCGAGATCAACGGGCTCTCTTTCTCCTATGCCGCCGGTCAGCCGGTGCTGGAGAACATCTCCCTGTGTGCCTCGGCGGGCGAACTGGTCGCGGTGATCGGTCCCAACGGGGGGGGCAAGTCCACGCTTGTGAAGATTCTGGTCGGGCTGCTGCGCGGGTATGCAGGATCGGCGTTGCTCTTCGGGCGCTCGCCCGAGGATGCGCGGCGGGAGGGGTTGATCGGGTATGTGCCGCAACGGAGCGAGGCGGAGAAGTCGTTTCCGGTGAGCGCTCGGCAGGCGGTGCTGATGTCGGCGGCGCGGAGCGTGCCGGGGTGGAGGTCGACTCCGAGGGAGGTTTATGGGCGGGTTGATGAGTGCCTTGCGCGTGTGGGGGCGGCGGAGTATGCCGAGATGCCTGTCGGTTCGCTTTCCGGCGGGCAGTGGCAGCGGGTGATGATCGCGCGGGCGCTGGCGGTTCGGCCGAGGATTCTGGCGTTGGATGAGCCGCTGGTCGGCGTGGATGCGGCGGGGCAGCGGTTGTTCGCCTCGCTGCTGCGGACGTTGCACCGCGACCTAGGGCTGACGGTGTTGCTTGTTACGCATGATCTGCGGACGGTGGCGGGGGCGAGCGCCGAGTGCGACCGTGTGGCGTGTCTTCGGCGGACGCTGCACTTTCACGCGGCGCCGAAGGGCGTTACGCCGCAGGTGCTGGCGGAAGTGTTCCAGCACGACCTCGCGGATATTTTCGGCGACCTGCACGTGGACGCGCACCGGGCGGCGGAGTGCGGGCATGAACATCCTGTTGCCGGGGCCTCCACGCGCTGAATAGGATTCCTTGACGCGATGGAAACCCGACCGTCCATTCCCGACGCCGTTCGACTCGTGGCCGACCTGCTGATCGAGCGGGGGGCGAGGGAGGTGTACATCTTTGGGTCGGTGGCGAAAGGGAAGGCGCGCGAGACCTCCGACCTTGACTTCGCCGTGGTCGGACTGCCCCAGGATCGATACCTTCGGACGCTCGGCGACGCGATGGACCTCGCTCGGCGCGACGTCGATCTGATCGACCTTGATGCTCGGAGCGATTTCGGGGAGTTCCTGAGGACGCATGGGAGGCTGCGGCGTGTCGCGTGAACTCAAGGAAGAGATCGCATTCGAGCAGGCGCAACTCAGAAGGCTCGCGGAGGTCTACGGTCCACTGCTCGCAAAGTCCACGGCGGAGACACTCGATCCGATGCTCGTCCTGGCGACCGCCGCGGTGATTCACTCGTTCTACGGCGGCGCTGAGAGCATCATGAAGCAGATCTCAATCGTCTGCGACGGTCGCGTGCCCGAGGGGGCGCATTGGCATCGCGATCTCCTCATCACCATGGGAACCGCGACCGCAAACCGCCCGGCGCTCCTACAGGAGGAGTTACAGCAGGTCATGCGGACGTATCTTGACTTTCGACATGTGTTTCGCACGCACTACGGCCATCTGCTCCAATGGCCCCGCGTCGCGCCGCTCGCGTGCACACACGCACATACCAACGAGCGGTTTATCGCGGCGCGTGCGGCATTCGCCGCCGTTCTTCCGGACTGAACCGCGAACCCCATGCGCACCATTCACTACCTTTCCGGCCCCGAATCCTCGCTCTTCTGGCCCGCGCTCGCGGCTGGGGCGGCGGTGGCGATTGTGTGCGGGGTGCTTAGCCCGTTTGTCGTGCTTCGCCGCCTGGCGTTCATCGGGCATGGGGTCTCCCATGCGGCGTTCGGGGGCGTCGGGCTGGCGGCGATCCTCGGGCTGACAGCGTCGGGGGCGGCGAATACGGCCGGGTACCTGGCGGTGGTCGGGGGCTTCTGCGTCGCGGCGGCGATCCTCATCGCCCTTGTGAGCGCGCGGTCCAGGCTGCGCGAGGACACCGTGATCGGCCTGGTGCTTGTCGCCTCGATGGCGCTCGGCGCGCTGCTCCTTCAGGCGCACGCGCGGCGCGGCGGCTCGGCGGGGGGCGCTTCGCTTGAGAGCAGCCTCTTCGGATCGATCCTGGCGGTCGGACCCGCGGATGCGTTGGCGGCGTGGATGATCGCGGGGGTGATCGGGGCGGTGTTGTTTCTATTTCGCCGGCCGTTGGTGTTCTGGGCGTTTGATGAGTCGGCGGCGCAGGCGTTCGGGGTTCACACGCTCGGCGCGCGGCTGCTGTTGATGGCGATGCTGGGGGTTGCGGTGGTGGCGGCGATGAAACTCGCGGGCGTCCTTCTGGCCACGGCGTTGCTCATCCTCCCGGGCGCGGTGGCGTTGAGGCTCTCTTCCCGGCTCGCGGTAGTGTTTGGATTGGCCGCCGCCGCGGGCTTGCTGGGAGTGTTGGGAGGGATGGTGCTCTCGTTCGAGGCCGACTGGCCGCCGGGGCCGAGCGTCGTGGTCGTGCTGGTGGCGCTCGCGTTTGCCGGCTTGTTTTCGAGGCGCGCGTCGGCGTGAGCGCGGAATGCTTTGCGTGGTGCCGGGACTGACGCGGCTCCCCGATGGGACGCGCGCGCGAGCAGGAGCGGTCGGCGCTCGGCACTGGCGGGCGAGCCGCCAGTAGCAGAGGGCGGGTCAGGCTGTCGCGCTGAGCGAGGGGAGGAGGGCTTGGATGACGTGTTCGGCGGTGTCCTCGTCGAATCCCCGGCGGGCGAGGAGGGCGGTGAGTCGGCGGGCGCGGGCCTGGTCGTCGAGGCCTGCGGGCATGACGCGGAGCCGGGCGCGGGCGAGGGTGAGGGCGTCCTCGCGCGGATCGCGGCCGGCGAGGGCGTCGTCGGCGGCGCGTTCGGCGGTGGCGCGGTCGATGCGTTTCTCGCGGAGTTTGGCGCGGATGAGGCGTGGGCCGACGGGCTTGTCGCGGGCGATGGAGCGAGCGAGGAGGTTGGCGAAACGCTCATCGTTGACGCCGCCCCGGCAGGCGAGTTCGGCGACGAGGCGATCGGCCCGTTCGGGCTTTATGCCGCGGCGTTTGAGGCGGGCGAGGAGTTCGCCCGTGCTGCGCTCTCGCTGGGCGAGGAGACGGGCGGCGGCTTCGCGGGCGATGTCGTCGGTGATGGCCTTGGAGACTCGGGCGGCGAGTTCGGGAGTCCAGGGGCGGCCGGGGCGGAGGGCGGCGCGTTCGGCGAGGTCGGTTGAGAGCGTCCCGACGGATCGGCCGTTGACGATGATGCTGACGCGGTTTTCGGCGGCGGGTCGGAGGCGGACGGTTCCGCCGAGGGGCGCGTCGAGGAGGCGATCGAGGCGCTTGCGGTCGCTCGGATGCATGGGGCGCTGGCGCGGCATGTCGTCAGGCGTCGAGTTGGTCGATGAGGGAGTTGAGTTCGGAGGAAGCCTTGGCCTGGCCGAGTTTGGCGGCGAGCGCGAGGCCTTGGCGTGCGGTGGTGAGGGCGGCGTGGCGGTTGCCGACGGATTGCTGGGCGCGGGCCTTGTGATAGAAGGCGTAGACGTAGTAGGGGTCGGCGGCGAGGCAGCGGTCGTACCAGTTGACGGCGGCGGCGAGGTCGCCGAGTTTGGCGCGTTCCTGGGCGATCATGTAGATGATGTCGGCGTCGGCGGCGTCGGCGGCGTGGAGGCGCTCAAGTTGTTCGAGGCGGCTCATGCGGGAAGTGTAGCGCGGGGCGGGGCCGCATCGGCGACGCGACGGGGCCGGTCGCGGCGACGGCGAGGGGGGACGCCCCCGGATGGTTGTTGGCTCAGGGATTGATGAAATCGGTGGGTGGCTGCCCGCGGCGGCGGGGATGAGCCGCGAATGGGTCGGGCGGGGCTGGAATCAGGACATTCGGGTTGGTTTTTCACTGGCACGGCGTGTGCAGGGGTGGGCATCCGTCCCGTCGCGTTGTCGGCCTTGTCGCCGGCGAGCCGGGGCGGGACGAGTGCCGGAGGTTCCGGCCCGTCGAGGAAGGAAAAAGGAGAAAGCCATGGAGATTTCAAGGTCGCTCGTGTGTTCCGTCGCCCTCGCGTTTGCGTCGGTGGTGTGCGGTACGTCGCGCGGCGAGGTGACGATCATCGGGGCGTTGTCGAACTTCGATTGCCCGAACAACACAAACGAGCAGTGCGACGAGTTCGAGATCGAGTTCGAAGGCCCGGAGCCTGAGGACGTCCTTCACACCTACTGCAACTACAACTACGGCTGTCCGACGATCACTCGGACGCCGAACGGCCCCGGCGCCATCATCACCTACAAGCGGACGGGACATTTCACGAATATCGGGGCCATCGAACACTACGGCGTGGTGCTGCGCAACTGGAGCCTCGTGACGACCCAGTGGTTCCGCTGGAAGCACAATGGGGTCGTGGTGACAAGCGGGCACGGCGCGCCGCCGACGCCGATCCCGCCGCCGCCGACGGTGGTTCCCCTGCCCGACGGGACGTTCGAGGTGGCGGAGCCCGTGGAGAACCCGATGCCCGAGGAGTCGATGTGGATCCGGCGGAGTGTGCTCCGGATCGTGGGGGAGGTGAATCTGGAGCAGTTGATGTGGGACGATCCGATCATCCAGGCGACGACGCCGATCGAGGTGGATCTCGAACGGCTTGGGCCGGGCGAGGTGATCGAGGCGCTGGAGCCGATCGATCCGGAAGACTACATCCAGACGTTGATCATCGTGATCGAGACGCACGCGGACATCGCGACGTGGAACCCCGGAACGCAGCAGTTCGATCATGCCGTGGGCGTGCTGCTGTCGCGGTCGATGAACGCGACGATCGTGCAGAACCAGCCTTGCACGGACCTGCCCGCTGTTGACCTGGACCCCGTGGATACGACGGCGGAGATGAAGCAGTTCGCGGAGTTCACGGTTGCGGCGAGCGCGCCGCCGACGGGCGGGCAGGTCAACTATCAGTGGCGGCACGAGGGTGTTGATTTGGTCGGTGAGGACCAGCCGCTGCTGACGATCGACCCGGTGACGCCCGCGGATGCAGGGGCGTACTACTGCGTGATCAGCGATGATTGCGGGTCGGTATCGAGCGGGGTGGCGTACCTGACGGTGGTGGCGCCGCCGATCTGCTACGGCGACGCGGATGAGAGCGGCGAGGTGAACTTCTCCGACGTGACAGAGGTGCTGTCGCACTTCGGGAACACCTACGGCCTCGGCACGGGCGCGGGCGACGCGAACCGCGATGGACTGGTGAACTTCGGCGATGTCACAAACGTGCTGGCGAACTTCGGAGCGATCTGCCCGTAACGGCAGACCAATGGACCACGCGGCGCTCTTTCGACGAGCCCCCCGCGAATGCGGGGGGTTCTTTTTTCGTCCCCGTCATACGCGCACGCCGACGTGGTGCCTGACCGTGTGATCGCGCGTCCGCGACCATTCGACGGCGATGACGTCGATGCGGAGGGGGCGGTCGAGCCATTGGCGTCGGCGAGCGATGGCGCGGGCGGCGCGGAACATGGCGCGGCGTTTGCGCGCGTCGATGTTGACTTCGGGGTTGTAGGTTGGTCGGCCTGTCGAGTCGTGGGAGAGACGGGTCTTGACTTCGACGAAGACGATGGTGCGGCGGTCCGGGGCGACGGCGATGAGGTCGGCCTCGCCGCCAGGGGCCTGGACGTTGCGGGCGACGATGCGATAGCCGCGCCGGCGGAGGAATCGAGCGGCGAGCCGTTCACCGGCGGCGCCGAGGGCCTTGCCGCGCGGGACGGAGATACGGAGGAGGCTGAGCAGCCGACGGAACACGGAAGGGAAGGCCTTGGGTGAGGGGGGGCAGCGTTTCTTTCCGAGAATCGGTGGCACGTGGCGCATCGCCGCCGCCGACTGTGCCGGCCGAGGCACCCGGTATTGCGCGTTGATCAGGGTGCCTTTGGAGTTTCGGGTTGCTGGATGAGGTAGCGCTCAGCGGCGAATTCGAGGAGGCGGGTGGTCATGACTTTGACGTCGCTGAAGGAGCCTCGGCGGAAGAGTTGGTCGAAGTATCGGCGTTCTTCCTCACGGATGCGGTCGGCGCGAATTTTGTCTTCGATGTCGCGCTGGACTTCGTAGAGGGACTTCGCGGGCGGGGCGTCGATGGCGGCGAGTCTGATCCACCATGCGTCGCCGGCGAAGTCGATGCGCGGGGTGATCTGGCCTGGGGTGAGGGCGTGGGCGGCGTCGTTCAGGGGCGCCGGGCCGAAGAGTGCGGCGGTGGCGTAGTCGGCGGTATCGATCTCGGCTTCGGAAGCGTTGGCGGCGTCGGGGCGCCACGTGCTGAGGCGCGAGGCGATTCGGTCGAAGGGTTCGGCGGCGGCGAGGGCGGCCTCGGCTTCGGCGATCTTCGTCGCGTCGGCGATGGGGACGCGGAGGATGGTGAAGCGCGCGGTGGGGGGCGGGGCGAAGTCCTTGAGGTGTTGTTCGTAGTAGAGAGCGATGTCGCGGGCGGCGACGTTGACGCGGTTGCCGATGGACTTCTTGAGTTGGAAGGCGATGAACTCGCGCTGGGTGACGTCTTCGACCTTGGCTTCGAGGTCCTGGCCTTCGGTGTCGAGGAGTCGTTGACGAGCGAGTTCGGACGAGCCGAGGTTCCCGCGGACGAGGTCGTCGCGGACGTCTTCGACGAAGGCGATGAGGCCGAGGCGTTGTTCGGGGCTGAGGCCGGTCTCGAACTCGGCGAGGAGAAGTTCGTCGCGGAGTTTGTCCCAGAGGGCCGCCTCGATTTCTTTCTTGGCGAAGGCGAGGAAGTCGCGCGGCTTCAGGCGCGCGGCTTCGCGGCGGAAGCGCTGGTCCATGGGGGCGAAGAACTCGTCGGCGTAGACGGGCCGGCCGTTGATCTGGCCGACGAGTTGGTCGACAAGGAGTCTTTTTTCCGAATCGGGGTCGGCGGGCGCCGGCGGCGGTGTTGGCGGAGGGCCGGCGAGGACGACGACGTCGGTTGTCCCGCCGCGGGCGGCTTCGGGGGTGATGACGGCGCGGGGCGGGGCGGGAGGCGGCGTTGGTTGTGCGGGCGCGTGGTTGGACGGGGCGTTGAAGTCGGCGAGCGTGAGTTGGCGGCGCCCGGGCTGCTCCGAGGTTGAGGAGCAGGCGGCGAGGAGGAGGGGCAGCAGGGGCGAGGTGTTGGGGAAGCGCATTCGCATGAATGCCCGTCAGTCTACTTTGTGGGTGACGAAGAAGAAGGCACGAGGCAGGCGGCATCAAGGCACGAGGGTGTAGAATGCTGGCCCGTCGGGTGATTGGGGCCTGTTTGGGCCTTGGCGTCGGCGGGATTGGAGCGCCGGCATGTCGAACGAGGCTGGACAACCGCCGAAGATCATCGTGGATTCGGATTGGAAGAGCCAGGCGCAGGCCGAGAAGGACCGGCTTGTCGCGGAGGAGGCTCAGAAGCAGCCGCCGGCGCGGGAGGCTGGGGCGTTGCCGCCGGCGGATTTCGCGTCGTTGGTTGGGATGCTGGTCACGCAGGCGTTGATGTACATGGGCGGGGTTGCGGATCGGAGGACGGGACAGGCGATCTTCGATCCGGAGATGTCGCGGTTCTACATCGATCTGCTGGCGGTGCTGGAAGAGAAGACGCGGGGGAATCTGGAGGAGCCGGAGAGCCAGGACCTTGTGGCGGCGGTGAACGAGTTGCGGGCGCGGTACGTGGAGTTGATGCAGGCGGTGGCGCGGCAGGGTGGGGGGACGATCAAGGCTGGTTGAGCGGATTCGCACCATTGAAGTGGTTGTTGCAGTGGAACAGCGAGAGGCATTCTTCACTCGGCATCATTACCTGTTGCGGCGGCTGCACAGCCTGTGCGGGATCGTGCCGATCGGGATGTTTCTGTGCATTCACCTGCTGACGAACTCGTCGATCGCGTGGGGGGTGGTGAACGGGCGGGAGTTTGGGGGCGTCCACGGCGGAGCGGCGACGTTTCAGCATGAAGTGAACTTCATCCACAGCCTGCCGTTCCTGATCCTCATCGAGGTGTTCGGGCTGTGGCTGCCGATCGCGTTCCATGCGGTGCTGGGGGTCGCATACGCGCGGTCTGGGCAGAGCAACGCGAGGCTGTATCCGTATGGATCGAATCGGCGGTACTGGTTGCAGCGGATCAGCGGGTATGTCGGGGTGCTGTTCATCTTCTATCACGTGGCGACGCTGCGGTGGGGATGGACGTTGCTCGTGCCGGGGGGGGCGGAGTGGTCGGCGGAGTACGCGGCGAGCACGATGGCGGCGGCGCTGCAGGGGGGGGTGTCTGGGATCACGATGGCGGGGTACGCGGTCGGAGCGTTCTACATGCTGGGCGTGTCGCTGCTGGTGTTCCACTTCGCCAACGGGCTGTGGACGGCGGCGATCACATGGGGGCTGACGATCACCAAGCAGGCGCAGAGGCGATGGGGGTACGTGTGCGCGGCGGTTGGCGCGGGGTTGATGGCGGCGGCGTGGGCGGCGGTGATCGGGTTCATGACGGTTGATTTCAACGCCGCCCGCGCGGCGGAACAGCATCTGTTGTCGAAGCACGCCGCCCCCACGCCCCCGGGAGCGACGGCGTCGGTGGTGCGGGCGGGGGAGAGGTGATGGCGATGGCATCGCAGGAGCAAAGAGTGATCGTGGTCGGGGGCGGGCTCGCGGGCTTGGCGGCGACGATCCGCATCGGTGAGGCGGGACTGCCGGTGGACCTGTTCTCGCTGGTGCCGGTGAAGCGGTCGCACTCGGTGTGCGCGCAGGGGGGGATTAATGCGTGCAACGAGATCGCCCGGCAGCAGGGGTACAGCGAGTACGAGCACTTTGATGAGTCGATCTACGGCGGGGACTTCCTGGCGCACCAGCCGCCGGTCTTCGAGATGACTCACGCGGCGCCGAAGATCATCGACCTGCTGGACCGCATGGGCGTGCCGTTTAATCGGACGGCGGAGGGGCAGCGGGATCTGCGGCTGTTCGGCGGGTCGCTGTACAAGCGGACGCACTTCGCCGGCGCGACGACGGGGCAGCAGTTGATCTACGCGCTCGACGAGCAGGTTCGGCGGTACGAGCACGAGGGAAAGGTGAGGAAGTACGAGCATTGGGAGTTCCTGCGCCCGGTGATCGACGCGGAGGGAATGTGCCAGGGGATCGTGGCGCTCGATCTGCGGACGATGCAGGCGCGGGCGTTCCGCGGCGATGCGGTCGTCATGGCGACGGGCGGGTGCGGGCTGGTGTTCGGGAAGTCCACGAACTCGGTGATGTGTACCGGGGCCGCGGCGGCGCGGTGCTACCAGCACGGCGTGAAGTACGCGAACGCGGAGTTCGTTCAGGTGCATCCCACGGCGATCCCCGGGGCGGACAAACTGCGGCTGATGAGCGAGAGCGCGCGGGGCGAGGGCGGGCGCGTCTGGGTGCCGGCGAAGAAGGATGCAGGCGGCGTGTGGAAGCCTCACCCGGACGCGGGGCGCGATCCGCGGAAGATTCCGAACGAGGAGCGGTGGTATTTCCTGGAGGAGAAGTACCCGGCGTACGGGAACATCGTGCCGAGGGATATCGCGACGCGGGAGATCTTCAAGGTGTGCCTCGACGGGTTCGGCGTGGGCGGCGGGCGGATGGTGTACCTGGATTTGTCGTTCAAGCCGAGGGAGGAGTTGGAGCGGAAACTGGGCGGGATCATCGAGATCTACCGGAAGTTCGTCGGCGAAGATCCGTGCGAGGTGCCGATGAAGATCTTCCCCGGGGTGCACTACTCGATGGGCGGCCTGTGGACGACGTACACGCCCAAGTCTGATCTTCGCGGGATGGAGAAGGGCGCGCCGAACAATATGATGACGAACGTCGCCGGGCTGTATGCATTCGGCGAGGTGAACTACCAGTACCACGGGGCGAACCGGCTGGGAGCCAACGCGCTCCTGTCGTGCATCTTCGACGGGCTGTTCTGCGGGGTGAGCGTCGTGAACTTCGTGCGGGGCCGGTCGGCGAGGCCGGCCAGCGCGGCGGAGGCGAGCCTGTTTGACGCGGGCGTCAAGGGCGAGGAGCAGATCAACCGGGGGCTTGTGGAGTCGAAGGGGCGGGAGAATCCGTACGCAATTGCGAAGGACCTGGGCGACCTGATGACGGACGCGTCGACGGTGGTGAAGACGGGCGAGCGCCTCGCGGCGGGGCTGAAGGGGCTGGCGGTGCTGCGCGACAGGTTCCGGAATGTGGGGCTCGCGGATGGCAGCGGGTGGCTGAATCAGAATGTCGCGTGGGCGCGGAGCGTCGGGGACATGCTGGCGCTGGCGGACCCGATTCTGCGCGGCGGGCTGCTGCGAGAGGAGTCGCGCGGGTCGCACTATCGGGAGGACTTCCCGGAGCGCGACGACGAGCGATTCATGAAGACGAGTGTCGCGGAGCACGACCCGGCGACGGGGGAGTCGCGGATCACGTTCGAGAAGATCGAAGCGGGGCTGGTGACGCCGCGGAAGCGCACCTACGGCAAGAAGGACGACGCCGGGGCGAAGAAGGCGGGCGCGGCGCCCGCGATGGCGGCGACGGCGTCCTAGTGTTGAACGATGACCATGGCATTGAGCAAACCCGCACGACTCGCGTTGAGCATGATCATGGGCGGCGATGAACTCCTCAACCTGGCGCGGCGCGTGACCAAGATCACGGGATGCCCCGTGGTCGGCGGGATCGCGGTGTTTCTGCATGGGTATGAGCGCACAACGACGGACATCGACATCTACAGCCGCGATTTCGCGGCGACGGCGGCGCGGCTGGAGGCCGAGGGGTTGAAGTGGAGCAAGGCCAGGCGGGAGTTCGAGATCGAAGGGGTGCCCATCCACTTCGTGGGAGACGATTCGCTGGGCGGGCCGCCGAGGCGGGTGAGCACGATTCAGGGGATCAAGGTCATCGGACTTGTTGACATTGTGCGGGGGAAGATGACCGTGGGATTGTCCGTGGCTCATCGCGCGCAGGATGTCGCGGATGTATTCGAGTTGATTCGACGAGTTCCCCTGGACAAGTCATTCGCCGCGAAGTTGCCGACGGAACTTCGCGCGCCGTTCAAGAAGATGGTCGATGCCGTGCGAAGCGGCTCGTGATTCGCCATGACTCAAGCCATGCCCAACCCAACCCAGGTCGCATCGTCCCGCTCCCGCGTCATCCGTGTTCATGTGAAGCGGCAGGACGGGCCGGGGAAGCCGGCGCGCACGGAGTCCTTCGACGTTCCGGTCGAGGTGGGGGCGAACATCACGAGCGTTCTTCAGTGGATCGCCGCGAACCCGGCAACGGTGGACGGAAGGAAATCCTCGCCCGTCGCCTATGACGCGGGCTGCCTCGAAGAGGTCTGCGGCTCATGCACGATGGTGGTGAACGGCCGCGTGCGCCAGGCGTGCTCGGCGCTGATCGACGCGGTGTGCCCGAACGAGGGGGACGAGTTGACGCTGGAGCCGATGACGAAGTTCCCGGTGCTGCGGGATCTGTGCGTGGATCGTGCGCGGCTGTTCTCCGATCTGAAGCGCGTGCGGGCGTGGGTGCCTGTGGACGGGACATATCACCTCGGGGCCGGGCCGAGGGAGACGATGGAGCGTCAGGAGGTCCGGTACACGTTATCGACGTGCATGTCGTGCGGGTGCTGTCTCGAGGCGTGCCCGCAGTACGTGCTGGAGGCGGACGAGCGGAAGTGGGGCGTGTCGTTCGTCGGGGCCGCGGTGATCAGCCAGGCGCGGTACTTCAACATGCACGAGACGGGCAAGGGGCTGGCGAAGGAGCGGCTGACGGAACTTTCCGGCCCCGGCGGGGTATCAGATTGCGGGAACGCGCAGAACTGCGTGCGGGTGTGCCCCAAGGAGATTCCGCTGACGGAGTCGATCGCGGCGGTCGGTCGGCAGGTTACGGTGCATACGATCAAGGAGTTCTTCTCGGGTCGGTGAAGCCGGCTCGGGGTTCATGGAGGCTGACGATGGACTGCGATGTGCGGGCGGTATGCGTGTGTCTGGCGTTGGTGGGCGGGCTGGTGCGCGCGGCGGCGGGTCAGGATGCGCCGGAGTCGGGGCCTCCGGTTCCGGAGCAGGCGCCGGCGGCGATGAAGTTGCCGACGATCACGCAGGTGAGCCCGAAGTTGAACCTGGGGGTTCATCTGCCGCTTGCGTTCGCGTCGGACACGGTGACGTTCGTGAACAGCGGGAACGAGCCGATCGTCCTGGAGCGTGCCCAGGGGGAGTGTTCCTGCACGGACGCGACGATTCTGCAAAACACCAAGCCGTTCGGCCCCGGGGAGCAGATCGAGGTTCTGGTGGGCGTGGAGTATCCGCGCGAGGCGGGGCTGTACACGAAGACGTTCTACGTTTATGAGAAGGGGAATCCCGCGCCGTATCCGGTGCAGTTCGACTTCGAGGTGGGGTACGCGATCAAGATCAACGGCGGGCCGAAGTACGCGATCGTGGTGGAGCGCGGCGGGCGTCTGACATTGGAGTCGAGGACGAGGCAGCCGTTCCGGGTGATTTCGATCAGCGGGATGGCGCCGGTGTTTGAGGGGTTCGATCCGGCGACGGACCCGCTGCGCGACAACTACTCGTTGATGTACAGCCTGAATGATGTGCGGAAGGAGGACCTGCCGCGGTGGTTGGTGATCGAGACGGATCATCCTGACGCGGAGATGATGGCGATCCCGGCGCGGATTTCCGGGTGGAGGCCGATTCTTGACAAGACGGCGTGGCACCCGATGGATGAGTTCATCACGATGGGGACGATCTCCGGGCAGGGGCCGACAAGGACGAGCATGCTGTTCAGCGGGAAACCGGTGCTTCCCGGCAAGCGGATCGTGGTGAAGTCGAGCAACCCGGAGTTGTCGGTGCGGGTGATCGGCGCCCGTCGGCCCGATCGCGGGGGCGGCATGGTGGTGGACTTCGATATCGCGCCGATGCGGGACGTGAAGGGCTTCGTGTCGTCGGTGCTCACGGTCGAGTACGACGACGCGGAGACGGGGTTTGATGTGTTCGCGCGGGTGGACCCGAGCATGCCGGCCCCGCCGGTGCCGAACCGGTAAGGGGGCTGGCGGAGGGCGGCCTGCTCACCCGATGCGGACCATCCCGGTGGCGAAGAGGACGGCGAGGGCGACAAAAAGGGCGATGCGGTAGCAGCCGAAGGCGGCGAGGCCGTGGCGGTTGAGGAAGTTGACGAGCCACCTGACCGCGAACGCGGCGGAGACGGTGGCGACCGCCATGCCGAGGACGACGTTGAGCGTGCCGAGGGACTCGAAGAGGTTTGGAGTATTGGATTCGGCTGCGCGCGAAAGGTTTTTGACGAGTTTATAAAGGCATGCGCCGCCGAGCGTCGGCAGGCCGAGGAGGAAGGAAAACTCCGCCGCCTCCTTCGGTCGCAGGCCGAGCATCGTTCCGCCGGCGATGGTCATCATCGAGCGCGAGGTTCCGGGCCACATGGCGATGCATTGGAAGAGGCCTATGCCGAGGGCCTGTGCGGGTGAGAGGCGGTCGATGGTCGGGCCGCCGGGGATGAGAGCGGCGTGCTCGCCGAGGGCGTGGTTTCGGCTGCGCCAGCGGTCGATCCAGATCATCCAGATTCCGCCGGCGAGGAGCGCGAGGAGGACAGGCCAGGGGCGGAAGAGATGGGCTTCAATGGCGTCGTCGAGAAGCGGGCCGAGGACGGCGGCGGGCAGGAACGCGAGGATGAGGTTGATGACGAGTCGTGCGCCGGCGATATCGCGTGCGAACACGCCGCGAACCATGGAAACGACTCGCGGCCAGTAGAGGCCGAGGACGGCAAGGATGGCGCCACCTTGGATGACAACATTAAAGGCATCGACGGCGGCCTTGGATTCCGGTGTCTGGTCGAGCGAGAGGAGTGATGCGGCGAGGATGAGGTGGCCCGTCGAGGAGATGGGGAGGTACTCGGTGATGCCTTCGACGAGGCCGAGGATGACGGCATGGACGGGGGACATGAGGGGCAGAGCGTAGGGTGTAAAGCGAGGAGCGTAAAGCGCGGGCCGAAGGCGCGCCGAGCGGCGCAGGGCAATCGCATGATCCCGATCCTTGGACGCCGAGGCTGAGTCCGCGAAGCCTCGGATTCCACCGATCTTGCGATTGCCCTGCCGGGCGACGGTTGTCTGTGCCGCGGTGGCTGCAAGGAGCCTGTGGTTGGGGGAGGGCGATCACATTATCGCTTCGATGTGCCTCACAGCCCGCGGAGCGGGCTGAGTACCAATCCAGCCGCCCAAGTCCTCGGAAGTGATCTTGCGATCGCCCTGACGGTTGGGGGCCGAGGCACTCCCCGGCGGGGAAGAAGTCGTATGATGGTGGTGTTGGGGCGGAAGCGGGAAACTGAGCATGTCTCCACGAGCCGTCATTGCCGCCGTCGCCATTACGCTTGGGCTTGCAATTGTCGCGATTGTGCTGACGAATAAGCAGACGCCGGCGCCGACGGGGGCGCAGACGGTTGCGTCGTCGGTGTTTCAACCCGGGTTGATCTCGGCGATCACGGTGAAGCGCGAGGACGGGCGTGAGGAGCGCGTCGCACGAACGGAGGCGGGGGAGTGGCGATTTTCGGCGGGACGGGTGGATTGGCCGGCGCTCCCGCCGGAGATGGTGGGGGCCGCGCTGGCGGCCCTGCCGTCGGAGTTGACCAAGCAGGCCGACGCGCCGCCGGCGGCGGGCGGGCCGACGATCACGCTGGCGTTCCGCGACGGCTCGGCGGTGGTGCTGCGATTGGCGCCCGCGTCGCTGGGCGGGCGGACGCCCGCAGTCATGACATCATCGGCGGGGGAATCGAATGTGCTGATCGAGAACTCGGTGCTTGATCCGTTGCTGAATCCCGGGCCGGCGGGTTGGCGGGCGACGGGGGCTATTCCCGGGGCAGGGTCGTGCTCGCGGATCACGCTTGACGATGGGCGCTCGCCGATCGCGCTGGCGAAGGTCGAGGGCGCGTGGTCGATGCGGAGGCCGATCGCGGCGCGGGCGAGCCAGGGGGCGGTGGAGTTGCTCTTGTCGGCGCTGGGGGAGATCAAGGTGGCGCGGTTCGAGGACGCCTCGGCGCACGATCTCGCGGCGATGGGTCTGACGAAGCCCATCCTGACGATCACGGCGGAGACGGACGAACGATTCGCGGATTCATCGGGCGAGGTTCGCGTGCGGTCGATGTCGCGGGAGTTGCTGGTGGGCGGCCCGGCGGATCCGAAGGGGGACACGCGGTTCGCGTCGGCGGATGCGGACGGGTCGATTCTCTTCGTGATCCCAGCGGCGGCGGTGAACGCGCTGTCCTTGTCGGCGCGGAACTACATCAATCCGACGTCGGCGGCGGTTTCGCCGGCGGATGTCGCGATGATCACGATCAGCGACACGTCGGCGGGGGGCGGATCGCAGCGAGGGTATCGGCGTGATTCAGAGGGATGGAGCGTGATGCGCGCGGATGGGTCGCGCGGGCCGGCGGAGGCGGGACCGATCGAGGAACTCCTGGAGTTTCTGGCGTCGCGACCCGGCGAGCCCGAGCCGTTCCGCCCGGATGATGAGATACGCACGTTGCGGAAGATCGAGTTGCTCGACGGCGAGGGAGATCCGCAGGAGATCCTGACGGCGGGGTACACGGCGGATGGGCAGTTCGCGGTGCGGTCGGGCAATCTGCTGGTGACCTACAGCGCGTCGGCGGCGCCGGCGTTGCTTGACCTTCCCGCGTTCGCGTCGTTGCCGCCGGAGGGCCCGGCGCCCGCAGTGCCCACGCTTCCGGCGACGGCGCCGACGGGGAAGTAGGGGGAAGCACCGGCAGTCAAGCCGCCAGTGGCACAGGACCGAGGGTTGGTGTGCCACTGGCTGCTTGTCAGCCAGTGTGGGGG
Organism: uncultured Phycisphaeraceae bacterium; assembly: GCA_964490785.1. Classification (GTDB taxonomy): domain Bacteria; phylum Planctomycetota; class Phycisphaerae; order Phycisphaerales; family UBA1924; genus JAEUIV01. The sequence continues at coordinate 42,049 of CAZBDZ010000025.1, forward strand.
CGTGTTGCATCGGCGCACCAAACGGACGCCGAGGCCAGATCGCACTGGCGGACAAGCCGCCAGTGGCACAGGGACAGTGGGTTCGAGTGCCACTGGCTGCTTGTCAGCCAGTGCTGGGGGCGTGTTGCATCGGCGCACCAAACGGACGCCGAGGCCAGATCGCACTGGCGGACAAGCCGCCAGTGGCACAGGGACAGTGGGTTCGAGTGCCACTGGCTGCTTGTCAGCCAGTGCTGGGGGCGTGTTGCATCGGCGCACCAAACGGACGCCGAGGCCAGATCGCACTGGCGGAC
>CAZBDZ010000026.1:0-20195 GCA_964490785.1 uncultured Phycisphaeraceae bacterium
GGTGGCACGGGGGTGGCGGGGGGCGCGGGGTTACCACGGGATTCGCGTTGCTCATCCCGAGCGTGGGGGGTTACTTCGGGGCTTCTACTTTTTTCCCACGGCTTTTCCTTCGAGGGTCAGGGTGGCTTTTTTTGTGCGTTTTTTTCGGCGGGATGATGAGCCGGGGAGGGTGGCTCGGAGCATCCAGAGGAGGGCGAGGGCGAAGGCGGTTGTTACGGCCCAGAACTGCCAGTCGTTGACGGGGAGGGTCATGCGACCCCCGCGGCGTGGAGTGATTGGAAGACGATGAGGGCGGCGGCGTAGGCGAGTGCGGACATCCATGCGAGTTGCAGGAGGGCCCATTTCAGGCCGCCGGCTTCGCGGGCGGTGACGGCGAGGGTCGGGAGGCATTGCATGGCGAGGACGTAATAGACGAGGAGCGACCAGCAGGTGGCGCGTGTGAAGACGGGCGTTGTGCCGTCGGCGCGGCGTGCATCGGCGACGCGGTCGATGACGCCCTGGTCTTCCGCGTTTTCCTCGCCGGCGACGACGACGGCCATGGTTGACACGAAGACTTCTCTCGCGGCGAAGCTTGCGAGGACGCCGACGGTCAGTTGCCAGTCGTAGCCGAGTGGCTCGAAGATCGGCTGGACGACGCGGCCGACGCGTCCCATGAAGGAGCGTGCGCCGGCATCGGCGGCGGTGAGTCGATCGGCTTCGGCGGTGAGGGCGTCGGCGTCGGCGGGGGAGGTGGCGGCGACGGCGTCGGCCTGTTGTCGCAGGGCGACGGCCTCGGTCGGCGGATCGACGCGCGGGAAGGCGCTCATCCACCAGAGGATGACGCAGATCGCCAGGATGTTCGTTCCCGCCTGCCTGAGGAAGACGATGGCGCGGTCGTAGGTGGCGACGAGGGCGGTGCGCAGGCTTGGGCGTTTGTAGGTGGGCAGTTCGAGGGCCATCGGGCGGGTCGGTCCTCGGAGGATGGTTCGGCGGGCGATGAGCGCGCTGAGGACTCCCGCCGCGATGCCGAGGGCGTAGGCTCCGACGAACGCGGCGGCGGCCTTCAGGGGTTCGTGGGGGAAGAGGATTCCCGTAAGGAGGACATAGACCGGCAGCCGGGCCGAGCAGGTCATGAAGGGGGCGACGAGGATGGTGGCGAGGCGTTCGCGGCGGTCTGGGATGGCGCGTGTGGCCATGATTCCGGGGAGGGCGCAGGCGTGGCTGGAGAGAAGAGGGACGAACGCATGCCCCGGCAGGCCGAAGGGCCGAAGCATCCGATCCACGACGAAGGCTGCGCGGGCGAGGTATCCCGTGTCCTCGAGGAGGGAGATGAGGAAGAAGAGGAGGCATATCTGCGGGAGGAAGACGACGACGCCCGCGATCCCGCCGACGACGCCTTCCGCGAGGAACTCGCGGAGAACGCCTTCGGGGATGGCGGCGCCGATGGCGGCGCCGAGGAGCGCGAAGAGGGCTTCGATCCATTCCATCGGATAGGCGGCGAGCGAGGAGATCGACCAGAAGAGGCCGGTCATAATCGCCGCGAACGCGATCAGGCCGAGGAGGGGATGGGTCAGGAGGCGGTCGAGGCGGTCGGTGAGGCGGTCCTCTCGCGGCGTGCCGACGGGGCGGATCAGCCAGGCTTCGATGGCGGCGGCCCAGTGTGCGAGCGCGTCGTCGTCGCCCGGCGGCGTGCAGACGGGGATGGAGGCTTCGGCGAGGGCGGCGCGGAGGGCGTCGATGCCCTCGCCCGTGCGGGCGCTGCATTCGATGACGGGGCAGCCGAGGTGTGCGGCAAGGCGTTCGCGGTCGATGTGGTATCCCGCTTTGCGCGAGAGGTCGATCATGTTGAGGGCGACGAGGGTGGGGAGTCGTCGGCGTAGGGCCTCGCCGAGGAGCATGAGGCCGCGGGAAAGGTTCGTCGCGTCGAGGACGACGCAGACGGAGTCTGGGGCGGCGATGGGTTCGCCGCGCGGGGCGGATTCGCCGGCGAGGACGCATCGGCAGACGTCGGCTTCGACCTGATCGAGTTCGAGCGAATAGATGCCGGGCAGGTCGATGAGGAGGAGCGGGTCGTGGGAGTCGATCAGGCCGAGGCGGGCTTCCTGCGTTGTTCCGGGGAAGTTGGCGGTTTTATGTCGTAGGCCGGAGAGGGTGTTGAAGATGGTTGTTTTGCCGGTGTTCGGATTGCCGATGAGGGCAACGCGGCGGGGGCCGGCGCGAGGGTCCGGCTTGATGGGTGCTGGGTGCGGGGCTGGCGATACGGCGGTCAAGAGCGGGCTACCTTGCGTCGCGGTGTTCGGGCCCGGTCGGCTTGACGAAGAGGCGATCCGCGAGAGGCCTGGCGAGGCCGATGCGGGAGGAGCAGTTGCACCCGCCCATGACGCGGACGATGCAAGGCTCGCCCATGCGGCAGAGTGTTACGGCGGCGTCGTCGCGCAGGCCCATGGCGCTGAGGAGGCGACGGTCGCCCGCGTTCAGCGACGAGCCGCAGACGCGCGCGGTCTCCCCCGGTCGGAGTTGCGACAGGGGAATCCGGTCGGTCCCGCCCGTCGTTTCATGTGGTCCGGCGTCGTTCATCACGGGGCCAATCCTCCGCCTAGCGATGCGGCATGGGGGATGATAGCGTAGATGAGACTCAGTCGCAGGTGTGGGGTGGTCAGTCTGAAAGTGGCATGGGCTTTCCAGCCCATGGCGCGGGGGCGCACGTCCTGGAATGGGCGTGCCACGTTTAAACTGGGTGGCTGGCGGGTGGGGGTGTTGGGTGCGGGGGGGGGCCTCCGGTTGCGCGGAGGGCTCGTTGGTGCATGATTTGGTGGGCTTCGGGGTTGGAGTCGATGAGGGTGTAGGCGCGGCCGAGGGCGGCGGCGGCGGCGGCGGTGGTGCCGCTGCCGGCGAAGGAGTCGAGGACGGCGTCGTTGGGGTGGGTATGGATGGTGATGATTCGGCGGAGGATGGCGAGGGGCTTCTGGGTGGGGTAGCCGGTTTTTTCCTTGCCGTTCGTGGGGACGATGGTGTGCCACCAGACGTCGGTGGGGGTTTTGCCGCGGGCTGCCTTGTCCGGCGCGACCAGGCCTGGGGCCATGTAGGGGATGCGTTCCATCTGGTCGTAGTTGAAGACGTAGTCGTCGGGATTCATGGCGTACCAGAGGATGGTGTCGTGCTTGCAGGGCCAGCGGGTCTTGGGGCGTCCGCCGAAGTCGTAGGCCCAGATGATCTCGTTCATGAAGCGTCGGCGTCCGAGGAGATGGTCGAGTGCGACCTTGACGTAATGGACCTCGCGATAGTCGAGGTGGACGAAGAGCGAGCCGTCGGGCGTGAGGCAATGGAGCGAGGCCTCGATGCGCGGCATGAGGAAGGCGAGGTAGTCGTCGAAGGAATCGTCGTAGCGCGGGCTGGGGGCGCGTTCGATCGCGTAGCGTCGTCCGGCGAAGCCGAGGCGCGTGCCCGCGGCGTCGGCGACGGCGCGGATGCGGTCGCGGTGCTGGGGTTTGCCGGTGTTGAAGGGGGGATCGATATAGATCAGGCGTGCGAAGGCGTCGGGGAGAGTGGGGAGGAGGTCCAGGCAATCGCCGAGGAGGATGCGGTTTGTGAGCGGGGGTCCCGGCCTCGCCGCGGAGGGCGAGGCGGGGGCAGCCGGTGTGTCTTGGGGCGGGCGAAGCGGTTGCCCTGGGTTCATCGTTTCTTATTTCCTCCATATCGCTTATTCTTGAGCCATTCGTGCAACTTCTTTTCTGTCCATGTGTTGATGCATTGGGTCGCGGGGAGGGCGGCGCGGCGGGCGGTCGTGACGCCGAAGCGGATGTTGTCGAAGTCGTCGGGGTTGTGGACGTCGCAGTCGATGGCGATCAAGGCTCCGGCGGCGGCGGCGGCTTTGACGTGGATGTCGCGGAGGTCGAGGCGCATCCAGTTCGAGTTGATCTCGAGGGCCGTGGCGTGTTCGGCGGCGGCGGCGGCGATCTCGGCGATGTCGGGGTGGAATCCCTCGCGTTTGTTGATGATTCGTCCGGTGGGGTGGCCGAGGATGTGGACGAGCGGGTGCGCGACGGCGCGGAGGAGGCGCGCGGTGGCGGCGTTGGCGTCCTGCTTGAGCGAGGCGTGGGGCGAGGCGACGACGATGTCGAGTTGGGCGAGCAGGTCGTCGTCGTAGTCGAGCGAGCCGTCGGCGTGGATGTCCACTTCGCTGCCGGCGAGGATGGTGATGCCCTTGATGCGTGCGTCGGCGTCGCGGACGGCGTCGATGTGTCTGCGGAGGGCGTCGGGCTTCAGGCCTCCGGCGAGCGCGCTGCTCTGCGAGTGGTCTGTGACGGCGATGGTGTGGAATCCGCGGGCCTTGGCGGCGCGGGCGAGTTCGTCGATGGAGAGTCGGCCGTCGGAGGCCTGGGTGTGGGCGTGCAGTTCGGCCTTGATGTCGGCGAGTTCGAGGAGTCCTTGCGGCGGCGGCTGGTCGATGTCGCGGTCCTCGCGCAACTCCGGGGGCACGAAGGGCAGGCCGAGGCGGTGGAAGATTCCCTCTTCGTCCTCGCCCGCGAGGGGCTTGACGCCGCGATGCTGAGGCGGGGTGTCTTCGCCGTCCTCCGGGTAGAGGCCGTATTCGTTGAGGGTCAACTTGTTTTTCTGAGCGCGCTCGCGGAGGCGGACGTTGTGTTCCTTGGAGCCGGTGAAGTAGAGGAGGGCGGCGCCCCATGAACCCTTCGGGACGATGCGCAGGTCCGTCTGCATGACGCGGTCGCGCACTTCGATGCGGGCGGAGCACTTGGCGTCTCCCGCGGCGAGGACCTTCGTGACCTCGGGCATGCTGGTGAAGGCGTCGCGTGCGGCGGGGGCGTCGCGTGTTTCGACGAGGATGTCGAGGTCGCCGACGGTTTCGCGTCCGCGGCGGAGCGATCCGGCGAAGGCGGCGCGGGCGACGCCTTTGACTTTCGCGAGGCGTGCGACGATTCCCTCGGCGATCGGCATGGCGACGCCGAGCGGGATGCGGTCGGCCGATTTTGCGGCGAAGGCGATGGCTTCCTTGATGTTCCGGACGGTTTTCTCGCCCATGCGGGGGACCTGCATGATCGAGCCGTCGTCGATGACGCGTTTCAGGTCGGCGAGGCTTGATACGTTTTTTTCCTGCCAGAGTGCGCGGATGGTCTTGGGGCCCAGGCCCGGCACGTTGAACAGGTCGAGCAGGCCTTTCGGGACGCTTGCGAGGAGTTCCTCGTATTCGGCGACGCGTCCGGTGGTTGCGTACTCGACGATTTTGTCGGCGATTTTCGGGCCGATGCCGTCGATGTCGAGGAGGGGTTTCTTTCCGTCTCGGCGGGCGAGGAGGACGAGGTCTTGCGGGTGGGACTCGATGAGCCTTGCCGCGCGGTCGTGCGCGATGACGCGGAACTTGTCCGCGCCGGTGACTTCGAGCATCTGCGCGATGCCGTGGAGGACTTCCGCGAGCGCGTCGTTGCCGGGCCCTTCCTCGCTCATTGGGGCATGGTACCCCGGCGGATGGTCAGGGGATTCGCGGCGCGGGCAATCGCATTATTGCGGCTGCCCCGGTCTCGCTGGCTTTGCAGCGAGGCCGGGCGGCGTTGCAAGTGCGTCCCGGCCTTGCCGCGGACGGCAAGACCGGGGCACCCTCTTGATAATGCGATTGCCCTGGGATTCGCGGCGCGGGGGCCTTGCTTATCGCGTGCGTGGGTGCGTGAATGTGGGTGGTCAGAGACCATCGTGCTCTGTTGAAACCCTTCGTGGACCGAGTGGCCGGTGCACGTTGCATGGTCATGGATACGACACGCCCGATGACCCGGTCTCCTGTCGCGTTGACCAAAGTTGCGCTGCGGGTGGCCCGGGAGTCCCTGCCGGCGTACGCCTCGGTCTACTCGAAGCACGACTTCACGCAGCACCAGAACTTGGCCGTTCGCGTGCTCAAGCAGTTCTTCAAGACCGACTTCCGCGGCATCGTGGCGCTGGTCGCGGACCTGCCCGATCTTCCGCGGACGCTTGGGCTGGAGAAGGTGCCGCACTATTGGTCGGTGTGATACGAATCCCACAAGACTTCCGGGCGGGGGCATCCGCCTCTTCGCCCGCCACGGCGGGTCTTCGACTCGAAGACTCGCTCAGAAGCGGCTTCTCTGACGCCCGGAAACCATATGGAATCCGTATCAAAGATTCCAGCCGTGAATGCGGGTGACAGGAATCGAACCTGCATGCCCTTGCGGGCACGGGAACCTAAATCCCGCGCGTCTGCCAGTTCCGCCACACCCGCGGGTCTGGCATTGTAGGTCGGGATAGGATGATGGAAACGGGGGCGGCGGTCGCGGACCAATGGAGCAAGGAGGCGGACGATGGGCTTCGGGCAATGGACGGCGTGCAATGCGACTCCCCTGCTGCTGCGGCTGGGCCTGGCGGCGGTGTTCATCTGGGCGGGGTACGGCAAACTGGCGTACAACGACCCGATGAAGGGTGAGGACGCCGCGATTCTGGCGAATCTCGGCGTGGTCAAGATGGCGACGGCGACGCCCGCGCCGCCGGCGCCCGCGGAGGCGCCGGCGGAGCCTCCGCCGGCCGAGGAGAAGCCGAAGGAGGATTCGCCGCCGCAGACTCGGGATCGCGGGGTTGCCGTGGTTCTCCCGGCGCTCGCCGCGGAGCCCACACCGGCGACGATGGAGCCGACCCGTGCGGCGTTCACGGCGGAGGATTTTCCGACGCCCGTGATGGTAGGGCGCGTGCATCACATCACGCTGATGTTGCACCGTGCGGCGCATCCGGCTGACCCGGCGAAGCAGTTGTGGCCTGCGCAGTTGGCGGGGACGGAGACGATCATCCTGCTGGCGTGGGCGGCGGTGATCGTGGAGGTTCTGGGCGGGGCGTTGGTGCTGTTCGGCTTTCTCACGCGTGTGGCAGCGATCGGGCTGGCGGGGGTGATGGTGGTGGCGATGCTCCTGACGACGATCGGGCCGGCGGCGATATCGGGAGATGGATTCCTGGGGTTCCTGCCGCAGCCTCGGATGGCGGATTCGCAGGCGTGGGGCCAGGCGTGGCAGTCGGTGCTGTTCCAGTGGTCGATGCTGATGATGTCGCTCGGGGTTGTCTTGTCGGGTCCGGGCGGGCTGAGCCTGGATCGGCTGATCTTCGGGGGCCGACGGGGGAAGGCGGCGGCGGCGAAGAGCGCGCCGAGTTCGTGAGGGTATGCTCGGTGCATGGCGAGCGAGGGCACGGAGCGCGCGGCGGCGGGTTCGTGGGTGTGGTCGCTGCACGACGCCGAGGCCTGGGCGCCGTGGATCGTCTCGTTGGCGGCGCACGCGATGCTGCTGATTGTGGGTTTTCTGGTCGTGTGGACGGTCGGTCCGATGGGGCTGGAGGAGCGTCCGCCGGTGGTCGTGAGTTTCGACAATCCCGCGCCGGCGCCCTTCACGCCTCCCGAGGCGGCGCCGGTGTCGCCGGCGGGCGAGACGGGCGAGCCGTTGCGTGAGGTGTCGCTGCCGGAGGTTTCGACGCCGTCGCTGAGCGCGGTGGTGGCGGCGCACCTGCCGGGGGCTGCGGCGTCCGAGCCGGAGGAGAAGGAAGCGGCGAGCGCGGTGATGGAGCGACGCCTGCCCGAGGTCCGTTTCGCGGGTCTGGGGGTGTCGAACGCGACGGACATCGTGTACGTTGTGGACGGGTCGGGGTCGATGGTGAGCACGCTGCCGGTGGTGATGGAGTACCTGAGGCGGTCGGTGAGCCGATTGGGGCGGACGCAGCGGTTCCAGGTGATTTTCTACGGGCGCGAGGACTATTCGGCGGCGCCGCATCCGGGGGACGTGCAGGAAGGCGTGCCCACGATGCGGCTGATCCGGGCGACGCCGGAGAACGTGCGCCAGGTTGTGGAGTGGATGTCGCGTGTGATTCCCGGCGGGCGGAGCAACCCGATCCCGGCGCTGAAGCGTGCGCTGTGGCTGAAGCCGGACGCGGTGTTCCTGCTCTCGAATGTGATCACGGGAGTCGGGCAGTGGGAGGCGGACAAGGCGACGCTGCTGAAAGAGATCGACGCGCTGAACCCGATCGAGGCGCGCACGGGGCGGCGGAAGACCGTGATCAAGACGATTCAGTTCCTCGAAGAGGACCCCGCGGAGATTCTGAAGTCCATCGGCGAGATTCACGGCGGGGAGGGCGGGTACAAGTTCATTCCGAGGGCGGAACAGAAGGAGCCATGACCTTGAGAATCAGCGCAGGCGGAATGGCGGCCGTGATCGCGGCCTTGATGACGGCAACCGTGGTCCTCGCCCAGGATCAGGGCGCACCGGCCGCCCAGGGCAGCGATCGGTGGCACGAGCCGGAGGAGCGTATCTCAATGGGGGAGATTTTCTTCATGCAGCGGCACCCGACCACGCACAAGATGGAGTGGTTCGGGAGCATGATCATCTGGTCGCTGATCGGGCTCTCGGCGGTGAGCGTCGGGCTGATGGGGGCGCGGGCGTGGGAAAGCCGGGAGGAGTTGATCGTCCCGAAGACGCTGGTGGGGCGGGCGGACGCGTTGCTGAAGGACGGCCGGGTTTCGGAGTTCATGGACTTCCTGCGCGTGGACGCGTCGGACCTCGCGGCGCTGCTGACGCTGGCGCTCTCGCGCAAGGGGTCGAGCGAGGAGGAGACCACTGCGGCGATCGAGGAGGCGGCGGACTCGCGCGTCGCGAGACGCCTTCGCCGGCTTGAGCCGCTCAACATCATCGGAAACGTGGCGCCGATGATCGGTCTGTTCGGGACGGTGTACGGGATGATTCTGGTGTTCCGGGCGATCGTGGCGGCGGGGGGCACGCCGGATCCGACGAACCTCGCGTCGGGCATCGGGACGAAACTCGTGGGGACGTTCTGGGGGCTGATTGTGGCGATCCCGGCCCTGGCGGCGTACGCATTCCTGAGGAATCGAGTCGAGGGGTTGTCGGCGGCGGCGCTGGATGAGGCGAAGCGGCTGGTGAGGTATGTGAACCCGGCGGAGGCGAAGCGGTGATCGCGTCGAGCGGCGGACAGGGCGCGCGCGGGCCGGCACGGGTGGCGCTGAACCTCACGGCGCTGATCGACGTCGTGTTCCTTCTCATCATGTTCTTCGTGCTGGTGGCGAAGTTTGGGCGGTACCCGACGCTGCCCCTTGCGCTGCCGAGGGTGGGGGAGCGGACGGCGGACGCGGTGGACCCCGGGTCGCGGCCGTCGGTGGACATCGTTCCGCGGGAGCGCGTGGGCGAGTTCGGGGGTGCGTATCGGTTCGGGACGGTCGCGTTTGATGAAACGCCTGAGGGGATGGAGCGGCTGATCGCGGCGCTGAAGGCGGCGCGTGTGGCGCAGCCCGAGGTGGAGGTGTCGGTGCGGGCCGAGCGGACGGAGCCGTATGCGCGCGTGCATCCGGCGGTGCTGGCGGTGGGGGCGGCGGGGATCAAGCACGTCCACCTGATGACGCTGCCGGAATCGAACGGAGGTGGGCTGTGAGCGGATCGGGGAGGCAGGCGGCGACGGCGAGACGGAAGCGGCGCGGGCGGTTCTCCGCGCTGCCGGCGCTCATGCTGAACATGACGGCGATGATCGACGTTGTCTTCATGCTCCTGATCTTCTTCATTCTGACCGTGGATTTCCGGCCGAGGGAGGATGCACTTTCGCTCGATGCACAAAGGCGGTTCGAGGCGGGGGGCGCGGCGGGCGGTTCGGCTGGAACCTTCGCGCTTCCTGATCGTCCGGTGGTCGTGAGCCTTGAATCGACCGGCGATGGGCCGAGGGACTTCGTGATCCGAACGGATGAGCCGGTGCTTGGTTCGCCGGGGAGCATCGCGGAGTTGCGCGAGCGTGCGTCGGCGGCCCGCGGAACGACGCTGCCGGCGTCGCAGCCGTTCTCGATCCGCCCGGCGACGGAGACGCGCTGGGAGCACACGCTTGCGACCTTCAACGCGCTGCAGAAGGCGGGTTTCAGCGAGATCACGCTGGCGAACCCGGCGGGGAAGGGGTGAGGGCGATGAGGGAGAGGGGCGAAGGAGTGGCCAAGGGGATGATGTCGGTTATGGCGAGGGGCCGCCCGATCCCGGTGTCCCTGAGAGGAGGAATCGTCGGCACCGTGGCCGTCTTGCTCGTCTCGGCGGCGGCCTGGTCGCAGGCGCCGGCGTCGAAGGATGCGCTCTCGGCTGCGCTGCGCGCGGCGGAGTCGGCGGGGCCGGCATTGGCCACGACGATGGAGGAGGCGCGGCGGCAGATCGGCGAGGGGGCGCCTGCGGCACCGTCCGAGTTGATCGCCGAGGCGACAGAGAAGCCTGAAGACCTGGCGTCGGGGCTGCGGCTGGCGGAGGGAGTCGAGGACTGGCAGCGCGTGATGACGACGGGTGGGGCCTGGCGGCTGGTCATGGTCGATGGCGCGCCCGAGGCGCAGCGCCGCGTGGTCTGGACGGCGTCGCGGTGCGTGCTTGAGTTGTGCGCGTCGGGGGTCGGGGTTCTGGATCGCGCGGTGGAGGCGGCGGATCGTGCGGCCGACGCGGGCGGAGCGCCGGCGGATGATGAGCGGATGATGGCGGCGCTGCATGCCCGGCAGGTGGTGCTGCCTCTGCGGGGCGCGCGGGCGGCGGTCGTGCTGGCGGCGTGCGCGGGAGCGGGCGATGCGAGGCGCGGGCTGGCGAGCGCGGCTCTTGAGTTGGCGGTGCGCGTCGAGCCGGTCTCGGCGTGGTCGGAGGCGGAGCGTTTTGTTCTCTCCGGCTGGGCGCTGGCGCTTCTTGGGAAGCATGATGAGGGGCTGAAGGCCTTTGAGAGGGCCCGAGGCGCTGCGGGCGCGAAGGACGCGGGCGAGGGCGTGCGGCGCGAGGCGTTCGTCGATGCTTCGCTGGGCGAGGCGTTGTCGCTGCTGGAGTCTCGCGGGCCGGTGTCGGCGCGGGAGTTGATGTGGAACCGGCTCGGTGCGCCACCCTTTGTTGACGCAGGAGCGGTCGATTTGTCGGCGTGCCTGCCGGGGGTTGACGTGCTGATGGTGATCGGCCCGCGCGAGGCGGCGTTGTTCCACGACGCCGGGGCGCGTTCCGGGGCGATGTCGTGGGGCTGGCGGGCGGCGGGGCGGCTGCTGGAACGGCTGGACTTCACCGATCGGGGGCGGGTGTATGGCCATGTCGCGGCGCGCACGGGCGCGGCGACGGTGTATGAGTCTCTGCCGGAGGTGGCGCGTGTGTCGTGTGCGTGGGGAGCGTTGTCGCGCGACCAGCCGGAAACGCGCGAGGCGGTGCGCGTCCTTGGGCCGATCGCGGATGCGGGCGTGCCGCCGACTGAGGTGGTGCGACATGACGCCTGGCGGTTGTACGTGCGGGCGGCGGCGGCCTTGGGGGAGGATGAGGCGCTGACGAATGCGAGCGCGCTGGGGCGGGTCTATTCTGCGTGCTGCGGGGGGCGCGAAGAGGCGGCGGAGATCGTCGGGACGGCGGCGCACGCGGCGGAGCGGTCGCTGCGGTCGGCGCGATCGACCGAAGCGGCGGCGCACGCCGAGGAGAACCTGCTTGCGCTGCTGCGTGCGCTCTGCGGCGAGTCGGTCGTGATGGTGGAGGAAGCCCGCGACGCGTGGCGGCTGGCGATGGGGAGGGCGCTTCTGGGCCTGGTGAAGCGCGGGCCTCTCAATGAGTCGTACGGCAAGGCGCGCGAGGCGATGGTGGTGCTTCGGCAGGTGAGCGGCGACGAAACGGGGCTGGAGGCCGAGGCCGCGCTGGCGCGCGTGTGGGCCGCGATGCTGCGGCTCGCGGAGGAGGCGGAGGATGAGGAGTCGTCCGCGAGCCGCGTCGCCCAGCAACTGGCGGATATGTGCGACCCGCGGAACTCGCGTGCGGCGGGGAGCGCGTCGCGGCGGGCGGACCTGGCGGACGTGATGCTCGCGTACCGCGGGCAGGCGCTCGTGGCGCTCGGGCGGCCGGCGGACGCGCTCGATGTCGTCGAGCGGCTGATCGGGGGCGAGGCTGTCGCGGCCGAAGAGCCCGCGACGGTGGCGTGCGACGCCGCGCTGGAGGCGCTCGTCGCGCTGGAGCGAGAAGGGGACGCCCGAGCGCTGTTGGAGCGTTGCGGGCGTCCGGCGGGGGCTCTGGAGCGCGCGTCGCGGTTGGCGTGGAGGCGGGTCGCGCCCGTGGCGGTCGGGTTTATCGCCGGGGAGGCGCCGGTTTCGCCGCCGCCTCCGATCGCGGTGTTCCGCCTCGCGGCCGAGGCGGCGGGGGATGAGGCGCACGCGGCGATGCACCGGACGCGGCTGGCGTGGTCGCTGCTCCTCGCCGGGAAGGCGAACGAGGCGGTTGAGGTGTTCAAGGCCGCGCACGACGCGGACCCGGCGAGCGCGAGCGTGCGCCGCGGGCTGGGTGAGGCGTTGCTGGCGGTCGGCGACGACGCGGGTGCGTTCGCGGCGTTCAGCGAGATGGCGCGGGCCCTCGAGGCGCGGCAGGAGTTCTCGCGCGACTACTGGCACACATGGGTGCGGATGCTCGAGATTCTCGCGCGGCGGCCTCGCACGCCGGATGAGAATGCGCGCATCCGGCGCGAGATCGCGCGCCTGCGGAGCATGGATGAGGCGCTCAAGCACCCGGACTGCCTCGTGAGGATCAAGACGGTGGAGGAGGGGTTGTAGAGGCCCGCGGAGCGCGGGGTTCGAGCCGGTCAGCCCGAGACATCGAGGCGGTGCCGATGCGCAGGCGCGGGGGTTTGGGCGCCGGCCTGGGTGTAGTAGCCCTGCGACGAGCGGTCGTCATGCGATTCCTCGTCGGCATTGCCCTTCACGGAGCGGATCGGCTGGTTGCCCTCGACCGCGGCGGCTGAAGCAAGTTCGGCCTCGTCCGCGGGCCGAGCGGCACCGTCGGGCTGCGCGGCCCGTCGGCGGTCGCGGGCGCGCTCGGCCTGGCGGGGCGGGGGAGGCTCCACGCCGGCCAAGGAGGGGGGGATGATGTTCCCGACGAAGGGCACGTCTCTTATGTCGGCGTCGCGGGGCGCGGGGCTTCAGGGGGCGGCTTCAGGTCCGGAAAAAGACCTTCCTTGAATCCCCAGGGGCCGATTCAAGCGGAGGCCCGTGGCGACACTTTGATCGGAGCGGTCGGCGGCCCACCCGGGAGGGCCGGGTACATTGCGCGGCATGGAGCAGATTCTGACCTTCCAGAACCTGGCGGCCCTGGCGACCCTCTCGGCGCTGGAGATCGTGCTGGGGATCGACAACATCGTTTTCATCGCGATCCTGACGGGCCGCCTGCCGGAGGAGGCTCGGGCGCGGGTGCGGCGGATCGGGCTGCTCTTGGCGGCGGTCATGCGGATCGCGCTGCTGCTCTCGATCTTCTGGGTGATGAAACTGACCACGCCGCTGTTCACCGTCCTCGGGCGCGAGATCACGGGCAAGGACCTCGTCCTCATCCTCGGCGGCGGGTTTCTGATGGCCAAGGCGACGATGGAGATCCACCACAAGATCGAGGGCGGCGGCGACGGCGCCAACGCGGGCGGGAAGACGGCGACGGTCCGCGGCGTGCTGGTTCAGATCGTCCTCCTCGACATCGTCTTCTCGCTCGATTCGGTGATCACCGCGGTGGGGATGGCGGACGAGGTCTGGGTGATGATCGCGGCGGTGGTGATCGCGGTGGGCGTGATGATGGTGTTCGCGGGGGCGGTGAGCGCGTTTGTCGAGCGGCACCCGTCGATCAAGATGCTGGCGCTGGCGTTTCTTTTGATGATCGGGTCCCTGCTTGTGGCCGAGGGGATGCACCAGCACCTTCCGCGGGGGTACGTCTACTTCGCGATGGCGTTCAGCCTCGGCGTGGAGTTGCTGAACATGAAGGCGGGGACGCGGAAGCCGGCGGCGCGCTGAATGTGTTGCCGGGTGCCCCGGTCTCGCCTGCTTTGAGGCGAGGCCGGGCGGTCTTGCCGCATTGTTCGGTCCAGCCGCGGCGGGCGCTGAAGTGTGTTTCGAGGTGGCTTTCTTATTGTGTTGCCCTCTTTGATTCGATGTGGTTGACGACGATCCGGATGGCGTCGTAGGAAACCTCGGCATTAAGTTTTTCGTGGATCGGCTTGAGGCGGAGGTCCGGGGCATCCCGAAGGGCCTCGGCGATACGCTCCTGGGTGGCGCGGTCGATCCATGCGTCGATGGATTCGGGCTTGAACTCGGTGATGTAGACGGCGAGGTACTCGGCGGTGGTGCTGCGGGCGCGATTCAGGGCCGCGGCGGCCTCGTCGAGACTCATGCCCTTGGCGAAGAGGGCGGCGGCGTCAGGAGGAACGCGCTTCGGACGCTTCGGTGATGCCGTTGCCGCCGGGAGCGGCGCGGCGACATCGAACGTAAGGCTCTTGGCAGCGCAATAGTCCCGCACGGCGGCGAGGAAGATCTCGCCGAACTGCTCGATCTTCTTCTGTCCCACGCCGGGGGCGCACAGGAGCGATTCGGCGGTGGACGGACGCCGACGGACGATCCCGACCAGAGTCGCATCGGAGAAGACGACATACGGCGGCACGGCCATGGAGTCGGCGAGTTCGCGCCGGAGTTTGCGGAGGGCCTCGAAGAGTCCGGCCTCGTCGGCGGAGAGGGCGGCGGCCTCCTCCTGCACGGATTGCTTCGGCGCGGTCGCGGCGGGGGCGACGTCGATCAGCGCGGTCGTGCGCGTGCCGCGCATGATGGCCCAGGAGAGTTCGTTCAGTTTGAGGACGGAGAATTCCTCATCGGTGCGCTCGAGGGCGCCGAGGTCCACGAGTTGATTGATGTAGGCCATGAGGTGGGTCTTCTTCATGCCGCGAAGAAGCCCGAAGGTCGAGAGGTCGAGGTGGCGGTACTGGATCGCCTTCTCGGTGGACTTGCCGAGAAGGACGTCGGCGACGTGGCCCGCGCCGAAGCGCTCCTTCACGCGGGCGACGCAGGAGAGGATCTTGCGGGCGAGTTCGTTGCCGTCGGGGAGGGTGCGGTGATCGCCGAGGCATGTGTCGCAGGCGCCGCAATCGGGCTTGTCGTACTGCTGGCCGAAGTATTCCGCGAGGGCGCGGTGGCGGCAGTGGATGCCGCCCGCGAGGCGCTGCATGCGGCGGACGAGTTCCATCTGGACGGCGATGAGCGCGGGGTCCTTTTCCGAGCCGTCGGGGTTGGGGAGGGAGAGGATCTGCTTCCAGCGTTCGACGTCGCCCGCGGCGTAGAACATGACGCACTCGGCGGGCAGGCCGTCGCGTCCGGCGCGGCCGGTCTCCTGCTGATAGTGCTCGACGGTCTGCGGCATGCTGGTGTGGATGACGGTGCGCACGTCGGAACGGTCGATGCCCATGCCGAAGGCGACGGTCGCGACGACGACGTTGAGTTTCTCGTCGCGAAAGTCCGAGGCGATGCGGTCGCGGTCCGCCTTGTCCATGCCGGCGTGGTACGACTCGGCGGGGATGCCGAGATGGCGGAGGTCCTCGGCGTGCTGCTCCGTTTCCTTGCGGGTGATGCAGTAGACGATGGCGGCGCCCTGGGCGGCGTGGCGGCGGATGACGATGGCGATCTGCTGGGCGATCCACCCGCCGTTGCGCGGGACGACGCGATAGGTGAGGTTCGGGCGGTCGAAGGAGCCGACGAGTTCGACCGGGTCGCGGAGTTTCAGTTGGTCGAGGATGTCGCGCCGGACGCGGGGCGTCGCGGTGGCGGTGAAGGCGTGGAGCGGGACGTTGGGAAACGTTCGGCGGAGTTCCGCGAGGCGCCGGTATTCGGGGCGGAAATCGTGCCCCCACTGGCTGATGCAGTGCGATTCGTCGATGGCGATCGCGCCGAGCCCGGCGGGCGCCGACGCGAGCCAACTGAGAAACGCGCTCGACATGACCCGCTCGGGCGCGGCGAAGAGGAGCCTGAGATCGCCGGCTCGGAGCGCGTCGCGGGCCGCCTGAATGTCGGCGGCGGATGCGTGTCCGTGCAGGGCCGCGGCGTTCACCCCCGCGAGGCGGAGGGCCGCCACCTGGTCCTGCATCAGCGCGATGAGCGGGGAGACGACGAGGGTCAGGCGACCGGTGATGAGAGGCGGAGCCTGGTAGCAGAGCGACTTGCCCCCGCCGGTGGGAAGGACGACGAGCGCATCGCGTCCGGCGAGCGCCGCGGCGATGGCGTCGTGCTGCAGCGGGCGGAGCGTGTCGAAGCCCCAATGCCTCCGGACAACATCGGCGACGGAGTTGGAGTGGACGGCCGGCACGGGAGCATTATGGCACGGCGGCGGCGATAACCCGCGTGGGGCCGGTTTTCGGGCGTCGCGTCCGGCGTGGGCGATCCACGTCGGCGCGAAGGCCTCTCTGCGCCGGACGCGGAGAGGAGCGATCGCTTGCGCCGGTCGATGGTGAGCGCGTCATGATCCGCAGCATCCTTCAGATCGGAACAAGGAAGGCCCCAACGGCTGATCCGGGCGCAAACAAGCGCGGCGGAGGCCGGATTGCCTGTGAGGGGATTTTTACTGGGTGGGGCGAGATTCTGAACGCGTCGGCATCGGGTCTCCGGCTCAGCGCCCGCGGGCGGGCGATTCCCGAGGTCGGCGAGACGGCTCCCCTGGCGATCCACGGCCCGGAAGGGACGTTCAGGGTGCTGGCGCGGGTGGTGTGGGCGAGGCATAAGAACTGGGGCCGACGAGAGATCGGGGTGCAGTTCGTGGAGGTGTCGCCGCAGGCGCGCTGGCACCTCGCCCGACTCGCCGAGGCGGCGGCACGGGGGACGGTCCTCGACGTCGACTCGCCGCAGGGATCGTGAGAGAGGCCCGTCTTCCGGCAGGGCAATCGCATGATTCTGGCTGCCCCGGTCTCGCTGTCTTTGCAGCGAGGCCGGGCGGGGTTACAAACGCGACCCGGCCCTGCCGCGGCGGGACCAGGGCACCGATCATTATTGCGATTGACTTTCCACCTCCGAGGGGTGAAACGATTGTATTCTGAATCCGCAATACAATCGTAGCCATGCCGCGACACCGAGCAAAGGTCTTCTGGGTGGACACGCCCCGCCTGCTGCGGGTGCTGGCGTCGCCGGTTCGGCAGGAGTTGGTCGACGCCGCCGGGGCCCAGGCCGGTCCATGTTCGATCGCGGATCTTGCGGGAGCCCTCGAAAGGCCCGCCAACACCCTCTACTTCCATGTCCGGGCCTTGGAGCGTGCCGGGCTGCTCGTGCCCGCAGGCCGCAGGAAGTCCGGCCGCCACGCCGCGACGCTCTATCGGCTTCCCGCCCCACTGGTCAGGCTCCGCTATCGCGCGGGAAACCCGGCGAACTCACGCGGCATCGTGGCCGTGGTGGACGGCGTGCTGCGCCTCGCACGCCGCGACTTCCGCCGCGTCATGCTGACGGGCCTGCCCATTGTCGAAGGGTCCGCCCGCGACACATGGGGCGGCCGCGTGAAGGGCTGGCTCACGCCCAAGGACCGACGGCGCCTCAATGCCTGCATCGAGGAGATCCACGCTCTGCTGCGCGCCGGCCCCCGGCGCACGAGCGCACGTCCCGCCGCATTCACCTTTGTCTGTGTTCCCCTTGACGGCGGCAGGCCGGGAGCACCATCCGCACGAAGAAGGAGAGGCAAGCGATGACTACGACTCTGGAGCGCTGTTCTTCCCTCAACCTGTTGGCGATCGGCATGATGGGCCTTGCCGCGTGCTCCGCACAGGCGCAAGACGCCGCCGAGGTGCTCGCCCGTGCGCGCCGAGCCGTCGGCGTCGGGCTCCTCGCGGAGGGGAGCGCCGTCAGGCTCTCGGGGACCACGCGGTTCCTCGGCACCGACGGGACCATCGAAGCGGTACTCGACGCCTCGGGCCGATCGGTGGTCGCGGTCAACGGGCCGATCAGCCAGACGAACGGCTTCGACGGGGCGTCGGCCTGGACCCGGGACTTCGGCGGAGAGACGCGCCGCATGAGCCTCGGCGAGCGCGAGAACGGCTTGATGACCGCCAATGTCCTTGCGGGACGCTGGCTCGCGGAAGACTCTCCCGTCAGCATGTCCATAGACTCGAACGCGGTCGGTGAAGGGGAGGTTGCCCTCGCCTTCCAACACGATGGGGGGCGGGCCACCGGCACCGTCGTCATCGACCGCGCCACATGGAGGCCGACGCGATGGACCATGCGCATCGGCGCGATCGAGTACTCGTGGACGCTCTCGGGCGCGCTCGAAGCGCAGGGGATGACGTTTCCCGCATCGATCGCGCTTCGGACCTCGAACGGCGTGGACAGCACAATGACCTTCACCTCGGCCGAGGTCATCGCCGCCCCGGAGGGCCGCTTCGCCCAGCCGCACGCCGAGCCGGGTGATGCGCGATTCGATCCGTCCGCCTCGACGGCTCTGGAAATCAAGAAGGCGCCGACCGGGCACCTGCTCGTCAAGGCCTGCCTCGACGGCGGTGAGCCGGGGTGGTTCATCTTTGATACCGGGGCCGGGATGAACTGCCTGTCGAACTCGCTCATCGCCGCGCGCGGGTACGAGAAGGTGGGCGAGGTTCCCGCGATGGGCGTGGGCGGGTCGGTCGCGTCGCCGCTTGTCAGGCCGAAATCGCTGCGCGTCGGCCCGATGGCGCTGAACGCGCCGCTGTGCGTGGGGCTGGACCTG
This sequence comes from uncultured Phycisphaeraceae bacterium, assembly GCA_964490785.1. GTDB lineage: Bacteria > Planctomycetota > Phycisphaerae > Phycisphaerales > UBA1924 > JAEUIV01. The sequence goes on from CAZBDZ010000026.1 coordinate 18,474, forward strand.
GACCCTCTCTCCGCGTTCTTCGGCGAGTCGATCCAGGGAATCGTGGGCTACAACGTCATCGCGCGCTGCGTCGCGGAGATCGATACGGAGACTCCCGCCGTGAGCCTGCACGACCCGGCGGCGTATCGCCTGGAAGGCGGGGAATGGACGGACCTGATCATCTACGAGCGGCACCCGTGCTTCACCGGGATGATCGAGGGGCACGAAGGAGTGCTCAAGATCGACACGGGCGCCGCCGGCCCGCGCGGCGGGACGATCACGGTTCATGCGGCGGCTGTCCGGCGATTCAACCTGCTCGAAGGACGCGAGACCACGCCGACGAAGATGGGCGGCGTGGGCGGGTTCGTCGATGCGCGGAAGGGGACGCTCGCTCTGGTCGAGTTCGCCGGGATCCGTGCGGAAAACGTCGAGGCGGCGTTCGCCCTCGAGGGGAAGGGGGCCTTCGCCGACCCTTATGTCGTCGCCAACGTGGGCGCAAGGTTGCTGGCTCCATACCGGGTGGTTCTCGATTACCAGCGGGAGCGGGCGGCCCTGATCCCCAAGTAGCGGCGGTATCCTCCCCGCGTGCAGAGCCTGCTGGCGACACTCCTGGAACGCCGATCGCTCTCCGAGTCGGAGGCGCGGCGTGCGTTTCACCTGATCCTGACGGGACAGGCCAACGAATCGCAGGTCGGCGCAATGCTGGCCCTGATCGCGGCACGAGGGCCCGCTCTGGATGAGGTCGTCGGCGGCGCGATGGAGATGCGGGCCCATGTGACGCCGCTGCCCATCCCCCCGTCATCGCCGATGCGGGCGACGCTGATCGACACCTGCGGGACCGGCGGCGCCCCGAAGACCTTTAATGTCTCCACCGCGGCGGCGATCGTCGCGGCGGCGGCGCGCGGGCGCAACGGAGCCCGGGCTTATGTCGCCAAGCACGGCGGGCGTTCGCGCTCGGGGCGCGGGTCCGCGGAGGTGCTGGCGCATCTGGGCGTGAACATCGACGCCCCGCCGGAGGTGCAGGTGCGCTGCCTGGAGGACGCGGGGGTGTGCTTCTCGTTCGCGGTGAATCATCATCCCGCGATGAAGTTCGCCGCCGGCCCGAGGAAGAGCCTCGGATTCCCGACGATCTTCAACCTGCTCGGCCCCCTGTGCAACCCGGCCGGGGCCGAGCGGCAGGTGATGGGGGTCTACGACGAGAAGTTCGTCCCGCTTCTCGCCGACGCGCTGCGGCGGCTCGGCGCGACGCGAGCGATGGTCGTGCATGGGCTTGACGGGATGGACGAGATCTCGACTTCGGCGCCGACGCTCGTGGCGCGCGTCGAAGGGTCGCGCGTCCGACAGGAAACGCTTGATCCACTGTCCTTCGGGATTGATCGCGCGACGCTCGCGGACCTATCGGCGGGCGGCCTGGACGCCGGCGCCGAGTTCATCCGGCGTATTCTCGACGGGGAGAAAGGCCCGAAGCGGGACATCACGATTCTGAACGCCGCCGCGGGCCTGATCGTGGCGGGAGTCGCCGAGTCGTTCGAGCCGGCCTTGGGGATGGCGGAGGACGCGATCGACTCGGGCCGCGCAAGGGAGACGCTGGCGCGGCTAGTAAGGGTGTCGCAGAATGAGTGACAAGGGCTTTCCAGCCCATGACAAAGGCACACGCCCTGGAAAGGGCGTGCCACGTCAGGTGGCATGGGCTTTCCAGCCCATGACAAAGGCACACGCCCTGGAAAGGGCGTGCCACGTCAG
>CAZBDZ010000026.1:20295-30559 GCA_964490785.1 uncultured Phycisphaeraceae bacterium
GTGGCATGGGCTTTCCAGCCCATGCCGAGGGCACACGCCCTGGAAAGGGCGTGCCACGGTGCGCTTGTGGTATTCGCATTCGATGGCGCTTGACATCCGTCTTCGGATTCCTAGGATGTCGCCCGTCTGAATCGCCGATAGAACCACCATGACGCTCGTTTCCGCTCTGAAATCCGCGAAATCCAAAGCGTGCCCGTCCGGGCAAGCGCTGTGGTGCATCGCGGTCTGAGCGTTCTGACCCTGAAGCCCTGAAGCAGTGCGACCCCCGGACCTGAGTGCCGGGGGTTGTTGTTTTATCCCTTCCCAAACCCGAACACGAAAGGAGCCTCTCATGTCTGACCAAGCCACGATCGCCCCCGTTCAGCCCCGCTGCCCCGAATGCGACGCGTCGATCCACTTCGGCCGCGCGCCGCTGCGGGGACAGGTTACGCGGTGCGCCGACTGTGCCGTCGAACTCGAGGTCATCGATACGGATCCGCTCACCTTCGCGCTCGCGCCCGAAGTGCAGGAGGACTGGGGCGAGTGATCCGTTGACCCTTCCCGGAGACCACCGATGTACATCGCCCTCTTGCATTCCCGCCTGCGCACGGAGGAGACGCTGCTCCTCGACGCGCTCGCCTTGCGCGGCGTGCGCGTCGAACCCGTGGACGTGCGGGCCGAAGCCTTCGACCTGGGAGGCGCCGGCCGGTGGCCGGGGTTCGACATTGTCCTCGACCGGTGCGTCAGCCTGACGGCCTCCCTCACGGCCGTGCGCATCCTCGAGTCCCTCGGCGTGCGCTGCGTGAACCGCGCCGCCGCGATCGAGACGTGCTCGGACAAACTTCGCACGTCGCTCGCGTTGATCCATGCCGGCATCCTGACGCCGCGCGTCTGTGTCGGCTTGGGTGCGGAGGGCGGCCTGAGGGCGGTCGAGTCGATCGGGTACCCGGCGGTGCTCAAGCCGACGATCGGCTCTTGGGGAAGGCTGCTCGCCCGCGTGAACGACCGCGACGCCGCGGAAGCCGTGATCGAGCACCGCGAAACGCTCGGCTCGTCGGCGCAGCAGGTCATCTATGCGCAGGAGCACATCGACAAGCCCGGGCGCGACCTGCGAGTGTTCGTGGTCGGCGGCGAGGCGATCGCGGCGATCGGCCGGGCGAGCAATCACTGGGTCACCAACACGGCCCGCGGCGCCAAGGCGGAAGGACTCCCGGTAACCGAGGAACTGGCCGACCTCGGCGTGGGCGCCGCCCGCGCGGTGGGCGCGGAGATCGCCGCGGTGGACCTGCTCGAATGCCCGCGGCGGGGGCTGCTCGTGAGCGAAGTGAACCACTCGATGGAGTTCCGCAACAGCATCGCCGCGACGGGCGTGGATATTCCCGGCCGCGTCGCGGATCACCTCACGAGCCTCGCCGGGGCGGGTCTCGCGGGGGCGGCACGATGACGATCAGCGCATCCATCGTCGGCGCGAGCGGCTACACGGGGGGAGAGTTGCTGCGGCTGTTGCTTGGGCATCCGCAGGTCGGGGTGCGGGCCGCGTCGTCGCGGAGCCTGGCCGGGCAGCCGATCCACCGGGCGCATCCGTCGCTGCGTGGGCATGCGGCGCTTCAGTTCTGCGCGCCCGACGAGGTGGGTGAGGCGGATGTCCTCTTTCTCTGCCTGCCGCACGGCACGGCGGCGCGGGAGATCGAGCACTGGCGCGCCCGAGCGCGCACGGTCATCGACCTTTCCGCCGACTTTCGCCTGCGCTCTCCCGAGGCGTACCGGGCGTGGTACGACGAAGAGCATCCCGCGCCCGCGCTGCTGGCCCAGGCGGTCTACGGGCTGCCCGAACTGACACGGGCCGCGCTGCCGGACGCCAGCCTCATCAGCGGCGTCGGATGCAACGCGACAGCGATGATCCTCGCGCTCCTGCCGCTGGCCCGTGCCGGGTTGATCCAGCGCGTCATCGCGGACATCAAGGTCGGCTCATCGGAAGGCGGGCGCGAAGCGTCCGCCGCGTCGCATCATCCGGAGCGGGCCCGCTCGCTCCGCACCTACGCCCCTGCCGGGCACCGCCACGCCGCCGAGGTGCTGCAGGCGCTGGGCGACTTCCCGCTCGACGTAACCGTGACGACCGTCGAACTCGTCCGCGGCGTGCTCTGCACGGCGCACGTCATCCCGGCGCGCGCGGCGGCGGAAAAGGACCTCTGGCGCCTCTATCGCGACGCGTATTCCAATGAGCCGTTTGTCCGCATCGTGAACGAACGGACGGGGCTGCACCGCCTGCCCGATCCGCGCGTGCTCAGCGGCGGCAACCACGCCGACGTCGGCTTCGCGCTGGATCCGCGGACGGGGCGCATCGTGGCTCTCGCCGCGATCGACAATCTCGTGAAAGGCGCGGCGGGGTCCGCCGTGCAATGCATGAACGTGGCGTTCGGCCTGCCGGAAACCGCGGGACTCACCTTTCCGGGGCTGCATCCCGTCTGATCGCCAGGGAACCACCAATGAACAGCACCATCGTCATCAAAATCGGCGGCGGCGAGGGGATCGACCTCGGGCCGATTCTCGAAGAAGTCGCGTCCCTCGTCCGCGCGGGGCAGCGCCTCGTCCTCGTCCACGGCGGATCGCACGAGACGAATGTGCTCGCGGAGCGGCTCGGCTGCCCGCCGAGGTTCATCACGAGTCCCTCCGGGCACGTGAGTCGGCGCACGGATCGTGCGACGCTGGAGATCTTCACGATGGTCTACGCCGGGAAGATCAACAAGGCGGTCGTCGAGCGACTGCGTTCGCTCGGCGCGGACGCGCTGGGGCTGAGCGGGCTCGACGGCGGCGTCTGGCGTGCCGTCCGCAAGGACGCCATTCGTGCCGTCGAGGATGGCCGGACCACCATCATCCGCGACGACCTCACCGGGCGGGTTGAATCCGTCGACGCCCCCCTGCTGCGGCTGCTGCTTGACGCGGGACGGGTTCCGGTGCTCACGCCGCCGGGGGTTACGGCGGGAGGCGTCGCGGTCAACGTGGACGCCGACCGCGCCGCCGCGGCGACGGCGGCGGCGCTCGGGGCCTCCGAACTGCTGCTCCTCTCAAACGTTCCCGGCGTGCTGCGCGATCCCGCTGACCCCGCGTCCCTGATCCGCTCGGCGGAGGAGGCGGGCTTCGATGCCATCCGCGCCGCCGCAACCGGCCGCATGAAAAACAAGGTCCTCGCCGCCGAGGAGGCCATCGCGGGTGGTGTCGGTCGCGTCATCATCGGCTGCGCCAACGGTGATGGCGCCGTCGCGCGGGCCCGCGCCGGCGCCGGGACGCTCTTCGAGGGAGCCGCCGCATGAACGCCGCCTTGGAGGGCCGGAGCCGCAGCGACAGGGCATGCGACGACCGCCTTGCGTGCGCCATCCTCGAAGACCTCGTTCGCACGCCCAGCATCAGCGGCGACGAGGCGCGTGCCGTCGCTGTCTTTGTCGCTCGGGGGCGGGAGATCGGGCTTGCGGCGTGCGTCGATGACGCGGGCAACGCCGTGGCGACCCGCCACGCCTCGGCGCCCGATCCGGTTGAGATCGTCCTCCTGGGGCACATCGACACCGTGCCGGGCTTCGTCCCGGCGCGGGTTGAATCAGGAGTCCTGCACGGGCGCGGCGCGGTGGACGCGAAAGGGCCGCTCGCCGCGATGCTCGTCGCCGCGGCGACGGCGGAAGTCCATCCTCGTGTCGCGATCCACGTCATCGCCGCGGTGGGCGAGGAGACGCCTGAATCACCCGGCGCCCGGCACATCGTCCCGCGGTATCGCCCCGCCGCGTGCATCATCGGCGAGCCGAGCGGCGCGGACGGATTTGCTCTGGGGTACAAGGGGCGGCTGCTGGTGCGGGCACGCTTCGAGCGCACCCACTCTCATTCCGCGGGTCCGGCAGGATCGGCGGCGGATGCCGCGTTCGCCTGGTGGGGGCGCGTGAACGAATGCGTCGCTCGCCTGAATCAGGGCGTCGCGGCCGCCTTCGACTCGCTCCAGGCCTCGCTGCGCGACATTGACTCGATGAACGACGGCCTCATCGACTCGGCGACGCTCGTCGCGGGATTCAGGCTGCCGCCGACGCTCGCGCCCGAGGCGCTCGAATCTCTCATCCGCGCGATCGATGACCCGCCGGGCAGGATCGAGTTCACCGGCCACACGCCGGCGTTCCGCGCAGATCGCGGCAGCGCCGTCGCCGCGGCGATCACCGCCGCGATCCGCGCCGAGGGCGGAACACCCCGCCCCCTGCTCAAGACCGGCACCGCCGACATGAACATCGTCGGCCCGGCGTGGGGATGCCCGATCGTCGCCTACGGCCCGGGCGACAGCGCGCTCGACCACACCCCACACGAACACATCCGCCTTGACGAATACCTGCGAGGCATCCGCGTGCTGCGCCGCGCGATCGCCACCCTCAGCCGGCAGATCGTCACGACCGCCGACGGCGGAGCATGAGCGGGCCGCCCAGCAGCATCGTCAGCGCCGATGCCGCGCCGGGCACGGCGAAGCCGGTAACCCGGATGATGCGGTCTCCTCCCTCGAACGTGGAGAAGATGAAGTCGCCCGTCAGGGGATCGATCGCGGCCCCCTCGGCTCCGGTCAGCCCGCTGACGAAGACCTGGCGCGAGGCGACGATCGGGTCGCCGTTGGCGTCCATGTCGTACACGACGACGTTGCCCGCCGAGTACTCGCTGAGGATCATTGTCGGGTTGTAGCCGAAGATCGGCGAGCCGAGCGGGACATAGGTGAAGCCCTCCGGCCCGCCGGGGAGTTGCGAGGCGACGTTTTCGGTCGCCGACAGGATGTCGTAGGTGCCGAAGCCGTCGGGGGCGATGACGGCGTCGTACCACTGGCCGCCGCTCCACGACGCGATCTTCATCGACCCCGCGCCCGGATAGCCCGAGGGCACGAAGTTGACTGACGCATTCGACTGCACCACGCCGAGCGCGGCGAGGTCGATCACCTTGTCAGTCGCGGTGCTGCCGGGCTTGAGTTGGCCCATCTCATTCGCGGGCCAGCGCGAGGTGAAGAGCACGTTGTCGCCCGGGTGATAGGCCACGCCGCCGTCATTCCACGCGGCATCGGCGAAGTAGGTGCTCCCGCCGAAGCCGACGATGTGCCCGTCGATGTCGCGGATGACGCTGACGGCGTAAAGGGCGCCGGCGGCCGTGTTGGCGTCCCCGCCGAGGAGAATCGTGTTGGGATCGTCGTACTTGAACGTCAGCCCGCCGTACCGCGTCGGCACGCCGGCGACGCTGCCGAGATCGGTCAATGTGTACGACCCGGAGAATGCGGGGTCGATGGCCTGCCCCTGTGCGACGGCGGCAATCAACCCGACGCCCAGCAACGAGCAGACCGCGACAAAGCGGCTTTGAACAAACATCTTTTTTCCTCTCCCAATTTCTGTGCAGATGTGCGGGCGCATGCCCGCCTGCTAGAAAGTACCTCAAAAACGGGTCGGAGCAAGAAATCGCCGCGCCATTTCGTGTGTGAGTCGTTTGTTCGGTGCCCGGATTCGCCGGAACGAGGCAGAGAAGGGGCCTTGCCGAATCGGGCGGCTGGGCTCGGCCACGGTGTCTAGGATGAGTCCATGTCCTGCTGCGGCCCGCGATCCTGCCGGAACTTCGACGAAGACCGCGAAGGGGTGTCCGACGCCGACCTCGCCCGCTTCGGCGGCGACGACGCCGAGTGCCCCAACTGCGGCGCCTCAGTCTACCACGACGTCCCCATCTGCCATGAGTGCGGCCACGCGATCCGCGACGACGACCGGAAGAAGAAGATGCCCATATGGATCCCGCTCTTGGCGGCAGGGGCGGCGCTGGGGATGATCCTAGTTTATGTGACGTGGATCGTCTGAAAATCGCGCGTCGAGTTACCCCGCCGCCCCCACCAACTCCGCGTTCGTCTTGTACCGCTGCAGCGCCGTCTGCACCATCAGCCCCCGTTCAGGCAACAGCAACTGCGCCGTGCCCAACGCAACTGCATATGAAAGTGCCTGTAAGCGACGACCGGCCCGGCATGTTCTGGAGAAGCCCTCGCCACCCAAAGCATGAGATTCGCCAGCCCGTGGATGGTAATCTCCCCGCCGAAGCCCAAACTCGGTGGAGGGACCTAGTCATGCATCCTGCCAAGGAACCGAAGAAGCGGCGCGGGCTGCTCCGGCGCATTTGGACAGTTATCTGGCGGGGCACCGTTTGCGTGTGCGCCCCATTTGTGATCGTCTACCTCTATTACGGCGTCCGCGTCTGGACTGGTGAAATCCGAGTCTCGCGAGACTACATTCGAGAGTTCAATGCACCCGCGGAGGCGACGCCCGCCGAGGAGCGGGGTTGGCCGCTCCTGAGCGCGGCGCTCGCGTCGCTCTCGCGACCGACCTACGCTCGACCACCGCAGGGGGGTGTGTCGGTGCCGATCGACTACTTCGTGACCGACCCCGAATCGCCCCAATGGCCGATTGCGGCGCAGTATCTCCGTGACAACCGCCACGCGCTGGACAGGTTGATCATGGCGGCGCAGAAACAGCGGCTTGCGTTTCGGGTCGGCGAGGACAATGTCCCGAAGGCCGGCGCGGATGACGATCAGACGCCCGCGACGCCCATGGGAACGGGCGCGCGCCCCATCCTGTTCCTTGCGCCGCTGGAGCCGATCCGGGAACTTGAGAAGGCCCATCGGCTCATGATGGGTGATGCCTTGCTCGCGGCCGATGAGAGCGATGGTGATCGCGTGATCCAGTGCATCCGCGCCGGGCTCCGGATTTCGGAATGGGCCGCGGAGTATCCCCGGCGCATCAACGAGATCGTGGGTTGCGGTCTGCTCGGCGCGACGTGCACCACAATCACCTCCATTCTGGAGCGATCCCCAGCGTCATTGAGCGATGCGCAATGGACCGAAGTGCATCGCGCCCTTGCGGGGTTCAATGGGGGGAATGCTCTCCGGATCAGCGCCGCAGTGGACTTCGCAGCGGTCGATGACTTCATTCAGCGCGTCTACACAGACGACGGCAACGGAGGCGGCCTGCTGCACGTCCCCTCTCAACAAGCCCTGGGATCGAGCGCCCGGTCCACATGGATCTTCCAGATGCCGGGATATCGGCCGCTCGAACTGCTCGCAGCACCCATCGCGGCGGCGTTCTTCGTCGATCGCTCAGACGCTTCGCACTGGGTCGCGCGGCTGAGAGCCGCGTTCGCGGAGTTGTCGGAATGTCCGCTTTGGGAGTTTCCGGAGGTCAGCCGCTATGACGAGGAGTACTACACGACTGCCGAGCAGCGGGTTTCAGGCGTGCGCCACGCACCCATTTCAACGCTCGTGCCCGCGCTCGGCGTGGTGCAGCGGATTCCCGAATCGACCATTCAAATCCGCGATGCCGCGCGCGCGGCGATTGCACTCGAGCTCTTCCGGCGCGCGTACGACAGATACCCTGAAACACTGGGCGATCTTGTGCCGATGTACCTCCAGGAAGAACCCATTGATCGGCACACGGGCCGCCCGTTGAACTACACGGTTCGCAATAACATCCCGGTTCTCTACGGAGTCGGCATGGATCTTGACGACGATGGCGGCAGGCACCCCGCCGCAATGGAGCGGCCTTGGAAAGCAACCATGCGAGTCATGAACTGGATGCATCCCGCACAATTAGAAAGAAGAAAGTACGAAGAACCCAAGAGCATCCCTGACGGCGATTGGATTCACTTTCCTCCATCACTTACGCGCATCGCCGATGATGCCGAGGCCGATGGATCGACCGACTGATCCTCACCCCGCCGCCCCCACAAGTTCCGCGTTCGTCTTGTACCGCTGCAGCGCCGCCAGCAACTGCTCCACCTGTTGCGGTGGGGGCATGGCCATCAGCCTGCGCCGCAGCGCCGTCATCGTCTTCAACTCCTGTTCGCTCATCAGGAGGTGCTCTTTCCGCGTGCCGCTCGCGGCGAGGTTGATCGCGGGGAAGAGGCGCCGCTCGGAGATCTTGCGGTCGAGGATAAGTTCCATGTTCCCCGTGCCCTTGAACTCCTCGAAGATGACCTGGTCCCCCTGCGACCCCGTATCGACGAGGCACGAGGCGATCACCGTCAGGCTGCCGCCCTCTTCGGTGTTCCGCGCGGCCCCGAAGATCTGCTTCGGCACCGTCAGCGCCTGCGAGTCGATCCCGCCGGTCATGGTGCGGCCGGAGTTCGCGTGGCGCGTGCTGCGGTTGAAGGTCCGCCCGAGCCGCGTGAGCGAGTCGAGCATGATGACGACGTGCTTGCCCGCCTCGACCATCCGCTTGGCCCGCTCGGTCACGATCGTCGCCATGGCGATGTGCCGCTCGATCCCGTGGTCGTTCGACGAGCCGAAGACCTTGATCGGCACGGCCCGGCGGAAGTCCGTCACCTCCTCCGGCCGCTCGTCAATCAGCATGCCGAGGACGATGAGGTCCGGGTGATTCTTGTTGAGGGCGAAGGCGATGTCCTTCAGCAGCGTGGTCTTGCCCGCCTTGGGAGGCGAGACGATCAGCCCGCGCTGCCCGCGGCCGAGGGGGCAGAAGAGGTCGATCAGGCGGCACGAGGGCGGGCAGCCGGGGTACTCAAGGGTGAGGCGCGGCTGGGGGTCGATGACGGTGAGTTGGTCGAAGGGCTTGTTCTTGGCGTAGGCGTCGGGGGGCATGCCCTCGATGGTCAGCACCTGCTCGACGATGGGTCGCTCGTGGCGCGGCCCGCCGCCGCGGGGCCGATGCTGGCTGCGGCGGAGGCCGACTTCGACGGTGACCTCCTGCCCGTTGCGGAGCGGGTAGCGGTCGGCGAGGGCCAAGGGGACAAACGGGTCATCGGCGCTCTCGACGAGGGTGTCCGCCATCTGGCGAACGCGCCCCTCGGCGCGCGCCGGCCATTCGAGGATGCCGGTGAGCGTGGACATTCGTAATGTGTAACTCGACGCGGGACGCCGCCGGAGCCCGCCGACGCCGATGTGGCTCGGCCGAGGCCTCAGGCCCGCCCGCAGTCTTCTCCAAGAGCATTGAACCACACGCCCCGCGCCGAGTCAAGAGCAAACTCTGAATTCGACGCGGGGCGGCTGGGGAGCCATCGTGCGGAACGGGAAGGGACTTGAGGCGACGGTATACGTAAGACCCGACAATCGTATCACCGACCGTTGTCCTCAACGGTCGGTGCGCGGGCACGGGAACGCCGACAATCTCGTGCCACCGACCGTTGTCCTCAACGGTCGGTGTGCGGGCACGGGAACGCCGACAATCTCGTGCCACCGACCGTTGTCCTCAACGGTCGGTGTGCGGGCACGGGAACGCCGACAATCTCGTGCCACCGACCGTTGTCCTCAACGGTCGGTGTGCGGGCACGGGAACGCCGACAATCTCGTGCCACCGACCGTTGTCCTCAACGGTCGGTGCGCGGGCACGGGAACGCCGACAATCCCGTGCCACCGACCGTTGTCCTCAACGGTCGGTGCGCGGGTGATGGGGGACACCGACCGCTCAAAGCAGCGGTCGGTGGCACGGAACACGTCTTGGACCTCCTACACATAAACCCGCATCTGCTCGCGCGGGATCCAAGGCGGGGCGTCGCCCTCGATCAACCAGGGTTCTTCATCGAGCCACCAGCGGGCGCTCGACCATGCCCAATCGCCGGGGCGCTCGACGAGTCCTCGTTCGACGGGATTGCGATGGACATACCGCACTTCGCGCGCAAACTCGCCCTCATGACGGATATTGCGATCGAAGCCGCCGCCCTTCTGCCAGAATCGCGGCGAGCCGTCGGGTCGCGTGATCTTCGAGAGAATCGGGGCGCCGAGTTCGCGCCACCGGGCGATGACGCGCTGGGCCACCGAGAGTTTCAGGAAGAGCAGCGCCCGAGCGAACAGATCCGACTTCCGCGGCCGAACGATGAGGTGGACGTGCTCCGGCATGACGACCCACGCGAACAACTCGAACCCGAATCGCGCTCGACATGCCGCCAACGACCGCACGAACAGATCTCGGATGGCCGGGTTCCCGAGCAACGGCAGACGTTGCTCGCACGAAAACGTGATGAACCGCGCATCACCCCCACCCTCGCGGCGTTTCATTCGCTTGCGGATGGCAGGCTCCATGTCCATGGGGTCACATTACCGTGCCACCGACCGTTGTACTCAACGGTCGGTGAAAGGGCACGGGAACACCGACCGCTCAGAGCAGCGGTCGGTGGCACGGAACACACCGCCAGTCGGTGCCACCCGCCACGGGGAACACCGACAATCTCGTGCCACCGACCGTTGTCCTCAACGGTCGGTGAAAGGGCACGGGAACACCGACCGCTCAGAGCAGCGGTCGGT
>CAZBDZ010000026.1:30659-42094 GCA_964490785.1 uncultured Phycisphaeraceae bacterium
GGCACGGAACACACCGCCAGTCGGTGCCACCCGCCGAACGCGCCCCTCGGCGCGCGCCGGCCATTCAAGGATGCCGGTGAGCGTGGACATTCGTAATGTGTAACTCGACGCGGGACGCCGCCGGAGCCCGCCGACGCCGATGTGGCTCGGCCGAGGCCTCAGGCCCGCCCACGGTCTTCTCCAAGTACATTGAACCACACGCCCCGTGCCGAGTCAAGAGAGAACTCTCCATTCGATGCGGGGCGGCTGGGGAGCCATCGTGCGGAACGTCGGCCGACTTGAGAGCGGATGTCATCCATTCCTGTCCCACTGATCCCCCGTCCGCCGGAACTTGTGCCGCTGATTCCCCGTCCGCGGGGAATCGGTGCGTGACGCGGCCGCACCCCAAGGGCGGCACTGATTCCGGAGGAACCGGAATCGGTGGCACTTTCAGGAATTGATGCCACCTGCCCCGGTCAGCTCTCGATTCCTCGCGACCTTTCCTTGCCTTTCCGCTACTTTGAGGTACAATAAGGCCAACGCCGAAAGAGGATTAGGGCATGTCGCTCGAAAAGGTCGATCGTCGGTTTCTTTTGGGAGCCTTGGGCGGTGCTGCGGGCGTGGCCGCTTTGACGAAGGTGGCGCGGGGAGGACCACTGAATCCGCCAGCGGGCCCGATCACTTCGACAGGCAAGACTCTGCAAGATATTGCCGACAAGATCGCGCGGACGGACTTGGGCTTTGCCGAGCCACGAGTCCCGGTTCAGAGCCTGCCCGGGAGCGCGACCGCCCAATATGTGATCTCGCAGCCGGGGTCGTATTACTTGACCGAGAACATTCAGGGTGCGGCGGGGAAGCATGGGATCGAGATCGTCACGGATCGCGTCGCGATTGACATGTGCGGGTTTTCACTGATCGGCACGATTGGTTCGCTGGCTGGGCTGTTCGCAAATGGATCACAGACTTTGCTGTCTGTTCGAAACGGCAGCGCGGATTCGTGGGGACAGGGGGGATTTCAGTTGCGTCAGTGTCTACGCGTGTTCATGCAATCGCTGATGTCCAGGAACAACGGTGCTGGGGGGTTTGAAGTCGGGCGAGACAACCCGAATGCACAAGTGACACTCGTGGATTGCAGGGCCGTCAACAACGTGGGCGGGTTCTCGCTTGGTTATGAAGCGCTGCTCGCGCGATGCGTTGCGTCGAACAATCGCTTTGCAGGAATCCATGGGGCAGCCGATCTCACGGTAGTGGATTGCGCCGCGCACAACAACGACGCAGAAGGATTCAACGCTGGCTTCGCGCTGAGAGCTTTCAACTGCCGCGCCAAGTTCAATCGTAGTGGATTCCGCGCCGAGGTCAGTGGTGGTCTTCTGGCCGGCTGTCTTGCTGATGCGAATTCTGAAGCGGGAATAGTCGTGGTTGGGGATTCCTGCGTGGAAAACTGCCTTGTTCGTGACAGCGCCTTCGGAATCCGCGCAACTGGCGCTCGGAATCGAGTGGATTCGAACAACATTGCGGGCGGAGGCGTCGGAATCGAGGTGTCAGGTCAAGGTAACTTGATCCTGCGAAACAGTGTATCGGGTGCCGCCACCGCGTACACCATAGCGGGCGGCAACGCTTACGGCCCGTTGGTAAACGTTGCGGGCGTCGGAGCGATCACCGGGGTTGCCAACGCAAACCACCCGTGGGCCAACTTCATCTATTAGGCGGGTGGCATCGATTCCTGTGCCACTGATTCCCCGTCCGCGGGGAATCGGTGCGTGACGCGGCCGCACCCCAAGGGCGGCACTGATTCCGGAGGAACCGGAATCAGTGGCACAGGGCGAACCGGAATCAGTGGCACATCGCCGTTATCCCGCTCCCCCACTCCGCCGATGTAGACTTGCCCTCCTTGGCCCCGCCGCCGCGGTCTCTCCGACCGACCGGCGGGCACTATCGAGCGCCGCATGGAAGTCCTGAAAGGCATCCCCGTTTCGCCAGGCATCGCCGTGGGGCACGTTTTCATCCTTGATGACGTGCGGACGCGTATCCCCCGCCGGGCGATCCCTGCGGGCACGACCGCGAAAGAGCAGGACCGTTTCACCGCCGCCGTCGCCGGCGCCCGCGAGGAGCTGGTCCAACTCTCGCGTCAGGCCGAGTCGCAACTGGGCGAGGACGCCGCCAAGATCTTCGGCTTCCACCTCGGCATGCTCTCCGACCGGTCGCTGACCGAACCGATCCGCAAGCGGATCGAGGCCGACCGTGTTACCGCCGAGTTCGCGGTGCAGGAGCAGTTCGCGCAACTGGCCCAGGTCTTCGGCGGGATGGCCGAGTCGTTCCAGACCAAGGTGGACGACGTCTGGGACATGGAGCGCCGACTCCTCAAGCAACTCATCGGCGAGCACACCTCCGGCCTCGCGCGCCTCTCGCGCCCCTCGGTGGTCGTCTCCGCCGATCTCACCCCGAGCCAGACCGCCGCGTTCCAGGGCCTCCCCGTCATCGCCTTCGCCACCGACATCGGCGGCTCGACGAGCCACACCGCAATCTTCGCCCGCGCGCTTGGCATCCCCGCCGTCGTCGGCCTCGAACGCATCACCGAGGCCGCGGAAGACGGGGACGAGATCATCATCGACGGCGGGCGCGGCGTGGCCATCCTCCGCCCCGACGCGCCGACCATCGAGGCCTACAAGGCCCACCTCCGCAGCGCCGAGATCGAGGCCAAGGCCCTGCAGGAGGTCGCCCGCCTCCCCGCCGTCACCAAGGACGGCGTCGAGATCGAGCTCCTCGGGAACATCGAGTTCGCCGGCGAGGTGGACAACATCCGCGCCAGCGGCGGCGTCGGCGTCGGCCTCTTCCGCACCGAGTTCCTCTGGCTCACCTCCGACCACGAGCCCACCGAAGAGGAGCAGTTCACGGCCTACCGCACGTGTGTCGAGATGGCGCATGGCGGGCCGGTGACGCTCCGCACCTTCGACCTCGGCGCCGACAAGCAGGCGTCGCAGCACGCCGTGGTTCACGAGCCGAACCCGTTCCTGGGGTGTCGGTCGATCCGCTACTGCCTCCAGAATCTCACGCTGTTCAAGCGGCAACTCCGCGCCATCCTCCGCGCCTCGGCCTTCGGTCCGATCAAAATCATGTTCCCCCTGGTTACAAACCTCCTCGAACTCCGCCAGGCGAAACTCCACCTGCGCGACGTGATGGAGGACCTCCAGGACGAGGGCATCGCGTTCGACCCGAAGGTGCCGATCGGCATCATGGTGGAGGTTCCCGCCGCCGCCCTCATGGCGGGGACATTCGTGCGCGAGGTTGACTTTCTCTCGGTGGGCACCAACGACTTGATCCAGTACACCCTCGCCGTGGACCGCACCAACGAGAAGGTGCAAGGGCTCTATACCGCGGGCCATCCTGCGGTCCTGAGGCTGATCAAGGACGTGGTCCGTGCCGGCCGGCGCGGGAATGTCGCCGTTTCATGCTGCGGCGAGGTGGCGGGCGACCCGGAATACACGATGTTGCTTCTTGGACTCGGATTGCGTAGTCTATCTGCGGCGCCGGGGAGCCTTCCCGCCCTGAAGCGGGTGATCCGGAATGTCGATATCCCCACATGCGACCGGCTGGCCCGTACGGCCTGCTCGTTCGATTCCGAAAGGCAAGTCACCGCGTATCTGCGGGATCAAGCCCGGAAAATACTCCCCGATTTGTTCGGCGGTCGTTCCGCTGAGCAGGGCCACGATCTGTAGGCCGACTTCGGGATCAAGCAGCGACCTGTCGCCGGGCACTCGCCGCCGGCGCAGGGAACGAGACGGGACAAAGCGGCGAGGCAGCCCCGCGACGGCGACGACGCCGGCTCCCGAATTCCCTTCGGTCGAGCCGCCCGAACCGCGCGACGCGGGCGACAACCTGCCTCTCGGCCACCCGGTCCTCGAGCCCAGCGCGGCGCGGACCCGGACCAGCCCTGAACCAACAGGGCAAGCGGAACCGCTCAGACGATGACCACGATCCATCCACTCGCGCGCAGCGCCCAAGCCCGGAGCGCGGCTGTCATGCCGCCCGGCACGCGCCCGCCGAGTACGCGATCGCGAAGAGTCTGAATCCGGTTCCCTTGCCCGCGCCGCGCGCCCCCGCGCGGCGGCAAGGAGAATCAACCAGTGCAACACCAGCAGATGATCGTGAACTACGCCCCCGGCGACGAATGCCGCATCGCCATTGTCGAGGACGGGCGCCTCGAAGAACTCCACACCGAACGCGCCGGCTCGGTGTCCTTCGTCGGGAACATCTACGTCGGCCGCGTCACCAACGTCGAGGCCTCCATCCAGGCCGCGTTCGTGGACTTCGGCCTCGAGTCCAACGGCTTCCTCCACGTCTCCGACGTCCACCCCATGTACTTCCCCGGCGCCGACGAGGAAGCCACCGAGTCCATCGGCCGCAAGACCCCGCGACGCGAACGCCCGCCGATCCAGCAGTGCCTCCGCCGCGGGCAGGAGATCGTCGTCCAGGTGCTGAAGGAGGGCATCTCCACCAAGGGGCCGACCCTCACCTCCTACCTCTCCATCCCCGGCCGCTATCTCGTCATGCTCCCCGACATGGATCGCGTCGGCGTCTCTCGCAAGGTTGAGGACGACGACCAGCGGCGCGAGATGAAGGCCGTGCTCGACGAACTCGAACTCCCCGAGGGCTTCGGCTTCATCATGCGGACCGCCGGCGAGGGCAAGGGCAAGACCGAACTCAAGCGCGACCTCGCCTATCTCCAGCGTCTTTGGAAGGACATCGAACGCCGCCGCAAGTCGGGCGACAAGCCCCGCCTCCTCTACGCCGAGTC
The DNA here is from genome assembly GCA_964490785.1 of uncultured Phycisphaeraceae bacterium. Taxonomy (GTDB): domain Bacteria; phylum Planctomycetota; class Phycisphaerae; order Phycisphaerales; family UBA1924; genus JAEUIV01. The sequence goes on from CAZBDZ010000026.1 coordinate 35,434, forward strand.
GGACCTCCTCATGCGCGCCCTGCGCGACATCTGGACCAGCGACATCAGCGAGGTCATCATCGACAACGAGGCGGCGCTCAACCGCGCCTCGCGCTTCATGAAGATCGTCGCCCCGCGCTCGGGCACCAAGATCCTTCACTACAACCGCACCGCCCCCGTCTTCCACGCCTACGGCATCGAGGAGCAGATCCTCCGCATCCACGCCCGGGAAGTCCCCCTCCCCGGCGGCGGCTCGCTCGTCATCGACGAAACGGAAGCGATGGTTGCGATCGACGTGAACTCCGGCAAGATGCGGTCCCACGGCGACGCCGAGACCACCGCCTACAAGACCAACATCGAAGCCGTGGACGAGATCTGCCGTCAACTCCGCCTCCGCGATGTCGGCGGCCTGGTCCTCTGCGACCTCATCGACATGATGAAGCGCGAGCACCGCCGCGACATCGAGAACCAGTTCCGCGACCGCCTCAAGAAGGACCGCGCCGCCACCAAGACCCTCCCCATCTCGCAGTTCGGCATCGTCGAGATGACCCGGCAGCGCCAGAAGGGCTCGCTCCGTTCGATGCACTACGCCAAGTGCCCCTCCTGCACGGGCCGCGGCGTGCTCAAGCGGCCCGATTCGGTCGCGGATGACGCGCTGCGCGATCTCGCGGCCATTCTCGAGCACGAGAAGGTGTACAAGGTCGAGATGGCCGTCTCGCCCCGCGTCGCGGGGGAGATGCTCTCGCGCAAGCGGCAGGCTCTCGCGAGGCTCGAGTTCACGCTGAAGAAGCACGTCGACGTGCGCGTCAGCGAGGACATCCCCCTCGACCGCGTGAACTATTACGCCTACGAGGCCGACGGCGCGGACGTGGACATCGAGCGTCTGCCGGCGCCGAAGCCGCCGAAGGACCTGCCCGTCTGGGCCGATCTCAGCGCGGGCGACGACTGGTCGATCGACTCCTCGCGCGAGCAGGCCGCGCCCGAACCGCATACCCAGCCGCAGGAATCCCACATCGCGCCCGAGGGCGATGAACTCCTCCTCAGCGACGATATCGAACCCACGGAGGACTGGGGCAAAGGCATCCGCGAGGACATGATCGAGGAAGCCTCCAAGAAACGCGGGCGCGGAAGGCGCGGCGGTCGCGGCCGGCGCGGAGATCGCGATCAGCGCGACCCGCGACGCGAACGAAACGAGCCTGAAGCGAAAGCAAGGGAGGCATCCCACGCCCCACCCCACGCGCCGCACTCCGACGCCGCACCCGCAACTCCGACCGACGATTCCGCCGGCGGAAAGCGCAAGCGCCGCCGCCGCCGTCGCGGTCGGGGACGGAGTGCCGAAGGCGCGACGCAACCCGTCGCGCCCGACGTGGGCACTCCTCTCGGCGTCGCGCCGCAAATCGACTCCGGCTCGCCGCGCGGCGATTCGTGGGACCTTCCTCCCGCGATGGTCCGGCCCGCGACCGCGATGTCGCCAGGCATCGCCCCGATGCATGACGAAGAAGAGGGCGACTTCGAGGACGAACATCTCCCCTCGGCCTCCGACCTCGTCGGCGTCGAGCCCGGCCAGTTCACGCGCGCCGTCGATCAACTCGGGGGCGCGATGCCTCTCGCCGACGGCGCCCAGCCGGGCGAAGGCGGAAAGCGCCGCCGCCGTCGCCGTCGCCGCCGCGGAAAGGGAGGGGGAGGCGACGCGACCGCCGGCGCGCCCCAGCCCGCCCAGCCGCAGCACCAGCGCCCGCCCGCGCCGCCGCGCCGCGATCAGGATCACTCTCGCAACCGCCCGCTTCCCCCGCCGCCCGTCGTCCGTCCCGCGACACCCGCCGCCGCGCCCCCCGCACCGACCGGCATCAAGCCCCCCGCCCGCTCCCTCTTCGGCACCCGCCGCCGTTTGAAGCCGGGCGAAGTGAAGAACGTCAAGCGCGAGGAGTAAGAACGCGCCCAACGCCCGAGTATGGACTCTCGGTGGTGTGGAGGTTCCACCGAGTCGCCCGCGGCAAGCTGCCGGCCCGTACCTATTCGGTCACGGCGCTCACGGGGCACGCCCGTAGCGGGGGATGCAGCGAGCACATGCCGTTTCGTCGATGACCTACCCGTCGCACACCGCCAGCCAGTGCTCCAGCACCTCAGTGATGTCGCCGAAGTCAACATCGCAGTCGTGGTCGGCATCGCCCGCCCCATTGCAGGTCGGCCCCGGATACGCCGCCAGCCAGTTCTCCAGAGCCTTCGTGATGTCCGCGAAGTTGACCACGCCGTCGCCGTTCGCGTCGCCATTGCAGAGTGCTGGCGGGACCATCAACACGATCCCGGCTGGATCAGCCACCGCGCCCTCGATCGTCGCGACGCGGCAGTAGACCCGGATCCCAATGTTGATCAGCGTCGCCCCCTCATCGACGATGAGCATATCGACGTACACCGCCTCGCGCTCCGCCTGACCGGAGCCGTCGTTGTCGCTTCCGTCCACGAGGCGCACCGTCGTCGGCGTGGGACCGATCCGCAACGTTCCGAGGGGGTATGAACCCGTCTGCGACCGGTCGAATCCCGCTTCGACCGGCCCGCGATCGCGGCTCATTGCTTCGAGCCGCTGCTCGGCCGCGCCCGTCCCCACCATCCGCACCTCCGCGGAGGCAAGGTCGAAGCGCCCGTTGCTGTTGATCGCGCAGTCGAACGAGCCACCGAACGCCGCCCGCGACCCTGCCTGCACAAACCGCAGCGACGACGCGGCGCCCGCCGCAAAATCGCCGCGCACGAACATTCCATCGCCCGCCGCCCGCGGCCAGTCCGGCGCCTCGGCGCTCCGAGCCGCCGCGAAGTCGCCGATGATCGTTCCCGTATTCAACAAGGTGCCCAAGATGGTCAGCGTCCCGTTCTGGATGGTCGTCGTCCCGTGGTTGGCGTAGTCCTCGATGGCCTGGGTGTCGGCGAGATACCGCGCCTCGCCGCCGGACCCGACCGTGATCGGCGTTGCGAGGATGCCGAAGCCTTCGAGCAGGCCCGTTGATGCGACGGTGATCCCCCGTCCCGAGGAGATGGAAGCGCCGAGAAACTCGAGATAACCCCGCAGGTCCAACGCCACGCTAGTCCACGTTTCGAACTCAAGCCGCGATTCGGGCGCGCACAACAGTTCACCCGTCTCGCCGATGCGCAGCAGCGCGCCGCCCAGCCGCACCGAGTCATCAAAGTCCACCGACACGCGCCCGTTCAGTTCGACCGCGTGCGGCCCGGGATGCACGATGCGCGAGCCGTTCCCGAGGGAGTACTGGCCATGCGCCGGCTGGATGAAATCCAAGCCGAGGAGGCCGTACAGCCACAGACCCTGCGCGAAGCCCCGGAAGTCAATGACCGGGTTGCTCAGCGCGGCCCGTGGATTGAGGGAGATGGCGGGCGCGCGTTCGTCCCCGTCGCAGTAATCGGAGAGCATCGAAAGCACGGCCGCGACCGTTGCATCAGTGGCCGCGGGGTAGTCGGGGTAGTCGTACTCCGGGTGGCAGTAGCCGGTGACCACCGCCTGGCACACCTCCGGCACCAGATTCCCGTCGGAATCCGGCTCGCCGTTCAGGATGTCGAGCCAATCCTCGAGGCCGTTGGCGTTGCAGTCGCCGGTGTACGTCAGAATGTAATACAGCGAGTTGTTCCACGGCGTGGGGTCGTTCGTGTTGTTCGACGCCGTCGCCGTTGCGCCGATTGTGTAATCGCCGATCATCGTGGTGTCGAGGTCGATCCTGAGCGACTCATCCGCCAGCGAGGCCAGCATTCCGAGGTTCCAGATCAGTGACCCGCCCATGAACTGGAAGGAACCCGTGCTGGGCGACACGCCCACGACGCTGACCCCGGCTGGCACCGGGATCGAGACGCGTGTCGTGCTCGCCGCCGTACTCGAGGCGTTCCAGATCGTGTACGTGGTCGTCGCGTACGCATTGCCCCCGAACGAGTCGAGCGACAACGGTGGCGCTGAGAGTTGCAGGTCCACCTCCGTGCTCAGGGGTAAAACCTGCCATGACAGGCACATAGGGAAGTGCGATTCGTCGCTGTCATTGGTGTAGAGAACACTCCAGCAGCACGCGCTCGCGTTCTGCTGGGAAAGAGCCGGGTTCCGGATGGTGAAGGATGCCGAGCCGCCCGCGGCGATCGTGGCCGGCGGCGCGGTTCCGTACTCAAGTCCCGAAGGAAGACCCACGGCCGTGAGCGCGAGTGCCCCTTCCCCATCGTTGAAGATCGTGAACGCGCGCTCGACGGGGAAGCCGATGTACGTCGTCCCGAAGGCGACCGTCCCGCAATACCCGAGCGGGGAGCCTTCCATTTCGATCCGGAACTCCGGCGTCGGAAGCGGGCACCCGTAGCGCGTGCCGCAGCCGAACAGGCTCGGCGGATCGCCGCCCGCGCCGTCCTCGTCATACTCCGAGAACGGCCCATACATCGAGAACGCACCATCGCCCACGGCCGACCAGGCGTTGCCGTCCCAGCGCGCAAAGCCGGGCACCGGGACGCCGCCCATGAATGCGAAGTCCCCCGAGGCATACACGCCGCCGGGGAGCGCTTCCACATGTTGCACTGACGAACCAAACGGACCCAGAGCGCCGGTCCCGAGCGCACTCCATGACGAGCCGTTCCAGGCCGCGATGTCCGACGCCGGGAGCGCGGCGGGCCCGACGGTATCGAAATCACCGCCCACGTACAGAAGGCCGTCCCTGACCGAGAGGTCGTACACCGGCCCGGCGGGCGCGTTCGGATCTGCGCTCCCGCCAAGCCAACTCCATGTCGTGCCGTCGAACTCCGCGAGCGATGCCGATCCCACCAAAAGGCCGGACCAGTAATGGAAGTTGTATTGGAGTGCGACAACGAGACGCCCGTTGAACACGACCACGTCAGAGACGCTCCACCCTGCAGGCCCGGTCACATCGCTCCAAGATGCGCCGTCCCATTTGGCGAAACCGAGCGATCCGACACTCTGATTGAAAGGCCCGGCGGCGTACAACGCTCCTTTATAGGCCGCCAACTCATACACAGACCCGTCCACCACACCACCCCCGACGGTCGACCATGCGCCGTCCGCTGATACACGGATAATCCCGCGGCTGGGAACGTACGCCGCGCCGGAGAACCATCCCGACACGTAGATGTCGCCGTTAAAGACTTCCATGTCGGAATGGCCACCGTTCGTGCCGCCGGGAATGGGAATCCAGGAGGAGTCCCCCCAGACGCCGATCGTTGTCAGGCCGCCAGTAGTTCCGAAGCCCGTCGACCACAGGCGTGTTCCGGGGAACAAGGAGCCTTCCCCGGTTGTGTGGATGCGCATTGCACCGCATACTCCGTTCGTGTAGTTGAAGACAGGCGAGCACTGCGCGAGGGCAGCGCGAGGAAAAACAAGCGCGGATGCGCAGGCGAGAACACACCAAAGGACGTGCCATTTGCTGATTCGCATGTTCAAGTCTCCGAATGGGCGACTAGTCAGAACCCGGACAACGCCGATGCTGAATACACGCGCTTCGCCGTGGCCCACGATCCACTATGGACTATAATGCGAGCATGCGGTTCACGGTGCGCGTCGAATTTAGCGGGAAGTGCTTGTAGACCTCGTGCCGCGCGTCGCGCAAGTGCTTGACACTGTTGCGTTTAAGATACTCCAGGGAAACGGCCATAAATTTTGCGCAAGGCCGCGCACGGTCGAGACTGGGAGTTGGCCGCTGCCCGCGCTTTGGGGGGGCTTCGTTCGGGTAGTGTCTAACCCGCATGGTCTCGACATGCCCCCCCAAACGCTCCAGGTCGTACCGCACCCACAGCGGCCGCCCCTCGTGCGTCCCCTGCAGCGTCCGCGCGGGAAGCCGCGTGCCGTCGAGCGCCGATTCAAAATGCGCCACGAAACTCGGCATCCTCCGCCTCCGTCCATCGCCCGCCCCGCGCCCAGCCTACAAGCGGCGCCAGATGCGGGCGCGGGAGCCCCGGCCCCGGATGAAGGCCCACCACGATGGCCGCGCCGATGATCTCGCCGGTGATGCCCTCGTGGATCATTGTGCCGCCGCGGATGTCCATTCCGATGCTCCCGGTCTGATTCTTCCTCCGAGCCTCGCCGTGTATTCCGCGGTGAAAACCGGATCGAATCGAGCGCCCTTCGGATAGAGTTGCTCAAGTATGGCTTCGACCCGCCGACTCATCCTTCTCGGCTCCACCGGCTCCATCGGTCGGCAGACCATCGAAGTCGTCGCCCACTTGAACTCGCTCGCCGCCCGCGGGGAGTTCCCGATCCGGCACGAGATCGTCGGCCTTGCCGCGGGACGCGACGCCGATGCCCTCCTCGCCCAGGCCGCCGCCCTCGATGTCCACGACGCCGCCGTCGCCAACGGCAACGACACCGTCCTTATCGGGCGCGACCGCGGCATCAACATCCGCACCGGCCCCGACGCCGCCGAGCAACTCGTCCGCGAAGTCCCCTCCGATCTCGTCCTCGGCGCGATCGTCGGCAGCGCGGGGCTCCCCGCCACCCTCGCCGCCATCGAGATGGGCATCGACGTCGCCCTCGCCAACAAGGAGACGCTCGTCGCCGCGGGAGAGATCGTCGTCGCCGCCTGCGCGAAATCCGGCGCCCGCCTCCTCCCCGTCGACAGCGAACACTCCGGCATCTGGCAGTGCCTCGCCGGCCACCTCGTCTCCCCTCCCCCCCACCCCCTCACCCCATCACCCCCTCACC
>CAZBDZ010000027.1:0-40336 GCA_964490785.1 uncultured Phycisphaeraceae bacterium
GGTGGGGGTGGGGGTGGGGGGGGCGCGACCGTGGTGAATGTCGCGGAGCCCGACTGCGTATCGCCGGCGGAGTTCATCGCGATGATGCGCCAGTAGTACATCACCCCGGGCTGAAGCCCCGGCACATTTGCCGACGTTCCGGTCAGCCCCGTCAGTGTGATGAAGGGAGTCGAGAAGTCCGGGCTGGTCGAGATGATCAGCGTGTAGGTTGTTGCGTTCGACGACGCCGCCCAAGTGAAGGTGGCGGTGGTCGCGACGTCCAACATCCCCGCGGTTGGAGTCAGGAGCGCGAAATCACCCGGCAGCGGCAGAAGGGTGTTGAAGTTCGCGGGCGAGGTCTGGCTGCTGCCCGTCTCGTTGAACGCGATGACCCGCCAGTAGTACATGACCCCCTGCTGAAGCCCCTGCACGAGGTGCGATGTCGAGGTCAGGCCGGTGAACGTGAACATCGGGTTCGAGAGATCCGGGTTTGTCGAGATGATGAGCGTGTAGTTGGCCGCGTCGGAGGCCGAGCCCCACGTGAAGGTCGCGCTCGACATGACGTTCATGTCGCCGATCATGGGGCTGAGGATGGAGAACGCGCCGGGCGCGGGCGGGGGTGGCGGCGGCGGCGGTTCGCCATCGCCTCCTCCGGAGCCGCCGGTGTCGATATCGGGCAGGCCGTCGCCATCCTCATCCTCGCCGACGATCGGCGCGTCCGGCTCGGCGTCCTCTGTGCCGGAATCGGACTGCGTCGTATCCGAGCCGCCGGTGGAGCGGTCGACCACATCGCTCTCGTCGCCTTCGCGCGAGCCTGAATCGCCCGTGTCCTGGTCCGTATCCGACGACTGCTTGTCGGCGGGGTCCTTGTTCTCGGTGTCGGTTGAGTCGTCGCCCGAGACGTCGGACTCGGTGCCGTCGGGGTAGGTGACGGAGAACGTGCCGTCGTTGGTCTCGGTGCCGAAGGACTCGGTGCCGGTCTCCGGGTTCGCGTCGATGCCGCCCTCGGTGCCTTTCACGGCAAGGGTCGCATCGGCGGCCTGAATCTGGAGGTCGTTGGCGAACTCGGTGGATTGCACCTGGAAGACGACGCGCCCGTAGTCCACGCCGAGGCGCGTGCGATCGGTGTTGGCCATGTTCACGAGTTCGCTGAACTCGACGACTGACATGCGGTCGATGGTCATGACCTGGCCCGCGCCGACGCGGACCTGCAGCGCCGAACGCAGGCCCGTGCGGACCGCTCCGCCCTGCGAGATCGTGTCGCCCGCGACGGCCTTCGCCCATTCGCCCTCCGGCGCCTTGCGGACCTGCACCTGCCCCTGCACCGCGAGGATCGTCGCGGTGTTGGGCTTCGCTTCCGCGGGCGCGGGAACGGGGGCCGGGGTTGCCGCGCCGCCGGGCTGCTCTGCGGGAGTCTGCTGCAGCGCGACTGCCGCGCCGGCGCTGTGCGCCAAGAGCAGCGGCGAGATCGCAGCCGTCATCGTTACGAGACCCGACCCGATACGTACACGACGTTCTCTCACGGGATGCTCCCTCGCGGCTCTGGATGAATGTCCGCACTTACAGCGCGGGAGCGCCTCCGTTCAGTGCCTGCGGAACAGCGCCCCCGTCGGCGGCAATCCGCCTGGAAGGATTATGCATTGTTTTGGGGCGAACGCAACCCGAAAAGCCAGAGAATCGCTTGTGGAATGGACTTTCCAGCCCATGCCGGGCGCTGCGGCCAGCGCAGTCGGGCGTGGTGGATGCCGGGGGCGCTCGCCACGGCCGACTGCGCTCGAAGACTCGCTGCGCTGGCCGTGGCACCCCTCGGGGGGGGCGCGTGCGCGTTACTTCTCGCTCAGCACGATTGTGCCCTTGAAATCGGCTCCGGGGCCGCCTTCGGCTCGGACTTGGGCGATTGACTCCCGGTACTTCTCGGCAAGTTCGTGGTCGCCGAACTCCTCCTCCAGACGGTCAAAGAGGTCCAGAGCCTTATCGAAATCCCCTGCGATATAGGCCCCCACGGCGTCATTGGAAAGGATGATCCACTCCGGCGTCCGGTTGCCCTTCGGCGTCATCCCGCCGATCGGCTCGTACAGGGTCTCCGGCTCGGTCTTGCCCTTGACGACGACCCGGCCGATGAGGCGGAACGCCGAGGTCATCTTGGCCAGTTCGCGGGTGCGCTCGGTCATGAGGATCTTGGAGCCGAACTGCTTGTTCGCGGATTCGAGTCGGGCGGCGAGGTTGGCGGTGTCGCCGATGACGGTGTAGGCGGATTTGTGAGGCGGGTTGCCGAAGTCGCCGACGTTGACCTCTCCCGAGGCGAGGCCGATGCGGACGCCGATCTTTCCTGCCGGGCCGAATTCCCCGGCGTCGTTCATCTGACGAAGTTTCTCCTGCATGAGGATCACGGCCTCGACGGCGTGCTTCGCGTGGTCGGCGTCCTCGATGGGGGCGCCCCAGAATGCCATGATTCCGTCGCCGAGGTATTTGTCGATTGTCGCGCGGTTGTCCTGCAGGATGTCGGTCATTGCCTTGAGGTAGGTGGCGAGGAACGCCGCGATGCCCTCGGTGCCGATGCGCTCGGTGATGGTCGTCCAGCCCGCGATGTCGGAGAAGAAGATGGTCAGTTCCCGCTTCTGCGGGCGCATGCTGTCCATCTCCGGGTTGTTCACGAGGATGTCCACGACATCCGGCGAGACGTAACTGCGGAATCGGGCCTCGGTCTGCTTTCGGCTGCGCTGCTCGACGAGCAGGCGGTGCAGGATGACCGAGAGCCACCCGAGCGCCGCCGCCCCCATCGGAGCGGCCTCGGCGACGAAGAGGTTGCGCCAATCCCAGAACACGACGCCGTCGAGCGCGAACCACGCCGCGAGGGCCGCGATGAGCACGATGGGGCTTTCGACCACCCCCAGCCGCACACCGATGATCGTCCCGAGAATCCCGAGCGTCAGCACCGCCGCGAGGTTGATCCAGTCGGGCGCCGACGACAAGAACTGCGGCTGGTCCACCGAGTTCAGGATGGCGTTCGCGACGGCGGCGTGGAGGAGCACACCCGGCGTGCGCGGGTCGATGCTCGTCCGAACGAAATCGGCGGCCGCGCCGGTCGCCGTCCACCCGATGAAGCAGATGCGTCCCTTGACGCGGGCGGGGAGGTCTTCGTTCCACCATTTGTCGAGCCCGGCAATGCCCGCGTCGATCTCTTTGACCGTCGGAAGGGCGTTTTTTGCGGCGTTTTCGAGGTCCTGGATCGCTGCTCTTTCCTCCGGGGTGAGCGTCGCGGGGTCGATGCTCGGATCGACCGCGGCCTGGAGCAGGTCCTCGGATTCCTTGATGATTTTGAGCCACGCGGCCTTCTGCTGCGCGTGCAGTTCGCGCCATCGCGGGTCGTCGGGGGTGAGCGTCGCCAGTTCCTTCGCGCGGGGTTCGTAGGAAGCCGGGTCGCCGAGGCCGAAGTTCCGGCTCAGGCTCGCGACGGCGGCGTCAAGTTCGGCGATGTTCTTGCGCAGGGCTGGGATGATGTTGCGCGACGGATCAAGCAGCCGGCCCAGCGGCAACTCGGACTGCTCGAAATGTCCTTTCTCGACTTCGACCGCGAACTGCCGCTTCCACCCGCCTGAGCCGCCCCGAGGCCAGCAGACGTGCAGCAGGCCGCTGATGTCCCCCTGGGTGGAGAGTTTCTTCAGAGTCGCGGCGTGGGTCGGGATCGAGATGCGCCGGCCGTCGAGGAAGACGAGGTCGGTATGGTCCACTCCCGCGCCGACGCGCTGGAGGTCGATTCCCAGGTGCAGCGCCGCCGCCGCCACGCCGAGCGTCGGGTACAGCCGACTCTGCACCTGAACCCACAGCGGGATGCGGCGTACGCCCCCGTCCGGGTCTCCGTCGCCGAAGGAGACGCTGGCGAGGGCGGCGGCGCCATGCGCGATGACGGGCACGGGCGGGCTCGGCGCGTTGGAATAGGGCCACCGCGCCGCCTCGCTCGGCACCGGGAGGCTCGACGTGATCTGGGCCGAGCGCAGCGTCTCCACCTGGCTTCTCTTTCGGCGGAGATCGGCCATCTCCGGGCCGATCGTCGGCGTGCCGGGGACGAGTTCTTCGAGGAGTTCCCTGTCTGAAATGTCAGGAGTTTCCGCGATGGCGTCGTGGACCTCGTCAAACCTGACGCGATTGATGCCTCGGCCGCGCTGCTCCGCCTGGAGTTTCGCCGCCTCGGTGGGATCGATGTAGTTAAAACCCGAGCCTTGCACGACCGAGCCGTGGGCGGCCATGCCCGCGCCGAGGAGGGCGTCGTTGTCGATTGAGATCAGGGACCCCGGACGCTCCGGGTCTGGCAGGTACACGAGGCTTTGCGGATCATCGTGCAGAAGGTCGAGCGCGACGACGCTCGCGCCGCCCCGCTTGAGTTCGCGGATCGCCTCGCCGAGCAACTCCCGGGGCCAGGGCCACTTGCCCACGGTCTCGATCGACCCGTCGTCGATGGCGATCACGGTAACCTTGTCCGAAGGCGGCGGCGTGAAGTAGTTGAAGACCCGCGCGCGGAGGTCGTACAGCGGGTATTCCAGCCTGCGCGTCCAGCCGAGCGACTGCGCGACGGCGATGACGGCGGTGATGGCGAAGCCCAGCCACAACTGGACGCCGGCCATTTTCGCCGCGCGTGCGCCGCCCGCCGGGGCCTTGGGTTTCCGGGTTGGTGCGCCCGCCGCCATGGCTGAAGGCTATCGCGAAATCAGGAGTCTTGCGACGCTCCCGCGGCGGGCAGGGACGCCCTTGCAACTCCGCCCGGCCTCGCTGCAAAGCCAGCGAGACCGGGGCACCCACGCGGGCACCCACGCGGAATCAGGAGCCTTGCGATGGTCCCGCCACGGGATGCTCGGCGGGCGCGGGTTCCTCGGGCGCCGGCTCCGCGGCGGGCTGAGCCTCCAACGCCTCCCGCGCCTTCTTCGTCTCGCGGAGCATCAGGTAGTCCTGGGCCTTGCTCATGATTCCGATGTAGTCCAGCCCGTTGACCACCTGGTTCTCCGTCGAAGCGGACATGATCTGCGGGCGGACGTACGCCAGTTCGCGGATGGCATACCGCGGCATGGTGCGGGTCAGGCGCATCATCACGCCCCCTTTGATGTCGAGGGCGTGGCAGAGCGCCTTGGCGAGCGTGCCGCGGGAGATGGTCTCGTCGCCGGCCTGCTCGAAGTCCGCGCCGATCCACCCACGGTCCTTCAGGAGCGCCAGCCGCTCCTCCCACGTCGTGGTGGGGTCTCCGCCGTCGGAGAGGAGCAGCACGCCGTGGAGCCCCTCGCTGTTTGTAACCGCCGACCGCCCGGGCAGGCTGTGCCAGAAATCGAGGTCAGCCTCCTCCGTCTTTGCGGCGAAGGTGCTGTCGAGCGTCTGCGCGACCTTGCTGCGGGCGCAGCCGGGGAGGGTCGCGAAGGCCGCTCCGGCAATGATGACGATCGTCCTGAAACTCGTGTGCATCGGTTGGCCTCTCAGAACGAAAGAGTCATGCCCAGGAAGACGAAGTGCCGCGTGTCCTTCTCCGTTTCGACGGCGGCGCTGGGGAAGAACACGCCGTAGCGCACGCTGAACGCGAGGTCGCTTGTAACACGATAGTTGAGGTAGTAGTCCATCTCGAATCCGAGGAAATAGTCGCGCGACGTCGGCTCGTCGATCGGAGCCTTGGGGTCGAGTTTGAAGAGCATGAACCCGTCGGCGCCGATCTGGAACTGCTCGAGATAATCCACTTCCGGGAAGGGGAACGTCGATGCGCCCAGCCGGTACGACATGAGGTTCGAGAGCGAGGGTGCGAACGCAAGGCCCGTGTTGACGAAGCCCATGCTGTTGAAGGAGTGGTCGTCCGTCCCGCTCAGGTTGCCGCCGACGGTGTCGCTTGTCACAAGCCGGTCGCGGTCGCCCGAGGCGAAGATCGCCTCAAACTCGGCCCGGCTGTTGTTGGCGTCGGCAAAGAGCCACGTCGCCTGCCCGCGTGCGGCGAAGGCGCCGATGTCCTCCCCGGTCTGCGCGCCGCGCAGCGGGTCGGACTGGCTTTCGCCGAACTCGTACACGAACTCGGCCTCGTACAGCATCCGCGCGAACAGGCTGCCCGTGGAGCCGAAGCCCAGGTATTGCGAGTTGTAGTCGAAATCAACCTCAACCGGCAGCGGCGGACGCGACCCGCTGTCCTCGTTGTAATCCACCTGGGCGAGGACGAACGTGTAGAACTCCTCGTTCGACCTGGTGCGGTACGAGAGCCTCCCGCCGAAGAATCCGCGCCACGTTTCCTCATTGAAATCGGCCCGGCTGGCGTCGAAGTCCGTCACACTCTGGTCCCCCGGCGTGACGCCCGCCAGCGTTTCGAGCGTGAAACGCCCGAACTCGAACGTCGGCCTCGCCGCGTAGAGGTTCTCCGACAGTGTGAGGCCCGAGCCCCAGTCGACGAACTGCCGACCGAGGACAAGATTGAAGTTCCAGTCGAGCGACTTCCCGTGGTACGCCGCCGCCGCCTGCCTCAGGTCGAACTCGTAAGTCCAGCGGTCGATGAACGGCTCGCTCCATCGGTCGCCGCGCCCGTCGAATGAATCCCCCTGGCTGAAGTCGTTATACCGGAATCTCGCCCTGCCGAAGAAGTTGTGTACGCCGTCGATCGCCGCACGACCATAGAGCGCGATCTCGGGGCTGAAGTAGGTGCGCGAGTTGTCGTTCGAGTCGTTGAGGTTGACGAACGTGGCGCTGAAGTACCCGCCGAATTCGATGTAGGACCGCTCCGCCATCGTCAGGTTCGGATCGATCTTCTCCCGCTCGGCCGGATCGACGGCGGTGCGGACGGCTCGCTCGATGCGCCGCTGTTCATCCTGGCCGCACGCCGCGCCGGTGCAGACCGCGACCGCGAGCGGGACGATCCAGCATTCCATTCGTCGGCTCAATCCGGCCTACCTTCCCCACCATGCTCGGTGGACAAGCACCAGGGCCGCGCGTCAGGCGGGATACCATCCCCGCCCCGGCCGAGATCGGCCCAATCTGTGCATATATCACCCAATGGGCGCGCGTGTGTCAAGCCGGGCCGTCGATCGCAAGCCAAGTGGCACGCCTTTTCCAAGGCGTGTGTCTTTCAGACATGGGCTGGGTCGCCACGGCGACTCGCCGAAAAGCCCATGCCACGTCAGATGCCCATGCGCCTGACGATCACCAGGCCGAAGACGACGACCGCGGTGGCGATCAGGGCCAGTCCGGTGCCTGAAACTGCGGGGATGGCGCTGGAGTCATCCGCCGAGATGCCCTCCGGGGGATCGGAGCATCCGCAGTACGGCGGGGGGGTACAGGTCGGGCCGCCGACGCCGGCGGCGACCTGCATGCCCGGCCGGTCCACGGGGCGTTTGTAGCCTGCGGTCTTGGGCTGGTTCGGGCCTTGGGGCGTGGCGACCGCGTTGGGGATCGTGATGGTGACCGCGCCGCCCGCGCCCGGGCAGTTCGTGTTGCTCACCTGCGACTGGGCCGCCGACTGCTGATTCGCCGGCTGCCCCGCGCCGCCCGTTCCGGGTCGGTTGGCCGGCGGGTTGTTCTGCCACGCGGGGTTGTTCGTGAGGCATTGGCGTGCCGCCGCCTGCTGCTCCGCCGTGCCGCCGCTCATGCTGTAGTTCACCGCGGCGAACGAGATTCCGGTGTAGCCCGTGGGCATGGGGTGCCCGTTGCCCGCGCCGCCCATCGCGTCGCGGATCTTTTCAGTGAGTGGACGATCCTCCCCGGATCCGTCGGGATCGTTGTTGCTCCAGCATGTGATCCACTGGACCGTGATGTTGTGCAGATTCCCGAACCCCGGCGGGACGGGCATGTCGTCCGGCCCGGTCCCGAACCCGAAGTAGTTGTTCCCGCCCCATTGGAACCCCTCGCCGTTGTTCAATCCGTGGCACACGATGATGAGCGTGTCGCCGTTGTTGAGTTGCGCCATGCAGTCTCTCAGGTTCCCTCCGCGCGTGATGATCGCATTGGGATACTGCGCGCGCAGGTAGCCTTCCGCGTTGTTCGTGAAGTCATCGTTCACGTCGTCAATGCAGATGATCGTGCGGGGCTGGGCCTGGGCCTCGGCGGCCGGAACCAGAACCATCGCACAGACACACAAGATCAGCGAGCGAATGAAGCGCGACATCCAGGCCTCCTTTCTTCACATCCCCTCGGAATGGTTACCCAACTCGGCGGTACGGGCGACTTGCCCGATCCGGCCACGAATGACTCTTATCGGTCCGAAACACCGCGGCGCATTCGCAACTCCATCATATTGGAAGGTTTCCCAATAACGCACCCGGACCGTCGATCTGGTTGCTCGGAACATCGACCAAGCCCCTCCCGGGGCGCGGCGCGGCGGCACGCCGATTCCGATAACGGCGTGCCCATCCGAAAGCGGGGCCGAAGCGGCGTCCGCGGCGAAACGGGGTTCCTGCCCCGGCCGATTTGTCATGGGCCTTCTCACCGGAACCCCGCATATGCGCCGAATCGACGCCGCGACACTTCGCCCCGGAGCCCGCCTGCCGCTGGGGCTGTACACGCGCCAAGGGGTGAAACTCCTGAGCGCGGGGACGATCCTCACGGACGCCATGTGCCGAATGATCTCGATGTCGAAATGGGGCGACCTCTACCTCGCAGCGTCGGCGGCGGACCTGCAGGAGGGGGCCGTGCTCCGCCTTGTCGAACCGCTGCACGAGGGCGCGCCGGCCAGCGCCGACCTCGTTACGGCGGGGGGCGTGCTCGCGGTCGAGGCGGGCCAGATCGTCGAACGCCACCATGCCGAAGCCTACGAACTCGGCGCGTTCGTCGGAGTGCCGGAGAAAGAAGACCAGCGTCTGCGCTCGGTGCGGATGAAACTCGCCGACCAATGCGTCGCCGACCTCGCGGGCGAATGGAAGCGGATTCCCCTGCGCATCCACCCGGCGCCGACGCCCGCCTGGGTCGTCGCCGGCGAAAACGCCGCACGCCAGAACTGGCCCGACGAATCGTGCCTCACGCGGTTCCGGGCCGAGCGCGTCAACAAGTTCCGGCGCGTCTTCGCGCGGATTCTGTCGGGGCTGCCGGTCGCGGTGGGGGAGATCGGCCTCCTTGTGTCGGAGCTGCTTCAACTCCAGCGGGCTCACCCGGAGCGGTTCACCCAACTCGCGCTGCTCTCGCCGCGGGGCGAGGACTATCTGCCCGAGCATTGCTACGCAGTTGCTTGCCTGAGCGTCGCGATCGCGGCCCGTCGGCAGTGGTCCGACGAGCACATCCGTCTTGCCGGCATGGCGGGGCTGCTGGCGGATGTGGGCATGGGGCTGGTGCCGACGGAGTTGCGCGTGTCGGGGCGGCCGCTGAGCGAAGTCGAGATCAACCGCGTCCGCCGACACCCGACCTACAGCGTCGTGATGCTGGACACGATCGAGGGCCTGCCCGAGGCGGTGCGCCAGGCGGCCTATCAGCACCACGAGCGCGAAAACGGGTCTGGATACCCCTGCGGCCTGCGAGGTCGCGCCATCGGCGACATCGGGCGCGTCGTGGCGATCGCCGACGCGTTCGCGGCGATGGCCGCCCGCCGACGATATCGCGGCGCCAAGCGTCCCTATGACGCGATGGAGGAGATGATCATGCTCGCCTCGGCGGGCGTCTTCGATCGTCGAGGCGTGCGCGCCCTTGTCGAGTCGATCGGCCTCTTCCCCGTCGGCAGCCATGTCCTGCTCTCCAACAATACCCCCGCCGTGGTCGTCGGCGTGCAGCCGGCGCAGATCGACCGACCAATTGTCCGCGTCGTGCAGCGATCGGCGGTGGGCGCGACGCTCGGCCTGACGGTCCACCTCGCCGACTTCCCGCGCAACGAACTCTGGGTCCGCGAGCCGATCGACCCGCCCGTGGACTTCGCCGCGACGGCGTGAGCCGGAGACGTGCCGGGGCGCAAAAGCGGGTCGTGTCGCAGTTTGAATGTGGCATGGGCTTTCCAGCCCATGTCCCCCCGTGCCACGCCCTGGAAAGGGCGTGCCACATTTAAACTGCGACTCTACCGAAAAGCGGGCAAAGTGGATCGCGCGGCATGGGATTCCTAGGATGAGGTTCCGCTGAAGAGGGCCTCACTCCATGCCAGATCCTGGCGATCAATCGCGTCCGTTGCTTGCCGAGTTGGTTGTTGTTGATCCCGAGATCCTCGGCGGGACGCCGGTGTTTCGCGGGACAAGGGTGCCGATCCGCTCTCTCTTCGATTACCTGCAGGCAGGGGATAATCTGGAGACCTTCCTTGACGACTTCGAGGGCGTCGCCCGCGAGCAGGCGGAGGGCGTGTTGGCGCTCGCCATGAGCGGCCTCGTGCAAGGGCTCCGTGCGGCGTGAGGATACTCCTTGACCACTGCGTCGCAAAGCGACTTCGTCGGTTGCTCGCCGGGCACGAGGTGCGGACCGCGTACGAGTTGGGTTTGGCCGGGGTTGAGAACGGTCGGCTCCTGGCTCGGGCCGCCGGAGACTTCGATCTTGTGATCACGCTTGATCAGCGGATCGTGCATCAGCAGAACCTCAAGGCGTTGCCCGTGGCGGTTCTGGTGCTGGTTGTACCGAACAACTCGTGGCCTGTGGTGAGGGCCCTCGCGGGCCTGATCATGGAAGCGATCCCGACGATCGAGCCGCGAACGCTGACCCTTCTCCATTCCGATGGCCGCCGGAAAGTCGTGGGAGGGACAACGGAGCCCCGCTCGCGCTGAGAGGCGTCGGGCGAGCCAGGCGCCGCGATGGTCGAGAGAAGGCTGTGGCGGGGCCGGGGCATCCGATTGATATTGCGATGGCCCCGGGGGGGGTCATCCAGGGCAATCGCATTATTGCGGCTGCCCCGGTCTCGCTGGCGTTGCAGCGAGGCCGGGCGGCGTTGCAAGTGCGTCCCGGCCTTGCCGCTGACGGCAAGACCGGGGCACCCTCTTGATAATGCGATTGCCCTGGGGGGTCATCGGCGGACGGTGGATCGCGCAATCCATGATCCCCAGAATGAGGTGCCGTCGGGAGGATGACGCACCATGCCTGAATCTGGCGCTCAACACCAGCCTTCGCTTGCCGAGTTCGTGGTTGTCGATCCCGAGATCCTCGGCGGGACGCCGGTGTTTCGCGGGACGAGGGTGCCGGTTGCAAGCCTTTTTGATCACCTCGCGGATGGGATCAGCCTGTCGGAGTTCCTCGACGACTTTCCCTATGTGAGTCGTGCGCAGGCCACGGCGGTGATCCAACTCGCGGAGGCCGGACTACTGAGCGGGCTGAGGGCCGCGTAAAGGTCCTGTTGGATCATTGCGTGCCTCGGCGCTTCGGATCGTTGCTTGCCGGGCATGAATTCGGACCGCTGCGGAAGCCGCACTGGACGCCCTGCGGTCGTGCTCGCCGCCCTTCGCCAGATTGGGACTCGGATGTTGGTTCGAGTTTATGGTGGTGGCAGGATTGAGACGGTCATCCGCCGCGCAATCCGTTGAAGGCGCATTGTGGCGGTTTTCCGGATAACCCGAGGCACGATCAACTACCCCTCAATCCTCGTCCCCACCGCCGCCCCATCGACCGCTCGCCTGATGTTTCCCGGATTGTCGAAGTCGAACACCACGATCGGCACTTTCTTTTCCTGGCACAACGCCAGGGCCGTCATGTCCATGATCCGGAGTCGTTTCTCGATCGCCTCGGTGTAGGTGAGGGATTCGTACCGCGTCGCCTTTGGGTCTTTCTTGGGGTCAGCAGTGTAGACGCCGTCAACCTTGGTCGCTTTCAGGATGGCGTCGCAGTGGAGTTCCGCGGCTCGGAGAGCGGCGGCGGAGTCGGTGGTGAAGAAGGGGTTGCCCGTTCCGCCCGCGAGGATGACGACGCGCCCCTTCTCCATGTGCCGGATGGCGCGCAGGCGGATGAACGGCTCGGTGATCGAAGGCATCGGCACGGCGGACATGCATCGGGCCGGGCAGCCGATGTGTTCGAGCGCCTCGCGCAGCGCCAGGCCGTTGATCACGGTCCCGAGCATGCCCATGTGGTCCGCGACCGCCTGATCGAGAAGGCTGCGCTCCGAGAGGGCGGCCCCGCGGACGATGTTCCCCCCGCCGACCACGACGGCGACCTGCGCCCCCGCCTTGGCGGCATCCGCGATTTCCTGCGCGATGTGCTTAAGGGCGGAAGCGTCGACGCCGAAGCCGCCCTTCTCGCAAAAGGCCTCGCCGGAGATTTTGAGGAGGAGGCGTTTGATCCGGGCGGGTTGCGTGGGCATGGAGCCATTGGACTAGGGATGGCGCGGGGGGTCAAGCGAAGGGAGGATTTCAGGGTGCGAGAGAGTCGGCTTCTGAGCGAGTCCCGCGATGGCGACCGGACCGCGCTCGGCCTTGGGCTTGAGCCGGCGGCGCCCGCCACGGCCGACTGCGCTCGAAGACTCGCTTCGCTGGCCGAGGCACCCTGGCGCGGTCGATCTATAGTCTTGGAACGGAACTTCGGGCCGATAAGCCGGTCTAATGCGTTGCGCGTGATGAGCCAGTTGACGCCGACTTCGAGCACCATTCATGCCACGCCGGCCGAGCCGGCGACGGGGCTTGCATGGTGGGAGAACGCGCTCCTGCAGGGGCTGGTGTTCTCGCTGTTCCTTCACATGACGCTGGGGGTTGTGGCGGCGTGGGTGTCGCTTCGGGTGCCCGAGCCGACGGGGATAGGCGACAGCCCTGTGGTCGAGTTGGCGTCGATGGAGGGGTCTTCGCTGTCGGACCTGCCATCGGTGCCGATGACCGGCTCGGAGTTGACGGTCGCCTCTGTTTCGCAGGAGCAGGAGTTCCGAATCACGGACCTGTCCTCGCCCTTTACCGTCTCGGGCGATGCGGGGACCGGCTCGGGTCTTGAAGCGCTCGGCGGCGCGGGCAGCGGGCATGGCGCGGGCGACGGGTCGGGCGACGGCCTGGGCGGCGCGGGGGGAGAGGCCAGGTTCTTCGGCGTCGAAGCACGCGGGTCGCGCTTCGCGTTCGTGGTGGACGTGTCCGGGTCGATGATGGATGAATCGAAGATCGGCGCGCTGCGGGCGGCCCTTATCGAATCGATCGAGGGGATGCTGGATTCGGCGAGTTTCTGCGTGATCCTGTACAGCAGCACCGCCATGCCGCTGATGGGCGACCGCTGGTGCCGCGCAACCGAGGAGAACAAGCAGGCGGCGAGGCGGAATGTCCTGCAAGTCGTCCCGTCGGGCAGCACGAATCCGCTGCCGGCGTTCGTGGGCGTGTTCGAGTTGAAGCCGAGGCCTGATGCGATCTATTTCATGACCGACGGCGTGTTCCCTCCCGAGGTTGAGGGCGAACTCCCGACCTTCATCGAGCAGCAGAACCGCGGCGACGATATCCGCGTCGCCGTGCATTGCATCACCTTCGCCGACCGCGGCGCGGAGAAGTTGATGCGGCGGATCGCGCGGCAATCGGGCGGGTCGTACACGCACGTCGAGGCGCCCCGCAGATGATCCTCGGCGCGGCGGTGCTGGTCGCGGCGGGGACGAGCCTGGGGCCCGTGGTCCTGCGCGGGGAGGCCGGCGAGGACCCGCGCACGGTCGTGTCAGTGGATGTCGGCGGCGTGGTGCTGACTTCCGGCGAGGAGGCGCCCCGGGCGCTCGTCGGTTGGGAGCGCATCAAGGAGGTAAGAGGCGATGACGCGGCGAAGGCCGGGGAGTTCGCCGCGGTCGCGGACGACGCCTGGCGAGCCCGCGCGCGGCTCTTGCGAGGGGACTCGGCGCTGGCCCTGCCGTGCCTGGAGCGGCTCGCGGAGCGACTCCGAGGAGTTGATTCGCCGACGGCGATACTGGCCCACGCGGGACTTGCGCGGGCGAGGCTGGATCAGGGTGATCTGGACGGAGCACTTCGGGCTTGGCGCGATGCCGCGGCGGCGTATTCTCGCGGCGCGCGAACTGACGATGCGCTGGCGAAGGCGATCCGCTTCGATCCGGAATCGGGGCTAATCGAGGACCTGCCGGTGTTTGACGAGTCCTTAGCGACGACGGGGCGCGTGCCGGACGCGCTGGCGGCGATCGAGCGGGCGCTGAACGACGCCGATGCGGGAGAGCGTGCGGCGGGGAGGGCCACGTTGCTCGCGGCGGCTGCGACCGTCTCGGGTTCGTGGCAGGAGGCCTTGATTCATGGAGCAATGGGGCTATCGCTTCTGAAGGAGGACGATGCCAAGGTCAGGCGATCCGGCGTGCTCGCGTTGCTTAATGTGCCGGCGCGGTTCAGCATGGATCAGCCGGCGCTGACGGAAAAAGCCCTGCGGGCAGCGCGGGATGAGTTGCGGAAGCAGGGCGACGCATCCGCCGCGATTATCGAATCGATGATGAGGTTGTCCGGGGAAGCGGCCGTCGTCGGCGAGCAGTCGCTTGAGGCGTTTCTTGAAGCCTCAGGGTTGTCCGGCCTGCTCGCGACGCACCTTGAATCCCGGCTGGCGTCGGCGGAAGGCATCGAGCGCACGCGAGCCGCGGAGCGATTGGCGCGCGTCTACGCTTCGTTGCTCGATGAAGCGGCGAACGACGCGGAGCGCGCGGACCTCGAGCGCCGGGCGGAGGCATTGCTGACGGAAGTCCCCGATGCTGATTCGCTCGACCTTCGGCTGACGCTTCTTCGCAGCGCGTACACGCGGGCCGAACGGGCCGCCGAGGCGTGGCGTCTTCGGCTGAACTCGCGCGCCGACGCAGACGAGGCTCGCCGGTCGTTCGTGCAACTAGAGGAGTCGCTCGCGGCCCTCGCGGTCGCGGCCGAGCGGCGCGTGGATTCGCTAGAAAAGCAGGAGGAATCGGCGACGGGATCAGGGGCCGACCGGGCCTTGCTGAGCGCCGCATTGACAAGCGCGCGGCGAACGCGGTCGATGAGCCATTTCCTCGCGGGATGGTGCGCCGGCTATACCGCCGAGTTGGACGCGTCGCTCGCGGGCGAGAAGATCGCGGAGGCGGAGCGCCACTTCGGCTGGCTGCTCAACGCGCGCCCCGGCACGTCCCCGACGCTCGACCGCGTGCCGGAGAGCCTGCTGTCGTACGAGCACGTCGGGCGATCAGTGATCGGCGTGGCGCTGATGGAGTCGCTGAAGGGAAGCGCGGACGGGGCGCTCCGCTGGATCAGGCTGCTGGAGACGACCGAAGGCGTGCCTGAAGCCGTGATGCGGCAGGTTCCGGCGAGGAAGATGACGATCCTCGCGCGCGGCGGGCGCTGGGCGGACCTCGCCGCGCTCGTTGATCCGCGCGGCGTCGGGGCGAGCGCGGGGAATCTGTCGGCGACGGACGCGAGGCTGCTGGCGGTGCTGGCGCTCGAAGCGCGGGCCGGGGGCGCGAAGGAGCCGGTGGTCCTCTCGCTCGTGGTCTTCGCGATTGAGTCGCTCGCGGCCCAGAGCGACCTTTCTCAGGTTCTGGACCTCGCGGGGCGCTATTTCGATCGCGTGGACGACCTCGGCGAGCGCGGCTTCCTGGCGTCGTACATCCGGGGCCTTCGCGAGTTCGCGCGCGGGGAGCGCGCCCGGCAGGACGCTTCAGGCCGCGACGATCGTCCCGCGGAGTCGCCCGAGGCGAAGCGCGGCTACGCCTCTGCCGCTCGGTTTCTCGAAGAGGCCTCCGCCGCCGATGACGCGGGCGACTTCGGCGCGGCGCTCGGCGGTGCGGCGATGGTGCGCGCGCTCGCCATGTTCTACGCCGCGGCAGATGAAGCGGACCTCGCGCGAGCCGCGGAGCAGTTCGTCGCCGCGGCGGCGCTGCTCGAGATCAGGTCAAAGGACGACGCCGCCCGCGCGCGGCTCATGGCCGTCCGCGCCCTCGACGAAACGCTCGCGCCGTCCCACGCCGGACGCCGCGGCGAGTTGATCGACGACTTCCTCTCAAAGCACCCGGCGCACGCGGCGGCGCCGGCCCTGCTCTACCAACGGGCCCTCGCCGGGGGGCGATCCGCGAAGGATGCCGCGGCGGACCTGATGTCGATCTCCGATGATTCTCCGCTGGCGGACGCGGCGCGGCATCAGGCGGCCCGGCTGTTGTACGAGCGGTTCGTCGGCGTCGCGCCCGAGGACCGCGCCGAGGCGGCGCGCGACTTTCTCGGCGTCGCCGAGCCTTTGCTCGACGCGGCGCGCCGCGGCCGGGCCGACGACGCCGACGCCGCGACAAGGTCGGCGGCGACGGCCCGGCGCGTCCTTGACTGCCTCTTCAAGTTGAGCGACGCCGACCCTAGGCGGGCGAGGCGGGCGCTCGACCTGCTGAAGAGCATGGAACATAGGGGCCTTGCGCTGCCCGCGGGCGTGCGGGGCGAGGTCGCGTACCGCCGCGTCCAACTGGCGCTGCTTGAAGAAGACTGGCCCGCCGCGGATGGTGCGATCGACCAACTGGTCGAGATCGACGCCGGGCTTGCGGAGGCGGCGCGGCGCGCGGCGTATCAGCGTGCGGCGGACCTGTGGCGGGCCGATGCGACGATGAGCGCCGAGCGTGTCGAGAAGGCTCGGCGCGTCTATCGGCTTGGGCTTCGCGTGATCGAGATGCTCGAAAGCGTCAAGGACGACCTGGCGAACCCCGCCGTCGCGACGCTTCACGCGACGGTCGCCGAGGCCGGGGCCTTTCTCTTCGCGCAGGGCGCGGATTCGGAGGCGGGGGCGAAGGCGACGGCGATCTTCGCGCAGTTGCTCAAGGCGCACCCCACGAACGCCCGCTTTCTGCGCGGCGTCGCGGAGCATGCGCGGCACACCGGCGACGCCGAGGCCGCGCTCGCCGCATGGCGAGGCCTTCTCGCGGGCCTGCCTGAAGGAAGCGAAGACTGGTTCGGCGCGAAGATCAATGTGATCGCGATTCTGATCGAGCGCGACCCGGAGGCGGCGCGGGCGGCGCTGGCGCAGCATCGCGTGCTGTTCCCCGACCTCGGGCCTGAGCCCTGGCGGAGCGAACTGTCGTCCCTGGAGAAGCGATTGGACAGCGCGAAGGAGGCGAAGCCCTGAAGTCCCTGCCGGCCATCCAGAGGTTCTTCGCGGAGGTGGACCCCGCCGCGGGGCCGTTCGCGCTTCTCGGCGTGGAGCCCGAGCGCTGCGATGAGGCGACGGTGGAAACCGCGCTGCGGGCCCGCCTGGACCGCCTCGCGCGGCACGTGGAATCGAGCGGGCCTGAGGGAGAGCAGGTGCGCCTCGCGCTGCACGTCGCGGCGGCGCAGTTGCGCGATCCCGCCATCCGCGCGGAGTTGCTCTTCGAGCGTCGCGTCGCGGAGCGGGCGAGGCCGACGGAAACGCCGGCCGATTCGACGATGGGCGGCCCGCGCAGGGAGTTTTCGATCGAGGAGGCGGTTGCGCGGGCCATCGCCGTTTCGCACGGGTGGAATCGCGCCGCGCGGCGGAGGCTCTTTTCGGATGCGGCGGCGCATGGCGTCGGCGCGACGCACGCGGCCCGCGCCGCGGCGGCCATATCCCGGGGACGCGGGCCGCGCGAGGCGGTGCATGTCAATCTCGCGGTTGGGGTGGGAGATGAAAGCGAGCGGTCCCGTCGCGTGCTTCGGCGGTGGGTTTCGTTCGGCCTTCTGATTGCATTCGCGGTGTCAACGGTCCTTGCCGCCCAACGGCTGATCGTCATCGGAGGGAAACTGAAAGCGGCGCGGGTCGAGGCGCCCCCATTCGCGCCCGCACCGCCGGGCGATGTCAAGCCTGTTGTGGAAGCAAGGACCGAGCCGCCGAGGCCGCGCGACCCCGTCATCATCCCCGGCCCGCGCGCGCCGGTGCCGGAATCGTCGATCGTCGTGAGCGCGCCTGCCACGCCGGTGCTCTCGGACGTGGTTCGGCGGTGGGTGGAGGTCGCCTCGCGGGTTCTGAGAGAGGATGCGAACGAGCCGCCGACGAAGCGCCTGGCGCGCGCGGTCGCGCTCGCACGCGTGAATCGGGCGGCGGGGGCGATCTGGGCGGGGAACACAGGCGCGGCGGAAGCGATCATGGCGGCGGGAGTGTTCCTTCCGGGCGTGGCGTCCGTGGCTGAACCGCTGGAGGCGTGGCGCGATCCCGGCGCGTTGACATCCCCGGGAGTCGAGCCGGACGGCGTGCTCGCGCTCGAGTTGTTGGCGATCCGCCGACAGCCCGGCGCGAGCGTGGAGGCGTTTCGGAATCGGAGATTCACGCACCTTCGGCTGGGGCCGGTGGATTGCGACGCGGCGGCGGACGCGGCGCTCTTCGGTTCGCCGCAGGACCTGCGCCTCGTGGCGCGCAAGATCGTGGCCGAACAGGCGGACAATCCCGCGATGATCCACGCCCTGCTCGAAGCGCTGCCGAAGGCGTCGAAGCAGTCGCCGCTTTCGGCCCTGGTTGCGGATGTAACCAAGCAATCGCTGCCGCCGATTGACGACCCGGCGTGGGAGGTCCGCGCGCGTGCGGCGCTCGTTGAACGCCTCGCGGCGCTCCTCGCCGCCGTGATGGAGCCGGGAGTGGATGCGCTCGCGGAGATGCTCGGCGAAGCCTACGCGGGCGATATCGAGGCGGTCGGCGCTGGGCCGAGAGCCTTCGCCCCTGGGCCGATGCGGCCCGAGCCGGGTGATGCGGCGAACGCGCTGAGCATCGACGGTCCCCTCGCCGTCGACGGCGACAGCCGGGGCGTCGAGGCGGCGGTGGAGGAAGCGTGGCGGCGGTGGATCGACGCGGCGTCGCCGTACCGCGCGACCCGGGCGCCCGCCGAGCGAATGGACGAGATCAACCGATTGAGAAGAACGCGGCTGGCGCTCGCGCGCGGACCGGTGCAGCGATTCATCGCCACGCAGACTTCGATCGTCGAGGTCATGGCCCTCGTTGTTCTTCAGGAAAGCCCGAGCAGTGCCGTGGACGAGATTCTCGATAGGGCGCGGCTTGCGCGGCGGGATGCAGCGCACGCTTTCGAGCAGATCGAGGCGAACGAGGAAGGCATCACGCGGCTGTGGATGATCCGCTTCGGCGCGGAAAGGGGGGCGCCATGAAGGGATGCGGCATGCAGACGGAATGGCGTCGCCTCCTGAGTCGTGCGGCGAGCGCCGTGCTCACGTTGGCGCTCGTCTGCAACGCGGGCGGGCAGGATGATCCGGCGCCGAGCATCGTCGAACGTCTGCACGCGCTCGACGGGCGCAGCGCGATGGCCTATTTCCTGCTGGCGGAAGAGGTCGCGGAGGAGGACGCGAGCGAACCAGGGCGGACACTGGCGCGGACGCTGTTCGTGCTTGCCCACGAGGTTGACCGTGCCTCCGGGGCTCCCGAAGGCCTTTCCAACAGCGTATATCTCGCGCTGGCTTCGATCGCCGATCGCGAGGGGGAACGCGAGTGGCTGCTCGCGCTCGCGGGGCGCGCCCGGATGCTGCGATCAGGCAGTCCGGCGGACGCCGACGTTGCCGCGGAAGGCCTTCGCCTCGCGGAGGCGATCGGTTTCGCGCGGGCGGGCGAGGGGCGCGAAGTCAAGGCTCGGCTGGAGAAGGCCGCGGCCAGGCCCGCGTTGGAACGGCTTGCGAGGACGAACCCCGCCGTACGGCGGATGCTTGACGACGCGATGAGGGAGGTTTCCTGCCCCGTCTGCCGGAATCGCGGGACCGTGAAATCGCTCGTGCCGAGGGCGACGGGCGGCAACGAGGAGGTTCATACGCTGTGCCCTGAGTGCCATGGGAATCCTGGGCCGAGCCTGAGCCGCGATCGCTTCGCCGCGACACTCGCCGTGGAGTGCGCGCTCCTTGATGCACGCCACGACCAATGGAGCGCGCAGACCTGGCTCGACCGCGGCGCGCCGCTGCGCGATCCCGATCCGGACGACCTTGCGTCGTACTACGCCGTGGACCCGCTCGCCCGCGCGTGGCGCGGCACGGACCTGTCGGCGGGCCGGTGGGTGCGGCAGTGATGCGGCCGCCGGTGGCACAGGGGAGCGGCCTTTGTGCCACTGGCTGCTTGTCAGCCAGTGGGCGGGACGGAGGCGTGCGGTTTGTGAGCGGTCGCAACCGGCGTTCGCACTGGCGGGCGAGCCGCCAGTGGCACAGGGGCGTCAGGTCTTTTTCGTTAGCAGGCCGTGCTTATGGTGGACGAGTTCGAGGATTTCGCCCAACTGGGCCTTGCTTGTGATCTCCCACGTCGCCCAGTACACGCCGTCGACCATCCGGCTCTGGAGTACGCCGTCCTTCACGTGCTTCTTGTAGCGGTGCATGGGGAGCAGGCCGACCATCGGCGTTGGGACGGTGAGCGCGATGAGCGGCTTGGCCGGGTCTGGGACGAGATAGGCCCACGCCTTGCCGTTGTCCTGCGGCAGGCGATAGATGAGCGTCCATCGCCACGGCAGCCCCTGCCAGGAAAGCCCCTCGACAAGGCCGGGGTAACCGCGGAGTTTTTCGCGGGCAGTCTCGAAAAGCCCGGAGAACTGCTTCTGCAGCCCCTCGCAAAGGTCGTCGATGGTCGGCGTGCGAAAGCGGTCCTCCCATGCGTTGCGCCGTGTCAGGGTTTTTTTCGGGGCCGAGGGCATCCGTCGAGAGATCTCCGCTGTTTCGGTCTGGCTCAGGAGTTGCATCCGCTCAGTATGACGACTGGAGCGATGGGTCGGTTCACGAGCCGTAGATAAGTTGTTGAGTAAGCAATGCTAGGCGTCTGATCGGGGGTGGGCAACAGCGAAGGCTGGGTTTTTGTGCCCGCGATACCATGCGGCACGAGCCCGCCATGAGCGAACCAACGAAGACGCCGAGCGAGGAAGCGAACCTGGACGCCCAGATGGATGTCGCCTCGGCATCGATCTTGGTGGTCGATGACCACGAACAGAACCTCGAACTTCTCGAGGCATACCTGGAGGAAGTCGGGTGCCGGGTTCGGACGGCGAAGGACGGCGTGGAGGCGATGGCGGAGATCGAACTCGAGCCGCCGGACCTGATCATCCTCGACGTGATGATGCCGCGGATGAGCGGGTTCCAGGTCTGCCGGCAGGTGAAGTCGAACCCGAAGACGCGGGATATCCCGGTTGTGATGGTGACGGCCCTCAGCGATGTCGGCGACGTCGAGCGCGCGGTCGAATGCGGGGCCGACGATTTTCTGACCAAGCCCGTCTACAAACTCGAACTCGTTACGCGCGCGAAGTCGCTCCTGCGGTATCGGCTGCTCAAGCGGCAGTATGACGCCATTGCTCGCGATGGTCGGCGGCCGGATTGAGGTACCACGGAGAGCACGGAGGGGCCCGGAGGGGATACTGGGATTGAGACTCGGGCGTGTGGAGGCGTGAAGTGTGAATAGCGACGCCGGTGTGGCTTTGCGCGGCGCGAGCGCGCGGACGATTCCAATTCAACTCCCCGCTCCGTGTCTCTCTGTGCTCTCCGTGGTGAGTTACTCCTCGTCGTCGGCGTCGAAGCCGACGATGGCGGGCGTTTCAGAAGGGCGGATCCATCGGGCGAGCCGGCCTCGGGGCTCGGTCGCCGACTGGAGGTGCGCGAGGTAGAGCGCAAGGGCCCTCGCTGAGAATCGCGCGAGGTAGGCGACGGTCGCGGTGGGATTCAGGGATTGGATCTGGAGCATCAGTTGCTCGTGCGAGAGGGCGCACTCGGTGAGATCGCATTCGACGGCAGGGGGAATCATGTTGATCGAAGCCACCATGGCGCTGCCTCCTCGTCGCGGCGTGTTTCGCCGGTTCGACAATGCTTCGGCCGATGACGTTGTTTCGCCGCAGCATGTAACCACAACGGACCTTCGCAAGTTGTGGCGACGGCGCGACAGGCACAAGCGGTAGGGGCGCGCCCGCGGGAGTCCACTATCAACGCGACCGGGGCATCGGCTACACTCGCGCGGATGAATGCGGTGGTGATCCAAAGGCAGGGTGCGCCGGTGTCGGCAAACATCGCCGCGGTCGGGGGCTACGCCGATCTGCCGAAGGAGCCGGGGGCGGGCGATGCGTTCGTGCGGACGATTGCGTCGGCGCTGAATCACATGGACCTGTGGGTGGGGCTGGGCATCCCGGGGGTGGACCTGACCTATCCGCGCGTGTCGGGGTGCGACGCGTGCGGCGTGGTGGAGAAGGTGGGGGCCGGGGTGCCGGAGTCCTGGGTGGGGAAGCGCGTGATCGTGAACGCGAAGTTCGACAAGCCGAGGCTTGCCCGGCCCGAGGATCCGCCGGGGTCGGCGTTTGTGCCGGACATGGCGTTGATCGGCGAGCACATCGACGGGATGCACCGCGAGCGGTTCGCGTGCCCGGCGGACAACCTCGCGCTCGTGGGTGAGGGCGTCGATCCGGTCGAGGCGGCTGCGTTCGGGCTGACGTTTCTGACGGCGTATTCGATGATGGTGTCGAAGGGCGGACTTCGGCCGGGGCAGAGCGTGCTGGTCACCGGGATCGGGGGCGGGGTTGCGACGGCGGCGCTGGCGATCGCGAAGTGGATGGCGTGCCCCCTCATCGTTACAAGTCGGCATCAGTGGAAGATCGACAAGGCGAAGGCGCTCGGCGCGGACCACGGCGTGGTGGATTCCGGGCAGGATTGGTCGAAGGAGGCCCGCGCGCTCACCGGCAAGCGTGGCGTGGATATGGTCGTGGACACCGTGGGCAAGCCTACGCATTTGAACTCGATCAAGAGCCTCGCGCGCGGCGGGGCGTATGTTACGGCGGGGAACACGGCGGGGCCGATCGCGGAGACGAACATCGCGTTCATCTTCTGGAACCAGTTGCGCGTGCTGGGTTCGACGATGGGGACGAATGAGGAGATGCGCGAACTGGCCGCACTGCTGCGCGCGGGGCGGTTGAAGCCGGTGGTGGATTCGGTCGTGCCGTGGCGCGAGGCGAGAAAGGCGTGGGAGAGGTTGGAGGTGGGGGAACAGTTCGGGAAGATCGTGATTGATTGGCGGTAGCAGGAACGGGCGAATGGATTGATGGGAAGAAAGGCACGAGGGAGGAGGCAACGAGGCATCGAGGCGGTGGCACTCGGTAGAGTGGGCGCATGGCGCGGACTCGGATCAAGGTTTGCGGGGTGAGGGATGTTGAGACCGCGCTCATCGCGGCGGAGTGCGGGGCGGACGCGGTGGGGCTGGTGTTCGTCGAGAAGTCGCTTCGTCGGATCACGCTCGATCAGGCGTGGGAGATCGGGGCGCTGCTGCCGCCGTTCGTGGCGAAGGTGGGGCTGTTCGTGAATCCCACGGCGGAAGAGGTGGCCGCGGCGCGCGAGTCATGCCCGCTGGACTATGTGCAGTTGCACGGAGATGAGAGCGAGGAGTTCGCGCGGGCGTGCGGGCCGGGGGTCATCAAGGCGGTGCGATTCGACGCGGCGACGATCGAGCGGGAGTTCGCGCGGTGGAACGAAGTGGGAGAGGTTGACGCGCTGCTGATCGACGGCGGGGCGGGGGGCGAGGGGGTCGCGCTGGATTGGGGGGCGCTGGCGCGAGTGCGCGATCAGTGCGATCACCCGATCATTCTCGCGGGGGGGCTGACGGCGGGGAATGTCGGGGAGGCTATTCGCACCGTTCGGCCTTGGGCGGTGGATGTTTCAAGTGGGGTGGAAAGGCCGAGGGGGACGAAGGATGCGAGGATGATTGAGGAGTTCTGCGAGGCGGTAAGGGGGGCGGACGGCACCGGCGGATAAGTGCGCGTCGCGGTGGCTACGGGCAGGTGCTTAACCAGTTGGAGAGCACGGTCGTGATGTCGGCGAACTCAACCGAGCGGTTCCCGTCCGCATCGCCGGGGCAGAACTCCGGCGGCACCTGGGCGAGGATCACGTCGTCGTACCGCCCCATGGATTCCCAGACGTTCCAGAGCGCCACGCCGCCTGCGAGCGGCCCCTCCGGGTCGTTCACGTCAAAGACGATTGAACCGTTGACATAGACCCTGATCGAGTGTCCGATCGCGCTCACGACGACATCCATCGGCTCCGTGGCGGTGAAGGGGTTCACTTGCCCGATCTCAACGCCCACGCCGTTGACGGCTCGGCTGAGATGCACGCGCGAGGTTCCTGACCCGTCGGGTGGCAAGACGAAGTACAACGAGTATTGGCTAGGCAAGGCCCCGAAAGCATCCGTCGTTCTGAATCCGATGCCGGCACGGTTCCAGATGTTCCCGGGCCCGCTCGGAACCGGATCGACCCGGACATGAAGCACGAAATCCTTGATCGAAATGTCGCCATCATTGATCGCCACGACGGAATCGCGGGGACTGACGGAGTCTGTCCTGTTCAGGACGAGCCAACCATTATCGACGTACGCGCCACCCCTGATAACCACCCAGCCGGGCCCCATCGCTGTGTCGAAGTGGTCGTCAATCGGAACCTGAGCGAATGTGGGCGACAGCGTGATTACCGCCACCATGGCCGCGGCGGAAACAGATGTTCGAAGCGGGTTCATGCTCCACTCCCTTCTTCGGCACCGAGTCGGGTTCGTTCACGGCCGGGCGGCGCCTCGCGGCAATGAACAAGAAATTGTAGCAGCGGGCGACGCTGGATACCACAGCACTCAGGAAAGAAACTGCAGAAGAGGTAGATTTTCCTATTATGCCGAGGGTAAACCCTCAGAATTCGGGACGCATTCGGTTTCGACGAGTGCGGATTGACCTCAGCCCCGAGGCCAAATCAATGCACGCCTTTGGCCCCAAGCCATCGTTCGGCGTCGAGGGCGGCCTGGCAGCCCATGCCGGCGGCGGTAATGGCCTGGCGGTACTCCGCGTCCGCGACGTCGCCGGCGGCGAAGACGCCCTCGATGTTCGTCGTGCTCTTGCGCGAGCGGAGGCGGATGTAGCCCTTGTCGTCGAGTTCGACGCCGGCGCCCTTGAGGAAGTCGGTGGCGGGGGTGTGGCCGATGGCGACGAAGAGGCCCTTCACGTCGAGGCGCGAGCGCTCCTTCGTCTTTGTATCTTCGAGCAGGACGGCTTCGATCTTCTCATCGCCCAAAACGTCGACCACGACCTTGTTCCAGAGGACTTTGGCGTTGGGCTGGGAGAGAAATCGTTGTTGCATGATCTTGCTGGCGCGGAACTCCTCGCGGCGGTGGATGATGGTGACGGTTGAGCCGAACTTGGTGAGGTAGGTTGCTTCTTCCATTGCGGTATCGCCGCCGCCGACGACGGCGAGGGGCTGGTTGCGGAATGCCGGGAGAGCGCCGTCGCAGACGGCGCAGGCGGAGACGCCGCCGCCGGCGCGGGCGAGGCGCATCTCGTTGGGGAGGCCGATCCAGTTGGCGACGGCGCCGGTGGCGATGATGACGGCGTGGGCCTGTACGGCGCTCCCGCCGGAGGTCTTGAGGGTGAAAGGCTTCTTGCCCGCGGCGGAGAAGTCGCAGGCGGTGATGTCTTCATCGACGATGGTGGTGCCGAAGCGTTCGGCCTGCTCGCGGAGTTTCTGCATGAGTTCCGGGCCGGTTACACCAGTGGGGAAGCCGGGGTAGTTCTCGACCTCGGTGGTGAGCATGAGTTGCCCGCCGGGAAGGACGATGGCGGGGTCCTGCTTGGGCACGCCGACGTAGACCACGGGGTTGAGGTTGGCGCGTGCGGCGTAGATGGCGGCGGTCCAGCCGGCGGGGCCTGAGCCGATGATGAGGAGTTTGTGGGGCATGGGGGAGGAGGGAGGCATTCACCACAGAGGCGCAGAGGACACAGAGAATGGCGTTTGGTTTGGCTTCAAGACAGGGAACAGGAGAATCTCAGTTGGAGGAAGCAGCCCGACGTTCGAGGGTGAGGACGGGCGGCCAAACGAGGATGTCCGGTCCTGCGCGGCCGACGTTGCGGGCGTATTCCGCTTTCATATCCGGGCCGACGGAGTAGATGACGAAGTCGGAGTCGGTGAGCGAGGCGGTGATGGATGGGCCGAGGGACTCGGCCATGGGGTTGGCGAGGTGGGAGACCATCTTCTTGACGTAGTTGTCGTAGAGTCGCGGGCCGGTCATGATCTCGACGGAGGCGGTGCCGAAGTTCTCCATCATGTCGAGCGTGAGGGTATCGCCGTCTTCGATCGCCTTGGTGATGGTTTTGAAGGCGTCGGTTACAAAGAGGAGTTCGATGCCGGCGACGGTCATCTGCTTCATGTCGTCGGTGGAGAGGCCGTAGGCTCGTCCCTGGGCTTCGAGGGCCGCCTTGAGGGCGGGCGACTCGAGAGTTGACTTCACCGTGCTGATGAGTTGCTCGGGCGAGAGGCCCGTGATGAGTTGGACGCCTTTCTGGAAGGCTTCGAGGAGTTCCTTGTCGGAGAAGGTCTTGCGCATCTCCTCCTTGGCGGCCTCGGTCCATCGCTCCTTCAGTTTGGCGTCGTCGATGGTCTGCGTGGTCATGTCGTACACGCCGACGGCGATGTCCTTGAGGCGCGCGATCTGGAGGCGATCGAGTTCCGAGAGGCTGCCTCCGGCGGCGGGGCCGGCGGTTGAGGCGTCCGCTGCCGCGGCGGAAAGGTCGATGCGGATGACGTGGGGCTTTGGGAGTTCGCGCGGCTTGAGGGGCTGGTCGCGGATCGGGACGAAGTATCGGAAGATGTCGCGGACCTCGCGTTCCGACTCGAAGAACCAGGGGTCGTCGTCGAGCCGCTGCACGTAGCGGGGCTGCACGGCGTTGAGTGCGGGCGGCCATTGGCCCTG
Source organism: uncultured Phycisphaeraceae bacterium (assembly GCA_964490785.1). Taxonomy (GTDB): domain Bacteria; phylum Planctomycetota; class Phycisphaerae; order Phycisphaerales; family UBA1924; genus JAEUIV01. The sequence continues at coordinate 26,425 of CAZBDZ010000027.1, forward strand.
CGTGGCGTGGTAGCCGACGACGGCGAGGGCGGAGCGCACGCCGCGGAGTTGCGTCACAGTGCTCGTGCGCAGGTTGAAGAGGTTCGGGATGTCCTTGACCACCTGTTCGATCATTGCGAACTTCAGGCGGTCCATTTTGGCGTAATCGGGCTGCGTGCGCATGTAGAGGTCGAAGATGTTGTTGAGTTCCCAGCGTTTGCGCCAATCGTTGAGGACCTTCTCGGCAGTCTCGCGGGTGTCGAACCAACCGCCGTGGCTCTTGGCGATCTCGGACCACCAGGCGGCCTGGGGAAAGAGGTCGTAGGCGTTGGCGGGGTCCGCGGTCAGCCTGCCGAGGGTCGGGCCGAAGGATTCGGGCCTCGGGCCGCCGCGCTCTTCGATGGTAAGTTGGATGAGTTGCGTGAGCGCGAGGCGTTCGCCGATGGGGAAGCGGATGCGTTCGGGCGTGAGGGCCCGGATATCAAGTTCCTTCGTGGTGTCCTGCACGGTTTTTTCGGTGAAGAGTGTCGCGTGCGTGCAGGCGATGTCGGCGAGGCGCTCGATCGCGGTCTCGGCGAGCGTGAAGGCCCATATCTTCTCCTTGGCGAATGGGCGGTCGGCGACGATCCGCGCGAAGCGGAGCCAGTTCACGAGGAGGGCGGCGCACTCCTCCGGCTTGTTCGCGGTGGCGAGGCGTTCGGCCTCGACGGTGCAGAGCAGCGACAGGCGGTCGAGGCGATCGAGGTAGTGAAGGCGGGCGGGCGCGAGGGCGATGAGGGGCGGGTCGCCGAGGTCGATCGCGATGCTCGCGGCGGCCCATTCGGGGCTGACGGCGTCGCGGCCGAACTTCAGCGCGATGGTGTATTTGCTCTTCGGGTCGGTGATGGTCTTCAGGGCGGCAAGGGCGGCCTGCTGCGGTTCGGCGGCGGCCCAGGCGTCCCACTCGGGCCATGCGGGGCTCTTCGAGGTCATCAACGACACGGCACGAAGGCCCGACGGCGCGCCGGGCGGTGGCGTCATCGCGATCAGTGCGGGGAAGAGGGTATCGGAGGCGTCCTTTGTGCCGACGGGGAGGAGCGAGTCGTTGAGTTCCTTGAGCGGATCGGCGGCGGTCGGCTGAGCCGGGGCCGGGACGATGCACGCGAGTGAAACCCAGAGGACGAGGAAGCAGTTTCGGATTTGACGCCGGATCACTTGGGAGGCCTCCGGTAAGAGAAGTGGGGGATGGGGGGCGGATTCTAACGAGTGGGGGGAACCGAGCGCCCGGCATGGGCTGGAAAGCCCATGCCACGGCGGGGTGTTTACACTGCGGGGCCATTCTTCATGAGGAGACAAGCATGATTGTCGGCGTTCCCGCGGAAGTGAAGTCGGATGAGTACCGGGTCGGCATGCGCCCCGTGGGCGTCGAGTTGCTCAAGCGAGACGGGCACGCGGTTTTGGTGCAGTCCGGGGCCGGGCGCGGGTCGGGGTATGAGGACGACGACTACCAGCGGGCCGGGGCGACGATCGTGAACAGGGCGGAGCAAATCTGGGGCGAGGCGGGGCTGATCGTGAAGGTGAAGGAGCCGCAGCCGAAGGAAATCCCCCTGATGCGGAAGGGGCAGTTCGTCTTCACGTACTTCCACTTCGCGGCGGACAGGGACTTGACGGTCGGGTGCCTGAAGAGCGGGATCACGGCGATCGTGTACGAGACGCTGGAGCAGCCCGGGCCGCAGGGGCGCATGACGCTGCCTCTGCTGACGCCGATGAGCGAGGTTGCGGGGAAGATGAGCGTGCAGGAGGGGGCGAAGTACCTGGAGAGGCCGCAGGGCGGTCGCGGGATTCTTCTCGGCGGGGTGACGGGCACGCCGCCGGCGAACGTGCTGGTGCTGGGCGGGGGCGTGGTGGGGATCAACGCGGCGCGGATGGCGGCGGGGCTGGGTGCGGACGTGATCGTTACAGACATCAACCTCGATCGTCTGCGGTATCTGGACGAGGTGATGCCGGCGAACGTGCATCCGATCTATTCCGAGCCGCACGCGATCCGCGAGGCGATCCGCCGGTCGGACCTTGTGGTCGGCGGTGTGCTGATCTCCGGGGCGAAGGCGCCGCACCTGATCGCGAAGGGAGACCTGAGGTCGATGATGCCGGGGTCGGTGATCGTGGATGTGTCGATCGATCAGGGCGGGTGCGTCGAGACAAGCCGGGCGACGACGCACAAGGACCCGATCTACACGGTGGACGGGATCATCCATTACTGCGTGGCGAATATCCCCGGGGCCGTGCCTCGGACGAGCACGCAGGCGCTGACGAACGCGACCCTGCCGTGGGTCCTGCGGATCGCGTCGCAGGGGTGGGAACCGCTGGCGCGGAGCGACGCGGGTTTCGCAATGGCGATCAACATGAGCGGTTGCGAGTTGTTCAACAAGCCGGTGGCGGAAGCGCACGGGCTGACGACGGTGAAGGCGCCCTTCGGCGGGCGGTGATAAGCCGGGTGCCAAGGCCAGCGGAGTCGACCGTGGCACGCCCTTTCTAGGGCGTACTCCCCCGGCATGGGCTAGAAAGCCCATGCCACGTTCCGGGTGCCACGGCCGAGACTACTCCACGTCGAGATCGCGGATGAAGTCGCGGAGTTCCTTCTCGGCGGCGGTCTTCTGGGTCTCGGCTTCGTCGCGTTGCGACATCAGAGACTCGACCTGCGTTTCCTGCTCGTTCAGTTTGCTGGTGTATCGGCGGTAGAGATCGCTGTTGCGGTCGAGGGCGTTCATGTTGTGGCGGATGCGGGCCTGTTCCTCCGCGATCTCGTTGTGGCGGGATTCGAGGTCGGCGATCGTGCGCGCCTGTTCCTGGATTCGGGCGTTGATGGCGGCCGCCTTGCTCATCGCGTCGGCGACGGCCTTCGACGCCTTGCCCTGCTTCGCGTAGGCGAGGAATGTATTGATGTCGTAGTCGATGAGCGCGTAGGTCTGCACACGAGGCTGTTCGAGGACCACCTTGACCGAGCCCGCTTTGCCCTCGGCGAGCGGGAGTTCAAAGCGGTACAGGCTCTCGGTCGTCTCGGCCGGCTCCTTCGGCTCGATCAGGTTCCAGCCGTCCATCTTCGGGTGTTCGACGAGGACGAGGCGCGAGCGGGCGGCGTCGTTGTTCGTGAGGGTATAGGTGGTGGTCGTGCGGTAGGTGCTCTCGAAGCGGAGCAGGCCGTCAACGATCTTGATCTTCGAGATGCTCTCGGCAGCGGTGTTCTCCACCCGGCCGAAGACGTCGAGATCGACGGCGTAGGAGAGGAGGCGCTCCGTGCCGCGCGACGTATGCGGGATCTGGGCATCGCCCGCGTAGGCCGCGCCGTCGTAAACGCTGATCGGCCCCGGCATCAGGTGCATGTCCGTGTTCTTCACCTTCACGCCGCGCATCGGGTGCTTGGGGAAGGCGGTGGCGTTGTAGATCGAGATGCGCTGCCCCTCGACCGCGGTGGTCAGGATCGGGAGCATCGCGGAACGCTGGCGTTCGAGGGTGATCGGGGCGTCAAGGGTGTACATGAAGGTCTCGCCGGCCTCTCCTGCGGAGGCCTGGGCCTGGGCGGCATAGTTGGCGAAGTCGTCGCCGGAAAGGTCAAAGCGCGAATCGAACTCCACCGAAGCCATCATCGGATTAGCAACCTGACCTGCCTCATCGCGTGCGGGCATTCCTGCCGACCTCGAGAGCGACTTCTCGGCCGCTGCCGCCGGCACCGCCATTCGCTGCCAGTTCGCCGCCGCCTCGTACACGCGCGGCGCCACCCCCGCGAGGAACGGCACCGGCACGTCCGGCCTCGTCGTGAACAGCGGCTGGTACAGGTCCATCGTGAAACTCACCGGGCGGCCGGAGGCGAGGCTCAGGCGGACGTCGCGCCAGTCCTGGTCCGTTGTGTTCTCGACGATCGCCCAGCCTTGAAGGGTCATCGTGTTCGGCTTCTTCACGTCCTTGCCCTCGTCGGGAAGGACAAGACGGTACGAGGTTTTCCACACCGGCATCTCGTGGATGTAGGCGACGACGACGCGGCGATTCTGCCCTGCCGGGCCGGAGAGGCTGATGTCCACGGTCTTGGAGTCCTCGGCCCGCTGCTCGGCGATGGCGGCGAGGGCCTTGTTGAGTTCGGCGCTGAGTTCCGCGTCGGCGAACGAGAATGAGGCGATCTGCGCGATGCGCACCGCCTTGACTCCGTTCCCACCGACGACTGTTACGAAGGAATCCATGAACGCCTGCCCCGGCTGGCCCGCTCCCGTGGTGGCCGATGGAGCGATGGGCCGCTGCTCGACGCCGAGGATCGTGCCCTCGACCGGGCCGTCCGGCCCGACCAGCGACACGCGCGCCCCGCGCAACTGCCTGAACAACTCCGCGATGGTCGGCGCGCCGGAAATATCCACCCCGAACGACTTCAGCCGCCGGTCCAGCGGCTCCTTCGATCCATACGTGACCGCCCCGATCGTCCCCCCATCAAGGTCGAGCAGCACCATGCTCTTCAGAATGTCGTTGACCTGCTTGGTCTCGAACTTCAGGAGGGCGTGCTGGTCGCCCTGCACGGTGCCCTGGCGCTCGAAGTAGCCGACGCCGGAGCGGTACAGGACGATCGAGCGGATCGGCAGGTCCGCGTCCGCCACGGCTCCAAAGGCCGTGCCCGCCAGAGCCAGAACAACCGCCGCATTCGCCGCGATGATGTGATGCCTCATGTGAAATCTCCGTGCTTGATGCCTTGTGCCTTCTGCCTCGTGCCTTTCTTCTATCATCAACCCCGGCTTTGGTGGCATGGGATATCCGTCCCATGCCGCGGGCGCCCATCTTCCCAGACGGGGCGAAAGCCCGTCTGGTTCGGAGAATTCGATGAGTTCAGGAACAAACCCAGGCTTAGCGCGTCCGACGATCATCGCGGGGATTCCGGCGACGAATCTGTCGTTCTATCGACGGGTGCGTTTTCTCGTGGGCGATCCCGCCGCGCTGATCGGCCTGCCCGGGGAGGGATCGACGTTCATCGTGCGCGACATCGAACTTGAGCGTGCGAAGAAACACGCGCGGGCCGACCGGTGCGTCGCGCCGGCGGAGTTCGCGCCGGCTGGAGGACTCTCGGGCGACCGTGAGACCGCCACCGCGCAGGCGGCGGCGGAGTGCCTGAGGCGCTCGGGAGTGCGCGAGGTCTGGACCGACCGCACGCTGCCGATGATCTTCGCGCACTTCATCGAGCAGGCGGGCATCGCGCTGCACTGCGACACGGAAATGGGCGTGGTCGAAAGGCGAGCGAAGGACGAGGAAGAGGTGGGGCACCTGCGCGAGGCCCAGCGCGCGACCGAGGAGTGCGTGGAGATGGCCTGCCGGTTGATCGCCGGCGCGAAGGCGGGCGCGGGAGGCGCGTTGTCGGTGAGCGGCGCGGCCCTGACCTCTGAACTTGTCATGCAGGAGATCGACATCTGGCTGCTTCGCCGGGGCTATGCGAACGATGTTTCGATCGTCGCGGGCGGGCCGATCGGCGCGGACTGCCACGACCGGGGGCACGGGCCGCTCTTCACCGGGCAGCCGATCATCATCGACATCTTCCCGCGCAACAAGAAGTCGCTCTATAACGGCGACTGCACGCGCACGGTGGTCCACGGCCCGGCGGGCGACATTTCGGCGGAGGTGAAGCGGATGCACGCGGCGGTGGTCGAGGCCAAGCGCGCGGGCATTGCCGCGACGCGCGCGGGCGCGACGGGCGAACAGGTGCATGCCGCGACGACGAAGGCGATCACGGGCGCGGGCTACCAGATGGGCCTGCCCAAGCCCGGCGATCCCGCCACGCGCTGCGCGATGGTCCACGGGACGGGGCACGGCGTGGGGCTGAGCGTGCATGAGCCGCCGCTGCTCGACAAGGGTGGGCCGGCGCTCGTTGTCGGCGACTGCCTCACGATCGAGCCGGGGCTTTATTGCCCGGCCCTCGGCGGAATCCGCATCGAGGACATGGTCATCGTCCGCGAGGGAGGGTGCGAGAATCTGAACACGATTCAGGAAGGGTTGACGTGGGAGTGAACCAGCCCCGTGCCACTGGCGGCTCGTCCGCCAGTGCCGAATACCGAGACCGCCCGTTTCAAGTTCGGGCGCAACCGATCGTCGCACTGGCTGACGAGCAACCAGTGGCACACGGGCTCACTGGCGGACAGGCCGCCAGTGGCACATGAGGGAATCTCACCCCGCGTCGTGGCGTCCTTCGAGGGCGTCGGCGAGGACGGCTTTGTGTGCCAGTTCGATGCGCGAGCCGGCGGCGAGGCCTCGCGCGAGGCGCGTGCATTTCACGCCGCGTTTCCTGACCTCCTCGGCGAGATACAGAGCGGTGCCGTCGCCTTCGAGGGTGGGGTTGAGCGCGAGGATAACCTCGGCGACGCGGCCGGCCTGCGCGTTTGTCGTCGGTTCGTCGAGGCGTTTGAGCAGGCGGGCGATGGTCAGGTCGCCCGGCCCAACGCCCTCGAGCGGGCTGATCCGCCCCATCAGAACGTGGTACACGCCGCGGTACATCCCCGTGAACTCCATCGCGATCAGGTCCTTCGGCTGCTCGACGACCATGATCGTTCCCGCGTCCCGGCGGGGATCGGCGCACACCGGGCACACGCGGTCATCAGTGAAGTTGAAGCAGACCTCGCAGTGCTTGACCGAGCGCTTCACCTCGCGCACGGCATCGGCGAGGCGGAGCGCGTCCTGCCCGTCCGCCTTGACGATGTGAAACGCGAGCCTCTCCGCCGAGCGTCGCCCGATGCCGGGCAGGCGTGCGAACTCCGCGACGAGTCGTTCGACGGGGCCGGGGAGGCCTGAGCCTGCCTGGAGTCTTGGGGGTTCTTTCTTCGCGGGCACGCGGGGATTGTAGGGGGCGGGGCGGTCTGGGCGGGGTGAGTCGCCGTGGCCGTGCGCGGGGCAATCGCAATACCAATCGGGTGCCCCGGTCTTGCCGTCCGCGGCAAGGCCGGGACGCACTTGCAACCGCGCCCGGCCTCGCTGCAAAGCCAGCGATACCGGAGCAACCACGATAATGCGATTGCCCTGTGGCCGTGCGCCCTCGGCGCGCGCCACGGCCGACTGCGCTGGCCGTAACGAGCGGAACCGATGACCTGAAGACAGGTCATCGGTGGCACGATTGTCGCATTCTTCTACAGCGTCTCCTCCACCAGTTTCTCCTGCTTCCATTTCTTCAACTTCAGGCCGAGCGTGCGCACGCCGATCCCGAGTGCGCGAGCCGTCTTTTGCCTGTGGCCGTTGAACTTGGTGAGTGTGCTGACGATCACTTCCCGCTCGATATCCGAGAGGTGCTTCGGCTCGCTGAGGGCTCCGTTGGTCGGATGCACGGGATTCATGGCGCGGATCGCCGCGGGGCCGGGCATCATCTCGACGAATCCCGAAGGCCGGGCGTTCAGCCACGGCACGATCAGGTCGGCGCCGATCTCAGCGCCCCGGCTCAGCACGACGGCGCGCTCGCACAGGTTCTGCAACTCCCTCACGTTGCCGGGCCAGTCGTAGGCCATCAGCGCATCGAGCGCGCCCGGCGTCAGACGCTTCACCTCGCGCCCCTCGCGGCGGCACACGGCCTCCACGAAGTGCGGGCCGAGCAGCGCCACGTCCTCGATCCGCTCGCGCAACGCCGGCAGGTGGACCGGCAGCACATTCAGGCGGAAATACAGATCCTGGCGGAACGAGCCGCCCGCGACCTCCTTCGTCAGGTCGCGGTTCGTTGTCGCCACGACGCGCACATCCACGCCGATCGTCGTGCTCGACCCGACGCGCTCGAACGCCCGCTCCTGCAGGACGCGGAGCAACTTCGCCTGCAACTGCGGGCGGACCTCGCTGACCTCGTCGAGGAGCATCGTCCCGCCGTGCGCGAGTTCAAACCTGCCCTTCCGCAGACGGTCCGCGCCAGTGAAGGCGCCCTTTTCGTGCCCGAACAACTCGGATTCGAGGAGAGATTCGCTCATCGCGGCGCAGTTCATGGCCAGGAAGGGTTCGCTCGCTCGCGGGCTCATCTCGTGGATCGCCCGTGCGACGACCTCCTTGCCCGTGCCCGACTCGCCCGACACCAGCACGGTGCCCTGCGACGCGGCGATCGCCTTCAGACGCTCCTTGATCTCGCGGATCGGCGCGGACTCGCCGATGATGCGGTCCGCGCCCGTCGGGCCGGCACCGGTTCCGCCGTTCGTCGCGGCGATCCGCAGGACGGCGTTCTCGCGCTTCAGGCGAGCGCTCTCGAGCGCCCGCTTCACCGAGATCAGGAGTTCGTCCCCCTCGAACGGCTTGGTGACATAATCGAACGCGCCGAGGCGCATCGCCTGCACCGCGGTCTGGATCGTTCCAAATGCGGTCATCAGCACGATCGGCATGTCCTCGTCGATTTCGTGGGCCTTTTCGATCAACTCGATGCCGCTCATGCCGGGCATCTTCAGATCCGTCACCACGGCGTCGGGGCGGCGGCGCGCGATCGTCTCGACCGCTTCCTCCCCGCTCGATGCCGACACCACAGTAAACCCGGCCCGCTGGAGCGTCGTCCCCACGCTGTCGCGGAGCATCTCCTTGTCGTCCACCACAAGCACCGTGCTCATATCAAGCCGCCTCCAGGCAAGTGCCGCTCTCCGCCGGGGCGTCGGCCGCCCGCGGCAACAGGAACTCAACCGTCACGCCGCGCGCGGGAGCGCCGTTCGCCCCCGGCTTCGTGTTGTTCTCGATGGCGACGCGCCCGCCGTGCGCGTCGATGATCCGATGAACGATCGCCAGGCCCAGTCCCGTGCCCGTGTGGCGCGTCGTGAAGAAGGGATTGAAGACGCGAGACAGCGCCTCGCCCGGAATCCCCTTCCCGCTGTCGCGGACGCTCAGGACCGCCATCGGCCTCCGCCGACCTTCGACTCCCGCGGCCCGCCGTTTCGCCGCGGAAAGCCACACGGCGCGCCCGGCGTCCGCCGATTCCGCCATCGCCTCGGCCGCGTTCCGCAGCACGTTGGTCAGCGCCTGGTGCATCAGGACAGGGTCGCACCGTAGGAGGACCGCCGCCCGTTCCCGCGCGGGTCTGTGTACCGCGATCCCGTGCGAGGCCCACAGGTCCGCGCACGCATCCGCCGCTTCGTTCATCAGGTCGGCGGCGTCCACCTCCTCGGCCCGGACGCGGACGTCGCGCGAAAACGTCAGCACATCCCCGACCACCGCGTCCAGCCGAGACACGGCCCCGGCGATCTTCCGCGCGACTTCCTGCTCCGCCGGGCGATCCGCGAGGTCCTGCGTGAGGACGTCCGCGTAGAGCCTGATCGAACCGAGCGGGTTCCGCACTTCGTGGGCGATGCCCGCCGCCATTTCGCCCAGCGCAGCCAACTGCTTCGCGCGCTTCAACTGGTCGTGGGCCTCGCGCAACTCCTCCTCCAGCCGGGCAACCTCGGCCCGCAGGTTCTCGTGCGTGCCTTGGAGCCTCGCCGTAACATCGTGAAACGACGCGATCAACTCCGCCAGGTCGCCCGGCGTGATCGGGCCGCGCAACTCGGGTTGGACCTCGGCGACTGGCATCATCCCCGGCTGTCCTGGAACATCGGGCTTGTCGCGGCGGGGCGCGCGTAGGCCTTCAACGCCCCTCGCGCCGCCGAAAGCCCTTCGATCTCCTGACCGACCTTGACGCGGCGCGCCTCCAGCCGCTTCCGGTCCGCCTCATCCCCTGCCGCGATCTTCTCGACCAGCGCGCCCACGGCGTCGAACCGCGCGCGCAACTCCCTTCGATCGCTCTCCGACAGCGACGGCGCCAGCCGATCCCACGCCTGCGTGAAGGGCGAGACCTCTTGGTTCGTCCGCGAAATTTCTTCGATGACCCTTTGACGCTTGCCGAGGACTTCAAGGAGGCCGTCGGTCTCGTCGGCGTCGATGCACCGCGATTGCTCGCGTGCCAGGGCCGCCAACTCCTCGTACAGCCCGCGCTGATGGTCCAGCAGCCGGGCGAGGCGCGGTGCCCACACCCCGGCGGGCGGGTCCGATCCCGGCGATACCTCGGGGACGGCGGGGCCTGGCCTTGATCTGTTGTCTGTCCGTCCGGGATCGGTCATCCATGACCTCACTCTCTGCCCCGCCGACGAAGGGCAGGGGCGTGGACCGGGCGATTCCATCGCCCGCGGCTTGCGGCTCTACCCTTCCCTCATCGGTTCGCCTCAGCCGGAACGTGCAAAAATGGCCGATCGGTGTCGGCCGAATTCACCCCAGCCCATCCGGCCGATGATTGAGGTATGCCCGATCCACGGGACATCGTCGAAATTCCGGGCGTCGTGAACCCGGCCCGAGGCATGCAGCCTGCCGACTCCGCGGAGGCCTCCGCCCGCCCGTGGCTCGGCATCTTCTTCCGCTGCTGCCACGTCTACGGTCGGATCTACCGCGCCCCCGACTCCGCCCAGTATGTAGGCCGATGCCCAAGATGCCTCTCCGAGGTCCGCGCCCGAGTAGGCCCCGGCGGAACCAGCCGACGAATCTTCTTTGCGCAATGAAGTGGGGGGAGGGGAGAAAGACAAAGGGACAAGGGGGAAGGAAGGGTGAGGGGGACGCTCGATTCTCGCGCGGCGCTGGGTTTCGCTTTCCGCTTTTCGTTTTCCGCTTCTTCTCCGCGCTCCCGCTACACTGCCTTCATGTCGCGGATGGCGTCATCTCAGTACGAGATAGGTCGGGTCGCGGAGCGTTGCCATGTCAGCGGCTCGCCGCTCAGTCCCGGCGCTGCCTTCATCGCCGCCCTTTTCGAGACCGACGCCGGAAGCCTCGAACGCCGCGATTTCACGCCGGAGGCGTGGGGGGCGCTTGCTGAGAAGAAGGGCCTCTTTGCCTCGTGGAAGGGTGTCGTGCCCCAGCCGGACAAACCGGGACGGACTGTCATCGATGCCGGGTCGATGCTCGGCCTGTTCGAGCAACTCGGCGAAACGGACGACCCAAAGCGCCTCGCCTTCCGCTACGTCCTGGCCCTCATCCTGATGCGCAAGCGGATGCTTCTCCCCGCGGGGATGGCGAAGCCGGGCATTCTCCCAGTGCGCATGCGCGGCTCATCGCCCGAAGACCCGCCCATCGAAGTCATCGACCCCGCAATGGACGAATCAACGGTTCTCGAAATCACGGAGCAACTCCGTTCGCTCCTGAGGATCGAGCCGTGAGTCCCGCGTCGGGTGCCACGGCCAGCGCGGTCGGCCGTGGCCGTGAACCCGTCGCGAGGGGAATGGGTGTTGCCCGTGCCCTGTCCCTCGCGGCACGCGCGGCGACCATTCTCTTCACGTTGCTCTTTACATCTGCCTGTTCCACGCAACCCAAGCCGGAGCCAGCCGCCCAATCCAAACCGGCGTCGAAGGCCGTCGCCAAGCCTTCCCCTTCGACCAAGAGCGCGCCAATGACAAAGCAGACCGATCGCGCCAAGGTCGCGCTGCCTCCGCCCGCGTACGCCGAGATCGCCAAGACTTACAACGAGCGCACGAAGCGCCTCCAGCGGCTTTGGTGTCGCGCCGTCGTCTCGGTCGATTTCACGGACGACGAAGGCAAACGCCGCTGGGAGCAGGGCGAGGGGCACTTCCAGGTCGTCCAGCCCTCTCGGATGGCCCTTTCCGCGGGAAAACTCGGCGAGGTCATGCTCTGGATCGGCTGCGACGCCGAACGCTACTGGTTCATCGACGCGAAGGAGAGCGACCGCGCGTGGGTCGGTCGGCACACGGGCGTAACACGCGAGAAGATCGAACGCCTCGGCATGCCCGCGGCGCCGCGCGACCTCCTCGCGCTCGCCGGCATCACGCCGCTGCCCACGCCGGCGCTCGACCCGAAGCGCGATCCGCAGGTCAAATGGAGCGCCGACCGCAAGACGCTTTCCTTCGAGTTGACGCGCGCCGGCGCGCGCTGGCGATATTTCGTCAACGCGAGAAACTATGAACCGTCGCGCATCGAGGTCGTCGATTCCGCGTCCGGCGAGTCCGTTCTCTCGGCGACGCTCGAGAACTACGGCAATGTGTCCCTCCGCGGCGACGGCTCGCTCCCGCCGCGCGTCGCGACAAGGATGCGCTGCCTTCATCACCCTTCCGGCTCGACGCTCGGACTCGGCATCGCCGACATGTCCGACGGCGGGAAGCCCGGCGGGCAGCGGCTCGCCCCCGACAACTTCAACTTCGACATTCTCAGGGATCGTCTCGGCATCAAGGATGTCGTTGACGTCGATGCTTCGCCGCGGACGAGCGAGAGGGCCCAGAAGTGAGCGCGGCCTCCGCACGCCGCGATGATTACCCCGACGGATCGGTCGCCCCGGTTTCGCCTGCGTTGCAGCGGGGCGGGGCGAAGTCGCGGGGGTTCCCGGCCTCGCCGCGGACGGCGGGACTGCGGCGGCCACCGTTTTTCAGCGCGATTGCCGGCCGGCGCCTCCTTTGTTCGCCGAATGAGCCAATATCTTTGCATCTATGTTGTCTATTTCTCTTATTTCTTATGCGCCCGGCCGTCGCAGCCCAGGGTGCCGGCTACTTCTGTCTCCCGACGCCCCCGCTGGGCACGGCGGTGATGGAAGTTCCCGCCGACGCCCCCGCCGGGACGATCCGCCGAGCGATCACCATCGGCACCGAGCCGCTGCTCTTGGCCTGGGGCGGCGAGCGGCTCGTGATGATCCACACCAACACCGGCGGCCGTGTTGATGCGCCCAGGTCGTGGCCCGTCCGGGAGGTCCATCTCTCGGCGGCCGCGATCGATCCCTCCGCCGTCGCCGCGCTTCCCCCGCTTCGGATCATCGGGTCGCCGACCGACGTCGCCGTGGCTGATTCTGAGATCATCGTCCTGACGGAGTTCGCGGCGGCGCGCGAACTGTGGACGCTCCGCCGCGCCACCGCCGACGGCTGGTCTCGTTGCGAGCCTCCCGCGGGTTTCGACGCCTCCCGGCCGGCGCAACTGCTCACCACCGCCGGGGTTGTCGCTGTGTATCAGGAGGCGGAACCCCCAACCCGCGGCACGCTCTGGCGCCGCGAACGCGGCGCATGGACGCCGTCAGAACTCCCGCCCACCGCCCGCGCCGAACTCCACGAATCCGCCGGGCAACTCGTCGCAGTGCGTCAAGAGGTCCACGGCTCGACGACCCTGTTCCTCATCAGCGGCGCTTCGATCATCGAAACAGCCTCAATGCCGCCGCCGACGGGCAACCGTTGGATTGTGCCCATCGCCACCGGCCTCGCGATGATCGACTCCACCGGCCCGCATGACCTCCCCCGCCTGAAGTACCGGCTCATCTCGCCCGCCGGCACGATCCTCTTCGACGGCTGGGCCAGCACGGAGCGAGCGCTCTCCCGGCCGGCCATGACTCTCATGCTTCTCGCGCTTCTCTCGGTCTTCTCCGGAGCGCTGGCGTTTGTCTTCAGGCCTCAGGAGGCACGGCAGGGGGCGATTGCACTCCCGCCGAACTCGGCCCTCGCCGGCCCGGTCCGCCGATCGCTCGCCGGGATCATTGATGCGGGTGTCGCTTGGGCCGTCGCCGCCTGGGGACGCGATGTTCTGCTCGCGGCGTTGATCGAGATGCCGCGAGACCCCGGCGGCGATCCCGTTATCACGCTTGCGCTTGCCTTGACTGTCGCGGTCCTGACCTCGTGCATCCTCGAAGCAACTCTCGGCCGGTCCATCGGCAAGGCCATCACCGGCTGCCGCGTCGTCAGCGCGTCGGGACATCGAATCACCATCGCGCAGGCGTTCGCCCGCAACGCCGTGCGATTCCTCTGCCCGCCTCTCGGCATGGCCTGGATGCTCGCCGGCCCCGCCGCGCCCCCCGGCCTCTTCGGCACGGCCGTCATCATCGATATCGAGGCGGATATCGATGGCCGGGACTGAGATCAGCCCAGCCGCCGGTGAGCCGCCTTCGGGGAATCTGTGCCGCACACTCAAGGTGCCCGGCACGGCCCCCAACAGGGCGATCGCAAGATCACTTCCGAGGCCCTCCGCGGCTGGATTGGTACTCAGC